>CAJUQJ010000051.1 GCA_910588215.1 uncultured Lachnospiraceae bacterium
AAGAATCTAACCATTTCAGACAGTTCGCTATTAACTTAATGACATTGGTTCACGGTCTGACCGGCCGCAAACTCAAAAAAATTTGACGTAGTAATTGACTAAAGTGTTTTGAGAGGGTACAATGAGGTTTGTTTCAACTATGCAAGGAAAGCGAGAGGAGAGAAAATGGCCAGAGTATACAATTTTTCAGCAGGTCCTGCAGTGCTGCCGGAGGAAGTCCTGAAAGAAGCCGCAGAGGAGATGTTAGATTACAGGGGAACCGGTATGTCGGTTATGGAGATGAGCCATCGCTCCAAAGCCTATGACACGATCATCAAGGAAGCGGAGGCTGATCTGCGCAGTCTGCTTGCGATCCCCGAGAATTATAAGGTATTGTTTCTACAGGGGGGTGCCAGCCTGGTATTTGCTTCCGTACCGATGAACCTGATGAAGAACCGCAAAGCAGGCTACATATTGACCGGACAATGGGCGAAGAAAGCGTTTGCAGAAGCTAAGATCTATGGGGAGGCCGTAGAACTTGCCTCTTCGGCGGATAAGACCTTTTCTTATATTCCGGATTGTTCTGATCTGCCGATCACGGAGGATATGGACTATGTCTATATCTGCGAGAACAATACGATCTATGGCACGAAATTCCATAAATTGCCCGATACGAAAGGCAAGATCCTGGTCTCCGATGTCTCTTCCTGCTTTTTATCGGAACCGATGGATATCTCCGCATACGGTATGGTATATGCCGGCGTGCAGAAGAATGTAGGCCCGGCGGGAACACAGGTGGTGATCATCCGGGAAGATCTTCTCACCGATGATGTACTCCCGGGAACGCCGACGATGATGAAATATAAGGTCCACGCCGACAATGATTCTTTATATAACACACCGCCTTGCTATGGAATCTATATATGCGGCAAGGTGTTTAAATGGCTTCTTAAGAACGGAGGCCTGGAAACAATGAAAGCGCTGAATGAGAAGAAAGCCGCCATATTGTATGATTTTCTTGATGAGAGCAGTCTGTTCAAGGGAACGGTAAGAAAAGAAGACAGGTCTCTTATGAATGTACCCTTTGTGACAGGCAGCGAAGAACTGGATGCGAAGTTTATCAAAGAAGCATCAGCCGCAGGATTCGTAAATCTGAAAGGTCATCGGAGCGTAGGCGGCATGCGGGCAAGCATCTATAATGCCATGCCGCTCGAGGGTGTGGAGAAGCTGGTGGCGTTTATGAAGGCCTTTGAAGAAGAAGCATAAGTACGAAAAGGGTAATAAAGAAAAGAGGATGTGTATATGTTTAAATATCATTGTTTGAATCCAATCGCCGGAGTGGGACTGGAAAAGTTTACGGATCAGTATGAGAAGACAGAGCAGATGCAGGAGGCTGACGGTATCCTGGTGAGGAGCGCCGCCATGCACGATATGGAACTGCCAAAGAGCCTTCTTGCCATTGCAAGAGCCGGTGCCGGGGTCAATAATATTCCGCTGGACAAATGTGCGCAGCAGGGTATCGTAGTCTTCAATACACCAGGAGCCAATGCCAATGGTGTCAAAGAACTGGTGATCGCCGGTATGCTGCTTGCTTCACGTGATGTTGTGGGCGGCATTGAGTGGGTGAAAGAAAACCAGAGTGACGAGAATGTCGGGAAGAATGCGGAGAAAGCCAAGAAAAATTTCGCAGGAACGGAACTCGAAGGCAAGAAGCTGGGGATCGTAGGTCTCGGCGCGATCGGTGTCAGAGTCGCCAATGTGGCAAAACATATGGGGATGGAAGTGTATGGTTACGATCCCTATGTCTCCGTAGATGCGGCATGGAATCTGAGCCGTGATGTAAAACATGTGCTGAATGTGGAGGAGATCTACGAGGAATGCGACTATATCACGATCCACGTACCGCTGCTGGATTCCACGAAGGGTATGATCGGCCAGGCCGCCATTGATAAGATGAAAGACGGCGTGATCTTGCTTAATTTCGCGCGAGATCTTCTGGTGGATGAGCAGGCAGTACTTGCCGGGCTTAAAGATGGCAAGATCCGCAAATATGTATCGGATTTCCCTAACACGGTCACAGCCGGACAGGATGGATGTATTGTGATTCCTCATCTTGGCGCTTCCACGGAAGAATCGGAAGATAACTGTGCGGTCATGGCGGTAAAGGAATTGAAGAATTACTTGGAAAACGGGAATATCATCAACAGCGTAAATTATCCGAAGTGTGATATGGGTATCTGTGCCCAGGCAGGACGTGTAGCCATTTTCCATAAGAATAAGGCGAATATGATCACGAAATTCACGGCTTGTTTCGGCGATATCGGCATTAACATCTCTGACATGATGAACAAATCAAAAGGAGATGTTGCGTACACAATGCTTGATATCGAGACGCCAGCTTCGACACAGATCATAGAGAAACTGCAGTCTATAGACGGTGTATTCAGAGTGAGAGTCGTTAAGTGATTCTGCCATCGGCTTGTACACTATCCCCGGCATAGTACCGTGAGCGATATGCCTGTAAACTATGCCGGGAAATTTGACTTAAACAGTCAGTCCAGTCGATTGGCAATCTGAGAGAAATTGGCATTCTCGTTTTCCTCCAAAGTCGCCTGAAGCTGATTCTCTGCCTCCACCGAAGCTTCACTGGCAAGATCCATATAAAGGATGAAGATGTCTTCGACTGATGTTCCCTTTTCGTTAGCGATCTCCTGCATGACAGGCTTCAATGCTTCCAGCTGAAAAGAAATCCTTGTTTTCTGCGGATCGATATCTGCCAGCACTTTCTCCGCATAGGCGTTGATACGATCCAAAATTTCCTTATTTTCAGATGTCATTATGTGTCACCCTTTCTTTGCTGATAATGGTCTAACGTCCATTCATAGCAATCCCTTTCTTTTCTTATTATGAACTATTCAGTTTGCGGCTTCATAGCTGCCAGATCCGGAAAGTCCCGGCTGAACTGTTACCCTAATATTATGATGTCGGGGTCAAAAGGTTTTGCCCCCTGATGCCTACGGATTGCTCCGCATTTCATGCTCCCGCAATCCTAAAAACATTCAAAATCCGCCCTATCGGGCTACTTTTTCATGTTTTTTCGGGTCCCAAAGTCATGTATTGACATGCAAGCATGTCATACATGACCTTTTGACCCTGGCATCATATTATGATTTTAACACTTCACGCTTGTACTGCATAGTCTAATTTGATAAAATAAGAACTATATGAAGTATTGGTGTTACAGTTTGTGAGTGGTTAGGATGTGAATTGTAACGTATCGGTTAAGACAGGAGGCAGAATGGCAGACATTAAACCTTTTCGGGCACTCAGGCCCAGGGACGATATGGTTGAGCGGATCGCGGCGCTCCCGTATGATGTGTACACCAGGAAGGAAGCCTATGAGAAGGTACGTAATGATGCCTACAGCTTCCTGCGGATAGATAGGCCGGAGACTCAATTTCCGGAAGATCATGATATGTATGCGCAGGAAGTCTATGAGAAAGCGGCTTCCATGTTGCAGGACATGCAGAACACTGGCTTGCTGATCGAGGACGCGACGGAAGCCTATTATATCTATGAACTGGTCATGGACGGGCGCTCCCAGGTGGGAATCGGCGCATGTGTATCGGTAGAGGATTATGAGCGGCAGGTGGTAAAGAAACACGAGAATACCCGCACTGAGAAGGAGGCAGACCGCATCAGGCATATCGATCTGTGCAATGCGCATACCGGTCCGATCTTACTGGCCTACCGGAGACGTGAACGGATCGAGGATGTAGTACGGGAAGTTATGCTGCGTACTCCGGTATATGATTTCCTGGCAGAGGACGAGGTTACGCACAGAGTCTGGATCATCAGCGAGAGAGAGAAGATAGAACTCATCCGGCGGGAGTTTGCGCAGGTCGAAGCAATCTATATTGCAGACGGACACCATCGATGTGCTTCTGCGGTCAAAGTCTCCCAAATGAGAAGGGCAACACGGACTGTATGTACCGGAAGCGAAGAGAGCGACTATTTTCTTTCAGTGCTCTTTCCGGACGATCAGTTGATGATCATGGACTATAATAGGGTCGTCAGATCTTTAAACGGGTATTCCGCACCGGAATTTATTAAGGCGCTCGCACCTGTCTGCGATGTCACAGCCATAGGGCTGGAACCGTTTCGGCCGGGACGCAAGGGTGAAATCGGCATGTATCTGCAGAATACATGGTATTGCCTGAGAATCAAAGAGGAGCGCTATACAGATGATCCGGTCGAGGATCTGGATGTGGCGATCCTGCAGAGAGATCTGTTGGGACCGTTGCTCGGCATTTTTGATCCCAAGGTGGATAAGCGGATTGATTTCGTGGGTGGAATCAGGGGTCTGGAAGAACTTGTCAGACGGGTAAATACAGATGCGGCAGTTGCATTTGCCATGTATCCCACGGATATTCATGAATTGTTTGCGGTAGCCGATGCCGGCAGATTGATGCCGCCTAAGTCTACTTGGTTTGAGCCTAAATTACGGAGCGGCATATTGATTCACAATATATAGTATAGTCGGCGATATAACAAGACAATATACGGAAGCGTTTGCCGGACAGAAAGCACGCTTCCCAACAGTATGACTATAGAAAGATGACAGGGAGGGGCACTTATGAACAAGAAACTGTATAAACTGATGAACTGGCCGGAAATCGAAGGAATCGTATATTCCGAATCGGATGATCCCCACGCGATCCTGGGAGCACACGCAGCGGGAAGTTCCGTACTGGTACAGACTTTTCAACCCGGCGCGAAAAGCGTGCGTCTACAGCTTCTGGAAGGGGACAAGAGTTATCCGATGGATCTGGTTGACGAGGAAGGTTTCTTTGCGGCTTTGATCCCTGGTAAGAAGATTCCGGAATATGAATATGTCATCGAATATGAGGACGATTCCTTGAAGAAGGTGCGGGATGCCTATAATTTTGCACCACAGATCACCAGAGAAGATACCGAGAAATTCAATGCCGGCATTCACTATATGGTCTATGAGAAACTTGGCGCACATCCTGTCAAGATCGATGGCGTAGAAGGTGTTCTTTTTGCCGTATGGGCACCGAATGCGCTGCGCGTCAGCGTGGTAGGAGATTTTAACAGATGGGACGGTCGGGCACATCAGATGAGACGCCTCTGGGATTCCGGCATTTTTGAATTGTTTCTCCCCGGTTTGGAACCGGGAGAGTGCTATAAATTCGAGATCAAGGCAAAGGGCGGTCTTACCTTCCTGAAAGCGGACCCCTATGCCTTTGAACAGCAGCTGCGTCCGGACAGTGCCTCGATCATCAGAGAACTTAACGGCTTTAAATGGGAAGACGATAAATGGATGAAAAACCGTGCCGGCATACAGACAGAAGATAAGCCGATCAATGTGTATGAGATCTACCTGGCGTCTTTTGCGAAACCGACAGACGGAAGAGAATACTATAATTATCGGGAGCTTGCACCGAAGATCATCGAGTACGTGAAGAAGATGGGATATACACACATCGAGTTGATGCCCGTTATGGAACATCCGCTGGATGCCTCCTGGGGATATCAGGTGATCGGCTATTATGCTCCTACATCACGCTACGGTAATGCACAGGATTTTATGTTCTTTATGAACGAAATGCATAAAGCCGGTATCGGCGTGATCCTTGATTGGGTACCGGCACATTTCCCGAGAGACACTTACGGACTCTCCAATTTCGACGGGACATGCCTGTATGAGCATCAGGATCCGCGTCAGGGCAGCCATCCGCATTGGGGCACGCTGATCTACAACTACGGCAGACCGGAGGTACGCAATTACCTGATCGCCAATGCACTTTACTGGGTGGAGCAGTATCATGCAGACGGTATCCGGATTGATGCCGTTGCCTCTATGCTGTATCTTGATTACGGCAAGAATGACGGTGAGTGGGTAGCCAATATGTATGGTGGTAACGAGAATCTGGAGGCTGTCGAATTCTTAAAGCATCTCAATTCCATTATGAAGAAACGCAATCAAGGTGTTCTTATGATCGCAGAGGAGTCTACGGCGTGGCCGAAGATCACCGGCAGCCTTGAAGAGGACGGTCTCGGATTTGATCTCAAATGGAATATGGGCTTTATGAATGACTATCTGGATTATATCAAGACGGATCCTTATTTCCGTTCCGGACGTCATAACGAACTGACTTTCAGCATGATCTATGCTTACAGTGAGAAGTTTATGCTGGTGTTCTCCCATGACGAAGTGGTGCACGGGAAAGCCACTTTGATCGGTAAGATGCCGGGAGAACGCGCTGAACAGTTTGCAAACATGCGCCTGACCTATGCTTATTATATGACTCACCCCGGCAAGAAGCTGTTTTTCATGGGGCAGGATATCGGTGAATATAAAGAATTCAATGAATCCAGAGAGGTCGAATGGGATCTGCTGCAGTACGAGGAACATGCCAAATTAAACCGTCTGGCAGCGGATATGAATAAACTATATACTTCCAGACCGGCATTGTATGTGAAAGACACTTCCTGGGAAGGATTTGAATGGATCAATTGTATTACTCCGAATGCCTGCATGTTATCTTATCTGCGCAAAGCGGACAGGCCGGAGGAGTCACTGGTAGTCGTAGCCAATTTTGCCAACGCCAGGCAGGAGTTTCGGGTAGGTGTGCCATATGAGGGCAAATATAAAGAGATTTTGAACACGGATGCCAGGATCTATGGAGGAAGCGGTGTAGTCAATAAGGATGTCTGCAATACGCAGGAAACAGAGTGGGATGGTAAACCGTATGCGATCGATATGGTAAGCGCGCCTCTGTCGGTCAGTATTTTCTCCTATACGCCGTATACCAAGGAAGAGAAGGCCGAGATTGAGTGGATACACGCAGAAGAACTCCGCAAGGCCAGGGAAGCAGAAGAACGGAGAATCGCCAAAGAGGAGGCAGAAGCTATCGCAGCGGAGGCAGCGGAGGCCAAAAGACTGGCAAAGCTGGCAGCGGAGGAAGCCCGGCTGAGAGCCAAAGAAGCGGAAGAAATGTTGAAGAAGGCCAAAGAAGCCGAGATTAAATTGCAGAAGATCGTAGAAACGCAGGAAAAAGAGCAGAAACTGCCAAAGACCGGAACTACTGCCGAAAAAAAGATGCCGGAGAAAAAGAGCGCAGCAGGAAAGAAATCCACTAAAGGGGAAACTTCCGTAAAGCCAACGCGCAGGACCAGAACGCAGAAATAACCTGTGCGGGAATGCCTGAAATGCGGGATCATGAGTAGTGAAAATAATAGGAAACAGGGAATGCGCTATGGATGAGCAATTGAAGGGATTAGAACAGCTTACAACAGAAGAAATCGATGTGGGATTGATACAGCAATATTTGCAGCAGCTGCCTGATAGAGCACTGCGATTCGGGGCCAGAGTCTTGCTTGCGCTGGTAGTTTTCCTGATCGGCGTACACGTCATTAAACTGGTCCGTAGGATAGTTCGCCGTTCTCTGAAAAAAGGAAATGCGGATATCGGTGTCACGCAGTTTCTGGACTCCTTTATCAAAGCAGTCTTGTATATTTTACTGTTGTTTATGATCGCCTCAGGGTTTGGATTGGATGCGACAAGTGTAGTGGCGCTTCTTGGATCGGCCGGGGTGGCGATCGGTCTCGCGGTCCAGGGAAGCCTGTCAAATTTTGCGGGCGGGGTGTTGATCCTTTTATTGAAGCCGTTCCGTGTAGATGATTATATCAAAGTAGATAATGATGACCACGAAGGCACCGTAAAGGAGATTCAACTCTTTTACACCAAACTGTCAACACCTAATAATCATGTAGTCATCATTCCCAATGGGACATTGTCTAATTCCAGTATCTTGAATATGAGTACTTTAACAGAGCGACGGATGGATATTAAGGTAGGTATCTCATATGATGCCGATATCCGGCATGCCAGAGAAGCGATCATGAAAGTGCTGGAAGAAGATCCTGCCGTGCTCAGTTCTAAAGACCGCAGGGTGTTTGTGGAAGAACTGGCGGACAGCAGTATCAATCTAAATGTGCGATGCTGGGCAGACAACGATGAATACTGGGAATGCAAATGGCGGATCACAGAGAAGATTAAATATGCTTTGGATGATGCCGGCATTTCCATACCTTATCCGCAGATGGATGTTCATTTAAGCTGAATTATTGTTACAGTTTTGGGATAACATTTTTATACTTGAAATTCTACTGTAAGCTATTATATAATAGATATTGTATCATATCACGAACTCGGACGGCATATTTAGTATGGGAGGGGACCCTATGTCAACGAAAACAGATACAGAGGTTATTATTGCCGGTAAAGTGTTTACCTTAAGCGGCTACGAGAGCGAAGAGTATCTGCAGAAAGTCGCATCTTACATAAACAATAAAGTTGCGGAATACAGCAAAGTTGACAGCTTTAAGAGGCAGTCTCTCGACACGCAGAATGTCTTGATGCAGTTGAATATAGCGGATGATTATTTCAAGGCGAAGAACCAGATCACACGCCTGGAGGAAGAGATCCAGAATAAAGAGAAGGAGATGTACGATCTGAAACATGAGTTGATCGCGTCTCAGATCAAGCTGGAGAACATGGAGAAGAATATCCGCAATCTCCAGACAGAGGCCAACGAGACAGCCAAGAAGATCGTTCGTCTGGAAACCGAACTGAAAGAGAAAGAGAAGAAGAAATAACGGTAAATAGAAGAAGCCCTGTTGGGGAAACCCACAGGGTTTTTCATGTAATCTCCCATGCGTCTGCCTTTGCGACTGATCTTCCATGCAAGGCGATTATAGGGAAGATAACGGAGACATTAAGAAGATGATAGAATCCTCTACAGAGAACAAGAAGCAACCAGAGGCCAAAGTCGAATTGCTGGCGCCTGCGGGAAACTATGAAGCTTTCCTGGGAGCCGTCAACGCGGGAGCCGACGCAGTCTATCTGGGCGGCGAGAAGTTTGGCGCCAGGGCCTATGCGGAAAATTTCACAACGGAAGAGATCTGTCGGGCCATCCATGTAGCACATGTTATGGGACGAAGAATCTATCTTACGGTAAATACTCTGATAAAAGACGATGAATTTGAAGATTTAATCCCTTATCTACGGCCTTTTTATGAATCCGGACTGGATGGGGTCATCGTGCAGGATATCGGTGTCCTTACGCAGATCAGGAATTATTTTCCAGAACTTGCGCTGCATGCCAGTACGCAGATGACACTTACCGGACCGGAAGGATGTGCTTTCCTGAAAGAACATGGGGTAGAGCGCATTGTACCCGCCCGTGAACTGTCACTCGAGGAGGTTCGTCGGATCAAGAAGCAGACCGGCCTGGAAATAGAATGCTTTGTACATGGAGCCATGTGCTATTGTTACTCAGGCCAATGCCTTTTCAGCAGTGTACTGGGCGGTAGAAGCGGAAATAGAGGACGATGTGCCCAGCCATGCAGACTGCCGTATCAAATCTGTGACGGTGCTGGCAAGACGGTATCTCCTGATACAGCATTTCCGTTGAGTTTGAAGGATATGTGCACCATTTCCTATCTGCCGCAGCTGATCGAGGCCGGAATAGATTCCTTTAAGATAGAAGGCCGCATGAAGAAAGCAGAATATGCCGCCGGTGTCACGGCGCTCTATCGCAAATATATCGATCTCTATTATGAGAAAGGACCAGAAGCATATCAAGTCAGCAAAGAAGATCTGGACAAGCTGAAAAGTCTTTATATCCGCAGTGAGATTCAGACCGGCTATTACGAACGGAAAAACGGACGGGAAATGATCACACTTCACCGACCAAACTATGCCGGAAGCGATGAAAGCCTGCTGGCCCAGATCAGGGCCAAGTACCTGCATGAGCCGGACAAGCTGGCAGTTTCCATGAAAGTTACGCTGGACAAAGGAAAGCCGGCAATTTTGCAGATCACGGGAGACAGTCTTTTTGTCAACCGAGAGACCCTTACACGTTTCGACAAAGATTCTGAACGTATGCACAGCATAGAAGAGGAGTGCTCTTGCGGGAAGATAGATGTTTCCGTGGAGGGAGAAATCGTAGAAGCGGCTCAAAAAGCACCTTTACGAGCAGAAGACATTCGGAAGCGCTTACTGAAAACAGGAAATTCATGCGTCTTTGTCACAACATGTGAGATCTGCATGACTGAGGATATTTTCCTGCCGGTACGGGCTTTGAACGAATTGCGGCGGGCAGGAGTCGAAGCCTACGAGCGGCAATACATTTTACGACAGGGCATGAACACCGGGCGAAAAACGAACAGAAATACACCGACCGGGTCAGTCAACCATACCGAATCGGTCGACGGCCGACCACTTGAGATGCAATTTATAAAGGAGCAGCCTTCAGAACAAAAAAGAATTGCGAATAGAACAGAAACGATGCATGCGGCATCGGTGGATATTCTGATCACGACCAGTGAACAGTTTGCCGTGGCTCTGCAATTCCCTTGTCGCAGAATTTACATTGACAGTGATCTGTATGTTATGCAACATGAGCGTATCCTGGGATACATGACGGAACAAAAGGCCAGATATGCAGAAGCGGCGACGAAAGGAGATGCACCGGAATACTATCTTGCACTTCCTTATATCCTGCGGGCAGGCGATGGAGCTTACATGGAACAGCTGATCCGGTTTTTGGACCAGGAGCATACGGCCGCGGACTCTGATGCAGGCGGCCGACTGATCGGCGGATTTCTGGTACGCAATTACGAGGAAGCAGCTTTTGTCCGGAAGCTGGCAGATTCCTATGATATAGTACCGGATGCGGGATTGTACTGTTTTAATGCTGAGAGTGTGCGTTTTTGGGCACACTATTGTAGAGAATATACATTGCCCTGGGAGCTGAATCGCAAAGAAGCGGGAAAACTGGCAGACCATGCCATGCGCAATGGTATGCGCACGGCGATGATCATTTACGGACGGATTCCGATGATGATCACTGCTAACTGCATTCGCAAGACAGCGAAACAATGCCATGAAATCTATCAAACGGAACCAAATCCGCAGACGATGCCGATTCAAAGATCACGGTTACAATTAAAAGATCGCTATGGTGTTATTTTTCCGGTGGAAATAAATTGCAGGCACTGCTATAATATCATCTATAATTCAGTTCCTTTTTCTTTACACCAGCAGGAGAATGTGGTAAAAAGAATCGGAGTGGATGTAAGACGCTATGATTTTACCACTGAGACGGCTGATGAGTGCAGACGGATCCTGACAGTCGGACAGTCCGTTGATGAATCCTATACCACAGGTCATTTGAAAAGAGGCGTGGAATAGTTTTTTATGGAAATATATATTACAGAGCTTTCCAAATATTTTATTACGTTGTTTATGGCATTATATACGCTGGAGTGTTTTCTCGTATTCCGCTATCAGGATGAAGAGAGCCGGAGCGGCTGTTATGTCCGCCAGAATCTGTTGATGTTTCTGGTGCATTTTTCATGCTTTCTTGTTATCTGCTTTGAAACGGGTAATATAGAATATCTGCTTTTCTACGTGCTGCAACAGATTCTTCTGTTTGCCACGGTGATGCTTTTTCGTATGGTCTATCCCAAGGGAAACCGGCTGATCGTCAACAATATGTGTTTGCTGCTCAGTATCGGTTTTGTGATCCTGACCAGACTGTCTTTTGAAAAAGCGATCAAGCAATTTTTCATCGTGACGGTATCGATCGTGGCGGGGATGCTGATCCCTTATTTCATCCACAAGTTAAAATTTCTGAAAGGCCTAACCTGGGTCTATGCAGCAGTGGGGATCATAGCGCTGGGTATCGTGCTTGTACTGGGAGCCGTGACCTATGGCTCGAAGATTTCCTATTCTATCGCAGGAGTGACCTTTCAGCCTTCTGAGTTTGTGAAGATCGTATTTGTCTTTTTTCTGGCCAGTGCGCTTTATGAATCCCACGATCTGCCACGGGTCATCCTGACAGCAGTGCTGGCAGGTATTCATGTGTTGATCCTGGTCGCCTCCAGGGATCTTGGCAGTGCATTGATCTTCTTTATCGTTTATGTGATGATGGTCTTTATCGCTACGTCCAAGTGGATCTATCTGTTTCTTGGCAGTGCCGGTGGATGCTTCGCAGCGATGCTTGCTTACCAGTTTTTCTCCCATGTGCGTGTCCGTGTCCAGGCCTGGAAGGATCCATTCAGTTGTATTGACGATGCCGGGTATCAGATCACACAGTCCTTGTTTGCCATCAGTAGTGGCGGTTGGTTCGGTCTGGGACTCTTTCGGGGCACTCCCACATCGATTCCCTTTGTGGAGGCCGATTTCGTGTTCTCGGCGGTGGCGGAAGAACTGGGGCTTATATTCTCCATGTGTATGATCTTAATCTGTATTAGTTGTTTTATCATGTTTATGGATATTTCCGTCAGGCTGCAGGACAAGTTCTACCAGTTGATCGCTTTCGGACTAGGCGTCACCTATATTTTCCAGGTGTTCCTGACAGTGGGCGGAGGAACGAAATTTATCCCGATGACCGGTGTCACACTGCCGTTTATCAGCTATGGCGGCAGTTCCGTGCTGACTACACTGGTGATGTTCTTTATCATAGAAGGACTGTTTATCATTCGACAGGAAGAAGGAGCAAAGCGTGTCAAGAGGAAGAAGAGAAGACGGCCAACGCATAAGGAAGCCCTCCAGGAAAAAACGGAATAAACAAATTCTTGCAGTCACATACCTTTTTGTCTTCGTTTTTTTGGGGATGATGGGATATACATGCCACTATGCCGCCACAAATAAACAAGAGCTGATCAACAACAGCTACAACGGCAGGCAGGAGATCTTCGCCGCACAGAATACACGGGGCAGCATCTACGCGGCAGGCGGACAGGTACTGGCCGAAACGCAGACAGATGAAGATGGCACTGAAAAAAGGGTTTACCCCTACGAAAATCTTTTTGCCCATGCCGTGGGATATGCTTCCAACGGCAGATTCGGCATAGAGGCTGCGGCCAACTATTACCTGATCAATTCCAATGCCAAACTTTCGGACAAGGTAGCCAGTGACGTGGCCGGTGTCAAGTATCCGGGAGACAGTGTGGTGACCACTCTGGATGTGAGTCTGCAGGATATCGCATCCCGGTCGCTGGGTGTCTATAAAGGAGCGATCATCGTCTCCGAGCCGGCCACGGGTAAGATCCTGGCCATGGTCTCCAAACCGGACTATGACCCCAATGAGATAGATGCGATCTGGGACGAGGTGATCCAGGACAAAGAAAGTACTATCCTTTTGAATCGGGCCACTCAGGGATTGTATCCTCCGGGATCTACCTTCAAGATCGTCACGGCCTTGGAATATATCCGGGAGAATCCGGACAGCTACGAACAATATCGCTACCAGTGCAATGGCAGATACAGTGCCGGGCCGGATACGATCAACTGCTATCACGGATCGGTGCATGGCAGCGAGGATTTTACGAAATCTTTTTCCAAGTCCTGCAACGCTTCGTTTGCGAATATCGGCATGCAATTAGACCGGGCAAAATGGGGCAGTACGCTTGATAGCCTTTTGTTTAACCAGGAACTGCCGGTATCCTTTGCCTACAACAAGAGCAAACTTGTAGTGGACGCCGAGACTTCCGATTCTGAGATCCTGCAGGCATCCATCGGTCAGGGGACTACCCAGATCACGCCGCTGCATCTGAATATGATCACCTGCGCGATCGCCAACGGCGGCACGGTCATGAAGCCTTATCTCGTTGATCAGGTCAAGAACAACGAAGGGAATATCATCAAACAGTTTTCTCCTGACGCGTACAGGAAGCTGTTTTCCGAGGAAGAGGCGGCGGCGCTGACAAAACTGATGACTGCGGTGGTGGAAAGTGGAACGGGCACGAAATTATCCGGATTGACCTATACCGCGGCCGGTAAGACCGGGTCTGCGGAATACAATAATATAAAGACCGATTCTCATGCCTGGTTCACGGGTTTTGCCCCGGCAGAGGAACCAGAAGTGTGCGTGACCATCATTATTGAGGGGGCGGGAAGCGGCGGCGATTATGCGGTACCTATTGCCAAACGTATCTTCGATGAATATTTTGGGGTATGAGGCGGACAGATGTCATGATGATCCGGGCATATTGCCAAGCGACCGGTATAGAGAATGTATAACAAGATGACAGAACGAGTAATGAAATGGAGTAAGTTATGATCGAGGCTGTGAGCAGCGGTGGCGTTGTTATCTTTCGTGGAAAAATATTGGTGCTGTATAAGCATCTGCACAACAAATATGAGGGTTGGGTTCTGCCCAAAGGAACGATCGAGGAAGGAGAGACGCAGGCACAGACGGCGCTCAGGGAAGTTTATGAGGAATCCGGCGTGCAGGCATCCATCATGAAATACATCGGCAAAAGCCAGTATACTTTCCTTGTCCCGGAAGATACGGTGTCCAAGGAGGTGCACTGGTATCTGATGATCGCGGACAGCTATTACAGCCGGCCCCAGCGAGAGGAATATTTTACAGACTCCGGGTATTATAAATACCATGAGGCATACCATCTGCTCAAATTCCCCAATGAGAAGCAGATTTTGGAGCAGGCCTATGGGATTTATCTGGATCTGAAGAAAAAGGAACTTTGGTATGCCAGGACATAGACATGAAATTTAAGAAAAGTTAATGGTTTATGTCTGTTTTATTTCGAGGAAGTGTGTTAAAATGATTTAAGTTTTATCTATTTGGGAACAATGAAAAAGGAACTATCATTTTTTGTCAGGAATATCCATGAAATTTTATAAAAATCTTTATATTGGGGATACTATTAGAAATCCGAAGAAAACACGGAGAAAATTGAAAAGGCGTGCAAAGCTGCAAAACGTATACGTGGTCGCCTACATGGAGGAAAGCGGACAGCTGTCGATTTATCACAATCTGATGTTTCAACAGCGCTATTACAAGGAACACCCGCCGTATGTGATCGGGATCGCCGGGAGTCATGATGAGGCCGTGAAGATCATCTGTCGCATTGCACAGGAGTCTGTCCGTGAGACCGGACAGGCTGATCTGACTGCGTATCTTTTGGGAAGAGCCATGAATTGAGAAGAGGGAATTGACGTTAACTTATATGCTACATATTATTTTACTCATTTTAAAAATCATAGGCATTATCCTTCTGTGTATCCTGGGTGTTTTGCTTCTTGCCATAAGCTGTGCACTTTTCGTGCCGCTGCGGTACCGAATCGAAGTGTTTCGGGAAGAAGGCGAAGGTAATCCTCCCTTTGTCGTATATGCGAAGGTTACATGGCTTCTGCATCTGGTCAATATCCTCCTATGTTATCCGGCAGATGTATATGTGAGGATACGGATTTTCTTGTTTACTCTATTTCGAATACCGGAAGCAGAGAAGAAACAGACTAAGGAAAAAGCAGAAAGAAAGAAAAAACGAAAAAAGAATAAACCGGCTGAAACGGATGAAAATACAGCCGGGAAAGAAGTGGCGCAAGAGGCAGGAGAACAGTCAGTACCGGATGCAGGTAAAGTGCCTGATACAGAGGACAAGTCAGGCGTGGATACTTCTTTAGAACAGGTGAAGACTGTGGATCCTGAAACTACCGGAGAGACAAAAGATACGGAAACTACGCAAAAGGCAGCGCCAGAACCTTCCGGTCCATTTCGGAAATGGATTTATAAGATTTCTCAAAAGGTTCGGAATCTGCTCTACAAGATCCGACAATTTCTGGATAGAATAAAGAATGCCGTTCAGAATATACTGTACACAATCCGACATATGTGTGATAAAATAAAGTCTACGTCGAATACTATACAGTACTATAGAGAGGTGCTTCAGAGCGATGCTTTCCAACATTCCTGGGAACTGTGCAAAGAACAGATAGGTATTTTGTTAAGAACCTTAAAACCTGATAAATTTGAAGCAGACCTGATCGTGGGAACCGGAGATCCGGCTTCCACGGGAGAGATATTGGCGGTGTATGGTATGTTGTACCCGTTTTTTGGAGAGCATGTGCGGATCGCAGGGGATTTCGAGAGGGCGCATGTGGAAGGGCATCTGTTTATCAAAGGCAAAATACGGGCGTTTACTTTCCTGCGCGTAGCATGGAAGGTCTACAGAAATAAAGATATAAGAACATTGGTCAAGCTGTTTAAAAAGGAGGCTGTATAAATGGCAGATAATAATTTTTCCGGTGTAATCGAAGCTTTAATGAAAGGCATGAATGCGGTGATCGGCACGAAGACAGTGGTGGGAGACGCAACACAGATTGGTGATACCATCATTCTGCCACTGGTAGACATCAGTTTTGGCGTGGGTGCAGGAGCCAGCGCCAGCGATAAGAAGAATGGCGGTGGCGGCGGTTTTTCTGCCAAGATGACCCCAAGTGCAGTGCTTGTGATCAAGAACGGTTCCACGAAACTGGTAAATATCAAGAATCAGGATACCATCACTAAGGTGCTTGATATGATTCCTGATATCGTAGATAAATTTACCTCCCCTAAAGAGGAGATGATCGAGGACGATCAGGCGGTGGATATCGCATTCCCGGAAGAAGAATAATGGGCTGAGGCAGAACTATTTGGGCCTTTCATTCATATAATATACAAAGGGCATAAGCAGGGATATTATATGAAGAAATTGATAGGTTTTGTGGCGGTCTGTATTGCAGCGGGTATGCTGTTTATGCTTTTTTTGGCCAACCGGTTTATCGGTCTGGTGCTCATTGTCCTGCTGCTGCTGATCGGATATAATTTTTTTTGCTGTGATTAAGAGGAATACAGCAACTGGTGATTTGTATGGGTTTGGGCAGTCATACGCTGCTCAAATAGTTGGGGTTTATCATTATGAAGAGGGTAGAAGAGATTCTTGCACAGGGCTCAGAAGGGGAACTGCAGGCTTTAAAAGCATGGCTTTTTCGAGAAAATATCCGTTTAGAGACGGCGTCAAAAGAGTTGAAGAATATGCAGGAACAATTCCTGAAAGAGAAAGTACAATTTCAGGAAGAGATGAAAGTCTTAAACCGCAAGGCAGCGGGTGAGCGTCAGCGTTTGAAAGAGGACAACCAGTTCTTCGAGAAGAAGATGGAGATATTGCAGAACGGATTCAAACAGCTTGATCTTGACCGCAGAAGGCTTGATAAAGAATGGGCGCGTCTCTCGGCAGAGAAGGAACTTATGGACGAGCATCTTCTTTACGGCGGACATGCGGAGGCATCAGTTTTCTTCCAGGGCGTACATAATCCGTTGTCGCTGAAGAAACGCTACAAAGATCTGATCAAAATATTCCATCCGGATAATGTGGCGGGAGATAAAGATGTGATCCAGCGCATCAACAAAGAATATGAGAGATTAAGAGAGAAATACGAGAAAGAGTTTAAACATGCATAGAATATGCTGTAGCTAACGCGGACCGGCTGATGAGCTGGTCTGTTTTGGCTATCCTGATTTTGCCTTCTGTCTGTGGGAAGATCCGAAGCGTTCCGACGCCTAAACCGGGGCATATGATGCTGTGGGCAATGCAGAGTGTGGCCCATAGAGGCAAAGAAAAGGGATATATTTCCACATAAAAAAGGAATATTGTGAAATGACCAACCTGACCACTTTACAATACTCCTCTGTACTGACAAAAATTATGCTCTTTCAACTTTACCGGATCTTAAGCAGCGCGTACATACATGCAGCTTCTTGTTGGCACCGTTCACCTTGCACATAACGCTCTTAACATTAGAATTCCAGATTCTGTTAGATCTTCTATGTGAATGGCTTACGTTATTTCCAAAATGAGCGCCCTTACCACAAACATCACACTTAGCCATCTTTGCACCTCCTAACGATACAATCGATTCTTTTTTGTATTCTTTGCTCACACAACATTTGTATAATAGCAGAAAGTAAAACGGAATGCAAGCGGAAATTACATATTTTGCCTGAAATCATGTTTCTTTTTTTGAGCAAACAGGTTATAATATGGATGTATATTCAGAATAATAAGGAGGTAGCATATGAAAGTTTCTTCGATGGACACACATATGGGGAATATTTCTATCGATCAGGAAGTCGTTGCACAGTTTGCCGGCACGGTAGCTATGGAATGCTTTGGCGTGGTCGGCATGGCGGGCATGAGTGTGAAGGACGGACTCGTGAAATTACTTAGGAAAGACAGCATGACGCGCGGCATACAGGTGTTTTTGAATAACAATAAGCTGACAATGAACTTTCATATTATTGTTTCTTACGGTGTGAGCATCCTTGCAGTATCGGATAATCTAATAGATAGCGTAAAGTACAAGGTGGAAGAATTTACCGGAATTGAAGTGGAAAAGATAAACATCTTCGTCGAAGGTGTGAAAGTGATTGACTAAGGGAGGAAGTGTAAGGTGGCTTCAAATACAATGGATGCCGGTATGCTGGCAAAATTGTTCCTGGCAGGAGCAAAGAATCTTGAGAGCAAGAAAGAATGGATCAACGAATTAAATGTTTTTCCGGTACCGGACGGCGACACAGGTACGAATATGACACTGACGATCATGTCTGCGGCCAGAGAGGTAGCATCACTCTATGAGATGGGTGATGTGGATATGCGTTCTTTATGTAAGGCCATTTCCTCCGGTTCCCTGCGGGGCGCGCGCGGCAATTCAGGGGTTATCTTATCCCAGCTGTTCCGTGGCTTTACCAAGGGTGTGAAAGAATATGACGAGGTTACGATCCCGGTCTTTGCATCCGCCTTCGAGAAAGCGGTAGAGACCGCATATAAAGCTGTCATGAAGCCCAAGGAGGGCACGATCCTGACCGTTGCCAAAGGGGCGGCGATCAAGGCGAGAGAACTGGCTGACAGCGGACTGGACGATCTGGGAGAATTTATGGCACAGATCATTGCCCGTGCGGACGAGGTACTGGAGCAGACGCCCGAGATGCTTCCCGTGTTAAAACAGGCGGGGGTTGTTGACTCGGGTGGTCAGGGATTGATGCAGGTTTTGAAGGGCGCTTATGACGCTTTCTGCGGCAAGGAAATCGATCTGTCTTTAGATGCGGTAAGCACGGCCCACACTGGTGGAAGGACTGCTGGCGGCAATTTGGAAGCCCAGGCAGCGGCAGAGATCAAATTCGGTTACTGTACCGAGTTTATCATTATGCTCAATAAGGTATTTAATATTAAGATGGAGTTGGATTTTAAGGCTTATCTGGAATCCATCGGTGATTCTATCGTGGTAGTAGCAGACGAGGACGTGGTAAAGGTACATGTACATACCAACGATCCCGGTCTTGCGATCCAGAAAGCGCTTAAATACGGCGCACTCTCCAACATGAAGATCGACAATATGCGTCTTGAGCATCAGGAGAAGCTTTTTAAGATGTCCCAGAAGGAAGAGAAGGCGGCGAAAGCTCCAGTGCAGCAGGAACAGCCTCGGAAGGATGTGGGATTTATCGCCGTATCCGTGGGCGATGGAATCAATGAGATCTTCAAGGGGCTTGGTGTGGATCATATCATCGAAGGCGGACAGACCATGAATCCCAGCACCGAAGATATGCTCAACGCCATCGATCAGGTGAACGCCGATACGATCTTCATTCTGCCCAACAACAAGAATATAATCCTGGCGGCCAATCAGGCCCAGTCCCTTGTGCGGGATAAGAAGATCGTGGTCATCCCTACAAAGACAGTCCCCCAGGGAATCACGGCTGTGATCAACTACGTGCCGGATCTGAGTGTAGAAGAGAACGAGAAAGCCATGTTAGAGGAGATCGCCAATGTTTCCACAGGCCAGGTCACCTATGCAGTCAGAGATACGAATATCGATGGTAAGGAGATCAAACAGGGGGACTTCATGGGAATCGGTGATAAGGGCATTCTTTCCGTAGGCATCGCCATCTCGGAAGTGACGCTTAACATGATCGATGAGATGATATCTGACGAGCGGGAATTGATCAGTATCTATTACGGTTCTGAGATTCAAGAAGAAGACGCCGAGAGTCTGCGGGCGCAGGTAGAAGGGAAATATCCTGGCTGCGATATCGAACTGCAGTACGGCGGACAGCCGATTTACTATTATATCGTATCAGCCGAGTAGATCATTGACTTTGTATTTTGCAGGAGTAGTTTAAGTTTACGGATTATATAGATTATATAGATAAAGAAACTTTAGTTCTACCAGGAGACCGTAACGTGGTATCCTGGTAGAATTATAGTTAACGACATTAATAATTTCGTTTTCAGTCCTGCAAAAGCTTTGGTATATGGCTTTGACAGGAACCGGAAGCAGAAATTTGTTATGTCTTTTACTATAATTCATGTTCGGAGGAGGGAATATGATCGAGAATAAAAGCAGCAGTTGTAGTGTCTGTGAGAGAATTGCCATGACTATTACCTCCCTGAAAGGCGTTGGCGAGAAGACTGCCAAACTATTCGAGAAACTGAACATCACAACAACAGACGATCTTCTGACCTATTACCCTCGCGATTATGAATATTTCTCCGAGCCAGTGACCCTGGATCAGGCCGCTGAGGAAGTGACCGCCGTTTGCGGCAGCATCCGCGGCAATATCGCGACCAGACATGTGAGAGGACTTAGTATCACCTCCTTTGAGTTGGTGTGCGTGGACGGTCAAATCTTACAGTTGACATATTTCAATATGCCATATCTGAAGAACAGTTTAAAGCGCGATACCAGGTATATCGCGCGCGGTTATCTGCAGAAAAAGGGCGGCCGTTTCGTGATGGAGCAGGCAAAGCTGTACAAACCGGAAGAATACGGAAAGATGGCCGGCCGTATGATGCCCTGCTACGGAACGACGAAAGGGCTTACCAACAACGCCATCACCAAAGCCGTCAGACAGGCTATCGATGTTTCCCGGTTTCCGCAGGATTATCTGCCCGAAACCATACGGGCGTCCGAGCATCTTTGCCGATTGGAAGACGCCATGCGCCAGATGCATTTTCCGGACGATAAGGAATCGTTGGTATGGGCCAGAGAGCGGTTGGTCTTCGATGAATTCCTGCTCTTTATCCTGATGCTGCGCAGGATGCGGGATCATAACCAGGTCATGCAGAATCAATATCCAATGATCGAGGTGGCGGAGACCGGGCGTTTACTGGGGGCACTGCCTTACCGCCTGACCGCTGCCCAGCAGAAAGTATGGGCGGAAATACGATCGGACCTCACGTCAGAACATGTGATGAATCGTCTGATTCAAGGGGATGTCGGCTCCGGCAAGACGATCCTGGCATTTCTTTCGCTGCTCATGTGCGTGGCCAACGGCTATCAGGGAGCCATGATGGCGCCTACGGAAGTGCTGGCAACGCAGCACTATGAGGCATTACTGGAACTACAGAGACAGTATAAACTGCCGATCCATCCTGTACTGCTGACAGGGTCCACCACTGCAAAGGAACGAAGGCATATTTATGCGCAGATCGAAAGCGGAGAGGCAAACGTCATCCTCGGTACCCATGCGCTGATCCAGGATAAAGTCGTCTACCATGATCTGGCATTGGTGATCACGGATGAACAACACCGCTTTGGCGTCCGTCAGCGGGAGAGTCTGGCTCACAAAGGGAAACAGGTGCATGTGCTTGTCATGAGTGCGACCCCGATCCCACGGACACTGGCCATCATTCTGTACGGCGATCTGCATATTTCGGTACTTAATGAACTGCCGGCTGACCGGCTGCCTGTCAAGAACTGCGTGGTGAACACTTCTTACCGGGATACTGCATATCATTTTATGGAAAAGGAGATAGCTGCGGGTCATCAGGTCTATATCATCTGTCCCATGGTGGAAGAGGGAGAGCAGGCAGATCTGGAGGACGTGGTTTCCTATACTGCCAGGTTGAAAAGCATCCTGCCGGCAACAATCCAGATTTCCGCGCTCCACGGGAAGATGAAGCCTGCGGAGAAGAACCGGATCATGGAAGCTTTTGCCGCAAGACAGATTGATATCCTTGTGTCGACCACGGTCATCGAAGTGGGGATCAATGTTCCGAATGCCACGGTAATGATGGTGGAAAATGCAGAGCGGTTTGGTCTGGCACAGCTGCATCAGCTGCGCGGACGTGTAGGCCGGGGTAACGCACAATCTTATTGTATTTTCATGAGCAAGTCCCCGAAACCGGAGACTATGGCAAGGCTGAAGATCTTGAATGAATCCAACGACGGTTTCTATATCGCCAGCCAGGATCTAAAGTTGCGCGGACCGGGAGATCTGTTCGGCATCCGCCAGAGCGGCGCATTAAAATTCATACTTGGCGATATTTTCCAGGATGCTGCTATCCTGCAGAAGGCCAGTGAGTGGACTGATCGAATCCTGGCCGAGGATCCTGCACTTGCGACAGACCCCTATGCGGCTTTAGGGGCTCATTTGCAAAATGGTATAATAAATGAGGTTGACTTTAAGACTATCTGAAAGTAATATGGTTAGGTAGATGTTTACTGAAACAAGGAACTGTTTCGGGAGTATAGTAGAGTGACGGAGAGTGAAACAGATATGGCAAAGAAAATTGCGGTCGTTACCGACAGTAACAGCGGAATCACACAGAAACAGGCGGCGGACCTGGGACTTCATGTGCTGCCCATGCCTTTTATGATCGATAACGAGACTTATTTTGAAGATATCACATTAACGCAGGAAGCTTTCTATGAGAGACTTGCGTCGGGGGCTGATGTTATTACCAGCCAGCCTTCACCGGATTCGGTGATGAAGATCTGGGATGAACTGCTTAAGGAGTATGATGAGATCGTACATATTCCCATGTCCAGCGGCCTGAGCGGTTCCTGCCAGAGTGCGCTCATGCTTGCGGAAGACTATGAAGGTCGTGTGCAGGTCGTCAACAACCAGCGGATCTCTGTCACGCAGAGACAGTCTGCTCTGGATGCGCTCAGCCTTGCGGATAAAGGCATGGATGCTGTGCAGATCAAGCAGTTCCTGGAAGATGACAAGTTCAATTCCAGCATCTATATCATGCTGGATACTCTGTATTATCTGAAGAAAGGCGGCAGGATCACGCCGGCGGCGGCAGCACTTGGAACGATCCTGCGGTTAAAGCCTGTGCTGACGATCCAGGGAGATAAGCTGGACGCTTTTGCCAAGGCAAGGACCATTTCACAGGGCAAGACCATGATGATCAACGCAATCCGCAACGATATGGAGAAACGTTTCGGCGGCGCAAATAAGGATACGATATGGCTGCAGATCGCCTATACATATGACTTAGAAGCTGCCACCCAGCTGCGGGACGAAGTGGCAGCGCAGTTCCCGGGATTTGATATCCATATGGATCCGCTGTCTTTGAGCATCGCCTGCCATATCGGTCCAGGTTCCCTGGCTGTTGCGTGCTGCAAGAAGATATCATAGGCGAGTGTATGCGGAGCATCCAGAGAGGTCAAGAAGGGAATTCCTTCCAGTACACTAGTACTCCGTACTGAAAACCCTTGTGCAAATATTTCGGTCTATTTTCCCGATTGCACAAGCCCAGAATACTCAACGTAGCCCGCTACGCCTCCGTTTCTGAACTTGTACACTCGAAAAAATATCCTCGAAAATTTGCACAGGAACTTCAAGTACGGAGTACTAGTAGATAGGAATTATCATGCAAAACAGGTTATCGTCCACTGGTGTGGCAGATTGCGGCGGCACAGTAGTTTGGCGTGAGGATACCTGTTTTGTTTCATGTAAAAGAATCCTGCCTGTAGGATTCTCCGCCTGCGACGGGTCGCTTTGGCAATATGATTCCGTATTTCCAACCACTATAAGATATCAACAATTCATAATAGAAATGAGGTTTACGATGGGACAATATGCATCCAGAAATGATGCGCAGGAACTGGCTCTGCAGCAAGTATATATGGAGAAAGCGGCTTCCTATGTTGCTGAGTTGAAGCAGCATCTGGGACGTCAGCCGCTTTGCTGTGTCACTACCTTTGGCTGCCAAATGAACGCCGTACACGGGATATAGGGAGAGACGCCCGGCAGCAGGCGCCAGAACGCAAGAAAGGCTTGTGTTTTGGCGTCTTTTTTCGTGTAAAAAATTCCTCTTTATATTGCGTAATATGTGTTGACATATTGCACAATATGTGATATAGTATAATTACAGAAAAGAAAGGCGGGGAAACAGAATGAAAGAATTAAAAATAACAAAGGAACTTGCAAGGGCGGCGAAATACTATTTAATTATGGAAGAAGCAAGCGACTTCCGGGAAGCGCATAAAAATTTCATTGAAAAGTTAGAGGAATACCAGAGGGCGGAAGGTTTATCAGATGAAGAAGCGCAAAACTTAGTATTTGCTGCGGCTGAAATTCTGAAAAATAGAAAGGAAGGAATTTAATCATGAAAACAAAGGAAATCGGGGAAGCAATCACAAACTTTTTAAACACGGATCCG
>CAJUQJ010000052.1 GCA_910588215.1 uncultured Lachnospiraceae bacterium
AAGAATCTAACCATTTCAGACAGTTCGCTATTAACTTAATGACATTGATTCACGGTGCCCTGCACCTTGCTGCATGGGCATTGAGTACGTAGTACTCGCCAATAACTTTACGGTTTCAGGCATCCAGCCTCTCGCCGAAGGGCGCTAAACGTCCGGGGGACGTTTGCTAAGCGCCGACCGGAGTGGAACGTAGACATTTGGAATGGGTTGGATATTATCCGTTCATGGATTGTTCATACTTATTTTAAAAAAACTTCATGCAGGTAACAATCTTTAGACATTTCTTATGCGTATACTAAAACCATAAGATACAGCAAAGCAACACAACAAAATGACAACATCAAGTTTACTGATTAACTAAAACTTTTTCATAATAATGCCAAGTAGAGTTGCTCTACTTGGCATCCTCCCTTTTCAGGGGTAATTTGATCATGACTTCTCAAAGGCAAGAGAGATACAGCGAAAGGAAAGGCTTTGACTTGTTCACGATTTGTTCAAAAATGCTTTATAGAAACTTCACGCAGGTAACATTCTTTAGACATTTCTCGCGCGTATACTAAGACCATAAGATAACAACAAGGCAACAACATCAAGAGTGCTGATTAACTAAAACTTTTTCATAATAATGCCAAGTGGAGTTCGCTCTGCTTGGCATCCTCCCTTTTCGGGGCAGTTATTTCCTTCTTCTATCGGATGAAGGAAATTTTTTGTATCACAGGGTATTTTGGAATACTTTTCGGATGCTATATGCGAATTTCGGGAAAGTAAGCATTTTTAGTTCAATTTTTTAAAATACTCCAGACAGAACTTCTGGAATATGACCATAGCTGTATTCAAATATTTACCTTTCGGATATGAAAGAAAGAGTTTGCGCTTACAGACTGGGTCATTTAGGTGTATAGGAATAAGATCGCTGGAAAAAAGCGAATACTGTGTTTGGTATGGTAGCAGGCAAACAGCAAGACCACTTTGTATAAAGTTTCTATAATTGCTGGGAGTTTCACACTCTAACAGAATATTTGGAGCAAACCCTGCCTGAAGGCATAAGTTATCCGTTAGCGTACGTATGCTGGGACCGACAGAATATGTTATGAAAGATTCATCTGCTGTTTCGGAAAGAGAAATGGATTTCCTGTTGGCCAGATGATGATCCTTATTTACGGCCAGAACGATATCCTCATCGAGAAGCAGAACATTATCAAGATGGTTGTATTTACCGGGAGTGGCGGATATAACGAAGTCGTAGTCGCAAGCCTGTTGTAAATTGAATGTGGCAGCCTGTTTTACATGAATATTGATATTGGGGTACTTCATGTAAAAATCAAGTAAAAGATTGGGCATTATTTTTGTAGCAGCCAGAATAAGTAATTTAATATCCCCGTACGCAATATCTGTATCTTGCAGTTTGAGTTGGAGATTGGTGATAAGATTAAGGGCCTGACTCATCTCTTCATAAACGAGTTTTCCGTGGTGATTAAGAACAATGCTTTTTCCTATGCGGTCAAATAATTTTATACCCAGATCTCTTTCGAGTGTAGAAAGGGATTTGCTGAGTGATGGTTGTGAGACATGAAGTATGGACGCTGCCTTGGAGACGCTTTCCTGTTTGGCAATTTCGCAAAAGTACCGTAATTGTAAAAGATCCATAATTTTCTCCTTTTGTTAACTGAATTTGTATGCGTGAACACATATAGATAAATGGTTATTAAAGATATGCACAATTATATATTAGACAATATATAGATGTCAATGATATACTTGTAAAAACGATTTGCTGACATTGGCCGTGAACCGTGGCGATCCTAGTGTACTGACACTAGGATGTATAGGGAGGTAAAAGTGAAAACTACTGTAACGACGAGGATAAAAAATGGTCTTATCAAGGGGTGCAAAGAATCTGGAACAACAGCATTTAAAGGGATTCCGTTTGCAAAGCCGCCGATAGGTGAATATAGATTTAAAGCGCCTGTTCCCTGTGAAGATTGGGAAGGAGTCCTGGATTGTACAGAATATGGACCAAGACCGATTCAGGTTCCGCCGCCATGGTGTGTGGACCGCGACAGCGCAATTTATGCTGAGGATTGTCTAAATATAAACGTTTGGACTCCGAATATCGATGGAGAAAAAAGACCTGTAATCTTTAATATATTTGGCGGTGGCTTTATGGAAGGATCAAATTCAGAGATAGGAAGTGAAGGGTACCGCCTGATGAAAGAGAGAAATGTTGTTGTAGTATCTCCTAATTATCGTGTAGGAGCTCTTGGGGCGCTTTATTTAAGAGAAATATTTGGTGATGAATATAAAGATTCGGGAAATCTAACGTTATTGGACCAGATTCTTGCCTTAAAGTGGGTCAAAGGTAATATTGAATATTTTGGAGGCGATCCGGGGCATGTTGTTATTGTTGGACAGTCTGCGGGTGGGAAGTCAGTGTTGAACCTGATGCTCGCGAAGGAGTGCAAAGGATTGTTCCATGGCGCTGTTGCAATGAGCGGTGCCCTTCAGGCCGTAAAAGATACACGGACAATGCACAATATGGCGATGTTATTCCTGAAAATGCTGGATATTCCTATAGGTGATCCTAAAGTTCTTGAGGAGATTCCAGTTAAAAGCATTCTAGACGCGCAAGAGAGGATGAATCAAGTATTTTTCAAGGCTGAGTCCTACGGAGCGACAGCGGACGGCCTGCATCTGCCAATTGATGTGGAGGCAGCAGTTAATGCAGGCGATCTGGCGGATGTTCCGCTTATTATAGGGCATACAAAAGAAGAATTATTTATGGATTCCAGACAGGATAATCCGGATATTGGATTAGACAATGTAAAGAAGAAACTTTATTGGAAATTTGGGGATAATTATGAGCACGTCCTAAATGTTTATCGGGAGCGATTGCATGTCAAAGGCTATCAGGCGGCATGGGGCGAAACAGTAACGGAATATACTTATGTACAGGCCTATGAGCGCATCGCAGAGGTTTTGATGCGAATGGGGCGGAAGTGCTGGTTGTATCGTTGGGATTATAAAGGCGGATCACTTGCGAATCATTCTTCCGACAATGAGGCTCTATTTTCCAGAACTAATGCAGAAAAAGTTGCTTATGATCCCATACTGACAGCTACAGTCGATAGATGTTTTCAGGACTTGATATTGAATTTTGTGGAGTTTGGGAATCCCGTCGTGCATGAAGAATGCGAATGGATGCCTTATTCAAAAGAGCATAGGGAGAGGTTATTGATTGATGAGATTTGTACAAAAGAAGAAATGTTTCCCATGTATGATAAGGAATTTCCGCTTCAAGTGTTTAGATTAGAAAAACCGGTGGTATAAGAAAACAATTATGATAATTTAGGAGAGAATATGATCAAGACGTTGGTATTGTGTGATGACTATTGGCATCCCGGAGAAGTGATCGAGGCTGGCATGAAGCCTCTTGAGGACAAACTGGATATTTCATATATTCATGATGCGAAAGATATGTTAACTCATGAATTGCTTGAGAAGTATCAGGTAATTGTATGCTGTAAAGGTGATCAGATAAATGGTGCTAATCAAAACATATGGTTTGAAGAAAATGTTACGGAAGTAATGCCGGAAGATTTTGGTGATTGGGTAAGCGAGGGGAACGGGATGCTCTTTATTCATGCCGGAAATACATATAAAAAAGAAAGTGGATTTGCAAAATTAGCCGGCAGTTTTTTCCTTGGACATCCTCCAAGGTGTACAGTTGAGCTGGAATTGATAAAACATCCTATTACAGACGGTGTTAATGATTTTTCTATCCGTGATGAACATTATCAGATTGAAGTGACGGAAAGTAATATTGATATTTTTATGAAATCTATTTCAAAGGAAGGAGGGGAACAAATTGCGGGATATACCAAGGAACTTGGCAAAGGGCGCATATGTGTTCTAACCCCGGGACATATATTGGATGTTTGGCGCAAACATGAATATTTGAAATTGGTATATAACGCGATTGAATGGAGTGCAGGTGTAAGATGAGGATGGAGAATGAGAATAAAGGGAAGGTAATATTTATTTTTGTATGTATTTATTTACTATTTATGACGTCCAGAGCAATATTTAATCCCTATGTTACGGTCTATCTTCAAGAAAAAGGTTTTGCAACAGAAAAAATAGGATTGATTACAGGTGCCAATTCCCTTGTACTGATCATTGCGCAGCCGTTTTGGGGGATCATTACGGATAAATTGCGTTCCGCAAAATATACGTTGGTGATCTGCCTGATGTTCCAGGCAGCCTTTTCACTTGCTTTGGTATATTGTAATACTTTCTTGATGGTGGCAGCTTGCTTTTGCCTGTACGGTTTTTTCTCATCGCCGGAAGGTCCGTTGTTAGATACCTGGTGCCTATCAAAGCTCAAAGCGATCGGCTGTCACAATGCAGTTGGCCAAATGAAATTTGCAGGATGTTTTGGATATGCTCTTGCCAGTATTCTTTCGGGATATGTAATCGCCAGTTATGATACCGCAAAAATATTACCGGTATTTGCTGTTGTCTTATTCGGTATCGGTTGTTTCCTTTTGCTTATAAGAGTAAACGTGAAAGCGGAAAAGAAGGAAGCGGCAAGAAAACTACAGGTTAGGAGAATTATAAAAGATACAAACTTCTTGATATTTTTAATTGTTATTTTTTTTATGCAGATACCTCATAGAGCGGCATATACATTTTATCCTGTACTTATTTCTTCATTGGGTGGTGATAAGGCTTTTGTTGGATATACTAGTGCGGTAATGTTTCTGTCAGAAGGAATAGTAATGTTTCTATCTAAAAAATTGCTCAGCCGCTATCGGGCAAGTAATATAATTGTGTCATCCGGTGTTTTCTTTATTCTCTGGCAGATTTTATATGCGATCATTGATCGACCGTGGCAGGTTGTGGCGATTGCGACATTGGATGGTCCGTCTTATGCTCTTTTTACCATAGGAGTGCTGTATTATCTTGATGAAATAGCGCCCGCTGAAATGAGAACGACATATCAAACAATTACATATGCTATTTATTTTGGACTTAGCGGGATAGCAGGAAATAGTGTAGGGGGATGGATGATAGGAAACTATGGTTTTCAGAATTTGTACTTGACAGGTGCAATGATTGTTGGAATTTCGACATTATGCTTACATCTGGTGAATAAATTTGGGGCAGGGAAAGAAGCGAGGGAGTTAGTATGAATCAGATGATTTTTATTACCGGTGCAGACCGAGGATTGGGATTAGCGCTTACAAAAGATTTTCTTGATAGGGGAGACATTGTATTTGCCGGACAATTCATGGAGGATTGGAATGAGTTAGCTGAATTGAAATTATTGCATCAGGAGCATTTGTTTCTGATTCCGTTAGATGTTTCTGATCCTGAATCCGTTATGGCGGCCTATCATTTGGTGGAAGAGAAAACTGATAAAATAGACATACTGATCAATAATGCAGGGATTTCCGGGTCTATTGGAGATATTACGTGCTTGGAAAATATTGAGAGAGGAATGCAAATATTTCAGACAAATTGTCTCGGACCTTTATGTATGGTAAATACATTCCTTCCGTTGATGATGAAGGAAAATACAACAAAACGTCTTTGTTTTATCTCCTCTGAGGCAGGCAGCATAAGTGTGTGTCATAGAGAGGATGGCTTTGTTTATCCAATGTCCAAGGCGGGACTTAATATGGTGGTAAAATTGTTGTTTGCGGATTTAAGAGAGCAGGGGTTTACGTTCAGGCTTTATAATCCGGGATGGATGAGGTCATATATGTCCGGAAAGAAAAGCGTTGTCGGAAAAATTGAGCCAGAGGAATCTTCAAAAGTTGCCATTGATTATTTTACTAAGACTTTAAAACATGAAGATGTTCTTAAAATGCTCGACAATAATAATATGGTTTGGCCATTTTAAAGCCATAATATCATGTATGAAGAAAAGGTTATAAAGGAGTAGTCTTTCATAGGATTTGTGACGCTTCGGAATGGAGGGAAGGTTGAAGAGGAATATAATTTTAGCGGGTAAAAAAAACCGGTACATGAAGCGTGTGGAAACCATGCTGAAAAAAGAGGGATATAACATAATTTCAGGAGCGGAAGAGACTGATATATTGATATTCTGCATTGATCCGGATGAATGTAGTAAAAACGACTATAGCGGTTTATTGCATAATTACCAATTATATGGACTGGGATTATTGTGCACGATCAATACATATCTGCCGTTATTTAAGGAGAATTCTTTAAAGAGATTGTGCTTTCTGACGACTTTACATTCCAGCATAAATCATGTGTCTGAAGCTGATCATTGGGAACGGATCGTTGCTGCCTCATGTAATATGGCAATTCGTATTCTGTTTAATCGCTTAAACAAAGAGGGATTTACGTTTCGGGTGTTTGGAGTAAATGATTTTGCTAAAGATTCAGTTTCCTATGCGATTGAATACTTTATGCAGGATAGGAGTTTTGAGGTTGAATCGGATCTTCATTCGGACGAAAGGCGTTTGGTCATAAGGGACAAATATGAGCACGAGTATGCGTGGTGATATTCTACCCTCAGTGAACAAAGGACCGTGTGTACCTTTGTTCACTGAGGGTAAGCCATATAAAACCAGAGAAATGTATAGAATGGACATTGATTGCTGCTGATTGATATAGCCATAAGGTTATAAAAAGTATGTCAATATATGTATTGGAAGAAATGAAAATGTTATTGTAGAATGAGTTTATAAGTACAAGTGATGCGTCGCTGGATATATCAATTAACTTGACGGGAGACGATGGGTTATATGATGCGCACATATAATATGAATGTTTTGTTGTCCGTTTGGCGAAGCTATGCAAATGAAGAAAGGATGTGGTAAGGAAAGATTAGACTTTGTATGGATAACAGATGATTTAACTATTGCAAATTCGATTATAGGGAGGACCCGATATGAGATCAAAATTGTTTCATAAATTAGTGGCGATGACTTTATGTGCAGGAATGCTTGTCGGTATGACAGCATGTGGAAACCAGCCGACAGAAGAGAGCAGTCCGAATGAGATAGCTGATTCGGAATCGGAAAATGAGGGAAATACGTCGGACGGCGATCTGAGTCAGGATGATGAAAAGATATCTTTTTCAATTGCGATCATGAATGGACCTAAGGCAGAAAATACCTGGAGTGAAGCACAGATTGAAGAGATATTTAATTGTGAAGTAGAACTGATTTTTCTTCCTGGCTGGGAGGATTTGAACACAAAAGTAAATCTTTTAATGAGTGATGAAGCGCAGAGGCCGGATGTTATTTGGTGGAGCGGCATGACTGACGAGTATAAAGAGTGGGTAGATTCCGGACTATTGGTGGACTTAGTTCCGCTATTGCAGAATATTGAAGATAGTAATATTCTGGATTATTATGATGAATGGGCGATGTATCCTACTTATACAAATGGGAGCATTTACAGTATTCCCGGTGACGTAGCAGAAGTAAGCTGTATGGGGACTTTTATAAGGAAAGACTGGCTGGATAATTTGGGTATGCAAGAGCCGAAGACTATGGATGAATATGTGGAATATTTGCTGGCATGCGTTAATGATGATCCGGATCAGAATGGAGTCTCGGATACTTATGGATTTGGCGGAGACAGCGGAGATTGGAAATATTTTGCGCCTTTCCTTTATGCCTATAAAGCAGACATTCAGCATTTTGTAGTAGGTGACGATGGTTCTGTCGTGCATGGTTCCACGCAGCCGCAGGTAAAAGAAGCCTTGGCTTTGATGGCTGATCTGTACCGTCAGGGAGTGTTTGAGCCTTCTATATTCTCCGCTTCAGAAGGAGAAACTCTTTTTGCGGAAGGTAAGGTTGGCTCATTTTATCGATTTTTGTCTTCTTTAAATCCATCCCAGCAATATTTGCAAAGTTTTTACCAGAACAATCCTAATGGAAAATATGAAGTGATCGAGCCTATTCAGGGACCGACAGGTTTTTCGGCGGATGAAAGAGAAAATGGATATGGTTGGTGCAGCTACGCCATCACTGATAAATGTAAGGATCCGCAGCGGGTAATGGAGATTATGGACGGAATTGCATCCGGTGAGATGTTTATTTTGAACAAGTGGGGTGTGGAAGGAGAGACTTTTGAACTGACAGACGAAGGCGCAGTTAATTTCATTGTAGATGAGACGACGCGGAATGAAATGGGGCTGAGCACCTTTACAGGGTTTGTTAACAGAAAGGATATGTTCAATATTCAGAATAGTCAAGAGGTAAATGAGCTTTTTGAACGAGCAGCAGAGACTTCTCTTCCTCTTCAGGATTATCGTGTTATTCTAAATAGTAATGGTGAATTATGGCAAGAGTATAGTGGAGAATTAAATGCATTGAGAGATCAATACTTCTATGGGATCATCATGGGAGAACGGCCGATTGATGATTTTGATGAGTATGTAGAGCTGTTCTACTCACATGGTGGTCATGAGGTAGAAGAAGAAGCTGGTCTGATGTATCAGAAACAGGATGAAGGCTATCAGGAATTTTGCCAGTTATATCAGGAATGGTTTCAAAAATAGCCTGAATTAGATGGCGGATCATGGAGAATGTTGGCTGAAGCCTACATTTTCCATGATATCTGTGAAAGGAGAAGTAATGTATCATAAAGGAACATCGAAAGCGATTATTGCAGAAGCCAAACAAAAGCACATTGGTACACGGTTATGGAAATACCGGTATTTATACTTGTTGGCCTTTCCGGGCATGCTGTACTTTATTATTTTTCGTTATGTCCCTATGTATGGTGTGGTCATTGCATTTCAAGATTTCAGAATCAATAAGGGGATCTGGGGGAGTGAATGGGTCGGATTAGCGCAGTTTTCTAAGCTGTTTCAGGGATTTTCTTTCCCGACAGTATTTAAAAATACAGTTGTTATTTCTCTCTACAAATTAATATTTGGATTTCCGGCGCCTATCATACTTGCGTTATTGCTGAATGAAGTGAAAAATGCAAGATTTAAAAAGGTGACTCAAACCATAGTTTATCTCCCGCATTTTATTTCATGGGTAATTTTAGCCGGTTTGATCTCAATGTTTCTGCATCCGGATAGTGGATTGATCAATGAGATCGTGAAAGTGTTCAACAACGGAAGAGGAATTGACTTTCTGGTAAGCAAGCAGTATTTTAGAGGGATTCTTGTAATTACTGATATCTATAAAGGGGTCGGTTGGGGAAGCATTGTATATATTGCTGCTATTTCTGCAATTGATTCAACCGTATATGAAGCGGCTATGGTAGATGGTGCCAATCGGTTAAAACAGATGTGGTATATTACGTTGCCGGCATTGAAATCTACAATTGTTGTAATGCTCATATTAAATATGGGCGGAATTCTAAATGCGGGATTTGAACAGATTCTATTACTTTACAATCCATTAGTATACGATGTTGCAGATATTATTGATACGTATGTATATCGAAATGGTATAATGAGCAGTAATTACTCATTATCGACCGCGGCAGGCCTTTTTAAATCGGTAATATCCATGGGACTGATCATAATAACAAATAAGATTGCTCATATGATGGAAGAAGACGGATTGTGGTAAGGAGAGTACGCATGAAAAGAAAACATAATTTTTATGATTATTTGATCATACTCGTTTTGGTTTTAGTGGCAATCATTATGTTATACCCCTTTTGGCATGAATTCATGTATTCTTTCTCAGATCCAGTTGAAGCGGCAACAGGAGGTATGTTTCTATTGCCAAGAGGGTTTAATTTGAAATCATATTGGTCGGTTTTGCGTAATCAATCAGTATGGAGCGGTTTTAAGGTATCGCTCATAGTTACAATTATTGGCACGATCATGGGAGTTTTATTTTCTGCAATGTTGGCCTATCCACTAAGCAAAAAAGATATGCCCGGAAGGAATATATTCGTTAGTTTGATCTTTTTTACCATGCTTTTTGGCGGTGGCATGATTCCAAACTACTTATTGGTAAAAGAATTGAAGCTAATTGATACCTATGGTGCACTGATACTGCCAGGGCTTCTTTCAGCTTGGAATATCTTTATCATGAAAAATGCCTTTTCCGGTATTCCGGACAGCTTAGAGGAATCGGCAAGGATTGATGGAGCGAATGACTTGAAAATCTTCTTTCTGATCATTTTGCCATTATCCAAGGCGGTACTTGCGACAATTGCATTATTTTCTGCGGTGGGATTCTGGAACGATTATTTTTCAACGATCATGTATATTATTTCCAAGGATCATTGGTCTTTGCAGGCAGTATTGCGGGAAATACTTTCAAATGCGCAGTCTGCAATGTCATCAAGCGGTATTTCTGTAAGAGCGGAAGAAGCTATATCCAGTGAAACTGTAAAAGCAGCAACAGTTATGGTGGCAACAGTTCCAATCCTTTTGGTGTATCCTTTTATTCAGAAGTACTTTATAAAAGGTGTTATGATAGGTTCTGTAAAGGGATAGAGAGGTTGGATAGTAACAGTTCAGCCTTGCACTATTCCGCGAATAAAATCGCTCTGTATGCGATTTTGTGAGTTATGCATATGGAGCAGTATGACATTTCTGATTGACTTCCATTTAAAAGTTGCATATAATTAACCACAAAAGAGAGCAAGCATATGTTGTAGCCATGCCAGCTCTCTTTTTGTCGCAGGAAGTGTATAACGATCACATAGATTCAGGAAGAACAGTCTGGACTGTATCAGCAATTTTTGGAGATAGATCATTTATGGACTCTTATTTTGAAGAGATAGAGGAAGAAGACGAGAGCGAATATCTTGCCCGATACGAGCGGAGACAGCGCATGCGGCAGGAACGGCAGCGGCGTTTGATACGGCAGCGCATGGTGAAACGGACGCTGTATCTGGGTGTTTTTGCAGTTGTTATCATAATGGGTACTATTGTAGCGGTCAGATTTGGCAGCGGCAGACAGAAGGAAGATGACTGGCAGCAGCAGTTGCGGACGGTGAAGGATGTAGAGCTGACAGACGGTGACGGGGCGCTGTTAGCAGATGGAGTACATGGCGTATCAACAGATGAAGCGGACAACGCGGGCGGCGAATCAGATGCCCAGAAGCCTGTTTATCGTTTTGCATCCACAGCGGATACCGTTGGTATTTACAGTGAAGAAGTAATAAGCACGAATGCGATCCTGGTCGATGAGAGCACGGATACGATCATTGCCTCGAAGGGAGCGGATGAGAGAATCTGCCCGGCGTCGATGACGAAGGTGCTGACCGTGTTGGTGGCGGCGGAACAGATCACAGAAGATGATCTGGATGATACTTTTACCATGACGCTGGAGATCACGGATTATGCTTATGTAAATGACTGCAGCTCCGTAGGATTTATGGATGGGGAAAAGGTGACGGTACGGGATCTGTTCTATGGCACGATCTTGCCGTCCGGCGGGGATGCTGCGCTGGGACTTGCGACTTATATAGCCGGGTCTCAGGAGGCATTCGTGGAGATGATGAATGCGAGACTGGAGGAACTTGGGATAGGGGAAAGTGCGCATTTTACCAACTGCATCGGGCTTTATGATGAGGAGCATTACTGTACCGTATATGATATGGCAGTGATCATGAAGGCGGCAATGCAAAATGAGCTGTGCAGAGAAGTCCTGTCTGCGCGTACTTATACTACCGTACCCACTGTCGATCACCCGGATGGCATTACTATTTCCAACTGGTTCCTTCGTAAGATCGAGGATAAGGATACGGGCGGCGAAATGTTGTGCGGCAAGACCGGCTATGTAGTGCAGTCCAGGAACTGTGCGGTAAGTTATGGCACTTCTGCGGGCGGAACCCCTTATATTTGTGTGACTGCAGGTTCGACCAGCAGTTGGCGGTGTATCTATGACCATGTGGAGATCTATGACCGATATGTGCCGGCAGGGGGATGACTCGTTCTGCCGGCACGGAGCGGATCGGCAAGCGGTCAGCATCTGGTCTTACGCTTGCTTTATCCGCAGTCAATATGTCCGCAGGAGCCATTCGATATCAGGAAAGATCTGCTTTACGATAAATCCCGCCGCCATGACCGCCAGTAGGATCAAGGCTGCATAACAGGCGATCTTCCACCATTTCGATGCCGTATCTTTTAAGGCTTGTATATCAGAAAAAATAGAAGCGACTTTCTCGTCTGTTAGATTTCTGTCTCTTACATCCTGCACATCAATGTCTTTTACCAACTCATCCAGAGACATACCGAAATAATCACTCAGCATGACCAGCCTCTGAAAATCCGGATATGACTGGCCGGCTTCCCACTTGGAAATGGTCTGACGTGAGACTTGCAGCTCCATCCCAAGTTCTTCTTGAGATAACCCCTGTTTTTTTCTCATCGTCAAAAGTTTTTCGTTAAATTTCATGATAGAATCCTCCTTATAAATCCTTTCGCATTTAATTGCACCTGTTATATTTGTGTTTCGCGGCAAACATATCGGATGTCGGATCACTGTATGATAAGAGCATATCTGTTTTTGCCATAAGCGGCAACCAACTAATGTTGGCAATTTGTCAATGAGGACCGACATTGACGCTCAAATCGTCTGCATGCAGAGCAAGATAGGGGTATTCCTTCGGAAAATTTCTAAATTCTGCTCATGCGTCCGAAAGTATTCCTTCGGAAAACTTCGCGCAGAGCGCTTCGAAATGGAGGCAAGGAGGAGATGAGAGTGTGGAGAGGACAGAGCAAAAAGGCTATAGCATAACAGCAGCCAGACCGTGTGGACAGTCTTGGCTGCTGCGTGTATTTATTGGAGTTTTTCCGGCTCGGGATATTCTACGCCGAAAGTATCGACGGTGACTGTCTTCATCACCTGATCCTCCAACGGTCTGTCTGCGTAATCGGTGGCTGTCTCAGCGATCTTGTCAACCACATCCATACCTTCTGTCACTTTGCCAAATGCCGCGTAAGCGCCATCTAAGTGCGGGCTTGTCTTGTGCATGAGGAAGAACTGGCTGCCTGCAGAGTCAGGATGCATACTTCTGGCCATGGAGAGAACACCGGGTGTATGCTTTAAGTCGTTGGGAAATCCGTTCTGCGCGAATTCTCCGCGGATAGAATAGCCAGGGCCACCCATGCCGGTGCCTTCCGGATCACCGCCTTGAATCATAAAGCCTTTGATGACTCTGTGGAAGATCAGGCCGTCATAGAAATTCTTCTGGATCAGGCTGATAAAGTTGTTGACGGAAGCAGGAGCGATCTCCGGATAAAGTTCGGCCTTGATAACGTCGCCGTTTTCCATCGTGAAAGTTACAATCGGATTTTGTGCCATATTTCTAAGTCCTTTCTTAAAATATTTGATTTCGTTTGTATATTTTTCCTATCTATTATATTATTATATATAAGAAAATACAAATCAAAAAACTTCCACCTGTGCGGTTGGACGCTCAAAAGAGCATCCAACCTGACTTCCGCATTCGCAAAATCCGTGCTTATGCACTCCTGCGTCTGCTTCCGCATCCGGCCGATAACTTTACGGTTTCAGGCATCTGGCGAGTCAGAGTACTAGTGTGAGTTATAACATTATGCAAAGAGCATGATTCTTATGCGACCCACTTGACCTATGGTGCGCCGCAAAATGGAAGTTGACTGTAAAGAATATGACGTAGATGAGCCATTGCGATGTGATCATGAATGGTTAAACGGATGTGACGGGGGACGCTGAACTCTCGCGTAAGATGAGTGGGGTGGGTTATGCTGAGGAAAGTGGTTTTTGCATTGAGGGACAGGACGGGGAATCGATTACAGTTATCGTTGTGCAGTTTGATCCATGACTTAAAACAACATGGGATAGAGGTGGCATATGCCATCTGTCTGGAAGATAAAGTGCATATGGAGCAATGCGGGGCGGCGTGCAGTGAGGAATGCCTGTTAAGGAAATACGGGAGCATCTGTGCCATGGAGCAGGAGGAGCCGGACACCTTGTATATCACGGATTCTTCGGTACAGTACAGAATCTGGCGGCAGCACGGGAAGTATGTCCTGCCTTACAAGCATCAATGGAATCAAGAAGATACTTTTGACGGTGCAGAGTATATAATAGAGAGTTTGGAAGAAGTGGATCATGAGGTAGTCGATATGGCATACCGTCGCCTGGCCGGGATTCCGTGGGAAATCTTCAAGACGGAGCGCTGCATTGTGAGGGAAACGATCGTAGAGGATGTGGACAGCCTGTATGAGATCTATAAAGAGCCGGCGATCACCGAGTATATGGAAGACCTGTATAAGGACCGGGACGAGGAGATAGCCTACATAAAGGATTACCGCAGAAGGATGTACGGTTTCTACGGTTATGGTATATGGAGTATTCTGAACAGACAGGATGGGAAGGTGATCGGGCGGGCCGGCATCAGCTGGCGGGAGGAGTTTGATGTGCCGGAACTGGGATTTGTGATCGGTGTGCCGTGGCAGAAGCAGGGATATGCCTATGAGGTATGTAGTGCGATCCTGAATTATGCGTGGAAGGATATCGGGTTTAAACAGATACAGGCACTTGTCATGGAACATAATGAGAAATCTGCCGCATTATGCCGGAAATTGGGATTCGAGGACAACGGAATCACGGTACTGGAGAACGTACGGTATATTTTATACAAAATGCAGTTGAATCGTGCTGACAGTAAAAGCACAGTCGTATAGTAAAACACAGTATTTGCCTTTATAGAAATGCAGTTTGATTCCTGACGGGAACAGAGAAATAACAGCATATATACAAAGAAAGTAAGGATTTGATCATTGAATGAAGAGGATATGCGGCATTGAAGAATAAATTATGGAAGAATAAATTTTTGATCGCGCTAATAACAATAGGAATGATCCTGCAATCTTTTGCAGTGCCGGTATTGGCGGCGGAGCACCCGCCTGCTATCGAGAATCCGCTGGTGACAGAAGAACCGTCGGATATGGGGAGCCCAGCGGATGCAGAGAATCCGTCCAATACCGGGAGCCCAGCAGATGCAGAGAACCCGGCCGATACTGGGAACCCATCGGATACGGAAGAACCGTCGGACATGGAGAACCCGTCGGATACAGAGAACCCGACAGACACGGAAGAACCGTCGGACATGGAGAACCCGACAGACACGGAGGAACCGTCGGATACGGAGAACCCGACAGACACGGAGGAACCGTCGGACACCGAGAACCCATCGGATACGGAAAATCCGTCGGACACGGAAAACCCGACAGATACGGAAGAAACGACAGATTCTGATGCTGCATTGGATCCGGAGCAGGAGTCTGATGAAGCGCAGACGGCTTTAAAGCAGTCGTCAGCGGCGGAACTGGAGACGGAAACCGTTAGCAGTCAGGAAGGCATATATCAGGAAGGTTCCTTCACAGTCCTTGGAGCGGGAGAGCCGAGTGGACCGGTCGCAGGGTACAGAGAACCGTTACTGTCGGAGAGCAAACGTGCAGAGGCGGAGGAATATCTGTATCGGCAGATGCTGGCCAGGAATGAAAAGATAGATATGGAGAAGTACGCGATCACGAGAGGGGAGGCGAAAAGTTTTATCTCAGGGGTGATCAATGAACATCCTGAGTTATACTATATTTCAGGATATAGCTATAACTATTATATGACAAGTCAGATAGTGGCTATTGTTACACCGAATTATCTGAGCGGATTTGACGACAATGCTTTTTGGGTGAGTGTAGAGGACGCATTGTCCATGGTAGACGATGATATGTCGGATCTGGAAAAGGCCATCGCCCTGCATGATTATATCGTGGTGAACTGTGAGTACGATTATGAAAATTATCTTGCGGATAAACTGCCACGGGAAGTTTACAGTGCTTATGGGGTCTTTGTCAACGGTAAGGCGGTGTGCCAGGGATATGCGCTTGCCTATAAGCTGTTGCTGAACAGAGTCGGCATTGAGTGCTGTATGGTGACCAGTGATGCGATGAATCATGCATGGAATCTTATCAAACTGGACGGACAGTATTATCAGGTGGATACGACGTGGGATGATCCGGTTTGGGATCGCTTTGGATTGGTCGGTCACAACTATATGTTTCTCAGTGACGAAGTATTTCAGACCAAATCTGATGACAGAAATGCACATCATGACTGGGAGGTCACCAAGGGAAGTCTGGTGGTAGATCTGACTGCGGACAGTACCAGATTTGACAACGAATTCTGGATTCACTGCAGATCGCCTTTTGTACTGGAGGATGGCAAATGCTATTACATAGAGTCCAGTGGAAGCTATAATGGTTACGGGATCATTAAAGAGAGAGAACTGTCTTCAGGAACAGAATCGGTGCTTTTGAATACGATAGGGCTTTGGACTACGGAAGACGGAAAATATTGGACGGCGGCTTATTCCGGCCTGTTTGAGATGGGTGACAGGTTGTTTTTCAATACACCTACCCATATATGCAGTATTTCGACCGGTGGTGGAGTGGTCCAGACGGAGACAGATCTGTTGTCTTCCGGGAATAAATCCGTGTACGGGGTTGCTTTTCGTCAGGGAAAAATAGAGTATCTGTTAAAAACTTCACCCAATGATACGACGGGAGACATTCTTCCGGCAACTTTGAAGCAGAATGTACAGGTGCCGGTGACAAAGATCGTTCTGGACTGTGAAGAAGTAGTGATGAGCATCGGGGAAGTCACGGAGTTAAGCGCGAAATTTTATCCAAGTTATGCGGGTAAGCCGGAAGTTATCTGGAGTAGCGACGATGAAACCGTGGCGACGGTAGAGAATGGACAGATCACTGCCGTTGCCGAAGGCAGCTGCACCGTTAAAGCGGCTGTGGAAGGGAAAAGCGCATTGTGCCGCGTATATGTAATGGACAGACCGCGTAAACCGATGTTTTCTCCGACGAAGACGATCGACAAGGGAGGGCAGGTGACGATAAGCGCCGATCCGGATACGACGATCTATTACACGACGAACAAAGAAGCACCGGATCTGGCAGGCGGAAAGAACACCCGCCAATATACGACTCCTATTACGATCAATGTGGATACTACCATAAAGGCGATCGCTGTCTCCGATCACGATAAGACGCTGGTCAGTGAGGTTGCCGAAGAAACATTTATCGTGTGTACCAATCAGCTGCTCCTTGATACAGCCGAGATGACTTTGATGGAGGGTGAGGAACAGGTTATCGGCATTAAGGAACTGCCAACGACAAAGGAGACTGGGGATGTGATCTGGACTTCCGCAGACCCTGCGGTTGCCACAGTCGACGAAGGTGGCAGAGTCAAGGCTTTGCAGGAGGGGGAGACTACGATCACTGCCGAGGTAGAGGATCACAAAGGGGAAAAGGTTACGGCTGCATGTCGGGTCACGGTGGATGTTCCGGTCTATCAGGTTACTTTTACGGGGTTTCGGAATCAGGTGATCAAGACAGAGCAGGTGAAAGCCGGACGGAAGGCTACGCCGCCCAGATATAACATTGAGAATCCCGAAGAATCGGACTTCAGTTTCCCGGAAGGATATCGGTTTACTGGCTGGGAAGGGGACCATGAGAATATACTTTGCGATACCGTGATCCGGGCAAAATATGAATTGATCCGGTACGAGATCCGCTATGAATTAAATGGCGGTGTGAATGCGGCAGGCAATCCGCAGACATATACGATAGAGAGCACGGATCTTAAGCTGGCTCCGGCCGGGGGAAAGGACGGCTATCTGTTTACAGGCTGGTATGAAGATGGGGAGTGCCAGGGTAATCCGATCGCGGAGATCATACGGGGACGAAAGGGAAATATTACTTTATATGCGGGCTGGCGGGATGAGAGAGGCCTGTGGATGCAGGCTGAGGGCAGCAGTACAATAAACGATATTCCGGACCAGTCCTATACCGGAAAAGCGATCAAACCGGTTGTTGAGGTATGGTACGGGGATAAGCCACTCAATATAGGGAAAGATTATACGGTCAGTTATAAATATAATACCAATGTCAATCAACTGAATACAGAGGCAGAACGTAAGAAAGCACCTGCCGTTACCATCAAGGGGAAGGGCAATTTTGCGGGAACTTTGACCTGCACCTTTGCGATCAATCCGAAATCATTGGAAGACGAAGACGTTCAGATCGATCCCATGGCGGTCGCCTATAAAAACGGGAATCTGTTAAAACCTGTTCCGACTGTGGTCTGGAACGGCAAAAAATTATCAAAAACAAAGAATTTTACGGTAGAATATCCTGATCTGGCGACAGGGGGCGAGAACGCCTATAGGGAGCCGGATACTTACGATGTGCTGGTCAGAGGATGTGGTAATTACACCGGAAGCAGAACGATCAAACTTACGATCACGGATCCTGCAAAAGGGGAAATTCCGCTTAGCAAAGTCAAAGTATCTAAGATACCGGATCAGCCTTACACGGGGGCTGCAGTAGAGTTGACACAGGATATGCTCCGGTTGACAATGGGGGCAGAGACCCTGCGCTATAGTGAAGATTATATGCTGGAATACGGTTCTTGTAAGGAGGCCGGCACTTATCAGGTAGTGATCACAGGCAGGGGAAGATACAAGGGCGTGCGGCGTGTCAGCTTTAAGATCAAAGGGAGTCCGATCAAGACAGTAAAAGTCAGCAAGCTACAAAACCTGACTTATTCGGGAGCAGAGTTGGAATATGATTCGTCTGCCTATGCAGGGGCGGAGAACAAATTGACCATTACAGATGCGTCCGGAGAAGTTACGTTGGTGGAAGGCAAAGATTATGAGCTTGCCTACAGCAATAACCGCAATGTTGGAACCGCTCGAATGAAGATAACCGGAAAAGGCGCCTATTCGGGGACGATGACGAAAACTTTTAAGATCGTTCCGTATCGGCTGGAAGAAGGAAGCTCGGGCATCTCGGCTGTTCTGGCGGATGGTGAAGAGCAGACATGGCAGAAAGGCGGAGTTGTGCCGAAAGTAAAGGTGACTTTTAACGGTACAGAACTTGTGGAAGGCACGGATTATGTCCTGAGCGGCAAAAACCATACTGAAATTGCCGTACAGAAGGGATTGCAGCCGTATGTTATCATTAAAGGAAGGAAGAACTTTGGCGGAAGCAGACAGCTTGCCTTTGTGATCGTACCTAAGGATATCGCGAAGGTAAAGATCACTGTGCAGGATCTGGAGGAGAACAGCCGGGCAGGCAAGTATATGAGTACCCCCATTCTGACGGATATAGACGGCAGAAAGCTGAAGGCCGGAGTTGACTATGACAAGACTTATGTCTATCGAAATGCAGTCGGAAGAATCCTGGGGAAGTCAGACAGGCCAAAGGCCGGGGATATGCTGACTGTTACAGTGACCGGTAAGGGCAATTACCGGGGGAGTATTACAGAGACTTTCCATATCATATCTAAGGGGAATCTTCTGTCCAGGGCGAAGGTGAAGGTGGGAGGAAAGTTCTATTATACAGGCGGCAGGATCACACCGTCGAAGAGTGACCTCACCGTTACGCTGGGGAAAAGGACGCTTACCGCTGCGGACTATAGTATCATCGATTACACCAATAATATAAACAAAGGAACCGCCAAGATTACGATCAAGGGTAAAGGAATTTATGGTGGAACAAAACAGGTGAGTTTTAAGATCCTTTCCCAGAATATGAAGTGGTGGGAGAAGGCGTCATATTAACGACACTGCTGGGGGCTGGTGAGAAATCCGATCGTAATCCTGGTCTTGTGTACATCTAGTACTCCGTACTGAAAACCCTTGTGCAAATATTTCGGTCTATTTTCCCGATTGCACAAGCCCAGAATACTCAACGTAGCCCGCTACGCCTCCGTTTCTGAACTTGTACACTCGAAAAAATATCCTCGAAAATTTGCACAGGAACTTCAAGTACGGAGTACTAGAAAATAAAAATCTCGTAGCCGGCAGCAGCCGGTCTGCGAGATTTTTTGTATCATCATAGGAAAGTGCGTCCTATGATACAAAACCGGATGCGCAGCTACGCGCGCGGAACAAAAGCTGCGCTTGCCATGGAAATTAAAACGCGAGGATGTGCGAAGCGCATTTTTGTTCTTTGATAGTTATACGATCTGCACTTTCATCATATTGGTGGTGCCGGACACACCGATGGGCACGCCGGAGGTGATCACGGTCAGATCGCCGGTCTGCAGAAGTTTCATCTTCACGGCCGCCTGGATGGCTTTGTCAAAAAGATTGAAGACTTCCTTTTCTTCCTTGATGACGATGGGGGTGACACCCCAGGTCAAGGACAACTGTCGGCATACCTTCTCTGTGGTGGCGCAGCTGATGATGTCGCTTTCGGGGCGGTATTTGGCGAGCATTCTGGCCGAAGTACCGGATTTGGTGACGGTCACGATGGCCTTGGCATTCAGATCCAGTGCGGTGGTGCAGGAGGCGTGGCAGATCGCGTTGGTGATGTCGGTATCTGTCTCCCGGGCGCTCTGGTAGAACCGCTTGCGGTAGTCCACGTCCTGTTCTGTGCGTTTGGCGATTCGCACCATGGTCTTCACGGCTTCCACCGGATAGGAGCCGGCCGCTGTTTCGCCTGAAAGCATGATGGCGCTGGTGCCGTCGTATACGGCGTTGGCAACGTCGGTGGTCTCTGCTCTGGTGGGCCGGGGATTCTTGATCATGGATTCCAGCATCTGGGTGGCAGTGATCACCTGTTTGCCTGTGCGGTAAACTTTTTTGATGATTTTCTTCTGAATCACGGGCACTTCCTCGTAAGGAATCTCCACACCCATATCGCCGCGGGCCACCATAATGCCGTCGGACACTTCGATGATGTCGTCGATATTGGTGACACCCTGCGCATTCTCAATCTTGGCGATGATCTTGATATCGGAGCCGCCGTTTTTCTCCAGCAGCCTGCGCAGCTGCAGGATATCTTCTTTCTTCTGGACAAAGGAGGCGGCGATGAAGTCCACATCCTGGCTGATACCGAAGAGGATGTCCTCTCTGTCCTTATCGCTGATGTAGGGCATGGAGAGATCCACGTCGGGTACGTTGACGCCTTTATGGTTGGAGACGGTTCCGCCGTTGATCACACGGCAGACAATATTGGTGCGGTCTACCTGTTCCACCTGCATCTCGATCAGACCGTCGTCGATCAGTACGCGCATGCCGACTTCCAGATCTTCATAGAGCCGGTTGTAGGTCACGCTTACCTTATCTTTGGTGCCCTCAACCTCGTCGTCGGTCAGGGTGAAGAGCTGGCCGTCTTCCAGGGTCACACGTCCGTCCTTGAAATTTTTCACCCGGACTTCCGGGCCTTTGGTATCCAGCAGGATCGCCACCGGCTGTCCTACTTCTTTACGCAGTTTCTTTATCATATCCATTCTTTTCTTATGTTCGTCGTAAGTTGCGTGGGAAAAGTTACACCGCGCGACGTTCATTCCCGCCAGCATCATCTGTCTCAACACATCTTCATTGTCCGTTGCCGGGCCAAGGGTACATACGATTTTTGTTTTTCTCATAGAAATCCTCCATTCTTGTCTTTCTTTCATTTTGAACAAAACAAGATATTTTTAAACTTTTAGAATCCAATTATATCATATTTAGATTGACGTCGATAGGGAAGAGGTTGTTAAGATTGCGTTTTGATGCAAATTTGACGCAGAAATGATGTCTGTCTGGTGCACTATGGTGTCATAGGCACCAAAGAGCATATGCGGAAGATGAAGAGAAAGGATGCGCAATATGAAAAAGAGAAGAAGAGAGTTATGTTTATTGGTTGTACTGCTTGTATTCCAGTGTGAATCGAACTGCATTATACAGAACTGCTGACTCCAGTGGACGGGTATCTGCGAATTCGTCTATCTGACCGTAGTTTGGCCCTGCTATGTAAGTTCTACGAAGGCTGATGCGGGAAGTCGGGACGAATAGGCGGGTGCGCCGTATTTGGCGGAAAGGGTGCTGTTAAGGGCGCGTACCATATTGATAAGACAGCCTGTGCCGATATGTCAATCTCTTCGCTTTCCAGCAGTTTCTACGACGTTGATACAGACTGGGAGAAGAATACGAGGGCGCATGTCAGTCTGATAGATGTTCCGGATTATGCGAGGAACTGGGAGTTTATTCCGGACTATAAGCTGATCGAAAGTACTTCTGTTGCTGCTCACTTGAAAGGTAAATGTCGAAAATGCATATTACCTGCTACCGCTAAAAGACAACTCCTTTTCTTTGTTTCAGAGTTCCTCAGGTTATTTTCAAATGTATTTCTTTATGACATCCTCTGTTACATTCCCTACCATCATCTTGCAGTAGATAATGCTGAGAATAATTTCCTTGAAATTGTTATCTCAGGGGGAGAACCTCTATTGCATCCTGATTTGGAAAAAATTCTTGAATATTGTGAAAAATGTGGTGTTCATAAAGAGATTACGACAAATGGATCTTTAATAGATGATAAATATATTGATATGATGAAACGATATAACATGACGAATGTGTCAGTTAGCTTGGATAGTGCGAATCCTGAGAAACATGATCAATTTAGGCAGTGTCCAGGTGCGTTTGCCAAGACAGTGGCGGCAATAAAGGCGATGAAGAGAAATGGTATTAGCACAAGAGTGAGAGCAACAATTTCTAAGCGAAATATAGGTGAAATGGATGACATTGCACAAATGGTCATTAATTTAGGAATCAAGACCCTTGCAATTGGGCCAATGTTGCCTGTTGGAAGTGCAGTTAATCTTACAGATGAAGTATTTATGAATGCACGAGAAATGAAATCTTTTATTGATGAATTCTTTAAGCTTAAGGAAAAATATATTGGGAAACTTGAGATAATCACAAATGAGTGTTTACATGGACTACACTATTTAGAAGATGATTTGGTTGAAGTGAATGACTTTTATGAACTAAACGGATGTACAGCAGGTGTTGTATCTTTTAATGTATTATTGAATGGTGATATTACCCCTTGTTCAATGTTTCATCAGAGAATTGCGAATATTTATGAGGACAAAGATCTTGAAGCAACATATACATCAAGTGAAATTATTCATAATTTGTTAGATAGGAACTACAAGGGAAAATGTGGTGCATGCGACAAGAAATATGTGTGTGGGGGATGCCGGGTAAGAGCAGAGTATTTTTATGGAGATTATTTGCAGGAAGATAAGCTATGCTGGTTGTAATACTAGAGTTAAATTTTTGGTTGTTTTGAGTGTATTGCTTTCTATCTGTTCAGGTATGCTTAGTATTGTTTTTGCATATATTGTAAAGATTACTGTAGATTATGCAACAAATGATTTAAGATATTCTTTTGTAGAAACAGTAGCAAATATTGTAAGATTGTTGTTGCTTATGGTAACTATTGATTTAAGTAGAAATATTGTTATTGCGAAAACTATTTTTTATGTAAACAGTAACATTAAAAGCAAACTTTTTAGGTCCTTTTTTGATAATCAAAAGCGCAATCATGATACGGATTTTATTTCAGTTTTAAGTAATGATATTTCTGTAATTGAATCTGATTATTTGCGAGCGGGATTTGATTTTGCAGCACTTATAACAACGTTTACGATTTCTTCAATTGCATTATTTACATATAGTATTGCCCATGGGGCATTGATATTAGGGACTTCAATTTTTTTAGTTGCAATTTCTTATCTTTTAAAAGATAAGGCGGGGAGTAAGAGGCTTGTTGTTTCAACTTGCAATGAACATTATATGTAAGCGGTAAATAATCGGCGTCTATAAAAGGAGTACTGCCTGTGGTATCCTA
>CAJUQJ010000053.1 GCA_910588215.1 uncultured Lachnospiraceae bacterium
CCACGGTAGCGCCGACCATCGGGTTATTACCCATACCGATCAGACCCATCATCTCTACGTGAGCCGGAACGGAAGAGGAACCAGCGAACTGTGCATCGGAGTGCATACGGCCCAATGTATCCGTGAAACCATAAGAAGCAGGACCTGCTGCCATATTATCCGGATGAAGCGTACGGCCTGTACCACCGCCGGATGCAACAGAGAAATACTTCTTGCCGGCCTCTGTTCTCTCCTTCTTGTATGTGCCTGCTACCGGATGCTGGAATCTTGTCGGATTCGTGGAGTTACCGGTAATAGAAACGTCTACGTTCTCTTTCCACATGATCGCAACACCTTCCGGAACGGAGTTTGCGCCATAGCAGTTAACCTTGGACCGAAGACCCTCGGAGTAAGCGATTCTGTCAACTTCTTTTACCTCATTCGTATAAGGGTCATACTCTGTCTCAACAAAGGTAAATCCATTGATTCTGGAAATGATCTTAGCCGCATCTTTGCCAAGACCGTTCAGGATAACGCGAAGAGGTTTCTGGCGAACCTTGTTAGCCTTCTCTGCGATACCGATCGCACCTTCTGCTGCTGCAAAAGATTCATGGCCAGCCAGGAATGCAAAGCAGTCCGTCTCCTCTTCCAACAGCATCTTGCCCAGATTACCGTGTCCAAGACCTACCTTACGGGTATCGGCAACGGAACCGGGAATACAGAATGCCTGCAGTCCTTCACCGATCGCTGCAGCAGCGTCAGCCGCTTTCTTGCAGCCCTTCTTGATCGCGATCGCCGCACCTACGGTATAAGCCCAGCAAGCGTTCTCAAAGCAAATCGGCTGAATCTTCTTAACCTGCTCATAAACATCCAGGCCAGCGTCTTTTGTAATTTTCTCAGCTTCTTCGATAGAAGAAATGCCATAACTATTTAATACGGAATTGATCTTGTCAATTCTTCTTTCATATGATTCAAATAAAGCCATCTTATCTTAATCCTCCTGTTTATGTTAACAACTTCTCATCAAATTCTCACAAACCAATACAGAATTCTGAGTCTGCGGAGCAAATCTCACAAAGCTAGTTCCAAAGAAATCAACTAAAGTTAATCCTGAAAGAATTAACTAAAGTTAGTTCCGAAGGAATTTGCTTTTATTCACATCTGGGATCGATGATCTTAACAGCATCATCAACACGTCCATACTGTCCACACGCCTTCTCATAAGCCGTATTCGGATCGTCACCCTTCTTGATGAAATCTGTCATCTTGCCAAGGCTTACAAACTTGTAACCGATGATCTCATCGTTTGCATCCAGTGCAATTCCTGTTACATAACCTTCAGCCATCTCAAGATATCGAGGACCTTTCTTAAGAGTACCATACATCGTACCAACCTGGCTTCTTAATCCCTTACCGAGATCTTCCAGACCAGCGCCTACCGGAAGACCATCCTCTGAGAATGCTGACTGCGTACGGCCATAAACAATCTGCAGGAACAACTCTCTCATCGCTGTGTTGATCGCATCACACACAAGGTCTGTATTAAGTGCTTCCATAACTGTCAGACCAGGAAGAATCTCGGATGCCATAGCAGCGGAATGTGTCATACCGGAACAGCCGATCGTCTCAACAAGAGCTTCCTGAATGATACCTTCCTTCACATTCAATGTCAGCTTACATGCGCCCTGCTGAGGAGCACACCAGCCCACGCCGTGTGTCAGACCGGAAATATCCTTTACTTCTTTCGCCTGAACCCATTTTGCTTCTTCCGGGATAGGCGCACAGCCATGATGAACGCCCTGTGCCACTGTACACATTTCTTCAACTTCTTTTGAATAAATCATGTGATAACTCCTTTCGATTATGTAAAATTATTTGATAACAGATTCTCAGGAACCTGTCATAACCGTTATTTCTATTTTCGCATATTGAAGACAAAAAATCCAGTCATTTCTACGAATTTACCCGTTGAATTTCCTAAAAAAGTAACTAAAATTCCTTTTTCTGCACGACCTCACCCTGCTTCTTATAAATGCTGCCTGCCGGAATGAATCCTCTCACCATAGAAGTTGGATACACATTAGTCTGCCTGCCGATCACTGTTCCCGGATTCAGCACCGAATTACATCCTACCTCTACGTTATCTCCCAGCATGGCGCCGAACTTCTTAAGGCCGGTCTCGAAGCGCTCTTCTCCTGCCCGCACCACCACAAGCGTCTTGTCGCTCTTCACATTGGATGTGATGGAGCCTGCGCCCATATGCGACTTATAGCCCAGAATGCTGTCGCCCACATAATTGTAATGGGGCACCTGCACCTTATTAAATAAGATCACATTCTTTAATTCCGTGGAGTTGCCGACGACTGCTCCCTTGCCAACAATAGCATTGCCTCTGATAAAAGCACAGTGTCTGATCTCTGCCTCCTCATCAATGATCACCGGCCCGTTGATGCATGCGCTCGGATTCACCTTTGCAGATCTGGCGATCCAGATATTCTCGCCCTTCTTCTCATAGATTTCCTCCGGAAGCGTATTACCCAGCGCAACGATGAACGCACTGATCTTAGGCAGCACCTCCCAGGGATATGTCACACCCTCAAAAATATCTTTCGCGATCGTCTCATCCAACGTATAAAGTACATCCACTCTCGTATCCTGTAAACCTGCCATATTCCCTTACCTGTCCTTTCCTTCTATTTCTTATAGAACTGCTCCACATATTGAAATCTATGATAAAGCATCGACTGATTATTCATTTGCTTCACCACATTAGTCCTTCTGCTGACGAAGTCATCCAGCTTTCCCATATACTCCTGTTCCGAGATCTGTCCGTCAGCCACCAGCGTCAATCCCTTCTCCCAGCTAGCTGTCAGCCGCGGGTCTAAGAGAGGCTTGATGGAGCCGGCCACCACCTCGTAGATCATCTCTCCCAGCAGCGTTGGTGTGATGATCTGAGTTTTCTTGTTGAGAGCCAGATACTTGATATGAACCAGTTTCTTCAAGATCTCCGCTCTGGTAGCAGAAGTACCGATGCCGCTGCCCTTGATCTGGGCCCTCAACTCCTCATCCTCGATAAACTGTCCCGCATTCTCCATGGTCAGGATCATCGTACCGGAATTGTAGCGTTTAGGCGGGGAAGTCTCCCCCTCCTTCTTCTCGATCCCATTCAGCGGCAGCTGCATTCCCTTCTTTAACGCCTTCAGACTTTCCATAAAAGAAGCATCGCAGGCAGTTTCCTGTTCTTCCTTCTCTTCCTGTTTGTCTTCCCCCTTGTCGTCTCCTGGCCTTTTTTTGGTAAAAGAATACTGGCTGACCTTCAAATACCCAGCATCCGCCAACACCTTAAAACTGGTGGAAAAAAACTCGCCTTTCATTTTGATCCCGAGACTGACTTTCTGATACACCGCCGCAGGATAAAAAATACTCAGGAAACGCCTGACGATGATTTCATAGACCTTGGCAGATGTAGGATGCAGCCCGCTTAAGTTTCCAAGTCCCTGGCCGGTTGGAATGATAGCGTAATGATCCGTAATCTGTTTATCGTTCACATAACGTGTCTTGCTGATGCTCTTATAGTTGCCACCACCCAAAATCTCTTCCGCAAAAGAAGCGGCCACCGGATACCCACGCAGTCCGCCGATATTTTTATGGATTTCTTTCGCCACCGCCGTAGAGAGCACTCTGGCGTCCGTCCTCGGATAGGTAGTCAGCTTCTTCTCATAAAGTTCCTGGGCAATGCGCAGTGTCTCGTCAGGACTGATCTTAAAGAGCTTCGAGCAGTCATTCTGCAATTCCGCCAGATTGTACAGAAGCGGCGGATTCTTGGTCTCCTTCTTTCTCTCCAGTTTCTCTACCACCGGAATACCTGCCGGATCCTCTCCCAGCCAGCCGATAAAGGCATCCGCCTCCTTTTCCTCCAGAAAACCATTATCCTTGTAGAGCAGCGGGGACTGATAGTACTTAGATCCTTCCACCGCTTTCCACTCGCAGCTGCACTCCTTGCCCTGCACTTGTACCTGAGCCAGCACCCGGTAAAAAGGAATCTTCACGAAATCCCGTATCTCTCGTTCACGGTTTACCACCATGCCCAAAACGCAAGTCATCACTCGCCCCACAGAGACCACCGCCTTATCCGCCTTCAGATAAGACTTAATAGGACTGCTGTATTTCAATGTCAACACACGGGAAAAATTGATGCCCATCAGATAATCTTCCTTGGCACGCAGATAAGCGGCATTGGACAGGTTGTCATATGCTGACAGATCCTTGGCCTCCCGAATGCCGCGTAGAATCTCTTCTTCCGTCTGGGAGTCGATCCAGACTCTTTTTCTGATCTTGCCATGGACACCGGCCTGCTGCTCCACAAGACGGTAAATATACTCTCCCTCCCGCCCGGAGTCTGTACAGACATAGATCGTATCCACATCGTTTCTGTTCAATAGACCACTCACGATCTGAAACTGTTTCTTAACGCTGTCGATCACTTCATATTTAAACTGTTCCGGAATAAACGGAATAGTCTGCAGCGACCAGCGCCTGTATTTCTCGTCGTAAGCCTCCGGATAACTCATGGTCACCAGATGGCCCACACACCAGGTGACGATTGCTTCCTCCGATTCCATGAAGCCGTCCCTGTTCTTCATATTATACTTTAAGGCTTTCGCAAACTCCTTAGCCACGCTGGGTTTCTCCGCAATAAAAACACTTTTTCCCATAAACTCCTCATTCGCAACTGCTCTGCCTCTATCCTACGGCAAACCTTCTATAAATTCCACACAGTTCTATATTGCATCTTAAAAATCCGAAATCTGTATCAGCTTTAGATTGGTTCTTACCTTCGTCTCCAGATTCAGCCGCTCGTCAAAACGGTAGGCCGAATACATATAGACATGATCCGCGTTGATCTTCGCCTTCTTCGCACAGCCAAGAAGCGCCTCATAATCTTCATAAGTGGTTGGTCGCTCCCAGTTGCACAGTCCGATCAAAGTATGCTCCTGTGCATCCTGCGCGATGATATCAAGCTCCCCGGCTTTACCGACCCACTCACCTATCATTTCCAGCTGAATCGGAAGCCGTTTCCTGTCATTTAAACGAGCAAGGTGTTGTCTGCAAACCTGCTTAAAATATCTGCTCACATATTTCCGGAAATCCGACACGATATAGCTGTTATAGAATTCACCCACGGAAAGCGCCTCAAGTTCGCTTCTATACGGATATATATAAGTATAATAAAAATGCACCAGTGGATGGCCGATTCGATATATCCCCTTCTGCACATTTTCCTTTCCGGCCGTGTCATAGGAAAAGACTTTTTCCACCAGTTCAAGCTCGATCAGGTTTTTCAGATAGACGCTGATCTTGGCCCGTGAAAAGTCCGTATGCAGATAGAGGTTGTTCAATTTATGGCTGCCGTCTGCGATGGAAGCCATGATCGTATTGTAGACCCCCGGCTCACGCAGCTGATCCATCAGGATGCGCTCCCCCTCCTCGCAGAGAAAGCTGCCCCGGTCCAATATATGACGGCAGATATTCTGCTGGATCGTCAGCCTGTCGTCAAACTGATTCCACAACCCCGGATAGCCGCCAAGGATCGCATAAGCCTCAACGCATTCCTCGATACGGAAATTGGGAAATCGCTCCACCAGATCTGCAAAAGGCATTTCCCGGATCTTCAGAAAACCGGACAGCTCATAGGCTGCCTCTCCAATCCGTGTGACCATACTGTTCTCTACCCAGCCTATAGCGGAACTGCACAGAATGATCATCACTTCATCACGGTTCCAGTGGCTGTGCATAAAGGAAACCAGCTCTTTCATAAATTCCCCACTGGCCTTGACGATATTATGAAATTCATCGATCACGATCACTTTCTTGCCTTCCTCCCGGCTGGTGATACTGATCAGAATATCACGAAAGACCGGGAACGCCTCCATCTCGTATCCGTCACGGCTCATCTGCATGCCCCACTGATACATCTGCTCCCTCTCAGAACAGGCTCTGGCCATATAATAATATCCTGGCCTTTGTGTTACAAATTCTCTGAGGAGAGTCGTCTTACCAACATGCTTCTGTCCATATACGACAACGATCTGGCTGCCTTCCCTTTCATAATAATTATTCAGATGTCTTAATTCCGCCTTCCTGCCAAGCAGCATAATATCCTCACAGTTTCATAAATATTCATCATGTATACTCATATTGCCGAATTTACTGACCGCATTATTTCTTCGTGATATATCCCTGTGCCTTTAATGTCTCCGCACAGAGCACTGCGCCGCCTGCCGCACCGCGTACGGTGTTGTGGGAAAGGCCGATAAATTTCCAATCGTATACGCTGTCTTCCCTGATCCGGCCGATACTGATCCCCATGCCGTTCTCATAATCCACATCCAGTTTCACCTGGGGACGGTTATCCTCTTCCATTACCTGAATAAACTGCTTCGGTGCGCTGGGCAACGCAAGCTCCTGCGGAAGCCCCTTAAAGTTCACCAGCTTCTCGATCAGCTGCTCCTTCGTCGGTTTCTTCCTGAACTTCACAAACACTGCCGCCGTATGGCCGTTAAGCACCGGTACACGGATACACTGGCAAGTGATCACCGGACTCACAGCCGGAACGATCTCACCGTTCTCCACCTTACCCCAGATCCGCAGCGGCTCTTTCTCGCTCTTCTCTTCCTCACCGCCTATGTAGGGAATCACATTCTCTACCATCTCCGGCCAGTCCTTAAAGGTCTTACCCGCTCCGGAGATCGCCTGATAAGTAGTCGCCACTACCTCATAAGGCTCGAATTCCTTCCACGCCGTCAGCACCGGTGCATAACTCTGGATAGAACAGTTAGGCTTCACAGCGATAAACCCTCTGGTGGTACCCAGACGTTTCCGCTGTGACTCGATCACCTGGAAATGCTCCGGATTGATCTCCGGCACTACCATCGGCACATCCGGCGTCCAACGGTGCGCACTGTTGTTGGAGACTACCGGTGTCTCCGTCCTCGCATAGTCTTCCTCAATCTTCTTAATCTCCTCTTTCGTCATATCCACCGCAGAGAATACAAAATCCACTTCCGCCGCTACCTCGGCCACTTCGTTGACGTTCTTCACAATGATATTCTTAACCGCCTCCGGCATCGGTGTGGTCATCTTCCACCTGCCTCCCACAGCCTCCTCATACGTTTTACCTGCTGACCGGGGACTGGCCGCAATCGTCGTCACTTCAAACCAAGGATGATTCTCCAACAGGGCGATAAACCGCTGTCCTACCATACCCGTACCGCCTAAAATTCCTACTTTTAATCTTTCTTCCATATTATGATCGTACTCCTTTCTTAGCATGCAGATCTGTGCCCGCAGGCACAGATTCAACATATGTACTTCTATGATCTGCGTCTGTTTCATTCCCGCGAGCAATGAGCCAAGTACCGTGCTTGCACGAGTATTTGGCGAATGCCGCGAGGGTCAGATACCCCGCAGCTCTGCTGCGTTGCAAGTTGGATGCCCCGTCAGCTTGCTGCGGGGTATTTGACTGTGCACCGCAGGCATTAAGAAACGGATCGAATCTTGCCTGCAGCACGGACGCATCACTGCTTCGTCATATATATCTCTTCCTCATCCTGCCAGTCTTTTGTCAGATATTCTCTTTGGGCCGCGATCACCTTCTGCATCGCCTTCTTGCCCGGCGCCCCCACGGTCAACCTCTTCTCCACGCAAGTCTTCAGGCTGATTGCTTCGTAGATATCCGCCTCAAAAGCCGGGCTGATCTCCTTAAGCTCCTCCATGGTCAGGTCTTCAATACTGCACCTCTTGTCAATACAGTACAATACCAGCCTGCCGATCACGCCATGGGCATCCCGGAACGGTACTCCCTTGCCCACCAGATAATCTGCCGCGTCCGTAGCATTGGTAAATCCCTGCATGGCACTCTTCTCCATGATATCCTTACGGAACTTCATAGTACGCACCATACCCTCAAACAGTGCCAAACACCCTTTCACCGTATCAATGGCGTCAAAGGTCAGTTCCTTGTCTTCCTGCATGTCCTTATTATAGGCAAGCGGTATGCCTTTCATCGTCGTCAGGATTGAGATCAGTGCCCCGTAAACACGCCCTGTCTTACCCCGCACCAGTTCCGCAATGTCCGGATTCTTCTTCTGCGGCATGATGCTGCTTCCCGTCGAATAGGCATCATCTATCTCCACAAACCGGTATTCATCTGAATTCCAGATGACGATCTCCTCGCAAAATCGGCTCAGATGCATCATGATCGTAGACAGCGCCGACAGGAATTCAATGATATAGTCTCTGTCTGACACTGAGTCCATGCTGTTCAGCGTCGGCCCCTCAAACCCTAGCAGAGATGCCGTATAATTCCTGTCCAGCGGATAGGTAGTGCCTGCCAGCGCACCTGCCCCCAGAGGGCAGTAGTTCATGCGGTGGTAGATATCTTTCAGTCTCAACCGATCCCGCTTAAACATCTCGAAATAAGCGCCCACATGATGCGCAAGCGTCACCGGCTGCGCCTTCTGCAGATGTGTAAAGCCCGGCATATAAGTGTCCATATTCTCTTCCATGATACGAAGAAGTGTACACAGAAGTTCCTTCACCAGTTCATCCACATGAAGCACTTCCAGTCTCGTATACAGACGCATATCAAGGGCCACCTGATCATTGCGGCTTCTGCCTGTGTGCAGCTTCTTGCCGGCCTCCCCAATCCTCTCAATCAGTTTCGCCTCCACGAAGCTGTGAATATCCTCATATTCCTCTGTGATCGCAAGCTTCCCTTCCTCCACATCCTGACGGATTCCGGTAAGTCCTTTTAAGATGGCATCCTTCTCTTCCTTCGTCAGAATGCCCTGCTTCGCCAACATGACCACATGCGCGATACTGCCCTCGATATCCTGTCCGAAAAACTTCTGGTCAAAAGAAATCGAGGCGTTAAAATTATAAACAAGCTGATCTGTCTCCTTTGTAAATCGACCGCCCCACAGCTGTGCCATATCGTCAACTCCTTTGTCTCACCATTCTGTTGTCCGCCTGCCTGCGGTATCTTGTATGAAAAGCTGCCACATGAGCTTTGGCAGGAACCGGGAACAGAAATTTGTTATGTCGTTTATTATAATTATCGCAAAATCTGACTTTGATGATACCATAAAACATTTTTCATTTCAATCAAAACACATATTTTCTTCTTTTTCATACAATAACGTATAAACATAAGGAGTTGTTGTTCTATGCAGCCAATATTATCCTTGCAGGATATCTCCTACTCCTACCATAACCTGAACGGAGAAACGCCTGCGCTGTCCAATATATCTTTTCAGGTATCTTCGGGGGAGTTTCTGGCGATCGTGGGTCCAAGCGGCTGCGGCAAATCTACCCTGCTGTCCATCATAGCCGGTCTACTTTCTCCGGAGCAGGGTACGTTGTTCTATCGGGGTAAATGTCTGGCGGACTGCGGCGATGATGATACGATCACGATTGGCTATATGCTGCAGCGTGATCACCTTTTTGAGTGGCGCACCATCTACCAGAATGTGATTCTCGGCCTGGAACTTCGGCACACGCTCACCCACACTAACCGCGATTATGTCCTAAAGCTTCTTGATGACTACGGCCTTTATGCCTTTAAGGATAAAAAACCTTCCGAACTATCCGGCGGAATGCGACAACGAGCAGCCCTGATCCGTACCATGGCCATCCACCCGGATCTGCTTCTTCTGGATGAACCCTTCAGCGCACTGGACTCTCAGACACGCTTAAACGTCTCCGCAGATATCGCGCAGATCATCCGTCAGACAGACAAGACGGCGGTTCTCATTACCCACGACCTGTCCGAAGCCGTCACGTTGGCTGACCGTGTGCTTGTCCTTTCCAAAAGACCGGCCATCATCAAATGCGAGATGCCGATCCACTATGAAATAGACCGCCACAATCCTATGGCGGTCCGAAATACAGCAGAGTATCAGCAATATTTTAATCTTTTATGGGAGGTGCTGACGAATGAACAATCTGTTATCCACACGACCTGAAACTGTGTCCGAGAATCAGATCCGCTTTTTGAAAGCCCACAGGCGTCACCATCATCTGATCGGTCTATGCCGCCTGCTTTTGATCGTCGCCTTCTTAGGGCTATGGGAACTGGCTGCGATGAAGGAATGGATCGATGTCTTCTTTTTCAGCAGTCCCAGCGGTATCGTGCGGTATCTATACCAGATGCTCATAGATTATTCCTTCTTTTCCAATACCGGTATCACCCTTCTGGAGACCATAGTCAGTTTTCTGCTGGTCACATGCTTAAGTCTGCTCACGGCAACACTCCTGTGGTATGTGAACAGTCTTGCCGAAGTTCTGGAACCTTATCTGGTCGTCCTGAATTCCCTGCCCAAATCAGCACTGGCGCCCCTGTTGATCGTATGGCTCGGCACCGGCACAAATACCATAATCGTGGCTGGTATCTCCGTGGCCGTTTTCGGTTCCATCATCAATCTCTATACCGGTTTCTGCCAGTCAGATCCCGAAATGCTGAAACTGATCTATACGCTGGGCGGCAATAAGCGGGATGCCTTTATCAAAGTCATACTGCCCAGTTCCATTCCACTGATCTTAAGTAATATGAAAGTCAATATCGGCCTGTCACTGGTAGGCGTCATCATCGGTGAATTTCTTGCTGCGAGACGGGGCCTTGGCTATCTGATCATCTATGGATCGCAGGTCTTCCAGCTCAACATGGTTATCACCTCCATCATCATCCTGTGCGCCATCGCCATGGCCTTTTATAAACTGATCCAGAGTCTGGAACATTACTACCGGAAAAAGTTCTGACCAAGAGTACAAAACCGGGAATCTTTGCAGATTCCCGGATTACATATACTCAATAGCTATCCATGATTCCCGCTATGTTTCTGGCCAGCTTCTTTTTCTCATCCAATCCACCCTGTCTGCCAATCATGATCCTCTGCGCCTCCATTCCTTCAAATGCGCTGACAAGAATCTCATCCCCCTTTTGTCTGTTCATGGGAATCATGATCTGATTGACAAAAAAGTCAAGTGACTCAGAACCCGTTGAAATCTGCTCGTTCTGCTCTTGTTCGTTCTCTGACAGCGATGCTTCGAGCAACGCCGTATTCACTTTGTGAATCTGTCCGGCAGCATTGTCGATTGCCGCATAATTCCTATCAATGACCTGCTGCCCCTGGTGTCCATAGTTCTTCTGCACCTCCTGTTTCAGATAAGAAACAGCCTGCTCTTGCGGGATAATACCGGACAGAGCGAAAAAGGCGGTCTGCATGATCATATTGATCCTTTTTCCCAGCCCCAGCTCTTCCCCCAGCCGCGCCGCATTGATCGTATAGAAACGAATCTTCTTCTCAAGAATCTCTTTCTTCATCGTCACAGGAAGATGCGTGCACAACTGCGTATCATCCCAGATACAGTTCAGAAGAAAAATCCCGTTATCCTTGATTCCTTCCAATCTTTTTCACAAGTGCCGGGGCGGTTTCCTGCTCCTGTACCGGCTGTCAATGACAAGGAACATCTGCTCCAATGCATACTCCGTATTCCGTTCCACTCCCAGGTCATCCAGGATCAAAAGGCTGTAATCGTCAAGGGCGGAGATAAACGCCGCCCGGTCCTCCGCAAACATCCCGGTCAGCCGGTTCAGGATAGAGGGGATGTTTGTCATAAGCACCGGTATGCCTCCTTCCAGTTTTCCACATAGGCACGGGCCTTCTCCATGAGCGGGTTCTGGCCGTTGTCATAGTTGCAGCACTCATGCACCAACTTCCTTGCCTGCCGGTATTGTCCGTAATCCATAACAGGAATTAAGTCACGCTGTTTCTGTTTATCCGGCATTTCTCGTTTCACCTCCCCGGAAATGAATTTACTGTTAATTCTTCGTGCAGAATATTGTATTCTTCGTGCAGATAGCATATACTATAATCACCAGCAGGAGATGGTTATATGGCTGGCTCTACTTCAAACATCAGCATCCGCATGGATTCAGACCTGAAAGCGCAGGCTGACAGGCTGTTCGGGGAACTCGGCATGAACCTGACAACGCCGTTCAACATTTTTGTCCGTCAATCTCTCCGTGAGGGCCGGATTCCCTTTGAGGTTTCCCTCAACCAGCCCAACAGCGAAACGGTTGCCGCCATGCTGGAAGCAGAAAGGATCGCGAAGGCCCCGGCAGTAGAAGGGTATACTGATCTAGATGAACTGTTCGCAGACCTGAAAGCATGAAGAACGCAAAATATACCGTCAAGCCCACCACACAATTCAGGAAAGATTACAAGCTGGCAATGAGGCGTGGACTGGACATTCATCTGTTGGAGGGCGTGATCGCCGACCTTGCCATGGGAATCCCCCTCCCGGAGAAAAACAGGGACCACGCCCTGTCCGGGAATTGGGCCGGACACCGTAAGTGCCATATGCTGCCCGACTGGCTGCTCATCTACCGCATTGAGGATGATGTTCTGGTGCTGACCCTATCCCGGACCGGGTCGCATGGCAATCTGTTCGGAAAATAATCTTTGCCCGCCGCCGTATGGGGTGTTTCCCTGTACGGCGTTTTTTCTGATACAGGCACGGCCCGGAATGGGATATAAAAATGGATATTGATATGCAAAAGAAAGCTTCTTCTCCGAACCTGATCATATCCGCCGGCTGGATGATGCGCAGATCGAACGGGCTTTCCTTCTGGAAATTGAAAGAACAGTTTCCACAGACAGCGTCATCGTTATTGACCATACGGAGTACGAAGTCGATTACCGTTTTGCAAAAAGACGCATCCGGCTCCGCTATTCCCCCGATCTGAAAGAAATATTTGTTGTGGAGCAGGACGCCTCCCTTACGCCTGTAAAGCTCCTGCACAAACACGATAACTCCATGATCAAAAGAAATAAGACTTATCTTTGCAGAGGTGATCACCTCCAAGGAGGTGATGAATAATGGATCACATTGCACGTTTCGGTCTGGAATTCAACCCGTTCCTAAAGAATTCCAAAGAGATCCTCGTGGAGAATGAGGAATCCCACGAGGTTCGATGGATTCCAGGGATCGGGCTGCTATCCTCCTTGCCGGACAGCCCCAGTCAAACAATACCCTGCGCATGAACCGCTCCGCCAGAGGCTTGTCATGAATTACAACATGGAGGGCCTCTCAAAGGAGGAAGGACGCATAATTCAGAGTGATTTTGTATGATTTTCAGGGCTTTTTCGGCGTTTTTTTCTTTGATATGCACCTTGTATCTGACGTTTTTGGAATTTTTGTTATCATGGTGTTATCACGAAGCAAATTGCGTCTGTTTCGCTGCTAATGCGTTTTCAATACGTTATCACTAAGAACACATTGAATTCTCTTTAACAGTGCATTGAAGTTCATTTGTATGAATCGCCTAATCACTGTTTATGCAATTCGTTTTTTGAAAAACTATTTTAATCATCTTCTGGCAAATTCGCAGCAATACGATAAATTATATTGTTGGTACTCCCCTCTGCCACTATATATCCCGTACCTGTAAGCAATTTAAAATATCTTCGCACTGTCGCAGCAGACTTGCCCGTAATCGCTTCTGCTTCTTTAGGAGTGATTTCTCCATGTTTTTCCATAAAACTAACAATTGTACTTACTTTATTATAATCTTTTTGCGCCAAAACTTCGCTCAAACTTCGCTCAAACTTCGCTCATTTTTTTGAGTGAAGTTTTCATTCCCGGTCTCAAACCCTTCGTGAATCCTTATTGTAGTAATCATATAAGTTCTGTCCGCATCTGTTTCAAACTCCGGCATGGGCGAACCGTTTCTTTTCAGTTCACGCAAAATTTTTGATATACCCGTTGATTTCTTCTCAGACAGATCAATTTCCTTGAAAAATTCTCCAATCTTAGGATTTCTGTATCTTCTTGCCCGGACTTTTCCCGCCGCAAACTTTTCCATATCAATATAATGATCCGGTCCCGGAAAATTAATAATTTGAATTTGGTCTAAATAAATCCGAATCTCTACCGGCACATCCTCTTTGTAATTTTTGTGTAAAACCGCATTTACAAGCGCTTCTTCCAAAGCATTATACGGATAGTTGAAAAAACGGTCCGCTTCCGCCCTTCCATCGACCTTTACAACCTTTTCCTCAATTACAGTTGTCTTAATGTAGTCTAGCGCATCTCTTACCTGTTTCCATATCGGACCGTAAAATGTCTTATCTGTAAAATCAGACGCTTCCGCTTCCTTATCATGAAAACGCACCAGTTCACTCTTGCTTCCCGCAATCAACTTGTCCGGTCTTTCCCCAAACATAAGCAGTCCGATATTTTTGATCGCTACTCCCTCATCTTTTTCCTCCGCTACTTCCTCAGATATTAATAAATCCTCCAAAGACCGTACATTAAGTTCCTCTATCAGCGAACTATTACTTTCTCTGATAAAATCCTCAAGATATCCCCTGCGTATATGCTCCATAGATGCCCGATTATTAATTCGGTCAACAAATGGTATGGAAGCAAATTTCTCAAAAAGTTCCGCTATCTCGCTCTGTTTGGCTTCTACCGTAAGTGATGCCGGACGAATCCAATATTTCATCGTGCGATCCTGCTCTTTCCCTGCTTCCTTTTTAGAATAGACATCCACAGGCGCCTGATATGGTCCCGCCTCCCCCGCTGCACATTTCAAATACACCAAGTTTACCCCTTGATATTCCACAATTTCAATCTTTGGAATATAGCGAGGCTCAATTTTGTTACAGTATTGAAATATTTTGAGTTAAATATCATCAAGTAATTCGTCCGATACGCCTATAGGCGGCAAAACCGGACTCCCGCTTTCTGTCTTTACACCGATCACAAGATATCCGCCGTCCACCCCTGCAATATCATTTGCATAACCGCATATGGTATGCACAATTTCTGACGGATTAAAGCCTTCCTTATATTCTATCCGATTTTGTTCTACTTTGCGCCCTTCTAACAGGGTTTCTATTTTTATTGGAATCATATAATCATCTCCATCTTTCGAGTGTCATTCGAGTTATTTACAAGTTTTTAATCTTCTTCACCCGAGCAAAAACTCAATCAACGATTTTCATATACCTATTCTTTTACATCTTCATTCGTTTTACAGTGGTTTCTTTACATCGTTTCGCCATAGTACTTTTCATTTCCAAATGTCATTTCAAGCAGCTCATTTGCAATCTTCCCGTCTGCAATACGCATCAGATTATCTTCTGCATCCTCTTTTCCGAGCAAATTCATACTTCCGTACCAGACTACCTGATGGTCTATAATGCAATAATGTTCGCAATAATCTTCCACGAGATTCATTTCGAATCCTTCTTTTCGCATCTGTTCCTGCACTTCCTGCCAGTATGCACTGTCCCCATACCCATAGCAGTCCGGTTTCCATGTGACAATGACTATTTTAATTCCAGCCTCCTGCTTTTCTCTAAGTAAATGAATCATCTCATACACCTTCTTACCACTGATTGCCGGACTGGAAATGATAATTTCTTTCTCTGCTGTAAGCAAATCATTCCGATACACATCTGCATAATTATCTATATCAAAAATGGCATTCGCCGTCTGCTTCTGAGTGCCTGTTCCCGAAAAAATATCATATCCAATCTGTTTGTATGCCTTAAGCCTCTTATGGCACATCCTGTCAAACATAGATATATGGCTGTCCACATAATCATAGATAATTACACTTTTCTTTCCGTCATAATCCCTGTTTAGCCGTCCGGCATACTGCTCTACTACTCCCTGCCATGCTACCGGAGTCGCCATGATCAGTGTATCCAGCCTCGGATAATCAAATCCCTCTCCGATTAGCTTTCCTGTTGCAACAAGAATCATACTCTCCCCTGGTGCAACCTGATTCATCTGTTTTAAAATTTCTTTATGCTCTTTCTTTGAATTACTGCCGGACAATAAAAAGACTTTGTCTGCATAATTTATCAGACGCTGATACAACCGCTTTGAATGCTTCACATATTTAGAAAGCACCACCGGCGTTCGTCCATCCTCCACACATTGCTTTACATCCCTTATGATCAATTCATCTCTGTCTTCATTATTGCGAATAATTTCATATGCCTCGTTTGGATGCATTTTATCCTGTGAAAATCTCGGAGCGACCGCTCTTGTAAACCGTGGATAAACAAGATGCTCTATCCCTTGCTCTTTTGCCCTGTCCTTTGAAGTGTATTGATAACGAATTGATCCAAGGAGGATATAATTTATTTTTTCAGGACCGTCTCCCCTGAATGGTGTTGCCGTTACTCCATATACATATTTCGCATTTGCTTCCTGCAAAATATCCACGATTGTATCTGAAGCGGCATGGTGGCACTCATCAGCGTATTGTCAATAGGGACAATCAATTTTTTCTAAAGAATTTTTCACTACCATTCAATTTAGTCTTGACTTATTAAAAATCCGTTCTTTATTTCAGATAATTTACGCCTAGCAGCCTCATCATTACCTTCCAAATCGTAAAATTCCCATGATGGAATCATCTGTATTCTTCCCTCATCAACCCCAACATCAATCAAATTCTGTTTCATGGTATCTCTTTTTATTTTAGCATCCGGTTTTTTATTATCATACCAAACCACTATCCAATTTAATTTTTTCTGGGTAAGAAAATCAATGTATCAAAATATGGCATGTCAATTCCCTCTAATGAATGTCCTGCCACGACAATTTCAGAAATAACTTTTTCCAGCCCATGCAATTTCCCCATATATTTATTGATATCTTTCAAAGTTCGTTCATAATAATCCTGAACAACTCTGCATATGCTGATTTCCTTTTCATCATAACATTCTTCAGCAGCTTGCTTCTTTTTCTTTATGGATTTTATCCTCTCCAAATTTCCATGGCCTAAAACAGAATCTTCTGTGTATTCTCTTAATGAACCATGAATATGAATAACTGACGCTTCATGAATGCCATATATATTCTCCAATGCAGCTGTATAGTTAAAGTTCACAAATATGTCCCGATTCAACTTATCTATAACAGATACCCTTGGTAACGTATCTCTTAATCGAATTGATCTTATCCAACGTTTCAAATATATTGCAAGTTTCTTTATGTATTGATATTCTTCTGAAAAATAGTCATACAATGTATCTTCAATTCCTACATCTCCCGACTCTAAATTCATTTCAATAGATGTCTCATCCTCAATAATAACATCTTCATCAATATTTGCGAGGTTAGTTTCTAATTCGTTCCACAAAAGATCTTTCTTTGCCTTTTCACGCCATATACCCCACTGTTAAAATCATTAACCTGCTTAATCAGGCTATTTCCTCATTCCCCACAAAAAATAATCCACTTTCTTCACATCCGATATCCACGCATATGCCGGCAGCACCTCATTAAACCGCTTAATGCACTGCTGTCCGTTCAAGCTCCTGATATACCCCTCATACCATTCCACGATTTTTTCATACACATCCACCATCCCGTCAATGTTCTTCTTCGGTACAGTCAATTCCAGATTATGTACCACATACTTATCCCATATCGGTTGATTCGGATGCAACGTTGCGAGCATCTTGCTGGAAAAGGAAACCTCTATCCTTCCCGTGTTCTCATACAGAGAATGCAGGATATCATCAAACGTGGCATATTCTGTCTTCATCTTTTCAAACAGTTGATAATAGCATTTTCTCCATTCCTCATTTCTGCGGATCTGGTAAAAACCGTTAAATGTCCGTTGAAAATTCGTATCTTTTGATACATCCGTTTTCCAGACATGCTCCATAATCTCCACATACCGTTTAAGATTCAGATAACGCTCAACCCATGCACTAATCTCATTATCTGGATTGATATAATCCATACAAACCACTCCCAAACTTATCTTCCAGTATATCGATGTGAATTTTCCCACCATTTCACTAAACATCATTATACATCAAATTATAAAAAATCTCCATTCTTACATAAATTCCAACCACCCGCAGAGCAGGTGGTTTATTTATTCTCCAAAGTTCCGTTTTTCGGATCAGCGAAAAACTCCTCAATGGAGAACAGGGCCATGCCCTAACAATAGGGTAGAGGGAGAATAAATTTCTTGCCCCTCCCATTGAACCGTACGTACGGGTCTCGTATACGGCTCTACAACTTATATTCCAACTTTAACTAAGTAATAGGATAGGGGATTGAGCAGTCCTGCTCCGTCTTTTATCCTATTTTCAAGCAAATCTTTACTGATCATGTAATTCACTACGTTCATTCCACATTTTCTGTACCAGCCCAGTCTTGAATTAGCAACCTTAAATATTTCCTCATGGCTAAATCCATTTTGGTGTTTCCTGTTCAGATAGCTTAGATTGCGATAAATAGTTTTCGGTCTCTTCCACTGCTTCATGACGATTACCCGAATTTTGTGTCTCAGCCACTCTCCCAGTTCTTCCATGTACTGTAGTGGTCAACCATTACCGCATGGACAACGGTTTCCGCAACGTCCACCGCTTCGTCAACAATGAAGTCAATCACATTTCCCTCACTGTCCGTAAATCCCTCCAATGAAAGCAGCTTGTGGTTCGCGTCCAGTTTTTGCAGATAACGCCACCGTTCTTTCCACATTCGCAAGCACGATGTCCTCAATTGTGGGTCTTTCTGTAAGAACATCCTGCATATGCTCCATAACATCAGAACCCTGTTTTGTGATTCCCGTAAAGCCGAAAGCACTTTCCTCAATGTTCAAAAAATATTTTCTTGTATCCGTATTCAGTTTTTCAGTACTGCCCTTTATGATTCGGTAGCTGTCAAGCAACTGGTCTTTTTCCTCTTGAAAAACAATTTCACCGCCATCAATCATAATCAACATATCTGCAATCTTTTCCAAATCGGAAGCAATATGTGTAGAGAAAAATACGCCCTTTCCACCTTTGCCCATATAGTCCTTTAATATATTTAAAAGCTGGCTTCGGACTAATGGGTCAAGACCGCTTGTTGGCTCGTCCATGATAAGCAGTTCCGCTTTATGGGAAAGTGCCAGAGCTAAAGCGTATTTCATCCGCATTCCTTTTGACAGGGTATTGATTTTCTGTTTCGGATTCAATGAAAACTGTTCCATGTAATCTATAAAGTCCTGTTCGCACCAATTCCTGTAAGCGGGGCAATTACATTTTTCATTTCTGAAAGCGTTAATTCTTCATAGAAACATCCTTCATCAAGCACAATGCCGATGCGGTCTTTTATTTTACTTTCATTCCCATCCATGTCCATGCCAAAAAAGTTTATATTTCCAGACACCTTATTTGTAAGCCCTAAGATGCTTCGGAGAGTAGTGGTTTTTCCCGCTCCGTTGATTCCTACAAATCCCGTGATACAGCCGTCTGGCAAATAAAAAGAGATGTCTTTTAAGGCAAAATCACCATACCTTTTATTTAATCCAGATACCTCTAAAATGTTATCCATTCAGTTTTCCTCCTCGTATAAAATGTCCATCATGGCATTTAATTCATCTTTACTAATGCCCAAAGATTTTGCTGTCTGAATCATATCGAGCATTTTTTTCTCCACAAGCCGCCGCTTGGAATCCCGCAATAATTCAATGTTGCTTGTAGAAACAAAAGTGCCGATACCGACTTGGCTTGTTACAAATCCCTCTTGTTCCAATTCATCATAGACTCTCCGTATTGTTAAGACGCTGACCTTTAAATCATTTGCAAAGGCACGAATAGACGGAAGTGCATCGCCCTCTACTAATTCTCCTTTTAAGATTGCGTCTTTTATCTGCTCTTTGATTTGTTGGTAAAGGGGCGCTTCCGATGTGTTAGATATTACAATCTTCAAATATCCTGCCTCCTTTAGTGTGATGTTAATACATGCACATTATATACATATAGCACTTGCATGTCAATATCCTTTCTCTTTTTTCTAAAAAATAACTATATGACGCCCGAAAAAAACAGCAGAGATTTCTCTCTGCCGCCATGTTTACAAAAAGAATGACCGTAATGACCCCCGACATGATCTTCATGCCGAGGCTCACCAGCATGGTCTCAAGGGCAAGCACTGCCAGCTCCCCGATCCCCATGGACGCCATGGCGGCGTCCATCTGGGCAATCAGGGAATCCACGCTGATGGCAGTCTACCCGTTAATGGACGCACCGGCGGCGCTGACCACATGCTGCCCCACGTCAAACACCGCCATAGTAATATCGAAGGTGTGGTTTACCAGATAGACCGCCACCCACATCTTGAAGAAATACTTAAAGAACATCCATGTGTCTATCTCATACATGTTGTTTTTCTCCGTCAGCATGGCAATCAGCTCATAGCACAGCACAAAAGTGATGATCATGCCCGCTATAGGCATGATGACCGAATCCGATAGGTTCCGGATCAGGGCGAAAATGTTCCCGTCCCACCCCTGCGGCGTCTGCCCCACCTGCGCGGCGATCTCCCCGGTCTTCTGGTTTACGTCCGTGAACATGGTGGATAAATTGGAGCTGATCATGCCGGAGAGAAGCTCCCGCATCCACTGCTCGATTGCCTCAAAAATGTTGTCAAACATGGGCAAGCTCCTTTCCCGCCTTATCCGAACAGGTTCGCAAGGAGCGGCACCAGCTGTGTGCCGATGAGCGCCACCCCTCCGCCTGCCATAAGCTGTGTCATACCTAAATAGTTGAATAATAATCGAAATGATTGTGAAACTTCAAGATTTGATTGTGTTTTATAGATATTTCTCCGCCACAGGGGATAAACTTCATTCCCATGTATGCGGTTTTTGAAAGCATCAGCCTAACTTTTTACCGCTAGCTGGCTTCCCTGTTTCATAAAATTAAAGTGTATCTCCACTGTTGTATTGCGTTTTCCCTCTGCCATATCCTCATGGACAACAATCTCTTTGATGAGCAGATGTAGCATCTCCCTGTCAAGTTCCTTAATGTCGGCATACTGCCTTATCAGTGAAAGCCATTTTGAATTGTCCTCCTGCTCCCTTGCCGCCCCGTCAAGACGCTCACGCATATCTGCCCCACTGACACGGTATTGTCTTTGTATCAGCTTCATAAATGCCTGCTGTCCGCTCTGTTTTCCGTCAAAGACTGTTTTTACTGTAATGCCTGCTTTTGTATCGGTGCAATTACCTGTCATGTTACCCATATTTATTTCCTTTCCACCTGTACTGCCTTATCTTCTGCAAAAATCAAAGACCCCGCTGCAAGCAACGGGGTATCAAACTTGCAGCGCTGCAGAGCAGCGGGGTATTTGACCCTCGCGGCAGTCGCCAAATGTCTGCAAGCAGCCACTTGGCTCGTTGCTCACGGGAATAAAGACAAGTACAGATTTCTCCGTAATTGCCCTGACGCTGTACAAGGAAATGGACTTATTGACAATGCCATATCCACAAGTTTCTGAAAAATGCCACAAAAAAACAGGGAAACAAATCTGAATCATCAGTTATTCCCTGCTTTATGGCTACAATATAAAATTTTTATTCTGTATACCTCACTACACATAGTGGTTTTGCCTACAATAACATATTTCAGATAATATTTCCATAAATCTAATCACAAACGCAGGCGAGTATACAACCTTTTCATGTTCGTAATCATATCTTATTACAGCAAAATTCAATTTTACTTTTTCTAAATGAGTTTCAAAATCATCATCCATTTTTTCTTTAATTAGAATTTTTATACTATCATCACACTTATCATATAGTTCTTTTAAATCATGTCCTGCCACTAACTGCTTCTTAGTTTTTGTCTGAATACCATCCTTTTCAAAATTAACTAAATATTTTAAGTACAATTCACACGCTAATCATGCATTTAATTCTGTTGGTATCAATTTATTTGACTACTTTAGTATATCCGCCGCATCTCTAAATTGATTTGCCCTATCCAAAATTTCATAATCGTTAATTTCTATATCCATCAATATATTCTCCCATTCTTATATTATGCATAAATAATTTGGTTAATGGTCTAAAATAAGGCAATGATATATGCAATGTATAACTTAATCAAAATCAAATTACTGCTTTTTTACATATTTTAACACTATCACTTTACACTGACTGAAGCTCTGCAAGTTGCTCCACTTCCGCAACACTAAGACCTGAATCCTCAGCAATTTCCTCAACCGTCATTTTTCCTCTTTTCAGCATTCTGAGTGCAGTTTCCTTTTTAGTTTCACTTATGCCTTTGTTTAAAATTCTTCGTGCTTCTGTTTCAATCAATGCTCCGCCCATTATATCACCTACGCCTTTCTGCACATTCTCATATTTCTGTGCGATTTCCTTAATCACATCACCGGAAAGCTCTATGATTGTGCGTTTGTCAAACGCCCCGATCACTCCCTGCTGTTCCAGTCCATCAAGCCTTTCCAAGATAACCTGATACTCCGCTTTCAGTTTTTCCAATTTCTGCTCGTTACTATTATACTCCGGAAAGCTGTTCTCATGTGAAAAAATGTAAAACGGAATCAGCATCAGCAGACGTTTTTCAAAAATATCGTCAAGTGAATATTTCTGTACTTTCATAATCGGTATGTCATACTGCACCGTCCCACCCGGCGTAATGATAACATATTTCATTTTGTCCGGTGTCTTTTTGTATGTCCGAAGATACAGAACCGCCGTATTGGGAAATGTCACAGTCAATGTTTCCTCCGTAACCTCGCCCTCATCAAGCGCTATCTGCGCATCATACTCAAAAAGCCTTATGGTGATTCTTCCGTCCGGCAGGCTGCTTTCACACTCAACATGGTATTTCTTCGGTATCTTCCCGAAAACCGTAAAATTCGTATCCGTAATCCGTTCCTTGTCCGCTTCATCCTGCTAGTCTAAAAAATGTTCATTTGGGAAAAAACGAATTTCTTCGTCCCCTGTATATGTTTCCCCGAAAATCTCGTTGATTACAGGGATAATCAGTTTCCGGCAGTCATTTATAGTAAACGACGTTAATTCTTTCCGTTTGACTCTAGGAAAAAGAGCATA
>CAJUQJ010000054.1 GCA_910588215.1 uncultured Lachnospiraceae bacterium
AAACAATGGCAAATAAGAAAGGCAGCCACCAGCTGACAAGGGCAGATAGGATAAAAATAGAGGCGCTGCTTAAAGAGGGCTTAAGCAAGGCGAAAATAGCAAAGCATCTGGGAGTACACCGCAGCACTATATATAATGAGCTGAAAAGGGGAGAGTATGAACACCGTAATAGTGACTGGACGACAGAAATAAGGTACAGCCCAGACATAGCGCAGGAAAAGGCAGAGGAAAATTTAAAGGTAAGAGGCACACAGCTTAAAATAGGCAACGATATTGCATATGCAAATTACATAGAGGACAAGATAGTAAACGAGGATTACAGCCCAGCAGCAGTGCTGGGGGAGCTTAAGGCGCAGGGAAGAGAGGGCGAATTTAATACTACCGTCTGCGTGGCTACCCTTTACAGCTACATAGATAAGGGCGTTTTCCTTAAGCTGACTAATAAGGATTTGCCAGTAAAGAAGAATAAAAAGCGGGGCTATAAGAAAGTACGCAAGCAGCAGGCACGGGCAGCAGCAGGCGACAGCATAGAAAAACGCCCAGAAGAGATAGACAAGCGGGAAGAGTTCGGACACTGGGAAATGGATAGTGTAATAGGCAAGCGGGGAGTATCTAAAAACGTGCTGCTGGTACTGACGGAAAGAAAGACACGGGACGAGATTATATTTAAGCTGCCAGACCATACGGACGAGGCGGTAGTAGCGGCGCTGGATAGATTAGAGCGCAAATATGGTGCGGATATGTTTAAGCAGATATTTAAGACAATTACGGTAGACAACGGCAGCGAGTTTGCAGACGTGAACGGCTTAGAGCGTTCTATACTGGAAGAGGGAGAAAAGAGGACACATTTGTATTACTGCCACCCATATAGCAGCTGGGAGCGTGGCACGAATGAGGTAACAAATAAAATGGTGCGCCGCAAAGTGCCAAAGGGTACAAACTTTGACGATAAGACCGACGAGGAAATAGAGAAAATAGAGGGCTGGATAAACGGCTACCCACGCAGGATACATGGCTACCGTTCTGCTGGGGAGCTTTTCACAGAAGAGCTGGAAAAGCTGGCTTAATATCAGATATAGCGACTTTGAGAGGCTGGCAGCAGTGGCAGCCTTAAAGCTGCGCCCATTCCAGCAAAAGGGAGTTTACAAGGCGGGCGCACTCTGGTATAGTAAGGGTAGCACATCTGCTGTATTTCATTCTGTATAGTTAAATTCTACAAAATACCCACTACCCAATTAGTAAATATGCCGAAAGTGAAAAATTGTTCAAAAAAAGGTTGAAATTTTTAAAAATTAAAAAAATTAAAAAAAGGGCTTGCAAAAATAAAGAATATCATTTATAATTCTTAATTGTTGATGGGCTATCGCCAAACGGTAAGGCAACGGACTCTGACTCCGTCATTTCAAGGTTCGAATCCTTGTAGCCCAGCTTGATGACCCGGTGAAAAGGCTTCACCGGGTTTTTAGTGTCTTGTGATCCTGCGGAGTATCAAACTTGCAGTGCAGTAAGCTGCGGGGCATTCGATCCGCGCGGTCTTTGTCAATATGCCAAGTCTGTCTTTGGCTTGTTTTAAGCATGGGTTTGGCTTACTACTGGCGGGAATAAAGGCACAGAGAGATTTGACAGGGGTAAAGGGTATGTATACATTTGACAGCAGAGTAAGATACAGTGAGGTCGGCGTGGACGGCAATCTGACGCTGATCGCGCTTCTGGAATATTTTCAGGATTGTTCTACGTTTCATTCGGAGGATATCGGTCTGGGCATGGATTACCTGCGCGAGTTGAACCAGGTGTGGATGTTGTCTGCGTGGCAGATCTGCGTCAACAGATATCCGCGTCTATGTGAGCATATTGTGATCGGGACGGCGCCCTATGAATTTAAGGGGTTCGTCGGGTATCGTAATTTTGTGATGAAGACGCAGGAGGGCGAAGTGCTCTCTTATGCCAATACGATCTGGAGTCTGATGGATCTGGGGAAGATGGCGCCGGCCAGACCAAGCGAGAAGATGCGGGCAGGTTATGTGCTGGAAGATAAATATCCCATGGAGTATGCGCCGCGCAAGATCCATGTACCGGCAGAAGGCAGGCCAATGGAGCCTTTTGCGGTGAAAGAGTACCATCTGGACACGAACAATCATGTCAATAACGGGCAGTATGTGCGGATGGCGATGGAGTATGTACCAAAGGATCTTTTCGTGGAACAGCTGCGGGTGGAGTATAAGAGTCAGGCGGTGCTGGGTGACAAGATCTGCCCGGTGATGTCGGTGGACGAGAGTAATAAACTGTATACCGTGTCACTGAATAAGGAAGACGGCAAGCCGTACTGTATTGTGGAACTGCGTTGACGGTTCGGTCGGGTTTGCGCATCTGCAGGATTGACAGTGCCTGAAGAGTGATAGAAAGAGAGGAACTTATGATTAAACTGGGAGAGATCCAGACGTTACAGATATTGAAAAAAGTAGACTTCGGTGTCTATCTTTGGGACGGAGAAGACAAGGAGGAGAGGGTGCTGCTTCCGAAGAAACAGCTTCCGGAGCAGGCGCAGGTCGGTGATACGGTGGAGGTATTCATTTACCGGGATTCCAAGGATCGGTTGATCGCGACTACAGGCAGGCCGGGAGTAACGCTTCACCGCGTTGCGCGGCTCAGAGTGGCTCAGGTAGGGAAGATCGGCGCCTTTCTGGACTGGGGGTTAGAGAAGGATCTGCTGCTTCCGTTCAAGGAACAGACGAGGAAAGTAACTGCCGGAGAGGAGTGTCTGGCGGCGCTTTATATAGATAAGAGCAGCAGGCTCTGTGCGACCATGAACGTGTATCCTTATCTGGACACGGACAGCCCTTATCGGAAGGATGACAGAGTCAGAGGGACGGTCTATGAGATCAGCAGGAACTTCGGCGCTTTTGTGGCAGTGGATGACAAATATTCGGGCTTGATCCCCCAGCGGGAACTATATGGACCGGTGCAGATCGGAGACGTGGTCGATGCTCGCGTCACGGAAGTGAAAGAAGATGGGAAGCTCACTTTGAGCATTCGGGAGAAGGCTTATTTGCAGATCGAGAAGGATGCCCGAAAGGTAATGGAGATCATAGACAGCTTTGACGGTGTGCTGCCTTTTACGGATAAGGCTTCTCCGGAAGTGATCAAGAGAGAGACACAGATGAGTAAGAATGAATTCAAACGTGCGGTAGGACATCTGCTGAAGACTGGTCAGATAGAGATCACGGAACGGGCGATCCGTTTCAGATAAAAAATCCCATCCATAGCTGTTCTGGCCGGAAACGACCGGAAAACAGTTAAGGATGGGATTTGGCTTGTTATACACGGATGTCGATATTGGCACCGACATTGGGGTTGACAGACAACTCCATGCCGGCGGTATCCATCATTTCCGTGATCTGATCGCCCATGGAGGCAACCTGGTCCAGCGATTTACCAAGCATCGCTACGCCATATGCGCTTTGCGTGCTGATCGTTGACATTGCAATAGACAATCCTGCTATATCCATGTTTCATTTCACCTCCTGTATTATATATCGTTTCCCGGGAAGATTTCTTTATCGTAACAGCAATGATTTTTTCGTGCGCAGCTTATTATCCTTAATTTTGCTCTGCGGAATCTTTGGTTTTTTCTATTTGTATAAATTGTCTAAATATTTAAAACAGGAAAATAATTCCTTTTCTTAATAAAATACACAAAAAATTCATGAATGGAGGTAGATTTTTTTGTAGATATAGATTAAAATGGAAACTGGATGCTGTATTTTGATGAATTTAGCAGGTTCAGTTTTGTGTAATTTGCTATAGGAATGACAAGGGGTGGGGTATGATTTCAAATCAGATTTTACAGAGTACGATTGAAGGGTTGAAATCGATTGCGAGGGTAGAGCTTTGTGTTGTGGATATCGATGGGAAGGCGGTAGCCATGACGGCGGAGGATATGGAGAAGTGTGGCAAGCCGGCGGCAGAGTTTGCCAGGTCTCCCGCCGATTCGCAGGAGATACAGGGTTATCAGTATTTTAAGATATTTGATGAGCAGCAGTTGGAATATGTTCTGATCGCCGGGGGGATTGGTGAGGACGTATATATGGTGGGCAAGATGGTTGCCTTCCAGATCCAGAATCTGCTGGTGGCATATAAGGAGCGGTTTGATAAGGATAATTTTATCAAGAACCTGCTCTTGGATAATCTGCTTCTGGTGGATATCTACAGCCGCGCCAAGAAATTACATATTCAGACAGAGGCTAGGCGCGTAGCCTTGATCATTGAGACGGACAACGCCAGAGACAGCAATGTGTTGGAGACGATGCGGACTTTTTCCAGCAGCAACAGCAGGGATTTCGTGACGGCTGTGGATGAGAGTAACGTGATCGTGGTGAAGGATCTGTCAGAGGGAGACAGCGCGAAAGAGATAGACAAGACAGCAACGACCATCGCAGCTTTTCTGGAGAAAGAGAATTTCCAGAACGTGAGGATCGCATATGGGACGACAGTGGGTGAGATCAAGGATGTGAGCCGGTCCTTCAAGGAAGCGAAGATGGCACTCGATGTGGGTAAGATCTTCTTCGGGGACAGAGACGTTATCGCGTACAGTGAACTGGGGATCGGACGGCTGATCTATCAGCTTCCTATTCCGTTATGCAAGATGTTCATCAAAGAGATATTTGACGGCAAGAGCCCGGATGATTTCGATGAGGAGACATTGACAACGATCAATAAATTCTTCGAGAATTCATTGAATGTCTCGGAGACCTCCAGACAGCTGTTTATTCACAGGAATACGCTAGTGTATCGTCTGGATAAGCTTCAGAAGAGCACTGGGCTCGATCTGCGGGTGTTTGAAGATGCGATCACCTTCAAGATCGCTCTTATGGTAGTCAGATATATGAAGTACATGGAGAGCTTTGAATATTAAGATATCAATGAAATATACGGAAAGCTTTGAACACCAAGATATCAGTGAAGTACAGGGGAAGTTTTGAATACTAGTACTCCGTACTGAAAACCCTTGTGCAAATATTTCGGTCTATTTTCCCGATTGCACAAGCCCAGAATACTCAACGTAGCCCGCTACGCCTCCGTTTCTGAACTTGTACACTCGAAAAAATATCCTCGAAAATTTGCACAGGAACTTCAAGTATGGAGTACTAGAATATCAATATAAGAAAATGGAAGTGGTGAACAACGTGGCAGAGAAAAGGAGAAAGAAAAGTACGACACCGCCGAATGAGATCATTACCATGACGAATGTGTGTAAAGCATATTCCACGGGGGCACCGGCGCTTAAAGATGTGAACTTGCACATCAACAGAGGAGAGTTCGTATTTATTGTCGGTGACAGTGGATCGGGAAAATCTACCCTGATCAAGCTGCTTCTTCGCGAGTTGACGATAACCAGCGGTTTTATCAACGTCATGGGATACGATCTGGCCAAGATCAAACATAGGAAAATACCTAAATTCAGGAGAAATCTGGGTGTTGTGTTTCAGGATTTCAGACTTTTGAAAGACCGGAACGTATATGACAATGTGGCTTTTGCGCAGAGGATCATCCAGAAATCTAACAAGGAGATCAAGAAGAATGTGCCCAGCATTCTGGCGATCGTGGGACTCGCTGGTAAGTATAAGGCGAAGCCACGGCAGTTGTCGGGTGGTGAACAGCAGAGAGTTGCCCTGGCGAGAGCATTGGTCAATAAACCGACTGTTCTGCTGGCGGACGAGCCGACCGGCAACCTGGATCCGAAGAATTCCTGGGAGATCATGAAGCTGTTGGAACAGATCAATGAAGGAGGAACTACAGTCATCGTGGTGACTCATAATCGTGAGATCGTTAATGCGATGCAGAAGCGGGTTGTCACATTGAAGAAAGGCGTTATTGTGAGCGACGAGGAAAAGGGAGGATATATCGATGAGGATTAGCAGCTTTTTCTATACTCTCAGACAGGGTGTCCGCAATCTTTTCCGCAATAAGTGGTTTACACTGGCATCTATTGCCACGATCAGTGCCTGTCTGTTCCTGTTCGGATTGTTCTATGCGATCGTCGTCAACTTTCAGCATATCGTGCGGTCGGCGGAAGAAGGAGTGTCGGTGACAGTATTCTTCGATGAGGGGATCGAGGATATCAGAATCCAGCAAATCGGAGAATCGATCAGGAAACGACCGGAAGTGGCCAATATCATCTTTATCTCTGCTGAGGAGGCGTGGGATTCTTTCAAGAAGGAATACTTGGGAGAATATGCGGACGGCTTTACCGAGAATCCGCTGGCCGATTCTGCAAACTATGAGATCTATCTGAATGATGTATCGATGCAGTCGGCGCTAGTCACCTATCTGGAGGCTATGGATGGGGTGAGGTTAGTCAATCGTTCGGAACTGGCAGCTACAACACTGACAGGCGTTAATGCTTTGATCGCATATGTATCGGTGGGGATCATTGCCATTTTGTTTGCGGTTTCTGTCTTCCTGATCAGCAATACGGTCACCATCGGTATTTCTGTGCGTAAGGAAGAGATCAACATTATGAAATACATAGGGGCGACAGACTTCTTCGTCAGATCCCCTTTCGTGATCGAGGGTATGATGATCGGTGCGATCGGTGCTTCGATCCCGCTGGGAATCATCTATACGCTGTATAATATTGTACTGGAATATGTATTGGTAAGGTTCCCCATGCTGGCGGATCTGCTCAGTTTCCTGACTGTTGATGAGATTTTCCATGTGCTCATTCCGGTGTCTCTGGGTATCGGTGTAGGGATTGGTTTCCTGGGCAGTATTGTTACGGTGAGAAAGCACTTAAGAGTCTGATGTGTGATACGGATGAGTAAGGTTTTTACATTGCTTTTCGCAGGTATCTGTGTCGAAAAGGACATGGGGGTGTGAGTATGAACAGTTGGAAAAAGGCGGTATGTCTGCTGCTTTGTGCAGTTATGATATTTGCATATTCGAGACCGGCGCAGGCCGCGCTGACCAATGACAGTATCCGCGAGAAGGAGGCTGAGATCAAGGCTGCGAAGGAAGAGGTTTCCGGATTGAAATCCAGTAAGACAGATATTGAGCGTCTGAAGAAAGAACTTGAACAGTCCAAGAATGACCTGACGACCTATGTTGCCCAGCTTGATGGACAATTAAGCGGCATACAGGAGAAGATTGCGCAATATAATACAATGATCACTGAAAAAGAAGAAGAGATCGAGGTAACTGCTGCAGAATTGGAAGAAGCCATAAGAATACAAGAAGAACAGTATGCAGCCATGAAGAAGCGCATCAAGTTCATGTATGAGAAGGGAGATACCTTCTATCTTGAATTGCTCATGTCATCGGGCGGATTTGCTGATATGACGAACAAAGCGGACTATATAGAGTCACTGTCTCGTTATGACAGGAATAAGCTGGAAGAGTATATTAACACTATAGAATTGGTTAAACTGTGCAAAGAGGAACTGGAAGCAGAGAAAGAAGTGTTGGATGAAGCCAAGTTGGCAGTTGAGGAAGAGGAAGCCAATATCAATGCGCTGATCGAGCAGAAAGAGGCACAGATTCTGTCGGTGACTTCCGACATATCCACGAAAGAGGCGGCAATCCGGGAATATGAGGCGATGATCGCGCAGGAGAATGCGGAGATCGCGGCATTAGAGAAGGCGGTAGCGGAAGAAAGAGCGAGACTGGAGGCTGAGAATGCACAGGCCCGGGTATATAACGGCGGCATGTTTGCGTGGCCCTGTCCGGGCTATACGAGGATATCGGATGAGTATGGTAATCGGATGCATCCAATCTTAGGGATACAGAAGTTTCATAACGGATTGGATATGGCAGCGCCGGGAGGCACGGCGATCCTGGCTGCTTACGACGGGGATGTGGTCGGTGCGGCATACAATAATTCTATGGGGAATTATATCATGATTGATCACGGAAGTGGATTGTATACAATCTATATGCACTGTTCAGCGCTGTATGTATCTAAAGGGCAGTCGGTCACCAAGGGTCAGAAGATTGCGGCGGTGGGGAGTACGGGCCGTTCTACAGGGAACCATCTCCATTTCAGCGTGCGTCAGAACGGAAACTATGTAAATCCATGGAATTATTTGAAATAGATCTCGGAGTGTTGTACTCCGAGGGATGCGATATCGATAAGGAACGGAGATGAAGTATTTTGAATCAAAACGAAGATAACAATTATCATGATCAGAATTACGGACAAGGGCCTTATCCGCCGATTCAGCCGCAACAGCCGATGCCGCCTGCGGGAGGTCCGGATCGTAAGGGTGGCGGGAATTTTCTACTGGGTCTGATGGCAGGAATCCTGATCACGGCGATGGTGGGCAGTTGTGCTTATATCGGAGTCAGAGTGTATCTGCTGGCAACCGGTAAGGCTGCCAGGATAACGGCCGGATCTGACAGTACGTCAGATAATCTGGTCAGTGAAGAGACGATCAAGAAGTTAGAGGCGCTTGAGGAGGTAATCGAAGAATATTATTATAAAGAGGAAGACATCAATACTGAAACGATGATGGAAGGATTGTATTCCGGTTTGGTGGATTCTTTGGGAGATCCTTATTCCGTGTATTATAATGAAGAAGAGTGGCAGGACCTGATGGAATCCACGGAAGGAATATATTATGGTATCGGGGCTTACTTAAGTTTAGATCTCGCAACAGGACTTGCAAGGATTGCCGGCGTCATCCCGGGTACACCGGCGGAGGAAGCAGGATTGCGGGAGAATGACATCATTTATATGGTGGATGATGAGCAGATACAGGGATTGGAGCTCACGGAAATCGTGTCGAAGGTCAAGGGAGAAGAAGGTACGAAGGTACACCTGACCATTTACAGGGAAGGAGAGTCTGATTATCTCGAGATCGATGTTACTAGGAAGAAGATAGAATCTCCGACGGTCAACTATGAGATCTATGATAACGGTGTCGGCTATATTCAGATTAGAGAGTTTGACGAGGTGACAACAGATCAGTTTACAGAAGCGTTGGCGGTGATCAAAGGGTCGAAGGCCAAGGGGCTGATACTAGATCTGCGCGGTAATCCGGGTGGTAGTCTTCCGGTGGTGGTAGATATCGCCAGAGCGATCCTGCCGAAAGGGCTGATCGTGTATACAGAGGACAAATACGGAGAGCGAGAAGAGTACAGCTGTGACGGGAAAAATGAACTGAAGATACCGCTGGTCGTGCTGGTAAACGGTAATTCTGCCAGTGCGTCAGAGATTCTTGCGGGAGCGATTAAAGACTATGGTACCGGGACGCTGATCGGCACGACAACGTTCGGAAAAGGAATCGTACAGAGAGTGCTTCCCCTGACGGACGGTACCGCACTTAAGCTGACAGTCAGTTCCTATTTTACGCCGAAGGGGAATAATATTCACGGTACGGGTATCGAGCCGGATATCGTATGCGAACTTGACGGTGAGAGATATTATGAAGACGGTGTGGATAATCAGCTGGAGCGTGCGAAGGAAGAGATTGAGAAGATGATCAAGTAGCGGTTTTAGAGATACCCTGCAGAATTACGGTATGGCAGATAGATGCGCAGACAGTTCGCTGCAGGGTATTTTTAGTATACTGTCGGAGACGGGCTTGGGAACGTGTCCACGTCTATTTATGGTGGCATGATGATACGAGAGATGGATGTTTTTAGATAAGACAAAGGTTGAATAAATTCTCTGATGAGCAATTTATTCAACCAAGAATTTGTGCAGAAGCGTCACAAATTCTATTGATCGCAGAGCAGAATCTGAAATTCTGCTCGCGTCCTCAGCGCAAAACGCTTTGGAATGGAGGAAAATATGAGGAGGAAGAGTGCATGAATATTGTATTGTTGTCAGGAGGTTCCGGCAAGCGTTTGTGGCCGCTTTCCAACGACACCAGGTCAAAACAGTTTATCAAGATATTTAAGACAGGAGAGGACGAATACGAGTCCATGGTGCAGCGGGTCTACCGTCAGATCCTGTCTGTGGACGAGCAGGCGGAAGTGACGATCGCCACGTCTAAGTCCCAGGTCTCCGCGATTCATAATCAGTTGGGAGAGCATGTGGGGATCAGCGTGGAGCCCTGCCGCAGGGATACGTTTCCGGCCATTGCGCTGGCGTCAGCTTATCTGCATGACGTGAGGGGCGTGCGGGAGGAAGACGCGGTGGTAGTATGTCCGGTGGATCCATATGTGGAAAAGGATTATTTTGAAGCTTTACAGCAGCTTGGCAGCCGCGCGCTGATGAGTGAGGCGAATCTGGTGCTGATGGGAATAGAGCCTACCTATCCCAGCGCCAAATACGGCTATATCATCCCTGAAGACACGAATGTGGTCAGCAGAGTTTCGGTGTTCAAAGAGAAACCGACGGAAGAGGCAGCGAAGGACTATATTGCCCAGGGTGCTCTCTGGAATGGCGGTGTGTTTGCTTTCCGGCTGGGATACGTGCTGCAGCGTGCGCATGAGTTGATCGCATTCACTGGGTATCAGGATCTGTTTGATAAATATGATACTCTGACTAAGATCAGCTTTGACTATGCAGTGGTTGAACATGAGACACAGATCGAGGTGATGCGATTCGCCGGCATGTGGAAGGATATGGGAACATGGAATACACTGACGGAGGCGATGGCGAGCAGCAGTATCGGCAAGGCCATTCTGAACGAGCGGTGTGAGAACGTGCATGTGGTGAATGAATTGAATGTACCGGTGCTCTGTATGGGAATCAAGGATGCTGTGGTGGCGGCCAGTCCGGAGGGAATTCTTGTATCGGATAAGAATCAGTCCAGCTATATCAAACCTTTCGTGGATAAGATCGATCAGCAGATCATGTTTGCGGAGAAATCTTGGGGCAGCTTTCAGGTCATCGACATCGAGGAAGGGAGCATGACCATCAAAGTGACACTGAATCCCGGCCACGGCATGAATTATCACAGCCACGAGCTGCGGGACGAGGTGTGGACGGTGATAGACGGACAAGGCAAGACGATTGTGGACGGTGAAGTGCGCCAGGTCGGCCCGGGCGATGTGATCAGGATGCCGGCAGGTGTGGCGCACACGATCCTGGCAAAGACCAGGCTGCATGTGATCGAGGTACAGGTAGGGACGGAGATCAGCGTGCATGATAAGAAGAAACTGGAGATGCCATGTATTTAAAGATGTGACAGTGAGAAGAGGAGGGTAGATTTAGTTATGAAGACAGGTGTGAGAAGATTATTGACAGGATTGCTTTGTGGTGTATTGCTTTATTCCGATATAATGACCGCGGAAGTGTATGCAGCAGCGTATATACCTTTGGCTGAAACGAGCCAAAATGTGTTGGCAGAAGATGAAGTGCTGCCGGCACAGAAAGAAGAATTGCCTGATAAGAGTGCAGGTGATATGTCAGGAGAGGATATTGGTGAGAATGAGGATGGCGATTCTGCGTTCAAAGAAGAGGATACCGACGAAACAGATTCTGATGTAGAGGACGGCGATGAGAATCCTAAGGATGAAAGTCAAGTAGAATCTGGTTCAGAGGAGAACAGCGGAGAAACAGAGTCGGAAAGCAATGATGATGAAAAAGATGAGGAAGTAGGTGGTGAGCAGGAATCCGGAACAGAAAATGACCCTGGGACGGAATCTGAGAATCCCTCGGAAGATGAAGAAGATAAGACAGAGGGAAATAATGAAGAAGAGTCAACTGACAGCGAAGAGGCAGAGACTGACGACGAAATAGACGCTGATCAGAAAAAGGAAGAAAAGCAGCGAGAGGCAGCTATGACGGCAGAGTTGGATATAGTCATGGTGGAAGACGATATTGCGAGCGGAAGTGTTGGGACAACGCTTCAGTGGGTCATAAATGCAGAAGGCGAATTAACGGTAGTCGGGACCGGTGAGATATCAGATAGAAATGGTACAAGCCGGGCGCCATGGTACGGTTACAGAAGTCAAATTATCTCGGCGAAAATCAGCCTTTCCAATATACAAGATATGTCCTATTTCTTCTATGACTGCAGAAACATGGTCAATGTGGATATCAGCGAATTGGATGCCAGTAGTGTAACCAGTATGAAGCGCATGTTTTATGATTGCAGGAGTTTGGAGTCTTTGGATATAAACGGCCTTGACACCAGTAACGTGACAGATATGGAGAGCATGTTTTACTATTGCAAGAACATGACTGGTTTAGACGGCGGATCTTTAAATACGACTAATGTCACGGACACTTCAGATATGTTTTATTATTGTTCTAAATTGGAACGCCTGGATACAAGTGGTTTTCAAACCAGCAAGGTGACGGATATGCATGGAATGTTCCACTACTGTTCGAGTTTGACAGCTTTGGATGTAAGCGGTTTTAATACGATGAACGTGACGAATATGGGAGGCATGTTTTCTGAGTGCGGTAAACTAAAAGTTTTGGACGTGGGGAAGTTTCAGACCGGGTTGGTAACGGACATGAATGCTATGTTTTTTAACTGCGTTAGTTTGGAATCGGTAGATGTGAGCGGCTTTGACACCGGGAAGGTGACAAACATGGCAGGCATGTTTGCGAATTGTGGAATGTTGTCATCATTGGATGTGAGTAAGTTTGTTACGAATCAGGTAATGAATATGGGGTCGATGTTTCAAGGTTGTTCTCATCTGGCGGTTTTGGATGTGAGTAAGTTCGATACCCATAAAGTGACCAATATGGAGCAAATGTTTTCAGGCTGTCAGAATCTTGAAATCCTGAATGTAAGCGGGTTTGACACAAGCAGTGTAACAAATTTGGGCAATATGTTTGCCAATTGTTCCAAAGTGACGCAATTGGATGTGAGTGGTTTTTCAACCGGAAATGTGACGATGAGCATGAGCAGCATGTTTATGAATTGCGCTTCCCTGATCAACTTGAATTTAAGCAGCTTTAATACACGCTCTGTAAAGGGTATGGCTTACATGTTTTCGGGCTGTACAAATCTGACGGGACTGGATTTGAGCAATTTTGATACTTCGCAGCTAAAGGGAAGTCTGAGTGGAATGTTTAAAGACTGCAATAGTCTGACCAGTCTGGATTTAAGCAATTTTAACACGGAAAATGTGACAGACATGACAAACATGTTTTCGGGTTGTGCCAATTTACAGTCTTTGAATATCAGCAATTTTAACACGACTAATACAACTAAGATGTATGGAATGTTTGAATTTTGTGGTAAGTTGACAGATTTAGACATGAGCAGTTTTGATACCACTAAAGTAAAAGATATGTGGAGCATGTTTCGTGGTTGCAGCAGTCTGACCACTCTGGATCTAAGTGGTTTTGACTTTTCCGCAGTAACAGCTGTCAATAAAGGCATGTTGGAGAATTGTGGTTCTCTTGCCAGAATTCATACACCTCGGAATTTTAATTACAGTACGGCTGTTGAATTGCCGAAGAATGATGCGGCAGATAAATGGTACGATGCAGCAGGGATAGTTTACACGGAATTACCGAGAAATCGCACAGATAGCATTATTTTGACGAAGAATAAAAAACCGGATATTCTTTATCTTGAAGTAAAAAAGACGAAGAAAGATTATGAGTATCAAGAGCCGCTGAACATGGACGATCTGACAGTGATTTTCTATGACGGCAACGGTACAGCCAGTGTGGTGACAGATTATACAACGAATGCGGCTGAGATTGATATGGGATCGTTGGGGAAGAAAGAACTGATCGTAACCTGGCAGTACGAAAGTAAATCGTATACCGCTTCAATAGAATTGTCTGTGAAAAGAACATTGAAGGAAGAAGAAATGAGTATTACGCTTCTTCTGCCATCCGGACAAACGGTACCGGTATATACCGGAGAAGCACAGACACCGGATGCTGAAGTGAGGATTGGAAATACAGTCTTGGAAAAAGATGCGGATTACATAGTGTTTTATCACAATAATGTAGATGCAGGCAATCGAGCTGAACTTATTGTGACGGGGAAAGATAATTACAGAGGAAACGTGACTCATTATTTTACGATTGATAAGGCTGAAAGCCCGCAGGCAGAGGAGATGATAATCTATGTGCCTTATAATAAGCCGCAGACAAACAGTAAGCTGGATTTTTCAGACATATTTTCGCTGTATGGAGAGGTTGTAGGATATCATTTACAAGGTTGCGAAGAGAACAATGTACTAGCAGGGAACGTTATTTCAGGAGTGCCGTTAGTATCTACGGATGGGATTTTGACATACAGCACGAATGAAGGGGAAGAAGGCGACTTTGCCGATATTAGGATACAGGTTTCCTTCGCCAATTATAAAGATACATTATTGACAGTGAGGGTGGTGCTAACGGCAAAGAAGCAGGTAGAGATTAAGGGAATCGAGATACCTGCGGAGACTATCTATACAGGCAGGCGTGTTTCTTATAATGGAGCACCGACGGTGATCAGAAAAGAGGCGGACGGTAGTGAAATCGATTTGACAGACAGTCTGGAACTTATTTTTTCATACAGTGGAAAGCAGATAAACGGTGATGCGTATCATTCGCCGGAGGCACCGGTCAATGCGGGAGAATATGTCCTAACCGTGGCGGTTACAGATGCTAATGAGGAATATACGGGGAGTTTGACCTGTGAGTTTGTGATCTCACGTGCGCCGGTGAAAATTATTGCAATGGATCAGATATTAGCCTTGGGTGATGCACTGGTATACGAGTATTCGACATTGGGACTGTTGAATGGTGACAGTCTGGTACGGGAGCCTTCTTTTGAGTGTGACGCTCCGAATATGACAACACTTGGTGAATATACGATCACACCTAAAGAGGCAGATGCCGGAAATAATTATGAGATCAGTTATCAACCTGGCAGATTGGTGATCGCTGAAGAAAGAGTTGCGTATACGGTAACATTTGATCTGGCCGGAGTCGGTAATGGGGAGGCGTTTAAGCCGATTGTCGGCATTAAAGCAGGTAGCTTGATCAATGATCCCAATCCGCCGGAGGATACAGAGGGATATATTTTTAAAGGATGGTATAAAGACCCGTCTTATACAAAAGCATGGGATTTCCAAACGGATACTGTTCAGGAGGATATAACATTGTATGCCTGCTGGATAACAACGGCAGCAGAGTCTGGTACGGAAGGAATGAATCTGTGTGTTCAGAGGATACAGGATCAGAGCTATACAGGTAAAGCGCTGAAGCCTTCGATTTTGGTGTATTCGGCAGATGGGGAGACACTTCTGAAGGCTGGAAAGGATTATACGGTTAAATATTATAATAATATTGATGCAGACACCCCGGAGGAATACGGCAAGGGAGGGGCAGGTAAGGCGGAGACAGATACAGCAAACGGATTTACAACGGATATAGCGTATATTGTCATCAAAGGAAAAGGAAATTATACAGGGGCTATTTACAGTAATTTCCACATTCTTCCGGCTGACATTGCGACACAAGAGCAAGAACCCGGGCCGGGAGTTGCACTTAAATATTCGGATCAAATGACCGTAAATACTAAAAAAGCACAGAGACCTTTTAGTTCCTTAAAGTATAAAAAGACTATGAAGGAGGGGACGGATTATCAACTGAAATTGACGGCTTTGACGGCGTTTGATGCTGAGAACAAACCAGTGGAGTCCGGTCGGATTATTGATGATGAAGGCAGGAATCCTGCAATTCCTGTAGGGTATCGAGGATCTTTCTTATTGACGGTCAGTGGAATCAATAACTATACTGGGACGATACAGAAGACGATCTATGTTCAGGAAAAGAGCCATCTGCTGAAAAGTGCAACAGTATCTCTGGGTAAAAATCAGAAAAAAATTAAATACGTAAAGGAACAGCAGAAGCAGGGGATAACATTAACGCCTGGATATTATGACACCGAGGCTAAGAAGTATTACGTAGTAAAGGAAGACGGAACGATCAGTGAAGGGGCAGAAGCGAATGGTGACAATCTTTTCACTGTAAAAGCAGGAAAAGAATATCTGGTATATGGAAGAGACTATGTAATAAGTTACAGCAATAACCGGGCAGTAGGCTCAGCTGTAATGGCGATTACAGGAATAGGTGCATATAGCGGCGTAAAGAACGTAAAATTTGAGATTACGGGAAACACCTTCAATGCAAAGACGATTCAATTGGAGGAAGGAAGCTTTAACTCTACTCTGATTTATACCGGAAAAGCGCTGACACAGAATGGGGTGCTCCTGAGGCCGAAACAGGAAAATGCTGGTGGAAATGACCCTCTCGTTTATGGGAAAGATTACACGATCAGCTATAAAAATAATCTGAATAAGGGAAAAGCGACAATGACCTTCAAGGCCAAGCTTGATTCAGGCTATAAGGGAAGCTTTAGCAAGAGCTTTAAGATTATTCCGGCACAGCTGACGGATCAGAGAAGCGTGACTATCAGAGCCGTTGCCGATACAGATCGGGTGGTTCAGAGTACGGATAATACAGGGAATATGATTCTCATCGGGGAAGTATCCTATCGAAAAGAGGGTGCCACACCTGCAGACAAAATTCTGTTGATAAACAGTAATGATTTAGATGCTGGTGAAAATGAGGGTGTATTAGTCACTGCAAGCGAAGGCGTTCTTCGGGCAGGTGTTGACTATACGGTCAGTTATGCGAATCATAAGGAAGTGACAAAAGAGAATGTTACTGAAAAGCCTGTCATGATAGTTAAGGGTAAAGGCAATTATGCTGGCAGCGTGAAAATTGAGTTTACGATAACGCCGGCATCCTTTACGGATAATCATAATTTAACTGTAACAACAGTGCCGCTGGCTTATAATAGTAAGAAGGGCAGTGATTATGAGTATAAACCGGCTGTTAAAATACTGGATGGGAAGAAACGTCTGACAGTAAATACGGACTATCAGGTTAACTACGTAAATTGTGAACAGAGTGCAGTCGCCGCTTATCTAGAAGCGATCACTGCCAAGCCACAAGATGTAGAGACATTGAATGCTATGAAGCCTCGCGCAGTGATCAGTGAAGTGGCGAATGGAAATTATAGAGGGGCGGAGATGGTGGTGGATCTGACCTTATATCAGAACAAACTTACAGCGGGTAATTTGTACGTGATAATATCGGATAAGGAGGATCAGACCGTATATAAAGGAATAAAGGTGACACCGGAAGTAGAAGTATATTATGGGATACCTGCGGATATCAAAGCAGCCAAAAGAGCGGGCGAAGTGAAAGAAGAGATTTTGACTGCGTCGGGAAATGGCTATCGTCTGACGAAACTTACTCAGCAGAAAGATTATACTGTTTCCTACGGATCAAATCTGACAGCAGGCAAAAATAAAGGAAGTGTTACGATCACGGGTACAGGACTTTATGGCGGAAATGTTACAGTTAAGTTTAATATTGTGAGTCAGAAGATCTATGGAACTAATTGAGACGTTTATAGCAAACCGCTCTTCCATTTTGGAGGGGCGGTTTGCTTATGAAAGTACGCTCCTTTTTAATGATTGACTTTTTATGTAAGTTATAGTAAATTAGAAATTAAAGAAGATGATTAAATTAAACAACTTGTTTAATAGTAAAATTAGAACAACAAAAATGAAATGAAAGATTAAACATATTAAAGAAATCAAGGGTAGAAAAGAACAGTTAAGAATAAATGAGAAAAAGGAAAAGGAGCGGAGACTGATGGAAGTGAACAAACTGACAACGGCAGAGATCAAGGAGTTTATCATGAACTGCGTGCAGGATGGGAGTACCTACACGGTAGCGCAGCTGAAGCAGTATATATCGCGCAGGACAGATAAATTATATACACCCGGACAGATTTCCGGTGCGCTTATGCAGCTTACGGCAATGGACAAGATTCAGAGCAGGGGTAGAGGCCTGTATACAATAGGAGGTAATGTTGGGGATACAAACACGCATCTCCGGGAATACAGGGAGAATATGAGCGAAGCACAGATCAGATTCCGGGAACAGATCAGAGAGTGCATGGAAACAACAGCGGTGAATTTACAGAGGATCGTAAATCAGATTGATATGTGGGAGGCTACAGATGAGGAATTTGAGTTCTTGGGTGAGATCAGGAAGCTGAATGATCAGATGAAGAAGATTGCCTCTAAGTGTTAAAGAGATTGGAGTAGAAAGGAACGACTTATGAAATTACTGCGAACTATCTTTATTCCCGACAACAAATTCTATAAAAGGGTACTTCTGCTGGCGCTTCCGATCTCCCTCCAGAGCCTGATCACCATTGGCGTTAACATGCTGGATACGATCATGGTGGGGACGCTGGGAGAGCAGGAGTTGTCGGCTGCGTCGCTGGCCAATCAGTTTATCAATATCTATCATATTTTCTGCATGGGGCTGGGTATGGGGGCATCGGTGCTGGTGTCCCGTTATTGGGGTATGAAGGAGACTGAGCCAGAGAAATCTTCTCTTGCACTGAAAAAGACGATCTGCCTTATGGTACGATTGACCGTAGGGCTGGCGCTGTTGTTTGCAGTAGCCACCCTGACAATTCCGTCCGTGATCATGCGGATGTATACGACGGATACGACGATCATCTCCATGGGAGCGGTCTATTTCCGGTATTCGGTCATTACATATTTCTTCCTGGGCCTTTCTCTGGTCTGTACGATCGTACTGCGCAGTGTGGGGCAGGTGAAGATGCCGCTGTATGTGTCGATCGGAGCCTTTTTCGTGAACCTGGGAGCCAACTATGCTTTTATATTTGGTAAATTCGGGATGCCGAGAATGGAGATTGCCGGTGCGGCTATCGGAACGCTGATTGCCCGGCTGTTTGAGGCGGGGATGATCTGCGGCTATCTCTTTTTCAGAGATCAGAAGATACATTTCCGGCTGGGAGACCTTTTCATACAGACTAAAGACCTGTTGGGAGAATACATCCGCATCAGTATTCCTGTGTTGATCAGTGACGGTATTCTGGCCATCGGCAATAACACGGCGGCCATGGTCATTGGGCGTCTGGGAGTAGCCTTCGTGGCAGCCAACGCGATCACCAGCGTTACCCAGCAGATGAGCAATGTGCTGACGCAGGGCGTATCACAGTCGGGAGCCATCGTGACGGGCCAGACTTTAGGAGAAGGCAACCGCGGGAAAGCGCAGCAGCAGGGCTATGCATTTCTCGGGCTGGGTATCTGTCTCGGATTGTTTGCGGGCAGTGTGATTCTGTTGATCAGCCGGCCGATCATCGGCGCTTACAATGTATCGGCAGAGACGGCTGTGATCGCGCAGCAGCTGATGAATGCCATCAGCTTTATCATGATCTTCCAGTCTGCCAACAGTATCATGACCAAAGGGGTGCTGCGGGGCGGCGGCGACACGAAGATGCTTATGCTGGCCGACAATATTTTTCTCTGGGTGCTCTCAATCCCCCTGGGGCTGCTGGCAGGATTTGTGTTCCATGTACCGGCATTCTGGATCTATACGGCGTTAAAATTTGACCAGATCGCGAAGGCGGTATGGTGTGTGTTCCGGCTTCGCGGCGGCAAGTGGATCAAGAAGATCACGACCGGGAATGTAAAATAAACCTACACTGCTATGGGATTATGCCTTTTTGGCATTATAGATCTGCGCCAGAATATCTTTCAATACCAGAAAGGCATCTTCATCGCCATATCCGTATGTTCGTTTCAGATCGGTAAGCATTTCCTGCAGTTTCGTGGTATATACCCCGGTTTTGACTTCCTGCTTGTAGGAGGCCAGAACGGGGTATTTTTTTGCCCACATCTGGGTCCAGTCAATCTTCTGCTGGGTCTCTTCACTCGTGCGTTCGATGACTTCCTCGATTTCCTTCACCTTGATATCAAAGTCTACCAATTCATCCAGAGTCACGTGATATAAGACGGATAACTTCTTGGACTGGCGGATGTCCGGGAGTGTTTCGTCAAGCTCCCACTTGGAGATGGTCTGCCGGCTGACGCCGAGCTTTTCTGCCACCTCTTCCTGCGATAGACCGCTTTTCCTGCGGGCGTTGAATAAGCTGTTTCCTAAACTCATGTCTGCTGCCTCCCTGGGTTCCGTATGTTTGTCTGGCCTTTGTCTCTTTGGCGATAGGAAATCGCTGCAGAGGGGTTGTCTGTAGGTATAGTATAAGGGATAACCGGACAGAAATACACCAATCATTCTGTGCAATATCGCCCGTTTTCCTGCCATTTTATATAATATGGAGAATAGAAACCGGCAGGCGCTACTATTCACGGTGCCCTGCACCCTGCAACAGGAGTTATAAAATATAAAAGACTTCTTAATCAAAATAAATACAAAAGAGCCACAGCATAGCATTTTATGCGGTACTGGCGGAAAGGAGGGAATTGATTATGAGTCACGATTTAACAGCATTATACGAAAGGTTGAGCCATGATGACGAGTTGCAGGGTGAGAGCAACAGCATATCCAACCCAAAGGCAATGCTTGAGGATTATGCGGAAAAGAACGGTTTTACGGGCATACGCCACTTTACCGATGACGGAATCTCTGGCATTACCTTTGAGCGTGACCAGAAAGCTGCCGACTCCGGGAACATAGACGAAAATAAGAAGTGCATGTTTTGTGTCGCTTACCCTAAGAAGAATATCCGATAGAACCGCCTTGCAGTCAGCCGACAATGCGGAGAAGTTTATCACGACAAGGAAGACAGACAGCTTTGAGAGCCTTGCGAAATTCACAGCGCATAAGGAACAGAGATACCAACAGCTTGAAACGGTACATCTTTCAAAGGGGCAGAAATTAAACCGATTAAAGGAATTGTCAAAAATGTATGCCCTCTATGCACCAGTCCAAGCAACCTATAAGGGGAGCCAGTCACTCAAAGGACTTGCGAAAATGAGATATGATAAGGAGCATAAAGAGAGCCTTGCAAAGTACCCCGAACTAAAGGAGCGTATGCAGAGCTTTTTACAGAACGGCGAAAAGATAACGCCGAAACAGTGGAACGTCGAGATACAGTCCTTACAAGCCGAGTATGACAGTATCGGCAAGGAGCAGATCAAGACCGCCGCGGAGTTAGCATATGCCGAGGTAGTCAGTTATAACAAGAAGAACCTTGAGAGGGAGCTTCAGAACGAGAGCCGACAGCATAACAGGCAACAAGGACGTAATAAGCGGAGGGAGGAAGAAACTCAATGTGAATTTTATTGTAAAGACAGACGCTTTTTTGTATAATTGAAGTGTGGCAAGAACAAGATATATCGTATCTTGTATCACAGATTTTTAGAAATCGAGGTGTTAAAGTGCAGGACAATACAAAACAGATAGAGGAGGTCATGGCAAAACGTACAGCAAAAAACAGCGTATTCCTTGACCTTTTTCAAAACAAGAGTTATCTGCTAAAGCTGTATAAAACGCTCCACCCAGAGGACACCACAGCGACAGAAGACTCCCTTACAGATGTGACGATCACAAATGTATTGACGGATAATCTGTATAATGATTTAGGCTTTATTGCAAATAATAAGCTGATGATACTTGTGGAGGCACAATCTACATGGACAGTGAATATTTTAGTAAGAGTTTTGCTGTATCTGGCGCAAAGCTATCACGAATATTTTCAGCGTACCTGCCAAGACTATTACAAAAGCAGGAGAGTAAAAATGCCAAAGCCTGAACTTTATGTAGTTTTTACGGGAAACAAGGGGAGGAAACCCGATAAAATATCTCTGTCGAAAGAATTTTTTGCGGGCGCGGATATAGATATTGAGGTAAAAGCAAAGGTTATCTATGAAAGCGATACGGATGACATTATCAACCAGTACATTATTTTCTGCAAAGTTTTTAACGAGCAGACAAAGCAGCATGGAATGACACAAAAGGCAGCTATGGAAACAATCCGCATATGCAAAGACAGGAATGTTTTAAGGGAATATTTAGCGCAGAGAGAAAAGGAGGTTGTGACAATTATGATGAGTTTGTTTGATAGTGAACAGATTATGAAATCATTTATCAGAAGCGAAAGGCATGACGCAGACAGGGAAACCGCCGAAAGAATGATTAAAGACGGAGAACTTTCTCTTGAAAAGATTGCACGTTACGTTCCTGCATTATCAATGGAGGAATTAAAGGAGATTGAAGCCGAAGTCATGCAGTTGGCGTAAGCAACAACATAATTTAATAATCTAATAACAGCGTAAAGGCGCATGGAACAGTAAATTGTAAACCATGCGCTTTTTTATGATAACTTCTCGGAATCTCAATGAATGTGATTCTAACTGAAAATTGACAACTGAAT
>CAJUQJ010000055.1 GCA_910588215.1 uncultured Lachnospiraceae bacterium
GAGAAAAAAGTGGGTGATTTTTGAAAAATAGATTCTGAAAGCCCCATGAAATAAGGGCTGAAGATTCCGAGAAGTTATAACTCGTGTACCCGGGGCTGAAAGCCCCGGAAATGAGAGATATACCGGACACGCTGTCACAGCTGATCAGAACAGCCTTTGTCCCCCGTACCGGATATAAGTTCATTGTCAGCGACTTCTCTGCTATTGAAGCTCGTGTCCTTGCCTATCTTGCCGGTGAGACCTGGCGTTCCAAGGTATTTGCAGAAGGCAAGGATATCTATTGCGCCTCTGCCAGTCAGATGTTCGGCGTTCCTGTAGAAAAGCATGGGTTAAACAGCCATCTTAGGCAGAAGGGCAAAATCGCAGAACTCGCCCTAGGATACGGCGGTTCCGTAGGTGCCCTAATCTCGATGGGTGCACTTGATATGGGACTCCCGGAAGAGGATCTGCAGCCACTTGTAAACGCCTGGCGTAACTCAAATCCTATGATCACCGCATTCTGGTGGGACGTTGACAGGGCTGTCAAAGCTGCTATCACCCAAAGGAGCAAGACTGAAGTCCGTGGGATCCAGTTCTTTTACAAAAGCGGAATGCTTTTCATCCAGCTTCCTTCTGGACGCAGGCTTGCCTATGTGAAGCCCCGAATCGGTACAAACCAATTTGGCGGAGAATCCGTCACCTATGAAGGCGTTGGCTCTACCAAGAAATGGGAACGAATTGAATCCTACGGGCCGAAGTTCGTGGAGAATATCGTTCAGGCCATCAGCCGCGATATCCTCTGCTATGCTATGAAGACACTCCGTTACTGCTTTATCGTTGGACATGTCCATGATGAACTGATCATTGAATGCGATTCCAGAGTTGACCTGAAAGTCGTCTGCGAACAGATGGGAAGACCCCCGGACTGGATGCCGGACATCCTACTCCACGCAGATGGATATGAAACACAATTCTACAAGAAAGACTAACATGAAAATAGCGGCTCCCGGTTCATCGCCGGAGGCCGCTTCCGTCTTAATCGTTTATTTTCCAATGCCCGTATCTCTTTCCGCCGACTCGCACTATATGACCATCGGCAACCAGATTTCCCATTGCTCTTTTTATCGTGCTGCGTGATACGCCTAATTCTGTTGCGAGATCATCATAAGTTGCGTCCGGATTATCTCTGAGCAACCGGATGATTTTTGCGGTCAAAAGGTCTTCTTTTGGTTCATCCAAAGATCTCTATAACTGTCTTGCGAAATGCATCCTCATTCATTTACTGCCACCTCCCTTACAAAAAATCCTCCGCCAGCTTATCCAGCTGTGCCGTTATCAGCGGGAATTCCTTATTCAGATCCAGTGTCTTCGCTCCGATCTGATTTCCTCCCATATTGAACATGCAGTCCGGAGTGATATCCTCATCCGTCTTCGCATACAGAAGAATCCCGGCCACATTCCCGGTATTATCCTTATCCTGATTCTTCACGTAGGTAAATATCTGATAAACATTTCCTGAATGAAGCGAATACTTATCAAACTGTTTCTGCAGCGTCCGCCCATAATACTTCGCGTCTATAATCAGTATCTTTTCTTTCAATTGCAGCATAATATCCGTCTGCATCACAGGAAGGAACCGCATCATGGACTCACTATTGTCTCCAACCAGATACCACTTGACCTGGCCAGCCTTTACCTCTGACAAATATGTATGGTGCTGACGGTAGTATTCCAAAATGAATTTCTCATAGAGCCTTGCCATATGGTCATCAGAAAATGCTGTCATCTTGTATTCGCCCTTTTCAGTGGTCTGCAGCATACCGTCCAGGAGGAAATAACAGATATTGATCAGAAGCTCATAATTCTTATTGTTGCGCTGATAATGCAAGCGGCTCCAGGGTATCTCTGATGGTTCCAGCTGTTCTATTCCATCAAAGAAAACCAGAAGCTTCTTCAATGCAACTTTCCTTTCGATATCGACACCATCATCAATCAGCAGATAATGAATTGTTGTCTTTAATATCTGGTTCATCAGATTATTCTCAGACAGCTCATCGAACTCACATGCCAGCTTCTGCTTATGCTGGATCCGGTTCCGTATCGTTTCCGGCATATCCAGCTTGCTGCGCATTACAGAAAGTGTTTCATTCTTGGTTATGTATTCTCGGTACAGCCCCTGCTTCAACTGCTGGGCAATACCCTTACTAAGGATTGCAGCAAAAAGATCCTGTGCATTCTCGAACTTTTCCGAAGCCACCTCATCATAATTCGATTGCTTCAGAATCTGAAACGCATAGGAAAGCATATAGTATATGTTCTTTATAAATATGCTCTTATCCTTAGTCATCAAACACACCACGCAAATTCTTTTCCCAACGTGAGAGCTTATCCGGCTCATCAAACCAGTACTCACCCAGCATTGGTAAAATATCAAACTCCACTACTGAGCGCATCCACTCATCCGTACATCCCAGTTCTTCTCTTCCACAGAAATAACTATGACCAATCTGGAATCCGTGTCCAAGGGACTTGTCTTCAGTGATCTCTTTATTCAGCACCTTTATCTGATCAATCAGTGCATTGAAGGTCTCACTGCCAAATGCTTTCTGATAGTTCGTAAATCCGTCAGAATTGAATCCGGGCTCCATCTCAAAAAAACTGAACCTTCTTCTCAGGGCATAGTCGATCATGGCAAGGCTGCGGTCAGCTGTATTCATCATACCAATGATGTATAGATTCTCTGGAACGGAAAATGGCATGCCGTTATATGCCAACGTTGCTTTCGTTCCACGGTAATCCTTTTCGATCAGCATCAGCAGCTCACCAAAAATCTTACTCAGATTTCCTCTGTTGATCTCATCGATAATGAAGAAATACTCTTTGTCCGAGAAGTTCGCCGCTGTCTGGCAGAATCTGTAGAAGATGCCCTCTGTCAGTTTAAAGTCAGCACCGTCCGGTCGATACCCCATGATGAAATCCTCATAGGAATAGTTCTGATGGAACTGGACCATTTCTATCCTGGAATCATCCACCCCACCTATCATGGCATAGGCAAGCTTTTTCGCCGTAAATGTCTTTCCGACACCTGGAGCGCCCTGCAGAATCACGTTCATCTTATTTCGGAGCAGTGCTTCCAGGACATCATATCTTTCCTCAGTCATGTAAACTTTACTGAGGAAATCTTCCTTCGTATATTTTTGAACAACGGCATCCGGCTGTTTCAATGGATTCTCTTCACGGATGATATCCATGATAAAGTCGTACTCACCCTTCGTCAGCTTAAACAGGCTACCGTTCGGCTGAATAAAAAACTCCATCTTTTCAAGTTCAGGGCATTCCTTAAGAGCAAGATACTCTATCGGCGTTGCCAGACCTTCAACCTTTTCAAAGTAGATTGCCTTGCCATCATTCGCCTGTGTAATCCTTGCTATAGCAACGACCTTCTTTACCGGATTAGCTTCATATCCAATGACGATGTCTCCAACCTTTGCATCAAGGAAATTCTGAAATACACGCCGCTTGTTGCCGTTTTCGTTGTAAAGCGTATAACTCTGCTCTTCACCAATCTTAATATCGGCAAAACTCCAGATCTTTGGATTTGCGGTAAGCCACCAGTAGCCGTGACCATCATCAGCATCTTTACCTTTAACATAAAGATCAATACCGCTCAGATCTACTTTATCCAGCGCCTCTGACAGTTCATCGCGAAACCTCCAGATATAGCTTCCCTCTTCATCCTTGCCGGCATACTTACCGACATAGAGAATCGGCCACCATCTGGCATTTCCACTATCCCGATCAGGAGGTACTTCACAGCCTGTTTTCTCAGCGACCCTCTTCGCCAATGAGGATGATCCGCTGTTATAGAAATTCTTGCTCTCTCCGTACTTTACTGACAACTGCGTACATACAGCTTGTCCGCCATAATCCTTCATCCGTTTCATGATCTGAAGGCTTCCAGTGGTGAACACAGAACTATCATTCAAAAGTTCAATCCAATCATCTACACTGAGCCCGGGAGAATACTCCTTCGGGAACCACTCTTCCTCTTCCTGCTCAGACTTCTGTTCTTCCAAATAGTATCTTGCCAGATAGAAGGCCACATCAATCGTTGCGGTCTTCATTTCCGGATCCGGATAACATGATGGAACAAGCGCTGTCTCTATCATTCCCCTGATATCAGAATCAGCCTTGATCGCCTCACAAATTTCATCGTACATCTGTTTTCCGCCGATCAGGCTTTCTACGGATCCATTTCTCTTAGGCGTGTAATCAGAGGATAGTTCCTTTGCTGCCGCCCGGAACAATTCATACTTGTAGATATAATACTTATCCGGATACCGCAGCCACAGATACGTGCTAATGGCATTCGTATTCTGATAATGATTTCTCCACGTGCCGTCATCATACTTCGCACGAAGTTCTTCTGATGTGGTCTGGAAAGCATCAACTCTTGCCGCCAGGTCCTGTGACTCATCAAATAGAGCTCGAAACATGGCTCGGGTCGCTTCATCATCCGCTTTTGCAAAATTGGTGATCATTCCACGTGGATATGCGTAGCCGGATGCCAGCAGGTTAAATGTCTTGTCAGTCGCCTGCTTAAACATATCGCCGAAGTTTTCAGCATCAATATCCCAGTGATCCTGGAAATACTTGATAGCCTCCCACTTATACTTCTCATCATCCCAATGGCTCGGAAAGTACGCCTTATATCCTTCCAATATGGGCTTCAATCTTTCTAAATCAATCATATCTGCCTCACTATTCCGTACACAGAATACTACTACATGCTTCTTCATATTTTTCATATGAAGACATTGTCTTAAGGGCTGTTTGCAACTTACGTCGCCTACTGTTGAGACTCCCACTATTCGGAGAAAGGTACTTTCCAGCCTTATCAGAATTGCAGAATTCTGTCCACTCGGTAATCAACTCTTTTGTCTGTGTAACAACCTCCATATGGGCATCATCAGCCTCATCATATCGTGGAATAATCTTATATGGTATCGTATGAATGTGCCTTGCACCAAAACCTCCCTGTGGCTGAAAATCGGATATTGCAACTGATAATGTAACACTGTTCAGTATTCCCACGATATATAGTGCTTCTTCCTCAGATTCTGCCAAATACCAATACAATGTTTGATCAACAATCAGTTTTTTCTTATCTAACTTACTCAGGTCAATATACGCTGCACATGGATTAGTGCCACCTGCATTAGATAAGACAAGCCATCTTGCTAATGCAAAATTCTGTTTATCTAACTTGTTTCGTATATTAATCTTCTGATCAAACAGAACAGATAATGGCATTCCACTTTCTTCTTGAATTTCAGTGAAAACATAGGATGTTCCTGAATTCAACAAAGCTGTTTCGTCTTCGGAAAACCCTCTCCATCTTCCATCAACCTTTTTCCCTGGAAGGATAACCTTAGCAGGTTCTGTGACAGAAAACGGAGATAGGTGCTTAGAAATCAAGCAGTCATACATATAATCATTACTGAATCCCTCGGCTACTAAATTTCTACATACATCCTTATGGCTATCGCTAAGCAAATAATACAATTCTGATGTATTCTCTATTTTCTTTATTGACCATGTTCCATTGGGTAACTGAGCAAACTCATGGAACAAAGCGGTCCTTGGCATAATATCAGCACCTTGATTAAATTCCCAAGGATTTGAATTGATAACATCCAAAAACTCTGCATTCTCACCCTTGTTTGTCCATGCTGACCGGTTACCCTGTTTATTAAGGGTATAATTACAATCCGTATATGAGTCCGGGTTTTCATAAATCCTTCCTGGAATTGGATAATCAGATCTTTTGGCAGTTCTAATTCCTCCAAGAACTACAGCCTTATTCTTGAATGTAGATATTGGCAGTTCCCAAATTGTATCTACATTAGTATCAACTGAATACGCCGAATCTCTATATTTTTCCAGTCTGAGTGGATCGTGATGATATCCACTCAAAATACTACCCGGCATAACACACATCCATCTCGCATCATCTTTCAAGTATTTATCAATCGATGCTAATAAAAAGGTTGTTGCTAATTCCATGTGCAGATGAGATGCTCCAGGCGGCTTAATCCCCAAGGAATCGGTTTTTTCCTGCAGTGTTCTCTTATATGGATTATCAGCCAATTTACTCATTGCCAGCCACGGCGGATTAGAGACAATACAATTAAACTGATTTGTAACCAATCCAGGCTTATAGCTATTATTTAGAATAAAATACCAAATCCCATTCCGTCCCTGTCTCTGAAGGTTTTCCAACTGCAATATTAAACTGTATGCTGCCACCCTCTGAGCCTGTCGTTCAGCATGAGATAGAACAATACTGCTTTCTGATTCTACAATGGTTAAAACATAATCAATCTGTTTATCTGTCAGGCTGCTTTCCGCTTGCTCAGCTCTTTTCATGGCATATTTGTAGCAAATGGACATAAATGCATCAAAAGTACGTCGATGAGCAGGCGTCAGCATATGACCAGGAATCTCAACTTTATTGTTATCAAAATACATAACATAAAAATCCTGACTACTTGAAGGCATGTTATGTGTGATAGGCGTTGCCACAAACAGAGAATCTGCATGATAAACTGGAATAGTAATTTGACCATTATGATATGGAAATAAATCTCTCATAGACATTACCCAATTGACTTTTGCAAGCATGATGGCAAGCGGATCAATATCAAACCCCATAACACACGAAAATACCATTTCATCTTTTATAGAATCATAATCCTGTATACTAATCGCATACTTCTCCCGTACTTTTCTGATTGCTTCAATTAAAAATATTCCCGAGCCGCAGCACATATCCAATATTCGAGGTTCTTCCTCAATACTTTCTATTGCATACTCAACCATATTTCTCGCAACCCAGTGTGGTGTGAAATCCTGTCCCAAAAGTAAGCGATGTTCACGATTCGATAATTCTGCCAATAAGGCTCCAAACAGATCTTCTTCAGCTATGACCTTAAAGTCATAGCTAACCAAAAGCCTCTGGATTCTTTTAGCGCATTCAACAATACCATCAACATGAGGTGAACTGTTTAACCATCCAAAATAATCATAATCTACAAGGTTTTGAATATTTTTCTGTTGAAAGTATTGTCCGTTCAGTATTTTAATAATCTCCGTATCATTACAAACAAGTGGAGCTCCATTAAGAATATTTGCGCAAATAATCTTCGCAACAGTTACCAGATAATACTCGTTCGTATATGTATCCATCGAGAAAGTTCCATATTCGGACGCACCTAAATATGCAACAAAATTTTGCCAAACATTTTTTATCAAATCTGCATAAGTTGGATTTGAACGCATTGCATTCTCGACTACGGCTTTGTATCCTTCAATTTCTTTATGATAAAAATCGCTCTCCAGTCCAAAATCAAGCACCAATGTTTTCGCAGTAAGGATCCTTGATTGTTCTCTGCCTAGATACTTATTTACAAACAGTTCAAACTTCTCCATTTCTTCGTCCGAACAATTTGATAAATCAACAAAATCAATCTGTTCCAGTTCGATGTCATTAGCTCCGAACAGTCTTTCTCTATCATAATTCCCAACAATTTTAATCGTGTAGCCATACCATCTCACTGTATCTGACAATATTCCAAGAATCTCCTTCTCATTTATGCCCAAATTGCATAGTGCCGCACAGTATTCCTCCACTTGATGATATCCCTCGTTAAAAATAGAGGATATCTTCAAATTCTTCTCATATTCGATTGCTGTTTTTCCAACTACTGAATCAGCAAATCCTATCCTTTCTTTTCCTTTAGTATTCGCAAAATGAAGATAGGTCTCTGTACCCATCACATGCTCCTGAACCCACCACGGTGTATCAGGAAATATTCTACTCAGACTCGCTGATAGTAAATGTCTAAGTTTATCTTCCACAGAACCGTTATCTATTTCACACTGAGCAGTTGCTGCAAATGATCTTAACTCGCTTTTATTCATCATAATTTCGCCCAGTCCTTTCCTGAATCTTTCTACTGAGTAATTCTTCTAACTGATTACTCACGAATACTCTGTTTTCCTCCATAAAAGGAGAGGTAACAATTTCATCTATTTGCTCTTGAAGACTCTTGTTAATACTTCTTCTTTTTATAATTGTTTTGCCGATGCTCTCGAGTTCATTTTTCTTCTCATTATCAATTCTTGGAAAGACTATTTTCCGCACATGACTCGCTTCAATTTTTAGCGCGCCACCGCCCATTGCCGTGCCTGTAACTTCAAAAAAAAGCTTTGCCCATGTAGAGTTCAATAATGCAAATAATATTACTTGAGAATGATAATCCGGATTCCAAAGTGTAATAAAATTAGCATCAACAATGATTTCTTTTCCCGATATCTGATTTACATACATAGTTTCAGGGCTTTCACCGCAAACACGGGAAATGCATAAATTTGGCACATGTCTCTCCTTTAGTGGAGGAAGCATATACCAAAATCTTTCAAATTCATCGCCCGTCTTCTTTTCATTTGTAATGACAGCTGACAACTCCTTAAAAGCCTTCTTATGTGATGGTGATATGTACTTTTCCCCTTTAGTAACATAATCTTCTAAGCCAGGATCCATCAGGGTGAATTTTTCAATCACCTTATGTGATAATCTCTGATAGTCTATTTGTCTTACTTGATGCTGAATATAAAAAATGCATCTTTCCAAGTCTTTATAATTTACCACAAGCCCATTCACGTCAGACTGCTTCTTAATGGCTTTTCTAACATTATCTGAAGACAGCTCTATTTCTCTGTCATACCATGATTCCGTTTTAACGACAGACATTGAATCTTCTGATAATAATTGTGCATAGAAGAAATCATTTGCACCTGTCCTTAAGCCTTGCCCAACAGACCACCCAAGTGCTTCTAATGAATCATATTCAACTTCATTACACTTGCTTACTATTGCCCTCATTTCATTTGGAAGATAGGTACAATTCTCAACTTTCAGTTTATCCTCTTTATAAATCCACTTCTGCTCACTGATTCCCCCTACTAAACCCGGGAACAGTTCCAATCCAGGAACTACTCTTGACGAAAAGCCCTCGAAGGAACATATTGCTCTTGTGGAAATAATCTGATTCAAGGCTTCAGCCCCAACGCCCCCTTCATACCTCATATTGCCAACAAGGGAGTCTTGGTTCATTATTCTAGAGCTTATTTCTAAAACCACTGTATCTGAATAACTATTCTCTATAGAGTCGTTTTCTTTTCTTTTGCAAATAACCAGACACGTTCTTACCTCGGCATTTTCAAACCATGCAGACTCTACATCACGCGCTATAGCGATAATCTCAAAGCACCTCAGAAGCAAATAATGAATCGGCAATGCATAATCCCTACTCAACCATGTTTCAGGAACGACCATTGCCATATATCCAACCTTTTTCACTATTGATGCACATAAAATCCATGATGGCACAGCCATGTCTGAAAGTCCTGAATAGTTTTTGGCAATTTCAAGATAAAGATGTCTGTCTCTATCATCTAACAACCTTGAACTTTTAATATGATTTATTAAACTTTCCCTAAGTTCTTTTCCATCTGGCAGTCCTATCTCCGGATTGCTTTTGAGTGTTTGGTATCTAATATAAGGAGGATTTGTTATTACCAAATCCCAACCATCTGCAATATCTATTTCTTCACTCTTAAAGGCGTCCTTGATGAGTATCCTTGCTTCTGGAATAACGTTTTTACATTTCCCTATGACATCTGTATCAATGTCTATTCCCAAAATCACATCTGCCCGCGGGTACTTCGCATATGCTGCCTGTAACAAATCTCCTTGTCCAACCATGGGATCTATTATTGTTCTTACCATCAGATTATTTGGCAGCATTGATACTAACAAATCACCAACCAGTTTTCCCGAAAAGACTTGGCCATATCGTTTTACTTTTTGACCTTCATCCTTGTAGCGCCGCATCCATAACACCCTTTCTTAATTGACGAATAAGAACATATGCATCTTTTGCATCGTATGTTACATGTATGTTTTTCCGAAGACATTCATTGACATATAAGGAATATGCCTTCCTTTCATCAAAGATGTTTCCATCTCCCATCGACAAGATAATTCTTTCCATTATCTCTTCTTCGTTTTCAAATACACTTACTTTTTGAGTTCCTTTGCTTAATAGCAATAATGGATCTCTCTGCACAGAAGATTCGGAAACAACCTGCTTAAAACTAGCTTGTTTTTTATCCAAGATATTTGTTAGTTCAATATTCAATCCAGCTTTAGAAACGGAATCCTCAAATGCTGTCCATATCTCCGCCTTTGCCGCATGAAAAACAACGGCAGCATACGATGAATCTTTTAACACTCTCTTGATCTCAGAAAAAACCTTTGAAAGCATCGCCTGGTAGTCTCCAATACCTTTGTTTTGAGATGCACTAATTATAATTTCCTTTTCTCTCTCCGTAGGTTTTTCTAACCACAATTCATTAATCTGATTAACTTCTGCATATGGAATAAAATCGCCAAAGGGTGGATCTGTAAATACAAAATCAATTGTATTGTCTTTTTCATCCAATGCCTCACTTGACTTATTTTTTACAAGAAAATCTCCTGTACAATTCTCTAGCAGCTTATATGCTTCATAAAACGGTTTTGATTTTCTTTCAAGCCCTAGAATAATATTCTTTTCGACTGGGAGTTTACTAATATACAGGACTCCACTTTGTGCTCCTGTCAAAACGAAATCCTTAGCATTCTTTTTCGCAACAACGCGTGTCATTAGTGTACAATGTGAAGCATTATAACTAAGTAATAATAGTCTCAAGGCGTCTTTCACTTTAGGAGTATATGTTTCCGCATCATCCCACAACTTACGCATAATCAAATAGTTACGGGGTGTATAGAATTGATGCAAATATGAAATCCCAAAATGGTATCCGTTTCTGTGCAGTTCTCCCCATTGTATCTCTTTAGGTGCGTCCTCTAAGTCTTCCATTTCTTTCTCAATAGCGGCAGCTTTTTGAATATCTTCAGTCGTTGCCGGTCTATCCCAGTTTTTACCGTTTGTGGTTCCATAAACCCATGCAGGAAGACGCTTCTTCCTAGTGGTGAGCTTTCCTGTTAAGCCATCTATATACTCTTCTGTCTGGAATTTCATTTCATCAACAGAAGTCTTTCTCTTGCAATGTGGACAGATTATCTTCTTTTCAAATTTAACTGGATTTCGTTTGGTTCCTCTCTCAAAGAATGATATCTCTCCCCCGCAATGTGGGCATAATAGCACTTCAGACCATATGATATAACGTATTATTCCTATTGCGCCATCAGAATCTAAGGCAGAGTAATAATACATTAACTGTTCTTTTTCTTTCTCGACAAAATCAGCAACTCCCTTTTTGAACTCGCTTGCTTTTAATCTATTGCTTATAGTTTTTGCAGCAAAAGAACCATATGTTCCTATTTCATAACCTATAGCGTTTCTTGGCCCCCAGATGGGATCTATACCTAACTCACCTGCCAATTCTTTCATACAATCTGTAGGGTTTTCGCATAACAATGCGGCAATGCCTGTACTTCCACTCCCACCAAAGGTATCCAAAACAGTTTCACCAGGCTTAGTTGTTGCAGCAATGTATACAGCTATCGACTCAGGTGATATTTTGGTCGGATATGAAAATGTGTTAAAGAAAGCCCCACTTCTTGCAGAAGGTAATGGTCTTTCAAATAATGTCTTAATATCGTTCACAGTGTCGTCTCCCTTGTTTTTTATTGGCACCTTTCACTTCCGACATTCTTCACATAACAAAGATACCATACGCGATGTCCCATAATACGGACTCAAACTTTTTTATGTGTCATCATGCGATAATGCTGGCTCTGATCCAGCTTCTCAAAGATCTTCTTCATAACCTTTCTGTACTGCTCCGGATCCACAGATTCCTGTACCAGATTGAATCCATCGATAAAGCTGCACTCATTATCAATATAAGAAAGCATGGAACTTGCCAGATGATAGTCTGTATCATCAATGGTTCCATCTGCTCTCTTTGTAATAAACTCCAGCTTATACTTCTTCAGGATAATGTCTCTGATATTGCTTCCCTGATAGCCGCAGAGCTCCAGGAAATAATACTGAAGGATCCTGCGGATAACATTCAGAAGCGGGATAGATGATGTCAGCTCCTGGTATTCCGTCCATAGCGCCGTGTACGCATTCTGTACCGGGTTTATATTCCTGTCATCCTCAGAAAGTTCCTTTGCCTTTTCAATACAAGGTGTAATGGAAGAATGGTTATCCGTCTTTCGCACCATATAGAATGTGACGCAATCATAGTAATCCACCATGTTATAGGTCACTTCCCTATGGAAATAGGCATTGTGTGTCAGGATGAATATCTGCTTTATGTACGATCCCGTAATATCCGGATGTAGCACCTCAATATTATTTTGGCAGACAGTGATCATCTCTCTGACCATCGAACTCACAATAAACAATGTGCCACTGTCCATACTGGTTACGGGATCATCAATTACAACGATCTTATCTCTTCTGTCCGTTGTATCAGTAATCTCTCCTGATGAGGTGATGATGGCCGCATCGGCAGTTCCGCTGCCCTTAACCAAATGATAGAAATACAGGAATGCAATAAAGTTACGCTCACCTTCGCTAAGCTTCTTCACAGGCTTGTTTCCATCACGAACGACTTCATAACGGTTCTTGGTTCCAGGCTTCTTGCGAAGAGAGAATCCTTGGAAGCCAGAGTCTTTAAGCATGGCATTCATGCTTTCATAAGCCTCATCTGTATTTACAGTATTTCCACTTTCCTTCTTTGCTTCAGCCTCTTTTTCCAGATAGCTTTGACGGAGAATACCTTTTTCCTTCTCAATAGTCTTAATCTCTGAGGCTATTGCATCATCCTTCGCTTTATAATCTGCGATTTCATCCTTAACCAGAAATGCCAGATGCTCCCACATCATCTTGTCGCATTGGATTTTGGTTTCTTTTTTCTTACTGTAGGCATCATTGTTGATTTTAATCAGTGCGTTGATCTTATCGATAATGGCGTCAAGCTCCCCAACCAACGTATCAATATCTTGCAGTTCACCCCTCTCAGCAGGTTTATCAACCTTCTTCTGAATCAGCTGCAAGTTATTCTGAATGATAGTTTTTAGCCGTTCCAATTTCTCTTTGTAAACCGTAAAATCAGCACGCGGAAAATCACTGGATGTGTTCTCATCCAGAACTCTGATCATTTCTCCCGTCATGCTGGTATATGCGGATTGAAATGCTGCTACAGCATCCACGCTGTCCTGATACTCTTCATCGAAGCAATCCCGTAATTCTCTCTCAAAATGCTGATGATCCAAAGGATTATGGCAGAATGGGCATATTCCGTCTGCCTTCTTCAAATACTTAGCATGGCCTTCTTTTACCCAATCTGTATTACCCAGCTTTTCCATGACTCTCGCAAATTGAGTATCACTGGTACTCACAATCGGATCACTCAAAAGCGAGGCTCCTGAAAGGTCATACTTTCCCGGATATTCGTTTGACTTCTTAAGAAGCGGATATGTCTGTGCATTCTTTTCGTATGCGACAGAATATAGTTCCATAATCTCATCTTCTGTATGCTGAACAGGCTGCTTTCTCTCAACCTCAGGGCAGAATGTTTTGGCAATCTTCTTGCCCGTCATAGCCAGCTCAAATTTCTTCCTTACAGCTTCAGTCAGCCGCATCATGCGCGTCTGGCTATCCGTTTTCAGATCTGCTCTTGCCTGGCTCTTTTGATCTATTGCTTCGTTTTTCTTTCCAAGCTCTCCCAGGAGCTTATCTTTATCTTTTGCCAGCTGATCCAACTTCTTCTGTGTCTCAATATTGACCTTATTGAGCGTAAATACACCGGCCAGATCATCAAAATTGGAAAAGTGGTTACTGATAAACTGCTGGTCGTATGCCAGCACATTATAGTCATCCGCCGTCTGACCCGATCTCCAGGTAAGACCAGTATTTGCCTGGATCATTTCCGATATTGTTGATTTACCTGCACCGTTTCTTCCAAAGAAAAAGTTTATAAACGTAGGCTCAAACTCTTCATGGTCATAAGATCGACCTTCGATTACCACTTTTTCTATCGCTGATTTCCTTTTCTCCATATAACCGCCTCCTTCCTTAGCCTTCGCTGTCCTGATTATCGTCGTTCATCTTGCCGGATTTCAGCCATTCATCTACTTCGCTGATTCTGAACTTATAGCGTTTGCCGGCACGATAAAAAGGAATCTTTCCACTCTTGATCCAGTTCCGCACCGTATCGGTACTGACACTGAGATGATCCGCTATATCTTCAAGGTTTACCCATTTTTCGACTTCCATTGCATCATAATCCTTGCTCATATCTTCCTCCACTTAAAGCATATCCATAGTCTCAATAAGTTTCTTTTCTTGTATAAGCTGTGGCAAATTCACCCTTTTGATCGCCCAATGAACACAGGCTAATTCGTTATTCTCCGGAGCGCTTAACAGCAGCAGCTCCTGTTCCAGTAAATTCAGTTTTTCCTGTCGGATCACATGCGAGATTGACGCGGTAACAATCACCGTATCGCTCTTCTGTACGATGTCTACTATGTATCCATACCCGGCACGCTGATCCGGCGCTGTGTGGTTCCCATACTGATTTCTAATTACAAACAATGACGGAAGTCTTTTTATCTCTTCAGCTGCTACCAGTCCAGGCAAAGCATATACCTTTCGTATCTCTTGATCCGTATATTCATTAAGGGCTTGTTTCCTCGGAATTGCTACAAGACTGTCCATCTGTTCCTGATCGATAACGAACAGATTGTAGTATTCATAATTTGGATTTGCAGGTCGTATCACCTGCGGCATCCCACCCATCGTTATATGGTTTATTTGCTGTCCTATATATCCAATCTGAGTGTTTCCACTACCAGTCTGCTGGAATGTAGGACTGCCCTGAACCTGCAGACCAGAAAGACTCTGTACCTGTATTTCGTCACGCATTCAGTACCCTCACTTCTTTATGATCGTCTGATTAGCTACATACCCGATTTGTGTATTGTTATCCCCATTCTGGATGAAAGTAAAAGGATTGTTTATTTGCTGCTGCAAATTCGGTGCTGCTCCAGTACTATCATTCCGCTCCTGATACTCAGAACCTGCTTGCTCTGACGATTCATCTATGCCCTCTGCATCATCATCCTCAGGCAAGCCATCCGCTTCCGATTCCAGCGTGTACACATCGATTTCCTTTGTAATACTTTGACCTATATGGCCTTCATACTCTCTGGTTCCGCCGCCATTCTCCGGACACCAGATATCATACGTATCCTGTCCAACTTTATTATTTTTGCGATTAACAACTATGAAGTGCCAAATGCCAAGCAGAAATGATGGAAGACACACCTTGTCCAAGTCACCAAAATGGTCTTTTCGAACCAGTTCGCCATTCTCACCAATCGGAAACTCCACATCATCATCTATGCTATCATCCTGATCTATCAAGTCAATCAGAGCCTTCACAAGGCGCACATCCTTCTGCAGCATAGTTCCAGTTTCTATGAAACGGTCCACAAAGGTGCTCATGTCATTTCTTGCAACCAGGTAGTCTTCCTGGACCCTTTTATCAAACACCCCAATGGTCAGCTTCTCTCCGAATGGAAGATACTGCCCCTTTGATAGTTTGCACGATTTGTAATCATTCGCCTTTGTCTTTAGGACAGCCTTCCCCGGATCCTTATAGTCGGGATTGATTACAGTAATCAGCCCCACCAGTACATCAGGATCATTCAGCTTATCGCTCTCACCTTTATAATGTTCTCTTGCCTTCTTCCGCTGCCGCAGCGCCTGGATAACTAATGTCATAAAAGTGCCGCCGCACAGGCGCGGATACTCAATATTTGTCACAAATTTCCTCCGATTGGCTCGTCTTTGCTATTCTACTTTTGTAGTCTATTACTTCATCTTGTTTCCAACCAATTCTTACTAATTCTGATTATACCACAAATATCTGAAACTATCAATCAGATCATGGCATTTGCTGATCACCCTGCCAACCGGCGTCTCGTCCAGTGAGACGCTCCATCCCTGTGAAAATCCCCGAAAAATTCATACTTTTTCAAATCCCGAACCTTAAGAACCTTACAAACTATAGCCCCCGACCTTACGAATGATTGAATCACTCCTGTAAACAATCGCAGGAGTGATTTTTTTCTTCCTGCGGAATCGCAAACCAAGGCAAATCACAGGAGGAAAAAATTATGCCAAGAAAAGCAGATTATTCAAACACCCAGAAGTACAGCAACCGCAAGTCCTTTGACGGACAGCCCATTCCGGACGGCAAGGTATTAGTCCCCTTCCTCAAAGAAAAATTCGGATTACAGAAGGGCGACTACATCCAGGACAACTTCACCACTATGCATCTCGGGGAATTTACCTTTGAGATCGGATTCATGGCCATCGACGAAGGTCACTATGCTTCCTATATGAAGGACTTCTGGGATGAACTCAACAAGGACATGGAGATGCGCCGCGAAGGCCGCTGCATCATAGGAAAGAACCCCGACGGAACAGACAAGCTCTGTCCTTACACCAGACGTTGTAGGGGATGCCCAAACAAAGGGCTTCTGGAACGCTATAACCCGAAGCGCATTGAAATTCTATCTCTGAACTATGAATATGACGGTGAGCTCTTTGATATTGAAGATAAATCACAGCCGTCAGTAGAGGATCAGGTGTTGGACAAGCTCTGCCCGGAACCCACCGAAGAAGAACTGGAGATCAAACTTCTCGCCCACTTCGACAAAGAAAACCCTCGCCACGCAAAGATCATCCGTCTCAATCTTCAGGGAATGTCTATTGACGACATCTGCATCGAGATTGACTTAAAGTCCAGCCGTGGCCGTCAGGAGATTAATAACGCACATGATGCCTTCTGTGAGTATCTGAAACTTCGCCACTGTAAGAAAAATCGAAAATAAGTCCTCATAGGTCACAGCGTAAGAAAGAGCGGTAACACCCATCATCGGGTGCTACCGCTCTGCTTTTAATGCTTATAGACTGGCTTCCTGCCGTTTAATTGAAATTCATCATGAGACTTGATATCCCTGATCGCCTTCCGAAGTGTTCCACACCGGGAGTGGCTGTGATAGGGGTGATTGATTTTATGCTTGTGATAGACCAGACAAAGGTTTCTGCCCGTCAGCTCCACATTATGGATATACCAGACATGCCGGGTGTTGTTGCTGATCAAAGTCACATCAAAGGCATCTGCCACAATCACCGTAAAATACTTCCTGTCTATCGCCTGCAGTTCTTCCGTGGTAAACATTCTCACTACCTCGCTCCCGGCTCCGCCACCATCTGAGCCCTTATTTTGACTTTCTCAGCCTCGTAACGCTTCTGTAAGGCTTTAATCTCTCTTTCCCATGAACTCTGCCTCTGCGGCCTTCACAGCAGCCCTCTCGGCATCCTGTGTGATGATGAGCTTGCCGTCCTCACAGGTGACGGAAATATAGTCTCCGATATCGAACCCGGCTTCCTTCAGCCACATCCCCTTCAACATGATCGTCGGCGTCTCCCGATACTTGTAACCACTTTGCCCATAAACCTTAACGCTTCTCTTCTTTTCCATTATGATTTCCTCAGTTTCTGTGATTGTCATTGATTGCCAGTACCATTCCAGAATCACCGGATCCAGATCATAGGCACCACCTCCCCTCGGCGAAAAAATAAGCTGCCAATGCTTTTACACATCAGCAGCTTTCGCTTTTAGTTCGGTGTTTTATTTTCAGTTCCGATTCTTCTTAGAATCCTTGATACGGTAGTAGTCTTCCAGATCCACATCGATCCTAACTTTCGTATCAGGTTTTCGGTTGCTCAAGAGGCACACCGTCTCCACATGCACCGTATGCCCAAACTGGTCTACCACCCGCCCACGCTTCAGCTCATATCCGCCATCGCACAACACTTTAAGATCACGCGCCAGGGTAGCCGAATCGCAGCTCACATACACAATCCGTTCCGGCCGCATAGCAAGCATCGTCTCCAGGCATTTCGTATCACATCCTTTTCGCGGCGGATCCACTACGATCACATCCGGGTGCCGCTTCTCCTCCTCAGGCATTTTTTCTCCTGCTGCCTCTTCCATTCCTGTCTCTTTTCCGTCCACGGATATTTCTCTGTCACCATCCGCATGCGCGCACCTGCCATAATATTCCGGCAGCACTTCCTCAGCCTTCCCCACGTAGAATTCCACATTCGTGATCTCGTTGATCCGCGCATTCTCCCACGCATCCTCGATGGCTTGCAAAACCACTTCGACTCCATATACTTTCTTCGCCCGTGTAGCCATAAAAAGGGAGATCGTCCCAATTCCGCAATACAGATCCCAGACCGTCTCACTGCCGGTCAGCCCCGCATATTCAAGCGCCAGGCCGTATAGCTTCTCCGTCTGCTCCGGATTCACCTGGTAAAAGGACAGTGGCGAAATGGAAAAAGCAAGACCGCCGATGCTGTCTCTGATCGTCTCTTTTCCCCACAATACACGAATTTCTCGTCCCATTATGACATTTGTCCGCTCCCTGTTGACACTGACAGAAATACTGGCTATATGTCTGGGCCTGGCAGAATCTGCCTTCCCTACCGGTATCTTCTCCTTTTCTGTCTCGCCCTTCTCTAACACAAGCCCTCGCAGTTTCTCCACCAGTTTCTCTTCTGCCGGCAGTCTCTTCGCGTTGACCACCAGGCAGACCATGATCTCCCCTGTCGTAAATCCGGTACGAATCAGCACATGCCGCACCAGGCCGGTTCCATCATTTTCACGGTATGCACTCACCCCGTTCTCCCGCATATAGGCAAGCAACGCTTCCAAGATGAGCCTGTTCTCCGGTGCGCCCAGAGCACAGTCCGTGTTGGCGATGATATCATGGGTCCTGCCCGCGTAGAAACCGACAACAAGATTCCCGGTTTTATCATATCCCACCGGGAACTGTGCCTTGTTACGGTAATGCCACGGCGTTTCCATACCTACCACCGGCTCCATGATCTTATCCAGAAGTTCCGCAGGAAAACCTCCGATCCGCATCAGATTATTCCGCACTTTATCCGCCTTATAGGCAAGCTGTCTTTCATAGCTCATCGCCTGAATCTGGCACCCGCCGCACTGTCTGTGGAATCTGCATACGGGCTCCACACGAAAAGAAGAAGGTGTTACCACCTTCTCTACTCTCGCATATCCATAGTTCTTCCTGCATTTGGTGATTCGCGCCTCCACTGTATCGCCAATGACCGCATCCTTCACGAAAAGGGTATAACCGTTGCATTTCCCGATTCCCTCACCGTCGTTTCCGATGTCCTCTATTGTCACTGTGAGGATGTCATTTTTCCTATATTGTGCGCACTCCATATTTTACTCCATTTCAAAACGTCCCAAACTCCCGACTTAAAAATCAGTACATCAGTATGGTCTGCCAATCTTCACTCCATTTCCGTTCTGTCATCATCGCTGTTTTATCAAAACAACGCACAGACACAGTCCAGCCCTGTCTATTCCAACTTCGTGCCCCGCACATTCGATTCAAACAACCTGTTAAATCCAAGCCAGCCCGTCTCCTTCGTATTCTCCAAAAGTTCCGTGAAAGTCTCCATCTTTGCATCCGTATTATCTGCAAAAGTCAGCGCCACCGCCTCCACGATCGCCGGTTTCTTCGGCGAACCGAATTCATATTCCCCGTGGTGGGACAGGATACAGTGCTTCAATTCACTGGCAAGGATCACCGGAAAACCTTCGATCTCTTTCACCTTTTCTCCAATCATCTCACTGCCAATCACAATATGCCCCAGGAACTGTCCGTCATCCGTGTAATCATTCTGCGGGAAAAGAGATAATTCCTTCGTCTTACCGATATCATGACAGATTGCTGCCGCCAGCAGCAGATCCCTTTTCAAGACAGGATACTGGGTACAGAAATAGTCACACAATTTGGTCACCGCCAGCGTATGCTGCAGCAGACCGCCCACGAAGCCATGATGCACCGTTTTGGCTGCCGAAGACTGTTTGAAGGCCTTCACAAATTCCTCGTCTTCCACAAAAAAAGCCCGCAGCAGTTTCTTTAGATAAGGATTCTCCATGCTGCTGATCAACCCCAGCAGCTCCTTCATCATGTCCTCAATGGGAAATTTGCTCACTGGAAGGTAATCTGCCGGTTCATACTCACCTTCCCGGCACTTGCGGACCCTTTTCACATTGACCTGGAAGGCACCCTGAAAGCTTGTCACATCCCCGTACACCTCTACGTAATCCAGGGTATCAAAATCCTCGATTCCCGCATTGTTCGGATCCCAGATCTTGGCATCCACGGTTCCCGTTTTATCCTGTAAGATCACATTCTCATAAGGCTTGCCGTTCTTCGTGACCGCCGACTGTTTATGTTTACAAAGATAAATGTCAAATACCCGGTCACTCTCTTTAAAATCCCTGATATATTTCATAATGTCCTCCGCCTTGCTCAATATTATAATATTTCCTTAATGTTCTCAGTTATCTTCTCCCCAGAGTCACCTGCACACTCACTTCCTGCCCCTGGCGCACCAGCACTACATCCAACACATCCTCCGGTTTTGCGATGGCCAGCACACTCAACAGGTCGTTGTAGCTTTCGATGGGCGTCTCGTTCGCCTTCGTGATCACATCACCGCTCTGAATACCCGCATTCATCGCGGGGGAATCCATTTCAATCTCTTTGATATAGGTCCCGGTAGGCATACCTGATTCTTTGATGGCTTCTTCCGGCACATCCGCGCCATGGATGCCCAGATAAGCCCGTTCCTGATCGTTGGACATCTTCTCGATCGTCCGTTTCAGTTCCGTCACCCCATAGGCCGTCAACAGATTACCCATATCATTGCTGATATTTACATTATCGATGATTCCCAGCACCATACCGTTTAAATCCGCGATGATCCCTGTCGCGTTTCGGCTGCCGTAAATATCCGTGACAATGGACTTATACGCCGAATCCGGCTGATCGATCACCGTACCCACGGAAGTCACGATCCCATAACATACCGATCCGCTTCCCAGCGGGCTGCCCAGCGCCATCACCGGCTTTCCCAGAAGTTTTGTACTATTAGAACTGCCAAGCTTCGCAATATCGATCACATCCATCGTTTCTTCCCCGATGGACATCAAAGGTACAGACAGCACTGCCAGTCCGGTAGTGGCATCCTTCTGTACCAATTCAGCATCGGTCTTCGTCTGATCGCAGAAAGTCACGATAATGCTGTCCGCATCGCCCAACGCCCCCGCACTGACCAGAATCAGCACGGCTTTCCCGTTATTGGCTATGATAATGCCCGATGCCGAAGCCTCGTTTTCATATATATCGTTAAGCCAGTCCACATCAGAGACGACACTTGTCACAGTGACCACTGACCGCCCGACTTTCTGTGCCAACGCCGCCAATTCCTCATAGAGCTGCTGATAATCCTCTATCCCGAACCGCACCTGGGACAACAATTCTTCTATCTGTTCATCTTCCAGTTCCACCGGCGTCGTTTCCGGCGGCGGTACTTCTTCCTCCACGATCATATCTTCCGGTTTCATCTCTTCTGCCACCGTCTCTTCGGGAAACCTCACTTCCTCGGCTTCCTCTTCCGGATATAGACGATTACTGATGACCGGTTCCAATACCAGGAATGTAAAACAAGCCACCAGTCCAAATACCACAGCCATTACCACCGTCGTCACCGTTCTTCTGAGAAGTTTCTTCTTATTGACCGGCTTCTGCTTGATCGTCTCCCGTAAGAAATCCGGCTGTACCGGCGGCGTATACTCCGCCTGCTCCTTCACGGTCTTCCGCTCCATGCTGTTTCCCTGAATCATACCCTGCTCTATACCATTCTGTTCCCTGTTCCATTCCGCCATAAGGTCTACAACCTTCCCGCCCTGCCGACGCAGAGAAAATACCGCCTGTCATTTCCTATCTGATAGTATATCTTTTTTTATCCGTCTTGTAAAGAATGGCATCTTCTTCCCTGTACGTATCAGATTGTCAAAAGTTACTATTCACGGTCCAATGTCATTAAGTTAATAGCGAACTGTCTGAAATGGTTAGATTCTTATTATGA
>CAJUQJ010000056.1 GCA_910588215.1 uncultured Lachnospiraceae bacterium
GACCGGAGTGGAACGTAGACACTTGGAATGGGTTGGATGCGTTACAGTTTGCGGCTCAGCTTTTATTTCATTATGAGGGCACTCCGCCATATCAGGTACATCAGGCAGGAAGGGATCCATAAGGCCAGGCACAAGCCTTTGCCGGGTACCCGTGCAAAAAGCTCTTTCCTGCCGTATCCGGCAAAATGCCCGTAGATGATATACAGTATCATCATCTTGCACCTGACGCGGAAGCATACCTTCTTGTCATGCAGATAGGTCTCGGAACGTAATACCATGCCCTTCGGAGAGCGTATTTTCATGTTTCTGCCGGTGTTCGTCAGCCCGCCTTCCAGATATTCGCAGATATAGATATTCCGATTGATATGAACCATACGGTACGGCCCGGACATCTGCATCCATACCACATCCTCCGGCATATACTTCTCCTGCGCAAATACCGGGAACGGATACCTGCGCAGCAGCTCGGTATAGAAGACCTCCGCCTTATCCCCGCCTATATTCCCGTTGATCCTGGCCTCCAGATACGTGGCGATCATTTCGTCTTTCGGGAAATAGGCCGTATTGACCCTTCCGTCCTGATGACAGCGCAGGAAACTGTAGCCGCACAGGCCGGACATTCCCTTATACTTCCGGTGGTACGTAAGGATGATCGCAACCGCATCTTCCGGCAGATAGTCGTCACTGTCCACAATAAAGGTCAGTTCCGACCGGATCATGGCTATCCCCCTGTTAAGTGCCGTGTGCTTCCCTGCATTTTCCTGTCTTATATAAGTGATTCCGACCGCACCGGTCTGACAATACTGCTGTATCAGTTCTTCTGTTTTGTCAGTGCTGCCATCGTCCACCACAAGCCACTCAAAATCCTTGTCCGTCTGCCGGACCAGGCTCTCATACAGCCGCGGCAGCAGATCTGCTCTGTTATATGTCGGCGTTATTATCGTGATCGTACTCATCAGCTCTCACCTGCCTTATCCTCGGTCTGCCCGATCAAAGTCCTGAATCCTTACCCAAAATACCCTGTCATATCCGCAGCTTACCGCCACGCTTCCCCTAAGCCGTATCTTCAGCTTACTGCCGCGCTTCCCCTAAACCAGATCCGCCGCCTTCAGAAATTCTTCTGCGATGCCGGGCAGAGAATACTTCTCCTTGATCCTGGCAGCATTAACTGACAGCTTCTGCGCCAGCTGCGGATCCGCCGCCACCCTGCACATAGCCTCCCCCAATGCCTGCCTGTCCCCTGTCGGGACAAGCAGGCCGCTTGCTCCGTTTTGCATATAGAGTCTCGCGCCGCCGATGGGACAATCCGTGCAGATCGTCGGGATGCCCATGGCCAGGGCTTCCAGCATGGAGTTTGAAATACCTTCAAAGTCAGAGGAAAGCACGAACATTCCCGCATCCTGTATCTCATTTCTGACATCGGCACTGAAGCCGTGCCAGACCACCTTATCGCCTATCCGCAGGTCTTCCGCCTGCTTCTTCAGCTCTTCCTCCAGTTCTCCCTTGCCGTATACATGCAGTTCATACTCCGGGAACCGAGCAGAAAAATCGGCAAAGGCATTCAGCAAAAGCGCATGGTTCTTCTGCTTATGCAGTCTGCCCACCGTAACTACCCGCCGCTTCCTGTCACCCTCAAAGCGTGCCGGGACAGAAGCATCTACCGGATTTGGTATCACCACCGCCTTCTTTGCTATCGCTTTCGGAAAATATCCAATGCCGTCCTCCGTCTGGAAGGTGATCCTGTCTGCCCGCCTGTACGCCCAATTCCGCAGTTTCTTGATATTGCAGCTGTCAGGACTGTTTCGTTCAGCCACCAGGATAGGCCTTCGCATCCCCCATGTAGCCATGGCTGCATAGACAGCCCCCATAACACAGAACGCGAATATATGGCAGTCCGGATTCTGTTTAAAATATCTTCGTATACCGGTCAGCTTTTTTAACACCGTAAAGGGATTCCCTCCGGATCTTCCGGCCACGCTGAAATCTTCCACCCTGCTGTCAAGCTCGTACGCATGTTCATAGCCGGCAAACTGCATAATGGCCACCTCATATCCTCTTTTGACATACTCTGCCGACAGAAGCGAAATGACCCGTTCCGTCCCACCGCCCGTCATATTCGGAATCATAAATACAATTTTCATTTTATCCTGTCCCTTTCTTCCGCTTGCCAATTCTCACCAGACACGTTACAATAGCACAAGCATAGTTCATTTACAGGCGCCGCTCTTTAACGGATGCAACTCATTGAAAAGCGCGGCTCACTTCATGCCAGGAAAGAGGAATCAACATGCCAGCCACACCTTTTTTAAGTATTGTCATACCTGTTTACAATGCCGAGAAATATCTTGCCTGCTGTCTGGACAGTATTCTGGCACAGGATTATAGCGACTATGAAGTCATTCTGGTGGACGACGGTTCTACGGACCGCTGCCCTTCCCTCTGCGATGCCTATGCCGCAGCAGATCCCCGTATTCACTGCCTTCATCAGCCCAACAGCGGACATACTGCCGCCAGACAAAACGGGGTAAAGGCAAGCCGCGGGCAATACATCGCATTTGTAGACAGCGACGACTGGGTTTCTCCGGAAATGTACCGTCGCATGTGTACCGCTGCAAAAGATACCCATGCCGACCTCATCCACTGCAACTTCACGGCAGTTATGCCGGATAAGGAGAAACTCTGTGATATCCCTTTTCCCGCCGGTTTCTATGACAAAACACAGCTTATAGAAACAGTATACCCTAATATGATCTATTTTGGGACCTATTTCGTATTTGGCATTGCCCCAAACCTATGGAATAAACTGTTTCGGCGTGAGCTTTTGGAACGGTATCTGTTCCGTCTTCCCCACAATATTATCGTCGGAGAAGACGGACCTATCACTTATGCATGTATGCTGGAAGCCGAAAGCGTATACTTCTGTCAGGAGGCCTTCTACTATTACCGAAGTAATGCCGACTCCCTCTGCCACCATATGGACAGCAGACGTCTTGCAGAGAATCATACAATGTTTGAAACCTACCGCCGGTTCATCGATCCCGCCAGATACCCGCTTATTCAAAAACAGCTGCAATATTTCTTCGTATACCAAAGTCTGCTGACCTTTGTGCCGGTATTTGAGACAATGCGGCAGGAAGGCAGTGATTTCAGGAAACGCTTTCTGGCAGAATGTGATGATCCGTATATCCGGGCAGCCTTCAAAACGGTTTCCCTGCGAAACATTACCGGACTCCACAATAAGCTCTATGCACTCTGCGTACGGTACAGACTCGCACGGCTTTTTCGTTTCCTGCTATGAGGCCGCAGACAGTTACCATGCATGCAGCCAAGCAATATAATCTTTAAAGTACACCGGCTCTCCCTTCTCGTCCACGAATCTTATCGTCTTCACGCCTGTTGCCGGTGACGTCAAAGCAAAGATACACTTCTTGTTCCTGCCGGAACCGGTCTGTCTGGCTTCGGCAATCAGATTCTCCTTATCATCAAACAGCTGCACTCTGCAGACCGGACGGTCGATCCGCCAGGGCTGCTCGATCATCACCTGAATCACATTCTGCGTCTGTACTTCTTCCGGCATCTCATATTCGCTTTGATATCCTGACGGCGCCTTCACCGCCAGATTATTACAGGGTACCTCCTCGAAATAAGCGTCAGTTCCCACCTGGTATAACGTGGCATTGCGGCTGTATCCCCAATTATCCCCACGAACCGGAACAAAGAATGCGCTGTTTGACAAAAGCTCCTTATTCTCCCACCAGCCTGCGTTGATGTCACCGGCATACACCCTGCCGTCGGAGATTCCGGCATCTTTCCAGCCGGACAGCTGCAGGACAGGATTGGTCAGACAGAAAACTGCCAGCAGCGTAAGCACACCATATCGTCCAAGACACCCCGCCGCTTCTTTCTCCCGCCTGCTGCCGGCGATCCAAGCGCCCGCTGCCATGCCGCCATTGTCTCCGAGTCTCAGCGCAGCACCGCCCGTCAACAACAGCATGTAGAATCCGATATTGGAAAAGATCTCATATTTATGTCCCATCTGCCCAGGCGTGACCCTACCGATATCCTGCCAGGAATCCGGCACTCTCTTGACGGTAAGCAGATAAAAGGCCGACACGATCAGCTGGAACATCACCATTCCATAGAACACCGCAGTTCTTCTGTCTATGGTTCTGCCCTTTAGCAGCGGAACCAGTACCTTCCTCGTAAAATGCACCGCAAGAAACACTGCCGCAAGAAACGTTACCACAAGGACCAGGCCCGGCATCTGCTGGATCTTCCTGCCCAGAGGCGCAAGCAGGTACGCGCCAAAATCCGTAAATGTCCTTCCCACCAGCCTGAACCAATAGCTCGGCTGTCCCATAGATGAGGCTTTAACCCATCTGCCGCCGTCTCCCTGTCCGCCGAAAGAGTACAGCAGCTGTAAGAGAGAGGCTCCTCCTATCACACAGGCCAGCGCTTTATCCCGCCTGCCAAGACTCCTGCCGAAGAAGAGCAGATAAACCATCATCAGCGGCAGCAGCACCGCATAGGTCCCTTTTGACAGGCAGACCAGGGCGCCGGCTGCCAGAAGCGCTGCATAGATCCCTCTTGAGAAAAGTTCCAGATCCGCCGCCAGAAGCAGAAGAAGAAGGTAGATTCCCCAGTAGGCATGGTTGGTAAAGAACAGCGTCTCCTCGTAGAAACACGTCAGCATGACCAGAAAGCACCACAGAATTCTGCCGGAAAGACGCATCAATCCATGAAAAGGATACAACACAAAAAAAGCCCAGACCATACTGCAGAGCAGACATGCCGCGGCCTGCATAAAATACAGCGCATACACTGTCGGTATCCGAATCACCTTCACGCAAAACAATGTGATCAGGCGCGGCAGCAGCGGAAGATATCCTGCATCCGTGATCAGCAGATTGGCTCCCAGCCCCTCTTCCCTGGCATAATGCAGGAAGTTGGTCACCGCCTCCGCATAAGTTGGCTCCAGATACAGGGAGCTGTCTAACAGATAGATAACGGCCATGAACATGAGGGTCATGACCCCAAAGACAGCCAGGCATTTGCGCTCGTCGCCCATGCGCCCGGTACGCGTCAGCAGTACCAATGCCGCAGAACCTGCCATGACAAGCCAGAAGCAAAGCAGTCTTACTGCATATTCCATTCCCATACTATGGTAATGATATGCCTGCGCCAGAGCCAGTTCCCCTGCGGCCTGACTCTGTTTCGCGATGCCGAATCCATGATGGTCAGGGCCGGCAGCAACAGCCAGCTCCCCTGCCGACACACCTTCCGTACTCAAGTGAAGCTGCGCCTCACCACATTCCAGCTGCCCAAGATTCAGGCCGTCTAGCCTGACCCATTCTCCGGCTCTTATCTCACGCAGCAAAATTGTGTCCGTTATACGCTCTTCTCCTTGTTCCAGCACGCAGAGCAGCTGTCCTGCACTGCTTGTATCACATACTGCAAAGTTCAACGCATAGAAGCCCTGTCTCCAGTTCATTTCCTCTGAAACAGTCAGCGGCTGCCGGATCTCCATACCGTCATACAAAGACAGAGCCTCTGTCATCTCTGTCTCATCACTGCATACATCCACCGGCTCTCCGTTGACAATATAGCGGGACAACACAAGCAATACAAGTATTAACCCTGCTATAAGCGCTGCCTGATCCCGCTTATACATGCCTCCTGTTTTTGCGGTCACTGCCACAATACCCATATCTGCTCCTCGCTCTCAGTCCACTCTTCCAGTGTCAACGCCCCTGCACGGTACGTAAGCGCCATATCTTCTATCATAAGGTAATATCCCTCCTGCTCTGCCCGCCGGAATTTCCAGCGGCAGGACACATTCTCATCCGGCTGATAGAACATATTCATGCCGTCATCCATATAGATCGTCAGCATAGCCGCGTCTTCCTCCACCGCTGCCGCCAATACCTGTTCATTGCTGCGGAAACGTATTGTATAGCCGGACAACGCTGATGCGCCGGCTTTCTCCTGATTCAGCAGGATCTTACGCTCAACATCCTTCACTGCCGGCACCGGTAGGACGGCCTGCCTGCTCTGACTGTTGGGCATTGTTGTGTCTGACATTTCCGTCACATTCTCCGCAACTGACACCATTGTCACTTCTCCATCTTTTTCCATGACTGACACCCCTCGATCCAGATAAGGAGACAGATAGTAATACCCGTTTTGAAGTTCTACGTCCCGCGCCCGCTTCTCTGCAGATGCCTGATCCTTCTGATAGAATTGTGCCAGCGCTTCTTCCCCGTCATCCAGGGCGATCGTCCTGTCAAAAAGATTGCTGCGGGCAAACACCGCAAACAACAGCACCATAAAGAGGATACCGGCCGTCGGCAGTCTGTGCCGTGCCAGTAACTCAACAGTTCCTTTCTTTATACCCCCACATGTCCTGACCGCAGCCGGCAGCTGCGCAGTATAGCAGATCCAGTCAGCCAATCCTTTCACTGCATAAGGGATCATCACCACAAAGTACGGTATCGTGTAGGACGCACTGGACTCCCATAGGAAATGAAACAAGTAGCCGCCCAGAAAGACCACCGCGCCCATCAGCTCGTACAGATTCCTGCTGCGGCGGCTGAACCACAGATACAGAAGTACTCCAAACAGAAGCAGCGTCTGCGCATAATTCAACAGCACCGACAACAGGACACTGCCCCTGCCTTCGATCACACTGACGGCAAAGTCCGGCATGTCAATGGCTGAGGTCCTTCCCTTCGTGCGATCCATGCCGATAAAGGTCGGATCGTTCCACTGGAATGCATTCTTTCGTGCGAAAAAGGGAATTCCATCCTCCCAGAGATTATCTGACATCCTTGTCAGAATCTTCTTAATATCCTGAAGCGAAGCTTCCCTGATCTTCTCCGCATCATACTCATACCGGATAAAAACATCTCCAATATAACCGCTGTATCCTCCCGGCCCCAGCGGCGTTTCCTGCAATCCCATAACGACCCATGAGATCATCTCTTCGCCGCTGCCCGCCTTATAGCCGGACAAATGCTCCACGTACCGCTCCGTGGCCAGGTTGCATCCCGCAACGCTCACGCCCATCAATGCGATTGCTGCCAGTGATACCACCCAGCGCCTGCCCGCCTCTTTCCTGTCGGACAGGACTATGTCCAGCGCATCGTAGAGCAGAAAGCAGGCGATCGCCACCAGATAGATCAGGCAATTCATCTTGATCACCGTCGCGGCACCCATACAAACACTGGCCGGCAGAATATAGCGGTATTTTCTCGTATCGATATACTTTGCCATATAATATACCGTGGCCAGAGACAACGCCATTCCCGGCAGGATCCCATACAGATAAGTCACATAGAAAGCCAGCGGCACCCATAAGATCAACGCGATATAGACAAGCATTGGCAGTTTCCGATCCTTCTTCCAGAAAAGCGCCGACAACTTTACCAGTAATACATAAATCGCCACAAGCGCAATCACATTGACGATCTGCAGTCCCACATAATTGTCGATACCAAGCACAAAGGACAAAAGATAATAGAATAAGATGATTCCCGCCTGAAACGGGTAACGGAACAGATAGCCTCCTTCCGCGTAAGAAGAAAAATTCCCCCGCCTCCACTGCATGGCGATACTATACACCTTCGCCGGATCTGATCCCGGCGCAAGCTGCGTGATCAGAATCCATGCCGTGCCCGAAACCAGCACGAAAGCGCTGAGAATCCACATAAACCGGCCATATCTTTGGCGACTGCTTCTATTCTCCCCGCTGCTTTCTTTTCCATTGTCATGTCGGTCAGCATTCCGATTCCCGACACGCCCTCTCAGCATATGATATCCACGATAACATGCTGCACCCAGCGCTGTAAACACCAGAAATACCAGCAGATGTTTCCATGGCTGATCTGCTATGTTCAATGTCCTTTCCTGTCGTCTTCCGGATTCCGTCGTGATCCGGCCGATGAAACTCGTGCTGAATATACTCTGAAGGCACAGACCCGCCGTGATAAACAACAGCAAAATACGGATGACCGTATTCACGACCGGGTAGACCATTCTTTTTACTTTATCAAATCTGACCATCTTAATGCCCATGCCTCCCTCTTAGTCCGCCGCCTGTGTTCAGCGGTCAAACCATCCGTCAAATACATCAATGCCCAAACTGCTTCAGAACCAGCACGGTTCTCTTCACGGAGATCAGCAGCGGATGTGGCACTCCGTTCCGCTTAAGACCCAGATACCCTTCCCAAAAGGAAACCATGTAATTGCGAAGCCCGGCATTGCTTATTCCGCCATAGAACATGACGACCAATACCTCTGGCACATAAGCCAGACGATTTCTCTCATCCTTCAGAAAGCGCACCATGAATTCATAATCTGCAGAACACCTGTATGACGTATCATAAAGTCCATAGTTCTCATAGATCTCCCGTTTCAAAAACATGGTCGGATGCCCCGGCAGCCAGCCATCTGCCAGCCGTCCTTCTCCCATATGCCATTTCCTGACAACACGTTCCCCTTCCACATAGACCAGATCGGCATGGGCACCGATACATCCTTCTCCACCTTGCTCGATGGCCCGCACCAGTTTCGAGACCGAATCCGGTGCACATAATCTGTCATTACAGACCGATACGATATCCCCGGTACACATCCTGCATGCCTTATTCATGGCATCATAAAGTCCCTCGTCCGGTTCCGAGACCCAGCGCACCGTACAGGGCGGATCCTGATGCTTCTTTGCAAATGCATGGATAACATCCAGGGTACCATCATCGGACTGCCCGTCCACAATAACAACTTCAAGAGACGGATAATCCTGTTCTTCTATGCTTGCCAATGTTATCTTCAAATTCTCTTTTACATTATAAGTTGTAACCAACAAAGATACTTTCCACATGATTCCACCATTTCCAACCATTCTTGTCATACATAACAGATTTTACCTTATTTTCCTGAAATATGCAATCTTCTCACATTTCTTTAAAATCGATCCAATTCTGCGCCTGCACCGCGTCTAAAGCTGCTCTGTCCTGAGATTTCCTATATGACAAAAAAGACAGGTACAAGCCGTCCAAAAACTTGTACCTGCCTCCCTATACAAATTTACTTGTTGATCTTGACATTCATGGTCACCGCAGTGCCCGGCGTATTCGTGCCCTGCCCCTCAAACCTCACATACATCGTAAGCTTATTGGTCGTATCACATCCGTAGAACACGGTATCCCGCAGTTTCAATTTCACTAACAGTGAACCGTCCTCTAACTGCTCCGAATCGATCACGGTATGCTTGCCGGTCACCTCGTCTTCCGTTGTCACAAAGGATTCCTGCGCGTTCGTATCCTTCTCGCCGAATGCAATAGACTCCACATTACCGATCGTCTTCGCCTCACTCCTGTTGACGATAAAGGTGGCCACATAATTCTTGTTGGACAAATACAGGTTCACACTGCTTCTGTCCGCCTTGACTTTCGGCAGGATCTGTCCTGTCTTGATGGACAGCACCTTGCTCAGATAGCCGCCTCCGCCGCCTTCATAATCAGGGAATTTATAATTCTCCAGTTCCGTCCAGACATAGATCTTATAGGTCTTATTATTTTCCAGCACTGCATCTTCTTTCGGTCTCACATAGATCTTCCCGTCTGATAATATCTGCGCCTCAAACTTCTCGCTTTCCGGTCCGTCATACGGGAAAACGATATCTTCATTGTGGTCATATACTTTTGCGCCCACAACTTTATCTTTCACGTTCTTAAGCGACGGCGTATAGACAATGCTGTTGGCTGTCGTACACTCTCCAAATCTGTCAAGCAGATTTATCTTACCTTTCGATGACAATGCGATAGAGATTGTTCCGGCATGAACCTTCAAGTTAAAATTAACGGCTTTCTGCGCATACAGCGTTTTACCGCCGCCGCTGTATGCAGGCCTGATGCTGAAGCGATAGGTTCCCTTCTCGCAGTATTGGTTCATGGAAGCGGCAAGTTTGCCTTCTGTCACCTTCCCGTTTTCATCCACCTGCCGGTCTGTCAGTTCCCAGTCAAAGTAGTTCACATACTCCTGCTTGTTCCTTGTCTTACATGTAATACTCTCAAGCGTCTCCGCCACATCAAACTCATATCCGTCAGGCAGATTCTTTGCCACCAGCGACAACTCACTCCGCTCTGCGTAATCGTTCTCCTCGGTTCTCGCCGTATTGTTCAAGGTGAGACTTCCCTTTACAGAGACAGACGGATTGCCTGCCTTTACTTTTACCTTCAATGTGATCTTGTTGGCCGGTCGTTCATCTCCCTGGAACACATATTGCGCTTTGTCACAGACATAGGTATATGTACCGTCTTTGATCGATTCAGGATCATTAATCGTGACGGTGCCGACTCCGTTGACATACTGCACATCAAGATACTGATAATACGCAGCCAGACTCTTCGTCGTTTTCGCCGTAAAGATCTGCTCATCCGCGATCTCTGTACCCTTCTGGTTGGACTTCAAGCCAAACTCTACTGTCTGTTCCGGATAATTAGGGTTCAATGTGACCGTGGAAGACTTCAGAGCCGTCGTGGAGCCTGGTTTGTCGGCCAGACTGATCTTCGGTACGGAATCGACAAATTTCACCGAATACGTAAAGTCGATCTGCTCCCGCTCCGCCCAGGAACTGTTCTTAAGCCTTAACTTAACCTTGCCGGCCTTGGTGACATTATCCCGCAGTCTCAAGGTAAACTGCCCGTTGTCGTCAAGACTGATCCCTGCACCGGTATCGATTGGCGTATAATGGCTCTCCCCATCGTTTACAAATTTCAGTTCATAGCCTCCGTCAGACAGATCTACCGGCTTATTCTTCTTATCTACAAGCTGCAGTTCTATTTCCTGTTCTCCGCATCCACTCTTGAAAGTATCCGACGTTCTGTTCAATTTAAAGGAAGGTGCCGTCCGCTGCGCAGGAATCGTGATCTTGCAGTCCGTATATGCATCATCCGCATACCCCTCATAATACAGGCGCAGATACCCGGTCACCACCGGTTTGCCCGTCCCCTTATTCGCACGCAGCAGTTCCTCACTCTTCTGCCGGATCATACAGGTATCCTGATCCACATATTCAACCTCGAAGTTTTCAATGAATTTCTTGTTATCCTCCGAATCGGAAAGCGGCCGCAGCTCATAATCCGCAACTTTATCTTTTCCCAGATTGGTGACATTCACGATCACTTCCGTCTCGTCGTTGGCATAGAAATAATTCAGTTTCGGCTGCTTCTTCTCAAAGGCGATCTTCGGCTTCGGTTTTGAAGCCTTCACCGTAATCTTCAGCGGCAGCTCATAAGTGCCTCCATTGATATCGACACGCACGGAATATGCCTTATTCTCCGCCTCCGGATCTGACGGTGTAACACGGAAAGAAGTCACGGCGCTGTCACTCTCTAAAGGAAGATAGGCAAGATCAAAGTCTCTGCATGCCAGCTTATCTCCTCCGTCATATTTGACCAGTTTCACACTGTCTTTGTCGATCTGTCTGCCGTATGAACTTAAGATCTGTAAGACAGCCCCATCTGTTCGATTCGGATTGATCGTCAGGCTTCCCGATACAAGCCTTGGCGTTTTATCGGTTACTCTGATGATAAATTTCTGGGTGACCGTCTTCTTATCCGCATTCGTGGCCGTCACCCGGATGGTCGCTTCCCCGTTCGTACCTGCCGGGATCGTCACAATGCTGCTGGGATCATCCACAGTGGATGAAGATTTGGACAGCTTCGCGACTTTGGCGTCACTGCTGGTCCACTTCAGGTTCATCGCTATGCTGTCTTCCTCCGCATCATATACGGTGGCTGTCAGCCGAATCCGCAATCCCGTATCGGGCATCCTGTCCTTATCCACAACAGCAGTCTGCACATTACCCAGCGGGCTTGTCTCAAAATCGACAAACCTTGCATCATACTCGCTGGCATCGAGCTTGATCTGTACGACTCCGGAGGCGCTCACTGCCACTCTGACGACTCTCGTAATGGCACTCCCATCCGTTCCCTTCACCTTCGCGGTGATATCTGTCTGCCCGGCCGAGATCGCATGGATCGTACCGTCCTTTTCCACAGTCGCCACCGACTTCTTTGTCGTACTGAAGGTGATCTTGGAACTGGGAATCGCCTTATGGTCCGCTTTCGCATCCGTCAGGAACATTCTGGTATACTGTCCCGCCTTCAGATTCACACGTATCACTTCCCCGGCGGTGTTTGTCACCACATCGCCGTTGGATATTTCCACTTTGACGTCCCCGTCCAATCCGTCTATGCGGTCATTTCCCGCCGTATTTTCAAATTCCGCCGTAAGATACGCGCCACCAATGGGCATCTCAAAATAGAGTTTGGAAGGTTCCCCTTCCGCTCCCTTCTCTTCCTGCAGCGGTTCTCCGTTACATTTCATGCTATCGGCAACAAGTCGGCTTCCTGTCTCCGGTTTCACATAAACGTATAATTTGGTCCCCCTTGCAACACCCTTGTTTCCGTTCAACGTATTGGGATCCTTTAAGTTCTCGTCCCTTACTTCCAGTGTCCCTTTTCCGGTTCCGGCGTAAGTTATCGTATACTTATAGAAGTTCTTACCGGTATCTTCATCGTATGCTACGAACTTGATCTTTTTACCAAACGTATATTCTTCCGTTGTAGATCCCTTCAGTCCGCGCAGCGTCAGTGTGTCTATATTCGGATAGACGCTGTCGCCGTAAACCACATCAAAATTCTGCACTTCCACGGTAATCAGTCTGTTACAATCCGCAAACGCATAATTTGCAATTGCTCTGACCGTACCCGGAATGGACAGCGCGCTTAATTTGACACATCCTTTGAAAGCCGATTCTCCGATGGTATTGTTGCCGGTCTTAAACTGTACTCTGATCAGTTCGTTACATCCTGCAAATGCGTTCTTGGAGATCACTTCCAGTTTGCTGGACAATACGAGTTGCTTCAGGGCGTTACACTCCTGAAACGCGCTTTCCCCGACCGTCTTGACCGTCTCGTTAAAATTGATCTCCTTGATGGCCTTACATTCAAAGAACGCAAAAGCGCCGATGGACTCCAGATTCCCCGGCACGACAAATCCCCTGTCCGAGTAGAAATGCTCCAGCGCCCGGCACTGATAGAACGCCTGCTCCCCGATGGACACAAGCTCACTGTGCACGGCATCCTGCGCGTAGATCATAAATAACCGGTCATTTCCATAGAAAGCCTTATTCCCGATAGAAACCAGCTTCTTCGGAACTGCCACTTTCAGAAGCCCGGTACAGCGATAGAACGCACTGTCCCCGATCCTCTGGACGTCACCCGGAAGGTAGATGCCCTGCAGCCGATAGCAGTTGTTAAAGGCATTGTCCTGAATGGAAGTTACGCCCGCCGGTAATTTGACATAGGTGATATCGGCGTTGCCCTGGAATGCCGCGCCGATCGCCGTGATTCCTTTATTCTCCGGCAGAAAGACCACGCCGCTTACCGCACGGCCGTCCGCATAGGTAATCTTTTCCAGAACGCCGTCTGTTACTGTAACCTCATATTCTTCGTTGGCATTGTATGTGACCCGCATACCGGTGTCGTCGGTAAACGTCATCATCCGCACTTCCTGCTGCGGTTTGTCGGAAACATCTCCTGCCTCTTCTTCGTCCGTCTCTATCGTATTATCGGATATGCCTGCGTCATCGCCGTCCTCTTCCGGATCTTCCGCATCTACGGAATCGTTCTTATCTCCCTCCGGCGGCGTGATCTCGTCTCCGTCAGAATCTGTCTCTCCCGGCACTTCCGAGTCGTCTGTATCCTCGCTCGTACCAGGTTCCTCTTCCTCCGGTGCCTGATTCTCCGGCGGCTCCTGCTCCTCCGATCCTGCAGTATCTTCCTCGGCCGCATCAAGATCCGTCCCATCGCCGTTCTGATCTTCCGGCCCTTCGTCCTTACCGGATGGCTCCGTTTCCTGCTCACTGCCATTATTCTCTCCGCCATCCTCCACAACGACTTCCTGCGCTGTCGTGGCCGGAAGCCCCGCGGCATCAGGAGCCGTCGCAAAAACCGTCATATCATTCATGCTGACAGTAATACTAAGCGCCAGCAACAATGCAAGTATCCTTCGTCTCTTCATCCTTACCTCCATTCCGAAGCGTCACAAATTCCTGGTTGAATAAATTGCTATCGAGCAATTTATTCAATCTTATACCCGTACCTTTCTCTTCGCCTGCAGTTTCACGACTGCCAGACAAATCTTCCCCTTCTCTTACTGTATCCTGTTAAAATTCCCAAAAGCGTCCGCTGCACGCCATGTCATTACAGCTATATCATAGACAGACATACCTGTCAAAAATACATTAGTAAGTATACCATTTCTAATTGTATGACACAAGTGTCTGTGCTACAAGATATAGTGTTTTAAGGAAAAATTAATTTTTGTAAAAAAGATTTTTCCACCACACCAATAGTTTCGCGCCTATCGTATAGGTGATCTTCTTCTCACCGCCATAATTTCCAAGACCCCGCACCGTCACCGATGCCTTCCCCTTATTCTGATTCTTCGCATAGGTGGTTTCATCAATGCTATAGTCCGTCCCATACTTCAAAGGTTCCTGGCTGCCATTTACGGTGAGCACAAGGTCTTCTTCCGTCAGGGTAACCGCCTTTCCGTTGTTGTATTCTTTCGCCTGCACCTTCACTTTGGCCTTGGCAATATCAGCCTGCACGATACGGTAGACTGCGGAGATCTTTGCCGCACCGTCTCCGGCATAGAATCCCGTTCCACGTGCCGTGACACGAATCTTCGTTCCGGCCTGCGGGATATCATCCGCTTCCACGGTCTCTCCGGCCCTCTTCAATGTGACACCATTGTCACTATTATCCGTCGCACCATTTTGCACGCTCTTCGTTCCCGTGGTGACATCTTTGACGCAGACGTATGCATCCTCGGCGTAAGTGTATGCAAGATTTCTGTCATAGTCTTTTCCCGCCGACAGTTTTGCTCCGTTACAGTCAGTTAAGACCACGGAACTCTTAAAGGCATTTTTCTTATTCTTATAAACCACATCTTTGGCCGTCATAGTCAGCTTGCCGTTATCCTGTGCCAAACGTCCGTCGGTAATCCTGAAAAATCCGGTGATGCTGCCTTTATAATTCCCCTTGCCGGTCACCGTGATCTTCGGCAGCTTTCTCTCGTCTGCACCTTCCGCTCCTGTCGGTGTGACCGTCTTGTTGTTCGCGTACTTAACCGTGAAGTCTTTACCCTGTACCAGTTCAATACCCTGAAACGTCAGGACTACTGCCGGTCTGCTCCCGCCTTTCATATAAGGCGTGACGATCTGGGACAGATTGGAGATCTGCTGCAGATCGTCCGGCGCATCCTGGGTATAGTACTGCAGGGTAATGGCCGGGTTGATGCCCGTCTCATTGGAACCAAGCTGGCAGGCCGTGATCTTATAGGTCTTCTTGATCTGCCCGGTGTACTCATTGATGCCTTTGAACAGGATCGATGCCGTTCCCGCTTTGGAAATGTTGGAATAGGACACAACATAATCTCCCGTCACACCGCCGTCCGTACTCTCCGTCAGCTCTCTGCCATCCAAAACAAGGCGGCATGCGCCGGGTGTCTGCCTGACGTCTTCCTCTCTGCCCGTATACTCTTTATTCTCCAATCCTTCTACCGCAGCTCTGGCAAGTGACGTTCCTACGATCTTATATGTGACGCTCCTGCTGCCGGCATAGGCGCTTCCCTCCACCGCCGTGATCGTGGCCGTAGCGGTGCCCACCGCAGTATTATTTGTATAGGATACCGTATAGTCGCCGGTCATACCGCCATCGGTACTTTCCACAAGCGGCTCTTTTCTGTAACTGATTTTCAGGCTCTCCGGCCGGATGCCAATCCCCTGCTCTTTATCAACCAGTGCATTGCTGTAAGTCTGCGCAGGAATCTTCTCTATCGTAACTTTACTGAGCAGAACCTTCTGGGTGATCGTTTCATATACCGTTATGGTTCCGGTATAGCCGCCCTTCCCTGTGATCTTGATCGGATAAGTGCCGGCAGTCTGGTACGCGCCCGTTCCCGTCTGCGGATAGGTGACCGTATAATCCGTATTTTTCTTAAGCTTCTTCCCGTCTCGGTATACCGCGGGAGAACTCTTGATGGTCCTGCCGCTGTACGCCGCCGTTATATGATCGGCCGTTATGTCCGTATCCGTCAATGCTTTGGGCAGGATCCGGAATGAAACCGTTTCTGTTCCCTTGTAATTTCCTTTGCCTTTTACAATGATCTGCGGCATGGCCTGCCCGTTTATGCTGACCTTCTTGTTGTTCTTATAAGAAACCGTATAATCTCTGCCCTGTTCAAGCGCGATCAGTTCTCTGCTTCCATCCCCGTAGGACACACTGTCATATACCTGCACTTCAGGCTTCAAGGCGCTTCCGGTATAAATCTGATCCCCCACAGGCAGCACATAGAATCCTTTGCCCTGTTCCTCGTAATAAGGGTATACCACCGTCTCCTGCTGATAGACAGCCGTAGTCCTGTCAAAACGGCTTCCGGTTCCGTTCTTTCCTGTATACCAGCCGATGAAAAGACTACCCTGCACCTCTTCCGCCTCAGGAAAGTCCTGCTCCGGCAATACCGCTCCATATAACGCCTGCTGATTCTTCAGGATCGTTTCACCGTCCTTCTTCATGAAGATGACACTACATTCTTCCACCAGGACAGTGTGCTGCGCCGTATACCCCTGCTCACATCCGGACATCCTGGCTGTGATCACCGCTTTTCCCTTCGACAGCGCTTTTACGCTGCCATTCCTGACTGTGGCAACCTTATCATCCGAACTGCTCCAGGCGATCTGCGTGTCGGAAGTCGTATCCTTAGGCCAATACTCTGCCGCCAGATTAACACCTTGGCCGGCAAGCAATGTTGTCTGCTCGTCCGTATCCGTGTCTTTGGCATTGGGATTCGTCAAAGCAGCCTGATAGATCGGTGCGCTCACCTTGACTTGACAGGTAGCTGTCCTCACCGGACTGCTGCCCGCTTTGGAAGCTTTGGCCGTGATCGCCGCTTCTCCCTTGCCCACTGCAGTCACGACTGCCCGGGAAGGGTCTTCCGGATCGGCGCTGACCTTTGCCACCTTAGTATTGGAGGAAGACCAGGTGATCGTCTTATCCGCTGTCGTATCCGGCGGAACGAAAGAAACCTGCAGAGACGCCGTGTCCGTATTCTCCGTCTTCTCCGCCTCGTTCAACCCGGTCTCATCCTCTACCACCGTATCGGGACGCCGCAACGCTATCTCGGTCTTGTCCAATGTGATCTCCTGGAGTGAGATCACCACCTTAACCTTGCAGGATGTCTCCACATTCTGATAGGATGCCGTGACAACAGCCTCACCGGCTTTCGCCGACGATCCGTCCCCTGCGATCTTCACCAGTCCTGCCTCTACTTTAACAAGCGCAGGATCACTGCTCTTCCAGGATGCCTCGACAGGATTCACCTCGATGCCGTCCACATACAATTTCAACTGCTGTCCCTTCTCCAGGTCGTCTTCGTTACTTCTGTCCAGTGTAAGACTCGTCTTATTTAAGCTCAGAGCCGGATAATACTTATCATCGGGCATATTCTGATAGACCGGAATCTTAAAGACAAAGGCAGAATTTAGGGACCCCGCATTGGCATACATCTTCTTCGTACTGGAAGATTCGCTGGCCGGCGCCTGGATATTCTGCATATACTGGTGATTATAGATACCGTAGGGACTGTTCTTATCTACATTAAATTTCTCCAGGTAGATTGTATCCTGATATTTCAAAATATAGTTGTTACCGATCGTGGCAGCGCCGCCCTCGAGAGATTTATAGCGGGTATTCCAGCCTTTCTCCTTCGCATACGTCAGTCCCTTTACGATTTTCTCCGTCGTAGAAGCGCCGTTGACACCCACATTGAAGAAATTGTAATACCCCTCATAGCCGGGATAGGTGCCGGAAATCAGCCCGGAATTGCCCTGGCCCTGCTCCTGATATACCCGGGACGCCAGATGAATCGGGCTCAGTTTCCGGTTTTTACCGATCTCAAAGAATGCCTGCGCATAAGTACGCCGCGCAGAATCATCAGGCAGAACCCCTTTCATAAAAGTTCCGTTCAAAAAGGACTGTACTGCTGCCTGCGTATGATAGGAGCCGTTGAAAGTCAGCTGTTCAAACTGAAATATATAAGTTTCACTCAAAAAATTGCGCGGATCCATATGATAAGCGACCGCCGGCTTTGTTGCATAATACCATCCGCTCTCGCTCGGGCACGGAGCACCTACCCAGCCTTTAGAAGCATTGCTTGTCAGGTTCTGGATCAGGCTCTTGTCGCCCATCTCCTTTGACACTGCCGTATTGAAATCAAGTCCTGTATTCATAGGCACGAACGTCCAGTTCGGATGTTCATTCTTCAAACTCCTGAGCGCACTCTGATAAGCCCCCGGGAATGCCGTGATATCCGAAGTATCTATGGCGTAGGGCATCATAGCATAGGATGACATGCCATAAGCTGAGAACGCATATTCGTCACCGCTTTGCAGAATAGGAACCAGATACGCTTCCTCCCATGCCAACCAGTCCTCATCAGAATATGCCAGATAATAGCTCTGCACATATCCTGTACCTTCCACACCATCCTGCCAGAACCGCACTTCATACCAAACGTCCTCTTCTGTGATCGTAAGACCATTCACATAGAGTGTCTGCCCGCTGTGCAGCGTTGCCACACCTTCACTGTCCTTATCCGGCATCCGTCTGCTTTGGTAAGTGTCGGTGTGATAAAGGAGCGCCATCAGATCTTTGCCGGCAAGCAGCCGGGCAAAGGCATCCTCAGCCTCCCTGATCATGGCTTCTCTCTCTGCATCCAGGCTGTTCTCCGAGACCGACTGCAGGTCATTCTCCGAGACAGAAGTCAAGTCGTTCTCCGAGATAGAATCCGAATCGTTGCCCGATATGGATCCTGCGTCCTCACCCAGTGTGGAATCTGCGCCATCATCCGGTTCAGTGTCTGCATCTTCGCCCGATTCTGAATCTGTATCTTCATCCGGTGAGGAATCTATGTCTTCACCTGGTTCGGAATCTGTATCTTCATCTGGTTCAGCGTCTGCGTCATCGCCCGACTCAGCATCTGCGTCTTCACTTGGTTCGGAGTCTGTGCCTTCGCCCGATTCAGGATCATTCTCCCCATCGGATACAGAATCCGCCTTCTCCGTGTTATCCGCCTCCGCCGCATCATCTGTGCTTTGCGCTACGGCACTGCTGCCGCCTTCCTCCGCCGCAAGCGCCTGTATCGAACTGCTCTCCATACATAGCGCAAAACACAGAATAAATGCCGTCAATCGACATTGTACAGTGTATTTTTTTCGTTTTTTTATTATAAAATGTTTCATTACACCACTTTTTCCTTTCTGGAACTACAATTAACAAAATATTATGTCTACCTGTTTTTTCTATAATATCATGTTTTCGGAATATTTCCAGTGAAAAAAATGTGTAAATTATTTCCAAAAATAGAGCCAGAAACGAGGTAAAGCAATATGGAAAAGAAAATTTATATTACAGAGGAAGAACGGGCAAAGTGCCAAAAGGTGGCTGATGCATTTGCGGAGCTGTATGAGCTAACGGATGTTGTAGTGGTTGATGTCGGCAGATACGGTTTTGTGATGCTGAAATACTATGCTCCGCTGCATGGATTTGAAGAAGATGCAATATTTACGGACAGCAGAGCATTATTTGAGGGGTTATGACAGGAATGGCTTGATATGAAGCTGTATCTTATAGCAAAAGGCACTCCATTGATAGAAAAAGGGTGTCAGGGTGTGTTTGAGAGTCTGCCAAAAGAAAACAGTCGGTAATTATTGGAAGGAAAGCTGATTTCGCACAAAAGGCGGAAATAAGGCTGTAGGATAAATTCTAAAGAAGAAAACTCCCTAAATTGGAGAATAGGCTTGCCTTAAACACTTGAAACTATTCGGTTGGACGCATATAATTATAGCTGTTAGAAATTTGAGAAGGAGTGAGTAAGAATGTTTGAGTATATTTCTGCGCCAAAAGCCGCAAAGAAATGGGGTATTTCAGAAAGGCGGGTACAGAAGCTATGTGAGGATGGGCGCATATCTGGAGTGGCAAAATTCAGCCGTATGTGGCTGATTCCGAAAGATGCCCCAAAACCGGTGGATGGGAGAATAAAGGGAAGAAAGGAAGGAGAGAGCAAATGAAACGGCTGTTTTTACTGGAGGATGATCCCGGCCTGATAAACGGGCTTTCTTTTGCCTTAAAAAGGCAGGGCTATGAAATAACGGTTGCTCGCACTACTTTGGAGACAGATGCATTGTGGGAAAAGGAAGAATATGATCTGGCTGTTTTGGATGTATCGCTTCCTGACGGCTCCGGTTTTGATTTCTGCAAAAAAATAAGGCAGACCTCAAAAATGCCTATTATGTTCCTCACTGCCGCTGATGAAGAAACAGATATTATCATGGGGCTTGATATCGGGGGTGACGATTATATCACGAAACCGTTCAAGCTGGCAGTGTTCCTTTCGAGAATCAACGCCCTGATCCGCAGGAGTGAAAATTTTAACACTGCTGTTACAGAATTAAATTCAGGCGGTATCAATATCCGGCTTTTAAAAGGTGAAGTATATAAAAGGGGAGAATTGGTTGAACTGACAGCAAGTGAGTATAAACTGTTGTGCCTGTTTATGGAAAACCCTGACCAGATACTTTCTTCAGAACAGATTTTAAGCAGATTGTGGGACTGTAACGAAAGCTATATAGATAATAATTCCCTTACAGTATATATCCGCAGGCTTCGGACAAAAATTGAGGATAATCCGGGAGAACCGAAACGAATCGTTACTATCCGTGGTATGGGGTATAAATGGAACACTGTGGATTGAGGTGCAGGATGAAAATATTGGTAAACCGGAAAATCAAATGGCTCTTTGGCGGTATTCTGCTGTGCGTTTTGTTTTTTACATTGATTGCGGCCTTGCTCATGGTGTTTGAAGTCAGAAATGCAGCAGTTTATACAATAGCCTGTTTTTTGCTGATGAGCGCTGCAATACTGGCGCTTTTGTTTGGGTATTTCAGGCAGCAGCATAAAATCATGGAAAACGCTATATTACAGATTAAAGAATATATATCCGGCAACAAGGAAGTTACGATTGAATGTAATGATGAGGGCGAATTATACAGATTGTTCCATGAAGTAAATTCCCTGGTTGCTATCTTAAATGCCCATGCAGAGAACGAAAAAAGCGCAAAGAAATTCCTGAAGAATACCATATCTGATATTTCGCACCAGTTAAAGACACCGCTTGCTGCCCTGAATATTTATATCGGACTGATACAGGGCGAAGCAGAAGGACAGGGGGCAGTTCAGGAGTTTTCCAGACTTTCCGAACAGGAACTTGACCGTATTGAAGGACTTGT
>CAJUQJ010000057.1 GCA_910588215.1 uncultured Lachnospiraceae bacterium
CCAATATTTATTCAGGCAATGTTCGGTAATTTGTGCTGGGAAAGTTGAGTTATTATTTTAATACATACATTGAGAATAGAGTAAACGACTTGACTGTAGCAGGATATAGTATTTTTCAGTTAAAAGACAAAGTTCTTGTCTCATTGAATGCACTGTGGAGCATTCCGAATCAGGAATTTGGATTAGATAACAGCAAGTTCTCCCTGAAGACTGTTGATTTTAAGGAGTACGACAAAATGGGGGAAGGTGGATTTTGTACAGTATATCGCTGTCCAACAGATTCATCACGAGTTTATAAAGTGCTTAATTCGGTGGAGAAAGCAGATGTAAGTTCAGTACATAGGTTTAAAAGAGAGTATGAAATTATGAGCGAACAAAACAACAGTGGCTATACACTTAATGTGTTTGATTATGATTCTCAGGCTCTCGTATATTCAATCGAAAAAGCAAGCGTATCACTAGAAGACTATGTTGAAAAGGCAATATTGTCTAATGAAGAAAAAGATGAAATTGTGCTTAGATGTGCTGAGTGTATGAAATATTTACATAGCCAAAAAATAATACACAGGGATTTCCATCCAGGGAATATATTGATGGGAAGTTCAAACGAATGGCTGGTTACCGATTTCGGATTGGCGAAGGATATTTCCAGCAAATATTCTCATCAAACAACTACTACCCATGCAGTTGGGCGGGCTTGGTTTACAGACCCAATCCAACTATTTGCGCTTAAAGAGGGAAATTTTAAAACGGATATGTTTTCGCTGGCAAAAACAATTGACTTTGTGATGAATGGAAATATGTCAGGATCACCACATAAATATTCTTCTGTTGTTTATAAAGCTACTGCTCCTAATCACGATAGTAGATATGAGAATATTAACGAGATGTATGATGATTTGGTAAATATTTGTGGCAGACCAGATTATGAATCACCAGAAGAGATAGCAGAAAAATTACTTGTAGAATATAAAAAGAGTGGGCGATTAAATGTGACCCAATTAATTGATCTTTTTAACGGCGATTCTGACGGCACACTGATGTGGCAATTAGCGATTAAATTTGGTCAAGATATTGCGGAACCTTTTATTAACATAATTGATATATCATTTGAGGTTGCATTAAGAGAGATACGAAGAGCCTCAAGTGTAATGCGAGAAAATTATCATTCTTGGGATGATTATGACGTTATAGCGTACTGGGCGATTGAAGTGATAAAAAGTCGAAAAAATAGAAACGATGAGATTAATATTGAAGCAGTAAATATTATTGAATATGTTGCATCAAACGTTGGACGATTTAGAATAAAAAGTGCTTCTAATATACTGAAGAACGATTCGACGATTGCTGGACATATAAGAGCACAATTATCCTACCATGAAGGATATTGATTTTATGTAAGTTTAGAGGATAGAGATAACTACTTCAAATGGTTTTTTATAGATTCATGCGAGAAAGATTGCAGTAGTAAAAACCCCCAATTCCTACTACGTTTTTACTACGATTGACGGAATCAATATGCCCCGTTTTGCCCCGATTTGCCATTTTCGTTACATTTTTCACAATCTCCACGAAAAAAACAAACCTCGCAAATCGCGCCAAAATACGGCAAATCAAAGCATTTCAGGAGGAAAAATTAACATGATTTCGATACTTTTTGTCTGCCACGGCAATATTTGCCGCAGCACTATGGCTGAGAGCGTCATGGCCCATCTTGTGCGCCAGCGCCATTTAGAACATCAATTCCAGATTGCTTCCGCAGCTACCAGTCGTGAAGAGATTGGCAATGGCCCCCATTACGGTACAGTAGGTAAACTGCGGTCCGTGGGCATACCTGTTATTCCGCATCGCGCTGTCCAGATGTCAAAACAGGACTATGACAAGTACGATTATCTGATCGGTATGGATGATGCCAATATCCGAAATATGACCCGGATTGCCGGTGGGGATCCGGAACACAAGATCTACAGATTATTAGAGTTTGCCGGCAGCAGCAGAGCCATCGCCGATCCGTGGTATACCGGCAATTTTGATGTGACCTACGAGGATATTATGGAAGGGTGCGAAGCACTTTTGAATTCACTGGCATAAGACAGCATACCATAATACTCAGCGATGGTGAGTGAACAGGCCTATAGATCAACAGGAAAGAAAAGTCTAGCAGTTAGGCAGAAAAGTCCGTAAAGAGTTTCATATGAAATCAATTCGGGAGTAAGAAGTAATGAGTGAAAATGACAGTTTTCCATTTGCCGGGAAGCTGCAGATGGCGTAAAATAAGAAAGTTTTAGGGAGAATCAACAATATGGATACAGAAATTACGGCTTCAAAACCACTTAAAATTGATACAACTTTTAATACGAGAGATTTGGGCGGATACAAAACGAATGATGGTAAAACAACAAAAATGCATGTTTTTCTTCGGTCTGATCTACCGGCGCAAATAACAGATTACAGCAAAAAAGTTTTATTGGATTATGGAGTTCGATGTGTTGTTGATCTAAGAAGTTTAGTAGAAGTAAATTCTATGCCAAATGCCCTAAGGTTCATATCGGAAATTGACTATTATTCACTTCCGATGTTAGATCAAACAACTTCACAGGGGTTTAGAGGCAAAATGCCGGATAATATGGGAACTGTTTATATTGATCTACTAAACCATTCCCAAAAAGATTTTGGTAAAATGTTTCATATTTTTGCACAACATAAAGATAGTACCATTCTTTTTAACTGCACTGCTGGTAAAGACAGGACTGGTGTGACTGCAATGCTGCTTCTAAATCTTGTTGGAGTCGACAGAGAAACAATTTTAGTCGATTATGAAGTTACAGAAAGTAATATGCATACAGTTTTTGAAGAACAAAAAGTAATGATAAAAGAAAAATATGGCATAGATGTGCCGGATTATGTTTTTTCTTCGGAACGTTTTCAAATGGAAATAGCTATCGACTATTTAGAGAAAAAATGGGGAGATGCAGAGAAGTATCTTTTTGATGCAGCGGTTTCGGAAGAAAATCTAAGAATCGTTAAGTCTATGTTTGTCGATTAAAATAGCTTGTTTTGGGAATAAACAGTAGCAAGAGAATCAATTTCTGAAATGATTTCGAGTAATTTATTATCCGTTTTGTGCTATGTTGAGGAGCGGAAAAAGCATAATTTAAGAATCAAAAAGCCGTACATGATGGGGTTGTATTAGCGGCGGGATTAGCTAAAGGAGAATGGAAAGAACATATATATTGTTGGCACAGATAGGTTATCTTGGAAAATGGGAACTTTCTCAATCCTTAAAAGGTGGAATGGAGACAAGAAGTCGGTGCATAGGTTATAAAGAATATAGAAAAACTTGACTTGAAGGACTTTGCCATACAATCGTTGTAAGGTGGATATGAGGTTGCACATTTGACAGGAAAGAAACGTTATATAGCAGGAATCACGGTGCTGGTCCTGTTTGTGGGACTTCTGATGCGATTTCACGATGAAGCAGGAAGACTGCACCGGACGCCGGTATTGCTGCCGGCTAAGACAGTGGTCATGGCCGGGTCCACTTCTATGGAGAAATTTGCCAACATGCTGGCAGAGCGTTATCGGGAGGTGGATCCGGGGATGACAGTGACGGCGGAATTCACCGGTTCCTCAGCCGGGGTACAGGCAGTGCTGGTCGGCCGTGCGGATATCGGGATTTCGTCCAGAACTTTGACGGCGGCAGAGAAGGCATCCGGCGCGGTGGCATATGTCATTGCACTGGACGGGATCGCGGTCATTACGGATGTTGATAATCCGGTAATGACGATGACATTGAAGCAGTTGACAGATATTTATACAGGTCAGATCAGGAACTGGAAAGAACTTGGGGGTAAGGAGAAGCCGATCGTTGTGGTAGGCAGGGAGGCCGGAAGCGGTACTCGAAGCGCTTTTGAAGAATTGCTGGATATCAGGGATCAGTGCCTGTATGCAAATGAGCTGGATTCAGAAGGGGCAGTGTTGGCGCGAGTTGCTGCCACACCCGGTGCGGTTGGGTATGTCTCCTTCGGCATACTGGATGATACGGTACACGCGCTGTCTTTGGACGGCGTAAAAGCGACGGAAGAGAAGGTAAAGGCAGGCAGGTATCCATTGTGCCGGCCTTTTCTTATGATAACAAAAGGGGAGCTTGAAGGCCAGCATAGGCAGGTACAGGAAATTTTTGCATATCTGCAGACGGAGGAGGGCAGGGAACTGTTGCGGTCTGCAGGGCTGATTGTGCCGGATCGTTCCTGATACAGGTCTTCCTGTTCTCCCGGGAGAATGAGCAAGTCCGCCAACGGACTTCTACTCTCCTGGGTGAATGAGCAAGCCTGCCGACAGCCCCTTTTTTCGGATAAATGCAGCGGAATAGACGAGGGATGTAAGTATGGGAAAATAAGAAAAGGAAACGTCAACATATGGATATCAGCTTTCAGCAGGCAGCTTATAGTAGGTCGCAGGGCAGACGCTCGTTGTCTCTTACAGAGAAAAGAAACCGTACCCAAAGGATAGAAACCATGGCCGAATCAATTTTTACCTTATGTGCTTTTCTGGCGGTCTTTGCGGTTGGTGCGATCACGCTGTATATGGTAGCTAACGGCGTGCCGGTAATTTATCGGCTGGGTGTCAGGGAGATTCTGTTTTCTTCTGCGTGGAAGCCTGTAGCGGCGGATCCTTCTTATGGCATTTTGTATGTGATCCTGACGTCTGTGACAGGAACGGTCTTGGCGGTGGCTCTGGGGGTGCCCGTGGCGCTCTTAACGGCGGTCTTCTTAGCTGAGATCGCGCCCCGGCCTTTGGCGGCATTGGTAAGGCCGGCGGTGGAGTTGTTAGCGGGCATTCCTTCTGTCGTCTATGGCCTGCTAGGAATGCTGGTTTTGAATCCGCTTATGTATCGTTTGGAGCAGGTGGTATTTCATGGTTCCCGGACGCATCAGTTTACGGGCGGTGCCAATCTGCTGTCGGCAGTGCTGGTGCTGGTCGTGATGATCCTGCCTACGGTCATCAGCGTCAGTGAGACGGCGTTGCGGGCGGTGCCGGATCAACTGCGGGTTTCCTCCATGGCTCTTGGTGCTTCAAGGATTCAGACCATTTTTCAAGTAGTTCTTCCGGCGGCCAGGCCGGGCATCACTACGGCAGTGGTATTGGGCGTTGGCCGGGCTGTGGGAGAGGCCATGGCGATCAATCTGGTGTCCGGTGGTTCGGTGAATGTGCCGTTACCTTTTTCTTCTGTGAGATTCCTGACAACAGCCATTGTCAGTGAGATGGGGTATGCGGAAGGCGTGCACAGGCAGGTGCTCTTTACGATCGGTCTGGTGCTGTTTGGATTCATTATGCTGGTCAATATCCTGTTGCACAAGATCATGCGGGGAGAGGACGGATAGCATCAGGACATGGAGCCAGGATGTGGTATAGTGGCAGACAGCCTGGTATAGAAAGAGAGAAGGATAAGAGGAGAGCGTGCAGAAGGGAGCATAATGTCATGTCCAGAAAAATGAAAGACGCTGTCGCATATACGGCGATTTACTTTGCAGCTTCTTATTCGGTGCTGCTGCTGGTCGGAATTCTTGTCTATGTCTTTTCGAAAGGGTTTCCCGTTCTTTCGCTACCCTTTTTCACGACGGTGTCCAGTGTGGTAAAGGGAACCGTCGGCATTGCGGGGAATATCATAAATACGGTATATATCGTGACGCTGACGCTGGTGGCGGCGGTGCCGGCAGGCGTGGGGGCAGCAATCTGGCTGAATGAGTATGCGCCGCCCGGCAGATGGGTGAAGCTGATCGAATTTGCGACGGAGACGCTGGCGGGCATTCCGTCCATTGTCTTTGGATTGTTTGGAATGGTGTTTTTCGGCACTACACTGGGATTCGGCTATTCGATCCTTACAGGGGCTCTGACATTGTCGCTGATGATACTGCCGCTGATCACTCGCAACACGCAGGCGGCATTGCGGGCGGTGCCGGACAGTTACCGAAACGGGGCTCTCGGTATGGGGGCCACCAGATGGCATATGATCCGCACGGTTTTGCTGCCTTCGGCCATGCCGGGTATCGCGACGGGCATCCTTCTGGCTGTTGGACGTATCGTGGGGGAATCGGCGGCGCTGCTTTTTACGGCCGGCAGCGGCTATCTGCTGCCGGAATCCGGCAGTGATTTTTTTCATAAGGTCATGGAGTCCGGAGGGACGCTCACAATACAGATGTATTTAAGCATGGCCAGGGCGGAGTATGATGTGGCCTTCGGTATCGCGGCGGTTTTACTGAGCATGGTGCTCGCATTCAATTTTCTCCTAAAAGTTCTGATCCGAGGTAGATTTATTAAGGAGTAAGGGGACTTAGAATAAGCTTCCGGGCAGAAATGGAAGATAAGGTTGAACAGATTCTCTGATAGAGCAAGGAGATATTTATGGATGACGTCAAGATGGAGATAATCAACCTGAACTTGTACTACGGGAATCATCATGCGTTGAAGGCTGTCACTATGAATATCCGGGCAGGTGCGGTCACGGCGCTGATCGGGCCTTCAGGCTGTGGCAAATCCACTTTCCTGAAAACCCTGAACCGAATGAATGATTTGACACAGGGGGTTAAGATCACAGGCCAGGTGCGATTGGAAGGCGAAGAGATCTACGCACCCGGAGTGGACGTGACGTTGCTGCGAAAGCGGGTGGGTATGGTATTTCAGCAGCCCAATCCTTTTCCTATGAGCATCTATGACAATATCGCTTACGGTCCAAGGGTGCACGGAGAGAAGCGCAGGGCGAGGCTGGATGAGATCGTGGAGAGCAGCCTGCGGCGTGCGGCTATCTGGGATGAGACAAGGAACCGCCTGAAGAAATCAGCCTTAGGCCTTTCCGGTGGGCAGCAGCAGCGGCTTTGCATTGCCCGCGCGCTGGCAGTGAAGCCGGAAGTCTTGCTGATGGATGAACCGACTTCGGCGCTGGATCCGGTCTCTACACTCAGAATAGAGGAACTGCTCTTACAATTGAAAAAAAGTTATACCATAGTTATTGTCACCCACAACATGCAGCAGGCCGTACGGGTGTCGGACGATACTGCCTTTTTTCTGGCGGGAGAGGTCGTAGAATGGGGCGTCACCGGTCGGCTTTTTTCCGGACCGCGGGATAGGAGGACCAGAGATTATATTACGGGAAGATATGGATGAAGCGAAGGACAGATTGCCTGTAACAATCAGGGTTTTGACTTTGTCGTGTTCCATTTTACATATATTTTACATTTCCTTTACAATAACTTGATAGTGATGCGGATAAATTCATGATAACGTCAAACTATAAAGTAATAGTAGTTTTGGTTGTGATGAGGAGGTTATCATGGATTTTTTTGATCTGCTGACGATGATGGGCGGACTGGCTCTGTTTCTGTATGGTATGCATCTGCTGGGGGAGGGACTGTCCCGGGCCAGCGGCGGCAGGATGGAACAGATCCTGGAGAAAATGACTTATAGCAAGTGGCGGGCAGTGCTGCTGGGAGCGGGCGTCACGGCTGTGATCCAGTCTTCCTCTGCGACCACGGTGATGGTAGTAGGTTTCGTCAATTCGGGGATGATGAAACTGTCCCAGGCCATCGGTATCATCATGGGTGCTAATGTGGGTACGACGATCACTTCCTGGGTTTTGAGCCTGACAGGCATTGAGAGCGGCAGCTTTGTGATGCAGCTTTTAAAGCCTTCTGCCTTTTCCCAGATATTTGCGCTGGTGGGCGTGCTCCTGCTGCTTTTTTCAGGAAAAGAGAAACATAAGAATGCGGCTACGATCCTGATCGGTTTTGCGGTGCTGATGATTGGGATGGACACCATGTCGGCGGCGGTCAAGCCACTGGCGGACGTGCCGGAATTCACAAATCTTCTGCTCCTGTTCTCTAGTCCGATACCGGGGATGATCGCCGGTATCATCCTGACGGCCGTGATCCAGAGTTCTTCGGCTTCAGTGGGTATCCTGCAGGCGCTGTGTGCTACCGGAGCCGTGTCCTACAGTGTGGCAGTGCCCATTATCATGGGACAGAATATCGGTACCTGTGTAACGGCGCTGTTGTCTTCCGTGGGAACGTCGCGGGGTGCCAGAAGAGCGGCCATCGTACATCTGTATTTTAACCTGATCGGTACGATCGTTTTTATGGCGATCTTTTATCTGCTGCACGGGGTGGTAGAGTTTGATTTTATGGATAATGCGGCCCGCCCTTACGGTATCGCAGTGGTGCATACGGTGTTCAATGTGTTTGCCACCTGCCTGCTGCTTCCTTTTTCCGACTTGTTGGAGAAGCTGGCCTATCTGACAATCAGAGAGGACAGTGTGGAGCACATGGCGGTGAGGTTTATTGATGAGGATGTGAAGGCACTTGACAGTCGCTTTATGAACAATCCGTCTCTGGCCATGGAGCAGTGCCGGAAGGTCATCTGCCATATGGCTGATACGGTACAGCAGTCCTGTAAAGAGGCTATCGGCCTGTTGGACGGCTATACGAAGGAGGCTGCGGAAAGCGTCAGACAGCTGGAAAAGGATGTGGACCGGTATGAGGATGTGATCGGCACCTATCTTCTGAAACTGACGGGAAAAGATCTTTCGGAGAAGGATAGCCGTGCGTTGACCCTGTATCTGCACTGTATCGGGGATTTCGAGCGGATCTCGGATCACGCGGCGGGCATTGCTATGTCTTACGGGAAGATGCAGGAGAAGGAACAGACTTTTTCCGCGAAGGCTCAGGAGGAGTTGGAAATCTTTTCCCGGGCGGTGTTGCGGATGCTGGTGATCTGTGGGAATATCTTTCAGGAGGAAAATGCGGACAGCCTGTATGAAGCGGAGGCTCTGCAGGAAGTGATCGGTGAGCTGGGGGCCCAGGTTCGCAAGCGGCATGTAAAAAGGCTCAGAAAAGGGAAGTGCACGGTGGAACTGGGGTTCCTGCTATCGGATATTGTGACCGCCTATGAGCGGATCGCTGCGCACTGTACGCAGATCGCGGTCAGTGTGGTGCAGGTGTGGGAAGAAGACTCAATGGAGATGCATGGTTACAGCATACAGAGCCGGGAACGGAGACGGGATCAGGAGCAGTATCGTGTGTTGTATGAAGGATTTGTGCAGGAGTATGTGCTGCCGTAAGGCAGATGATTATGCCTTTGTTGATGGAAGGTATTAATATTGATGCATATAGGTATATATACTTTCACTGCAAAAATGTGGTAACATATAGAAAGGTAAAAGAACGGAAATAGCGGAGTGTTTGCATATGGGATTGATCTATGTGGTGGAGGATGACAGGGATATCAGCGAGATTGAAAGTTTCGCGCTGAAAAACAGCGGCTATGATGTGCAAGTATATGAGAACGGGGCGGATTTCTATCAGGCGGTGCGGGAGCGGGTGCCGAGCCTTGTGCTGTTAGATATCATGCTGCCCGATGAGAGCGGACTGAGGGTGACGGAACGACTGCGTCAGGATCCAAGGACCAGACAGGTACCGATCATACTTGTCACGGCCAAGACAACGGAACTGGATAAGGTGAGAGGGCTGGACATGGGAGCGGACGACTATATTACGAAACCTTTCGGGGTGATGGAGCTTATATCCAGAGTGCGGGCGTTGTTGCGCAGAAGCGGGGAAGATAAGGGAGAAAGATCTTTGTCGATCGGTAAGATCCTTCTGGACGGGGAACGCCATGCTGTGTATGTGGATGGCGGGCTTTGCGAACTGACCTATAAGGAATATGAACTGCTGCGGCTTCTGATGCAGCGTGCAGGTATCGTGACGACGCGGGAGGAAATTTTGAATCATGTGTGGGGAAGCGATTTCCAGGGAGAATCCAGAACGCTGGATATGCATATCAAGACGCTCAGACAGAAGTTAGGCGAGGCCGGCAGTATGATCAGGACGGTGCGCAGTGTCGGATATTTTCTGGAGAATGACGGGCTGGCAGAAGAAGCTGTAAGGCAGGAGCGATAATATATCATGAAAAGGAAGATCAACAGGCAGCTCATGTTTTTATCGACTATGGCGATCGCGATCACACTACTTTTGATGGCCGTGGTATTCTATCGGCTTTTCCAGGCCCAGGTGATGGAGGATCTGAAGATCTATGCCTACGCGCTGGCTGACGGTGGGACTGGTGCGGACATGGAGGAGACCGGATCGGCACATAGGGATGCGGAGACGAAGGAGGCAGCAGCGGATCGTTACGCATATATCGACAGATACAGCCATGGCAGGGAAAATGTACGGGCCACTGTGATCACTCCGGAAGGCAGGGTGCTCTATGACAGTAATGCGGACATAGGCGGGATGGACAATCATGCCGGCCGGCCGGAGGTAGCGGAAGCGTTCCGGGAGGGAGAGGGCAGGTCTGTCAGACAGTCCTCCACCATGCAGCGAAGCACCTTTTACTTTACGATCCTCCTGGTGGATGGCAATGTGCTGCGGGTGGCCAGAGAGTCCCACAGCATCTGGAGCATCTTGTATCGGTCATTGCCGGCGATCGTGGCAGCCGTGGGCGCGCTCCTGATCCTCTGTGTGCTTTTATCCCACTACCTCACGGCGAGTTTGGTGAAGCCTATCGACAGACTGGTGGAAGATATGGAGCATATCGGAGAGAAAGAGATTTATGAGGAACTTCGGCCTTTTGCGGAGAAGATCAGGATACAGCATGATGCCATTGTCCGCAATGCGAACATGCGACAGGAGTTTAGTGCCAATGTGTCACATGAATTGAAGACGCCGCTCACGGCGGTATCCGGTTATGCGGAGCTGATCGAAAACGGAATGGCCACGGGGCCGGATGCGGTCAGGTTTGCCTCAGAAATCCGCAGAAATGCCAATCGGCTTTTGATGCTGATCAATGATACCATACGCCTGTCGGAGCTGGATGTGCAGGAGAGGGAGATCCCTTTCGAGGCGATCGATCTGTATGAGGTTGCAAAGGATTGTGTGGAGATGCTGCAGATCAGAGCGAAAGAGAGGGAGGTGGAATTGCGGCTGCAGGGCGGCAGCCTCACGGTACAGGGAGACCGGCAGATGCTGGAAGAACTGCTCTATAATCTGTGTGACAATGCCATCAGCTATAACAATGCGGGGGGATATGCGCTGGTCAGCGTAGGGTGCATGGACGGGAAGAAGATGCTGCAGGTACAGGATACGGGGATCGGTATCCCGAAGGAAAGCCAGGAACGGGTCTTCGAGAGATTCTACAGAGTGGACAGGAGCCGTTCAAAGTCCACCGGCGGCACGGGACTGGGTCTTGCCATCGTAAAACATATCGTGGCGGTCCACAACGCAGGGCTGACACTCATAAGTGAGCCGGGAAAGGGAACGAAGATCACGGTCATATTCGATGACAGGTAAAATTTTTCATCTTGCAATCCGAACGGTAATATATTAAAGTAAACTATAGTAGTTTGGATATCAAAATATTCGGACAATGATATGTGTGAGAGGAGAATTTTTATGTGGACTAGAGCGGAATTGAAAGATAACGCAAAGAAGTTTTTCCAGTTTAATTACTGGAAGATGGTGCTGGTCTCTCTGGTGGCTGGATTTGCAGGCGGTACAACCGGAGGCGGAAGCGGGATGAGTATGTCGCTTAACAGGACTTATACCTACAGTCTTGATGAACTTAGCAAACCTGAATTTATGGGATTTCTGGTGGCTTTTTTAGGGGCATTTACATTCGCCATGGTGATAGGCCTGGTTGTTTCCTTCTTTTTGTTAAATCCCCTGCATGTAGGTGTACAGCGGTTCTTTGTGGTCAGCCATTACCAGAAGGCGGAGCTGGGTGAGATAGGCTATGCTTTTTCCAACGGCTATCTCAATGTGGTCAAGACGATGTTCTTAGAAAGTCTGTTTATATTTCTTTGGTCGCTGCTCTTTATCGTTCCGGGCATCATCAAAAGCTATGAATACAGGATGATTCCTTACATATTGGCGGAGAATCCGGGTATTGACACTAAGGAAGCTTTCGAGATCAGCAGGAAGATGATGTCCGGTAATAAGTGGAACACATTTGTACTGGATCTGTCCTTCCTGGGATGGAGCATTTTGAGTGCATTTACATGTGGTATCCTGGCGATCTTCTATGTGAATCCATATATTTATATGACCAATGCGGAACTTTATGTGGCATTGAAGGAGATCACATTTGGTGGACGCGGACAGTCTTACCAGAATACACAGCAGTATCAGGCAGATCAGATGGATCAGAATTATTGAAGAAGGCTGCATGCGGCAGTAAAGTTTAGAGTCAGGTTGCTATGATGTGCTGTTTTTAGACAGAATCTATACTGGCGGGAGCAATCGGAATATGAGAAAATAGATAAGCCACTATCGTCTTAAGCGGACGGGTGGCTTATTGTAGTTGTTGATAATTGGCTATTATTGTATGGTGAAAAGAAATCGAAATAGCCAATCTGTGGTAATTTGAAAAGGGAAAGCAAAAGAGAAGAATGGAGGATGGGATGAAAGAATATTTTGTAACAGAAGAGGATGTAAAGGCATTTATGCAGTATCTGCGAGAGGAAGAGAAGGAGGAAGCTACCATTGAGAAATATAATCGTGAGGTTCAGGTCTTTTATATATGGCTTCAGGGACGGGCGGTCACGAAAGAGGTTGTTTTGGAATGGAAGGGGAACCTGCAGAAGGAGGGGTATGCTCCCGGCACGGTCAACGGTAAGCTTTCGGCTCTGAACGGCTTTTTTCGGTTTATGGGATGGGAAGAGTGCAGGGTGAAGTTCCTGCGTATCCAGCGGCAGATGTTCAGACAACAGTCTAAAGAATTGACCAGGGCGGAGTACGCGCGCCTGCTTGACACTGCTCACAGAACCGGTAAAGAGAGACTGGAGCTTATGATGGAGACGATCTGTGCTGCCGGTATCCGTGTGAGCGAACTTTCTTATATCACGGTGGAAGCGGCCAGGATGGGCAGGGCAGAAGTAGCGCTGAAAGGCAAGATACGGGTGATTCTTCTGCCGGACAAGCTGTGCCGCAAGCTGCTTAAGTTTGCAGAGAAACAAAGGAATGATTCGGGGGAAATCTTTATTACAAAAAATGGGAAAGGACTTTCCAGAAGGCAGATCTGGAGAGAAATGAAAGAACTATGCGGGAAGGCAGGGGTAGAAAGCTCGAAAGTGTTCCCCCACAATCTCAGACACTTGTTTGCCACAACATTCTATAAAATCTGCAGGGATATCGTGAAACTGGCTGATGTGCTGGGACACAGCAGTGTAGAAACGACCCGTATCTATCTATTGACGGCGGGGCAAGACCATGTACGTCAGTTGGAACAGACAGGATTGGTTCTATAGGCAGAATCAATATTCTGTCTATATAATATATAAATCTTTTATAAATATATCACACAATATTTGTAGTTTGCAATAAAATTTTATTTTTTTAGACATAGAAAACCAGAAGCGCAAAGGATATATTGCGTTTCTATTTAACTATATCATCTCAATGCATTTCTATTTATAGTCCAAAATAAATCCTGTCATATATTCCGCAATATTTTCACCCGAAAACAATAAAAGCCGCCTGCCGGAATAGACAGAATATTGATTCTGTCAATTTCTGATTTCTGAAAGGGGTGCACCATATGTCCGCACGGAAAGAAGAAAAGATCAGTCCGGAAAAAATAGAAGAATTTCTGAATGATCAGGAAAAAAAGGGGAGGAAAGCATCTTCCCTGCAGAATTATCGCAGAATACTGCAAGATCTCTACCGGTATCTGCCGGAAGACAAATGTATTCGGGAGCAGACAGGTTCAGAGTGGAAAACCTATCTGGAAAGACAGGGACTGCAGCCGGCAACGGTGAATACTCGCATATCAGTATGGAACAGTTTTCTTCGGTATCTGGGACGACGGGAATGGCAGATGGCAGATTTTGAACGAGAGGTGGTAAAGGTGCAGCCAAAACTGAGCCGTACCGAGTACTTACGCCTTCTGTCTGCAGCAAAACAGTTGGACAAAGAGAAGACTTATCTACTGATCAAGACGCTCGGCGGAGCCGGTATGCGGATACAGGAGCTGCCACAGCTTACCGTGGAGGCGGTGACAGCCGGGAAAGTGGAATTGGAGGCTTCCGATCCCGGCCGGAGAAGAGTAGTGCATCTGCCAGCCGGATTGCGGGAAGAACTGTTAGACTATACACGGCGTGAAGGGATTCGATGTGGTCCTGTATTCGGCACGTCAGAAGGGGTTCCGATGGCCCGTTCTAATGTAAATTATTTCGTTGGACTGGTAAGTCGTGATGCGCGGGTGGATGAGCAGAAGGTGACGCCGAGTTGTCTGTGGAAGATGTACAGGGAGACCTGTGAAGAGATTCAGGCTAAGGTGGCGGTTTTGATCGAACAGACTTATCAGAATATGCTGGAAGAGGAGCAGCGAGCCACCGGCTGGAAAGTATAGAGTTGACGTAACAGCTCAGCCTTCGGCTTCACTGTTACGAGTTGAAAGCGGACAGGAATATAATGCCTTGACAGGGAGGCTCAAATATGTGGAAAAGGGAAAAGAAGCCTGAAGGGAATCCGGGAGAAGAACATATAAAAGGTTGGAAAGCAAAAGAGAAAGGGTTTGAGGTGTGGTGCAGGAAAATGATCGTTGCTGCGTATAAAGGAATTCGGAGAGGATACTGGAAAAAAGCTGTAAAGCGGATACTGCTGGCGCTTGTCATTGTGGTGGGGATCTTTCTGTTGGGGCGGCATATGCTGTCAGATGAACTGGAGGTGACCTTTCATCATCTCTATTCCCCGAAAATCTTGGGTACAGATAACACCAGACTGGCAGTGTTGTCGGATCTGCATAATAGGGAGTTCGGAACGGATAACGAGGCGTTGATACGGCAGATCGCAGTGTTGGAGCCTGATCTGATCATTATGGCGGGGGATATGGTCAATGCTTATGAGGATGATCTGGATAAGATTCTGCATCTGTGTGATGAGCTGCTAAAGATTGCGCCTGTCTACTACGGACCGGGTAATCATGAAAACCATCTTTTCTATGAGAAGGGAAGTCCGTTGGAAAGTCTGCTTGTGGAGAAGGGAGTCCATGTACTGGTAAACCGGGCGGAGACGGTGACGATCCATAAGACGCCTTTTCTGATCGGCGGCCTGACCACTGCACCGGAAGGGTATGAAGAGTATGGAGCAGAGTTCATTGAGGAATATGAGAAGAGCAGGGAGTTTAAGTTGCTGATCGCTCATTATCCTAGTCTCTATTATGAGGCGCTGGCGGATGTGGAGATCGATCTAGGTATCTGCGGCCATTATCATGGGGGTCTGGTGCGGCTTCCGGTGTTGGGGGGCCTCTATCACGGAGACGTAGGCTTTCTACCTAAATACAGCGGCGGTATGTTCAGTCTGCCGCACAGTACGATCTTTGTGTCCAGAGGGATGGAAGACCACAGCGGATTTCCACGGATCAATAACCGTCCGGAACTGGCTGTTATTGATATCAACGGCAGACAGGAAACGGATGGCTGAATTGCCGCAATGGAAGGTGACGGTTTCCGGATCATGACAAAGGAGTGAATGAGATATGATTCTGATGAGTTTTGTAATACCGGTGTTGATGTTGTGTCTGGTATTTTTGTACATAATTTTGTTACGGCAGTTTTTTATGATCAAATCGAAACTTCCGGTCTTCGGCTTCAAAGGCGCTATGGGCGGACTGAACGGAAGACACAGAAAGCTGGCGTTGTGGGCTGTCCTGATCTTTACACTTAGTTTTGCAGGACAGATGGCGACTCAGCTGTGGGCGCCGGATATGTTGATGGTCTTCAACTATGAGGAGGCAGCCAGAGGCCAAAATCCGAATTCCACGCGGTTCAATGAATCCAATATCTTGTCTGACCGGATTCTGGAGAAGGTGGTTAAGAGAGGAGGCCTTGCACTCAGTGCGGATCAGCTGGCAGGCTATCTGACGATCTCTACGCCGTTAGATGCGGAGAAGCTGGATACGACCCAGGAATCGGCTTTAAAGATTTCTACGGAATACTGGGTTCACTGTTCGGAACGGGTATCACTGTATGGGACTACGCCTAAGGCAGTGCTTAATTTCCTGGCGGACGTGTACTGGGAAGACTTTACGAACAATTATGCGGAGAATGACAAAGTGTTAGATCTGTCGTTCGGTGAACTGGAGGGCATGGAATACCTGGATGTGAAAGACTATCTGCAGATGCAGGCGTATAAGCTGAAAAATTATCTGCCCGGTTACAGCAGTGAGAGCAGCAGCTTTCGGGCGGAGGGAAGCGAGGAGACCTTCACATCTTTGAGTCAGAAGATCGACAATTTTATTGAGATCGAACTGGAACGCTATGAGGCGTTCATTCTGGAGAAAGGGCTTTCCAGGCACAGGAATACTTATCAGTCTCGGATGCAGTATGCGAACCGTCTGCTGGATACGGATCAGAAGAAAGATATGGCAGCGCATGATGTGCGTATAGAGGCCATTGATATGTACAATGCCTTTATGACTCGTTTCGTATTGATTCCGACCTACGATACGGATCAGGAATTCTATATGTCCAGAACGAAGGTAGGTGTGGATTATTTTGCGGATGAGGCCAAAGAGTTTCTGGAATCCGCGACGACGCTGGTGGAAAAGATCGAACATAATACATATGCCTCCGGACAGGTGGGCAGATCGGGCGCGTCGGATGATGTCTATGCGCAGGCTGACCAGAGGATCGAAGAGCTGAATACGGAGCTGATGAACCTGTCGGCACAGTGCCGGGAGTTGTGCGATGCCTATGTGAGAATGAGGCGTGACGGTTATATCCAGGTCTCTTTTGCCACGCCCTCTGCACCTGCCAATATCATCAAATCTCTGATGATCACGTTTCTTTATGTGGCCGCATGGATCGGGCTTGCGATACTGCAGCCGTATTATGCGGAGTGTATGAGTGGCCAGGCAGCCGAACGCAAGGTACAGAAGCTGGCTAAGAAAGAATACCGTAAAAATAAGAAAGAGTACCGAAAGCGGCAAAAGGCTGAAAAGAGGGAAGCGAAACAGAACAGTGGAAAGGGGATAGACATATGAAAGAACTTGATGTTTTCCGTTATTTGAAAAAATACCGTACGGTGATCATCAGCGTGTCGATCCTGGCGGGTGTGGCGTTTTTTCTGATCGCGCAGCTTTATATACAGCAGTATACGGCGGTCACGGTGATCGAATATACCGGTTCTCGTGCCGAGGAAGGGCTTTCTCCGGACGGAAGCGATATCGACACCACTGAGATCTATGCTACCAATCTGGTGAGCCAGGCCATGAAGGCGCTGGGCATCGAATACACGGAGGCCACTACAGATGATATCCGCATGAATATCCAGGTGGAACCTGTGATCACAGAGGAGGACCTTCTGGTACAGCAGGCCAAGCTGGACAATGGTGAGGAAGATTACGAGATATATCCGACCCGCTTTGTGGTTTCTTTTAATTGTGGCGTAGGGAGTGGTAAGGAGTATCCGCGCATGATCTTGAACCAGATTCTGCAGGAGTATGCGGAATACTATGGGAAGAATCACGTCAACACTTCGCTGGCGGCTAATCCGGTGAGCGATATTACTTCCAAAGGCTATGATTATCTGGAGATGGCTGAGGTCATGGACGAGACGCTGGACAACATTGTAGAACATCTGACAGATAAGAATGACTGGGATGCTGATTTCCGTTCCAGCAGGACGGGGTGCAGCTTTCAGGATCTGCTGGACGAATTTGAGTTCATCAGGGATGTAGAGGTTCAGGAATTGCTTTCCGAGATTCTGGAAGGACGGGTCACTAAGGATCGGGATCTGCTCTTGAATAAATACAGAAACCGTAACAACAATTTGGAAATCTCCAACAATGCCGCAGCTTTTGAGATTGAGAAGATCCGTGGGATCATCACATCTTATGAGAATGCTATGGGAGAGTTTTCTAACGATACAGAGGAGGTTTCGGAAGATGAAACTGCAGGAGAGAATAAAAGCAGCCTTCTGCAGAATAATGTGCTGCCGGACGTCTATGACGATTGGAACCGGGACGAGGATGGCAATTGGGATCCGGTGGACCGGACGGCGGAGTATGATCTGCTTCTGATGAAATATATAGAAGACCGTACGCTTTACGAGCATAATCTGATCGACAGAGATTATAACAATTATGTGATCAGTGTATTTTCCGGTGCTCCGGCGGTTTCCCCGGAACAGACACAGCAGGAGATTCAGGATAAGATCGGACAGTTGGCGGATAAGATCAATGACCTGCAGTCGGTTTACTATGAGACCAACGATGAATACAATGAATATCTGGGTGCACGTAATATAGTAATGCTTTCCAGCGTGCGGGTGACGGAGCGCTTTCCGATCTTTATATTTGCAGTGCTGATCGTGGTGATCTTCGGTGTGCTTGGTTGTGCCGGCGCAGCGCTTTTTGGCAGGATCGAGGATTTCATAGAGTACTATGCTTTTACGAGCAAGGTGGATGGTCTGCCCAACCGGGCGAAATGTGACCAGTTCATCACGGTACGGGAGAGCCGACCGATTCCGGAGAGCTTTGCCTGTATCGTGTTTAAGCTCGCTAATCTGCAGACGGAGAATGCCCGTCTGGGCAGAGAAGCCGGTGATCGGATGATCAAGGATTTTGTGAATATACTGACCTCAGTGTTTGCGCCATCTGACAAGATGTTTGTGGGCAATAACGGAGCAGGCCAATATCTGATCTTTGCGGAGAATCTGGAGAAAGAACAGGTAAATGCAGCACTGTTCCAGATCGGCGTAGTCTTTGCGGAGAAGAGCGAAGAAAGTGGCTATAGGATCGAGCTGTTAAACGGTTTCGCCTGTGCAGGCGAAGAGAAGTGTTATTATATCCGAGAACTTCTCTCCATCGCCATGAAGCGGGTAGGTGTTGTACATAAAGAAGAGCAGGAAGAAACGTAGTCATAAAGCGGGGAGGAATGAGGTTTGGTCACGATCATTTATATGATACTGGCAACTGCGATGTTCTTTTTGCAGGACACATACTTTCTGATCGGCGGCGTGCAGTTCAGTCTTAAGAATCCCTGTGTAGTGGGGATTCTGTTTCTGGCACTGCTCAACTTTATTGTGACGGTGCGGCCGGGACGTACGATCGTTCTTATGCGCCATACACTGGTGCAGGTCCTGCCCTGTGCGATCCCCTTTTTCTTCTCGGCCCTGATCTGGGTACTGTCCAGTGCGGACAGCATCATGATCGCCAACGGTACGGGCATGATCATACCGCAGATATCTTCGGTGCTGGTGGCGGCGGCCACACTGTATCTGTTTGGCAGCCACGGGCTCTGGTATTGTCTTGGCTCTATGTGTCTGGCAAACTTATTCAGAGTGCTGGTGGTGATCTGGGAAGGCGGTTTGGGTGCTTTCATGGCGGAATTTTATACGCTGATCGTGTCTTTCAGTGTGGAGACCGGGCCGTTGATGGATGCTTTAGAGATCAACGATTTGACCTTTGCTTTTGGGCCCTTTCTGATCTATCTGCTTTTGAAACGGAAGGAGATCTCGCACTGGTCTCTTTGGATGCTGACGGTGTCGCTGCTGTTTGTGATCGGCTTGAAAAGGACCGCTATTCTGGCTGTCCTGTTGAGCGTCCTTGTCGTGTGGTTCGTGCAGCTTCTACCGGAGAAAGCTGCCAGACAGGCGTCGTTTATCATTGGTCTTGGGATGTTGCTTGTCAGTTTTTTATATATTGTGGGAATCCGTTACGGTCTTTTTCAATATTTGGAAGCCAACTTCGGGATTGATACCAAGGGACGGGTGGCGATGTTTACGAATCTGGAACCCTACTATGATATCAGTATTACTTATATGGGAAAAGGAACCGGTTTTGAGCGGTATGTGGATTGGGCGTCGGGTACACGCTATCAGGTGCCGCAGCGTACGCTTATGCCGATCCACAATGATTTCCTGCGTATGTATCTGAATATTGGTTTTACCGGATACTGGGTATGGATCTGGAGTTGGTTGATGATGCGGCTGCGCTACTGGTTCAGACAGGGTGGTAAGAGTGCAGGATGTGTGTTTCTTGGGATTGGCATCTATTGTTTTACCTTGTTTGCCACGGACAATACGATCTATTATCCGTATACCATAATTGCCTGTACGTTGATCCCCATGTCCTGTGATCTGGACATATTGGCGGAGAAGTCGCTTGAGAAGCATAGGGCAAGATGGGAAGACTGAAGATTGTACATAAACGGTGGAAATGAAATATTCTGGAATCCGGGAGATGATCAAATGTGAGAAAGACAAATAAAAAAATCTGTTTTGCGTCGTCCTCCGGCGGACATCTGGAGGAGCTTTTGACACTGCGCACTTTGATGGAACGCTATGATAGCTTTATCGTTACGGAGAAGACCGCTTATGAGATCGCGGTGCCAGGGATCAGATGCTATTATCTTCTGCAGGTAAACCGCAGGGAGAGATCGTGCATGCGGCGGTTGATCGTCAATGCGTTCCGCTCTCTGAAAATTTTCATGGTCGAGAGGCCGGATGTGGTGATAAGTACCGGTGTTCTGGCGACGATTCCCTTATGTCTGTTATGCAGGGTATTTGGGAAGAAGCTGGTGTATATAGAATCTTTTGCCAATGTCAGGACACCCAGTCAGACGGGGAAACTGATGTATCGATTTGCGCATCGCTTCTATATTCAGTGGCCGGAGATGCAGGAATATTATCCCAAGGCTGTGTACAGGGGTGGTGTTTATTAAAGCGTTAAGAAGAAAGGCAGGGGTGTGAAGATGATATTTGTGACGGTGGGCTCGCAGAAGTTTTCTTTTGACCGTCTGCTGAAAAAGGTGGATCAGATGGCAGGGAATCATATGCTTGTGGAGGAAGTCTATATGCAGACCGGCAACAGTACTTATGAGCCCAGACATTGCCACTATCAGAACTTCTACGATAGGGATAAATTTGTGGAAATGGTTGAGAAAAGCAGCGTCATCATCACCCACGGTGGCGTGGGGATCGTGGTGGATGCAGTCAAACGGGGCAAGAAAGTGATCGTGGTGCCGCGCAGAGCAGGGCTCGGGGAGCATGTGGATGAACATCAGCTGCAGCTGATGGAACAGTTTCACGCACGGAATCTGATCTGCGCCTGTATGAATGTGGACGATCTGCCATATGTGCTGCGGATGTTGGATAGTGCGGAGGGGTGACAAACAAATACAAATAAGAAAGGGACTT
>CAJUQJ010000058.1 GCA_910588215.1 uncultured Lachnospiraceae bacterium
CGCCAAGCGGTAAGGCACAGGACTTTGACTCCTGCATTCGCTGGTTCGAATCCAGTTAGCCCAGTTTATGGACCACTAGCTCAGGTGGTAGAGCACTTGACTTTTAATCAAGTTGTCTGGGGTTCGAATCCCCAGTGGTTCATTGAATGTAGCCAAAGAGTGGATAGGGGATTCGAACCCCGGTTTGATATCCCCAGTGGTTCATTATAACAATAACAGCTTTTTTATGGTTTATTTGAAGAAGACCAGAATTCAGATTCTCAAGGAATCTGAATTTTTTTGCCCATTGGGCACAGAAAGAGATTTTTTTAGTATACATGAAGGAGACGAAAGCAAATGGAACAGAGAAAAGAGATGAAAGAAAACAAGATGGGCACCATGCCCGTTAACAGACTTTTGATCACTATGTCGCTGCCCATGATGGCATCTATGCTGGTGCAGGCGCTCTATAATATCGTGGACAGTATCTTTGTGTCCAGGATCAATGAGAATGCGTTAACAGCGGTATCACTTGCTTTTCCGATCCAGACGTTGATGGTAGCGGTCGGTGTTGGTACTTGCGTGGGCATCAATGCGGTACTTTCCAGAGCGCTGGGAGCAAAGAAGCAGGATATGGTGGACAAGACGGCCGGAAACGGGATTTTTGTCATGGCGGTCAGCTATGTGGTATTCTTGTTGATAGGTCTTTTTGCAACGAAAGCGTTCTATTTGAGTCAGACGGAGGATACGCAGATAGTGCAGTATGGCTGCGAGTATCTTTCGATGGTATGTTGTCTCTCATTTGGTATCTTTGCACAGTTTACGTTTGAGCGGTTATTGCAGTCGACAGGTAAGACGTTTTACATCATGATCACACAGGGGCTGGGAGCCGTGATCAACATCATTTTGGATCCGATCTTTATTTTTGGGCTGTTCGGTATACCGAAGATGGGGGTGCAGGGTGCAGCCGTAGCGACCGTGATCGGGCAGATAACGGCAGGGCTGCTTGCCTTTTTGGTGAATCTTAAGAAAAATGACGAGATACAGATTACGAGACAGACATTGAGGCCGGATGCGGAGATCATCAAACAGATCTATAAGATAGGCGCACCTTCTATTATTATGCAGGCTATCGGTTCGGTGATGACTTATGGTATGAATTTAATCCTGATCTCCTTTACATCTACGGCTACGGCAGTGTTTGGCGTGTACTTCAAACTTCAGAGTTTTGTCTTTATGCCTGTGTTTGGTATGAACAATGGTCTTGTTCCTATATTGGCATACAACTACGGAGCGGGTCAGAAAGAGCGTTTTATGCAGGCACTTAAATGGGGCATTAAGTATGCGGTGGCGATCATGTTTGTAGGGCTGGTCATTTTCCAGGCGGTTCCAGGAGCGCTGCTGGGATTGTTTGACGCCTCGGAGGCCATGCAGGCAATTGGTGTGCCGGCGCTTCGGACGATCAGCTATGGTTTCTTGCTTGCAGGATTTGGAATTGTGTGCGGTACGGCATTTCAGGCTTTGGGCTGTGCAACTTACAGTATGCTGGTCTCTATAGCGAGACAGCTGGTGGTATTGCTTCCGGCGGCCTATCTTTTGTCGCTGACGGGGAAGGTAGAGTATGTATGGTGGTCTTTTCCGATTGCGGAGTTGATGTCCATGTTGATGACGGTGATCTTCCTGATGAAGGTCAACAAAGAAGTAATTCAGTATATTGGTAGGGAAACGGCATAAGCATACTGGAAGCGACATGGCAAAGTCCTGCTTGCGGTTCTTGTCAGGGCAGAAAAAAATAGTGACTTTGCAGGAGGTATGTGCTACAATAAATAGGCATGCAGGAAGCGAAAGCTTCCTGGCATTGTGAGTAATATGCGGATATGGCGGAATTGGTAGACGCGCTGGATTTAGGTTCCAGTGGGCGACCGTGCAGGTTCGAGTCCTGTTATCCGCACCAGATAATGATAATCCGAACCCAGTTCCAATCGGGGACGGTTTTGGATTTTTAGTATATCTCGAGTGCTAAGGCAAAGCGGTGGTATTGGGAGTGATACCGCCGCTTTTGTTTCTCAAAAATAAGAGTGGATTTTATGAGAAGCTCCGCTATAATACAAGATATAGGCAGGAGGTAAGGTATGAGTACTATAATTGGTGAAGTATCAATAGCTGCTGACGATCAAGGATTTGTTTTAATGCAATGTCCTATATGCGGAGAATTTTTTAATAGGAATTTTGACACTGACAGATCCTGACGGAAAATGGTAAGTGCCATCAGGAAAGTAATTGGAATGTAGGAGCAAAAAATTAAATATAGCCGAAATCAAAATTTGCAATGGAGAGGAAAAAATGGCTTTTTCAGAAAAACTTAAAAATGAAATACAACTATACTGTACCAATCATTTACCACCAGATTCTTGGTACGAGAATGAATTTTCCTTTATTCAGGATATAGAGTTGAAAAATCGGATTATTGCAGAGTTTAAAGCGATTAGGTTTGCATATAAACTTTATGAGGGCATTGGAGCAAATGATGAAAATATGATATTTGAAGTGCGTAACCAAATACTTGCCTATGCATCTATATATGAAGCTGTAATAGAAAATGTATTAAATACATACTATTCAGACACTGATGAATTTGATTCTTTAATTCATCACATAATCCCAAGGAAAATATCAATTCCGCAAGATATGCAAAAGATATTGCAAGATACATTATCACATGATGGCAAAGTGATTGTTCCCTTTTATTATGCAAGAAAGAAAAAAGAGAAACCACAAATTAGATTTGATGATAAATGTAGAACAGCAGAAAAATTGGGATTGATTCACAAGTTTGTTAATGCAGACGGAGAGGAAGTGGATTTGGCTTCTGAAATAATTGAGATTTATTCATATCGTAATGGTATTCATATCATTGCAGAAAGAAGAAAAGGCATTAATTATGAGTTAGAGTTGAGCCGAAAAGCGTATCGTAGAATGAGACCGTTTATTGATCAGCTAAAGGAAAAACTCGTTAATGATGAAAAGATATCAACAACCGCTGGTCTGTTGGAGAAATAGCAAAGTCAGTCAAGCCAGTCGACGGCAAGATGAATGGTACATTAATGCGTCGCCGTTGACAGTTCCGCTGCTTTTGCTAATAGGTGCTCAAGGCGGAAAACCCTAAAATGGCTTCCCATCCATTTCAATTTTATTATTAAAAATATCTTTCTATTTTCGTGAGTGTGTCTACAAGTTCGGGATATTTTGTTTAGAAGTCCTGTGCTTGCTTAATCTTAGCTGACTATACTATAATATTTTTGTTGTCATACCCAATCCGGCAACGGAAAGGGGGTGTACATATGCATGATGTAATCGTCTCTTTTTCGATTGCTGTCGCGGCAGGTGTGGTTTGCCACCTCATCTGCAAGTGGTTAGATAGCAATGACGGTGACAACTAGCCCGAATAAGAAAACCCAGGAGTAGCCGCTCCTGGGTTTTCGACTGGTGTACATACAATGTAACCGTCTCTCCTTTGCCTATCAGCATTATAGCATATGCGGATTGGCTTTGCAATATTTCTGGAAGGGTCGATAGTACGAAAAGGTAACAGTGTTACAGCTAAAGAAGTAGGACAGCGCGCAGTGCAGTATGCGGTGGAGAACTATCCGGAGGTGCTGACGTACGGCGTTGTAAAGTATTTGGATCAGTGGGTCTGTGAAAATGGATATTTCGCAGATGAAAAAGGAGGCGAGGATGCATTTTACAGACGCAGTGAGGCCGGCGAGGATGCCAATCCTGCGGATCGGAAGGCATATTATAATTGCCATACGGCATACGGCATCCTTCTGGAAGGAGACGCTGACCTACACCATCGATGGGGGTTGGGACTACAGCTGGGTTATCGGCGTTTGGTCAAGTAGCGACACTAAGGTGGCGAAGGTGGATAAGAATGGCGGCGGAATGCAAGATCAATGTAGACCAGGTTAAGGCGGTGAAGTCGGAAAGTACGGTGGTACGATAGAATACCCGTTCATCATCACGCCGCTCGACATATCCGAGGCAGATTTTTCAAAGGCTTTGAAGAGTAAGGCATATAACGGCGGGGCCAATCCGCCCGCCACGGTGGTAAAACTGAACGGAAAAGTTCTCAAGGCAGGCCGGGATTATAAGATTTTGTATAACGGTGAAAAAGAGAGCGATATAAGAGATAGAAACGGCGGAGCAGTTCCGGTCGGTTCCTACACGATCACAGTAAGCGGGAAAGGCAACTATACGGGACAGGTCAGCCAGACCCAGCAGTATACGGTGACGACGAATACGACTGCCAAAGATAAAATTTACAGCTGTCATAACTGTAGAGGGCAGCAATCTGACTGTCACAGGCAAAAAGAAAGAGATCGTTAAGAATTTTACGATTAAGTAAGGAGTGTGTCACAAATTTACGGTTTATCCGGTCAGGCGCACCACAAACACACTCCCGCATGGCAGATTGTCCTGCACGGAGATCTTCCCGTGATGGGCAGACACGATCTCATGGGCGATGCTTAAGCCAAGCCCGAAGTGCCCTTTGGCGCTTCGGGCTTTTTCTGCCCGATAGAAACGGGAGAAGATGCGTTTCTTATCACTGTCGGGAATGCCCATGCCGGTGTCGCTGACGGTGATCTCGAAGAGGTTCTTCCTGTCCTGGCGGCAGGTGAGCGACAGTGTTACAAGGCCGTTTTCCGGCGTATAGCTGACGGCGTTGTGCAGCAGGATGGAGAGCACCTGGGCGATGCGGTCGGGGTCGCAGCTTAGGCGCGGCAATGGCACATCCGGCAGAGACAGAGAGAGGGTGAGATTTTTCCGGCGGCACAGCGGTTCAAAGGCCTCGAAGGCGTTGGTGCACAGAGTGTCTAACTCCACGTCCTTTTTCTCGATCAGGAAGCGGCTTATGTCGGAACGGGCCAGGGTCAGCAGGTCATCGATCAGGGTATTCATGCGTCCGCCTTCTTTGCGGATGGTTTGGAAGAAACCGGCCTGTTCCTGCGGGGAGGCAGTGACACAGCATTCGGTGGTGGCGAGGATTACGGATAAGGGAGTGCGCAGCTCGTGAGAAGCGGAAGCGATAAATTGCATTTGATCCTCATGATTCTGTTGTAACGGCTTAAGCAGACGGCCCGTGAAAAACCAGGAGAAGACGGAGAATGCCAGAGCAGCCAGTATGTCTAACAGCAGAAAAAGCAGCCGCTGGTGGCTGATCTGCGTCTGCAGGCCGACCAGCGGATTTAAGATCAGGATGCGGGAGTGGGTCTGACCGCGCTCGATGTCGATGAGACTGCTGTAATAACGCTCTCCGGTGGAAGGCGAAGTAAATTCATATTCGTCATGATGAATGCCGAAATAGTTGCTGCTATAGGAGATGACCGTTTCGGATTCAAACATCAGGTCATAGGCCTGCAGACTTTCTGTCAACAGAGATTGACCAAAGGAGTCATTTGTGTTGCCGGATTGTTCGTCGGTGACTGTACCAACTGTACCGTTTCTCAGCGTATTGTAGAGAAAAGGTTTATCATTGTCCGTGACAAAGATCAGATAGGAATTTCTGGCCTCCAGCCCGGCCAGCCACTGCATGGAAACATAGGTGGACTGCTCCAGGCTGGAAGCGATCGTGCTGATGTCGCTGCGAAAAGAAGCGAAATGGTTTTTGTAAAGGCTGCTTTCGGATACCTGCAGGTAGAGCAGGGACATGAAGATCATGATCGCGGTAGTCGTACCGGCACATAACAGAGTAAAAAGAAAATGAGCTTTACGGAACATGCGGGAATCCTTTCTGGGCGCATTTTTGTACGGGCATTGCCCTTTTAACTGATGAACAGGCCATACCCCACGCCGCGCACGGTCTTGATCTGCAGCGTGCTGTCTACGGATTTCAGGCGGCGGCGCAGGAAATGGATATAGTTGTCCAGATTGCCGGTTTCCACATCGCTGTCCGGTCCCCAGACTTTCAGGAGCAGGGTATCACGGGCCAGTGTCTGCCCCGGGGTGTGCAGGAAGGCTTCCAGCAGGTCTCCCTCATGTTTGGAAAGCGTGCAGGTTCCGGAAGGACCGGAGAGGCACATGTCGCGAACCGCCCATGAGATATCGTGATAAGAAAGCCTGCCGTCTGCCTGTCCGCTCAACATCAGAGAGCGTCTGGTAACACAGCGGATCCTGGCCAGCAGTTCTTCAAACTCAAAAGGTTTCACGAGATAATCGTCGGCGCCCAGATCCAGCCCCAGGATTTTATCTTTCAGCGCGCCCAGCGCCGTGATCAGGATCACGGGAGCAGTAACGCCATGCCTGCGCAGGGAGGAGAGAACTTCGGTCCCTTCCTGGAAGGGCAGCATACGGTCTAACAGGATCACGTCGTAGATATTCTGTTTTCCATAATAAAGAGCATCTTCTCCGTCGTAGCAGGTGTCTACATTATACCCCTGCCCGGTGAGCTGCCAGGTCAGGGCCTTATTCAGATCCCGGTCGTCTTCCGCCAGTAAAATACGCATGTGAAATTCTCCCTTCAAAATCTATTATAAAAAATTTCTTCCGTTTATCCGAGTTCGCGGAGCGAATCTCGCAAAGATAATTTGCTCCGCCAATTATCTTTTTTTTATGATACCACAGGATTCTTTAAATAATCTCTAAGAATTTCTTAATATGTTTAGAGACTTCTTAGAGATTATTCTGATAAGATGCAGTAAAAAGGAGCAGGCTGAGAGAGGGAGGATGATTTTGTCATGAAAAAGATGTATTTGCGAAAGACAGTGTGTTTCCTGCTGGTTCTTAGTATGATCGTGGCACTGGCAGGCTGCGACAGCGGAAATTCGACAGCTTCCGGCAGCAGGGCAGATGCCGATAACGGTATTGATGGCAGCGGCAATATGGATTCGGTATCCGGGGACGTGGACACCGTGGAGGCAGACGGCGCGGCAGCCATGGGACGTTACGTGGAGAAGGAGCTTGACCTGACGGAATTTTTGGCAAACAGCGACGGCAACAGAGGACTCCGAAGGCGCTTAGACGGCAGTCTGGTGATCTTAAGCACGATAGGCGGCCTTGTGGTATCCGAGGATGAAGGGGCTACCTGGCAGACGGAAGCGCCGGACTGGTTTCAGGCCATAAAGCAGGAAGAGAAATATATCATCGATATGGATATGGCTGCGGACGGCACCATGGCCGTCCTGTATAACAGCGGCTGGGCGGAGGAATATGACCCTACGCTGATGCTGGTGCTGCCGGACGGTACACAGGTGCCGGTGGAAGCAGAACTGACGGAGGAGGAGAGCAGTTTCAGCATGCTGGCCGTTTCCGAGGAGGGCAGGATCATAGTCGGTACGGCGTCGGAGACTCTGTATGAGATCCATACGGACGGCAGCACAGAGAAGTACCTGACGGTGGAAGAGCGGCCGCAGTGGATGAAAATACAGGACGGTCTGCTTTTTATGGACAGCGAAGTCGGTGATATGCCGGTGATCTATGATATGGAAGCGGAAGCCTGGGTGGAAGATGATGTGTTGCAGGAGTTTGCGGCGGCCAATTATGGCGACCGTTATTACAATGGCCACACCTTCCAGGACATGTACCTCCTGCCGGGTGAGGAGCAGACGGTCTACACCATCGGCGGCAAAGGGATTCACCGTCATGTGATCGGCGGCAATATGATGGAACAGATCGTGGACGGGAATCTGTCCATGCTGAGCAATCCAAACTATACCATTAATTCGGCCATCCGGTTGGAGGGGGATGAGTTTCTGGTGCTCTTTGCCAACTGTAAGCTGATGCGCTTTACCTACGACTCGGATGCCCCGGCGGTGCCGGAAAATATGCTCAAGGTCTATAGCTTAAGAGAAAGTGATGACATGCGGATGGCCATTGCCGGCTTCCAGTCTCAGAATCCCGACAGTTTCATCTCCTATGAGGTAGGGATGCCGGAGGGGGCGGCGGTAACGAGGGAAGATGCGTTGAAGAAGCTGAATACCCAGATTATGGCCGGTACGGGGCCGGACCTTTTGATCATGGATGATCTGCCGCTCCGCTCTTATGTAGAAAAGGGGCTTCTGGCGGATCTGACGGAATATCTTGCACAGTACAGTGTGGAGAATGCACTTTACGATACGATCATCAATGTGATGAAAATAGACGGTAAAGCCTATATGGTGCCGGCCACGGTCAGTCTGCCCGTGGTGGTGGGGGAAGAACAGTATGTGTCGAATATGACGAGCCTGTCAGATCTGGCGGATCGGATTGAGGCGAGACGAAAAGCGGATCCCGGACAGGATATAATCGGGATGATCAGTGAGCGAGGCGTCCTGAAACGCTTCGCACCGGTGAGTGAGCCGACCTGGGTCGACGGGGACGGCCAAATTGACAGGCAGGCTCTGGGGGAGTTCCTGGAGCAGTGCAAGCGGATCCACGGGGTACAGATGGAAGGGCTTGCGGCGGATGCGATCGCCAAATACGGGGAGAGAGACGCCAATCTGTTGGCGTATTACGGAATGGATGCGGATCTTCTGGAATGGCGGGTGACACACGACTTTTTCGAGGTGCTGACAGGGGAGATGGCTATGGCCTCCGGCTGGGTGGAATCTGCCGCCGATTGGCGGGAAGTGGTCTCCATAAACAGAGCGGCAGGCTTCGAGGAGTATGCGGCGGCGGAGCTGAAAGGGCAGTGCAGCGGTGTATTCAGGCCGAACACATTGCTGGCGCTCAGCGCGGCTTCCGGGAAAAAAGATGCTGCAATGCGGTTTTTTGATTATTTCCTCTCGGCGCAGGCGCAGAGCAGTTATGACGGACTGCCGGTAAACCAGGAAGCTTTTGACATACAGTTTACGCCGCAGGAAGAGTATCTGGCAGAGGATGGGGGCTACAGTTATCTCTCCGTGAGCAGTGAGGACGGCACGAGACTGGAGTATGTGGTGTACTGGCCCGGTGATGAGCAGATCCTGGCCCTGAAAGAACAACTGGGACATTTACAGACCGCCTATCTGCCGGACAGCGTGTTGGAAGATGCCGTGTTTGAACAGGGGGTGGCTTATATGCAGGGTAAACTGTCGTTGGAACAGGCGCTTGACGAGATCGAGCAGAAAGTTTCCATCTATATGGCAGAATAATGATAGAAGAAAAAGCCAAAACGTAACGGTACAGTTATCTGTACTGTTACAAGATTCATAGAAAGGAAGAGGAGAATATGTTGAAAAGAAATCTGAAAAAAGCGTTCAGCCTTTTGTTGGCGGCTTCCATGGTCTTTGCCATGGTGGGCTGCGGTACGGGAGGTGCAGGAGATGGAGAACAGGAAATGAACGGCGGCACGGACGCAGCCGGGGAAAAGGCGCAGGACGTGACGACCGGCGGAGACGGCCCGGTGGCCATGGGCCGGTACGTGGAGGAAGAGATCGATCTGTCCGAACAGCTGGCACAGCCCAGCAGCATGAGCAGGCTTGCGGACGGCAGCCTGGTGATCATGGACAAAGCCGTAGGGATGCTCGTATCGAAAGATGAGGGGGAAACCTGGACGGAGGAAACGCCGGACTGGTTTGCCGAACTGAAAGACAGTGAAGTTTATATCAGCAACATGTACATGGGATCGGACGGCACGGCGGCAGTGCTTACCGGGGAGAGCAGCGGGGAAGGCGATGACATAACTTTTATCCAGCGTCTGTCTCTGTACCTGCCGGATGGCACTCAGGTTCCCGTGGAGAAGGAGATGACCGAGGATGAGAAGTTTTTTAAGCAGGTGGCCTTCAAGGAAGACGGAACCATTTTGGCCAGTACTTACAGAGGAGTCTACGAAGTGCAGCAGGACGGCAGCTGCGAGCAGATTCTGACGTTAGACTATAATCCCCAGTGGATGTGGGTCAGGGATAACCTGCTTGTGGTCGATAACGACTGGGGTGAGCAGGAGATGCCCATGCTCTATGATCTGGGGGCGGGAACGGCTTTCGAGGATCAGGTGCTGACGGAGTTTATGGCGGAAAATTACCAGAGCCGCAGCTTCAACGGCATGGATTACTGCGACGTCTATCTGCTGCCCGGCGAGGACGGCACCGTCTATGTCACCGGCAGCAAGGGCATTCACCGCCATGTGGTCGGCGGCAATATGATGGAACAGATCGTGGACGGCAGCCTGTCCATGCTCAGCAATCCGAACTACTGGATAGTCGATATGATGCAGCTGGAGGGGGACGCCTTTCTGGGACTTTTCACAGGAAACAAGCTGATCCGGTTTACCTACGATCCGGATGTGCCATCGGTGCCGGAACAGGTGGTCAAACTCTACAGCCTGCAGGAAAATGCGAATATCAGACAGGCAATCTCACGCTATCAGGTGCAGCACCCGGATGTGTTCGTGTCCTATGAGGTGGGCATGGGCAGCGGGGACTCCGTCACGAGAGAGGACGCCATCAAGAAGCTGAATACCCAGATCATGGCCGGGGAAGGACCGGATCTGCTGGTGATGGACGATCTGCCTTTTGATTCTTATGTGGAAAAAGGCATGTTGGCGGACCTGACCGATTATCTGGCACAGTACAGCGCGGAGGAACCTCTTTTTGACAATGTGATCGAAGCGCTGAAAAAGGACGGCAAGGCCTATGTGGCGCCGGCTACGATCGGCATTCCGCAGATCGCAGCGGCGGCGGAAGGCGTGGAGAATGTGAAGGATCTGTCGGATCTGGCAGACGTGATGGAACAGCTGCGGCAGGCACATCCCGACAAGGATATCATGGGCATCGGCGGTGCGTCGGCACTTTTAAAAAGGCTGGCAGCCACCAGTGCGCCGAAGTGGATCACGGCGGACGGCAGTATTGACAGAGAGGTATTGCAGGAATATTTGGAACAGTGCAAACGGATCTACGATATCCAGATGGATGGTCTGGATTCGGAAATGGTGGAAACTTATCAGGAAAGAATGGGAAGACTGGCAGAGTATTATGGCGTCGGCATGGAGCAGATTGATTGGGAAGTCTACCTGGATCTTATGTCTTATCTCGGTAAAGAGCAGCATATGATGATCGGATGGATGTGTGCCCAGTACGGGTATCTGGAACTGGTATCCCTGTCTAAGAACGAAGCCTCCAAAGATGCGAAAGTGATACCCATGCAGGGACAGTGTACCAAAGTCTTTAAACCTGCGACCATGCTGGCGGTCAGCGCGGCTTCCGGGCAGATCGATGCGGCGAAAGATTTCATGAGCACATTCCTGTCTGCGGAAGTGCAGAGCGAGTATGACGGACTGCCGCTTAACCAGAATGCCTTTGACATCCAGTTTACACCGAAAGAGGATATTATGGGTGCGGAAGGGGAATACACGTCCCTGTATACGACGGATGCGGACGGCAACGGGATCGGTTACACCATGTACTGGCCGTCGGATGAGACCATAGCCGCTTTCAAGCAGGAATTGTCTGAGCTGACTACGGCGTATGTGCCGGATCAGATGCTGGAAGGAGCGGTGTTCAAACAGGGTGCCGGCTATATGCAGGGAGAGCAGACGATCGAGCAGGCGCTGGATGAGATCGAGAAAACAGTAGCCATCTATATGGCAGAGTAAGCTGGTGTACTGACAAGTTTATGTTCAGCTTAATGACGCTGACAAAGAGGAAATCTGCGTAAGGCCTGTGGCAGGCGGCGCAGATTTCTTTTTGTCTATTTATAGCGGATCAGAGGACCGGTCTATCCTCTGATCTGTACAGGAGATTGTTGTTTGTAAGTATCCTCATCATGAGATTAAGGGTATCGAGTATGCTCTGTGCATAGATCCGCACGGAGAAACCCTCTCTTTCACCACGGCCGGCAGGATGATAATGCAGGAAAGTGTCTTATATAACATCCGGGCGTGTGTACGGTGTTGAGTTTTCATACGTATTTGATCCTCAGTGCGGGTTTACGGCAGACCGGATGAAGCCAATGTTGCCAAAAACCGGAATTTGGTATATGATGCATCATAGTGCTATTAACAATATCATGAACGAGGGATGATTAAATGGCAACAGAAACGAAAACAACTATGACACGGGAAGAGCGGATGGCGACACAGTCCATCGGAAGATTGATGGTAAGCATGACGCTGCCGGCTATCCTGGCGCAGATCATCAATATTTTATACAGCATCATCGACCGGATCTATATCGGCCATATGGAAGGCGTAGGTGCCAATGCTCTGACGGGTGTGGGCGTGACCTTCTGTATCACAGTGTTTATCTCGGCATTCTCTGCTTTTATCAGCAACGGCGCCGCGCCCTTATCTGCTATCTGGCTGGGCAAAGGGGACAGGGAACACGCGGAAAAGATTCTCGGCAACAGCGTCAGTTTCTTGCTGATCTGTACGGTGTTTTTGATGGCTTTTTTCTATGCGTTTCAAAGACCGCTTCTCTATATGTTTGGAGCCAGTGACGCCACGATAGGCTATGCTATGGACTATCTGTCGATCTATCTGCTCGGTACGTTGTTTGTGGAACTGGCGCTGGGTCTTAATGCCTTTATCATCTGCCAGAGCCAGCCGCGGATTGCCATGTTCTCCGTGCTGATCGGTGCAGTGGCCAATATCGTGTTGGATCCGGTCTTTATCTTCGGCTTTCATCTGGGGGTGAGGGGTGCGGCTATTGCTACGGTGATATCGCAGGGACTGAGCGCGGCCTGGGTCATGTCTTTTTTACTGGGGAAAAAGACTTCTCTGAAGATTCGCAGAAACTGTATGCACCTGGAGGGCAGGATACTGGGAAGTGTGTTCTCGTTAGGCATCTCGCCTTTTATCATGAACGCTACAGAGAGCTTTATCAGCATTGTATTGAATCATGGCCTGCAGACTTACGGAGGAGACCTGCATGTGGGTTCTTTGACGATCATGCAGAGTATCATGCAGCTGTTCTCCGCGCCTATCAATGGCTTTACGCAGGGCATGACTCCCATCGTCAGTTACAATTACGGAGCCAGGAATTTTAGCAGGGTCAAACAGTTGTACTGCTGGATGATTGGGATGTGTTTCGGCTTTCGGTTCCTCTCCACGGCCACTACCATGTTCCTGCCAAGATTCTATGCCGGGTTCTTTACCAATGAGACACAGCTGGTGGCCCTTACAGGGGAAGTGATGCCGATCTTCATGGCAGGTATGTTGGTATTCGGTCTGCAGAATGGGATTCAGCCCACCTTCCTTGCTTTGGGGCAAGCGAAGATTTCTCTCTTTATTGCTGTACTGCGTAAGATCATCCTCTTGATCCCGTTGGCTATCATCCTGCCGCATTTCATGGGAGTGATGGGCGTGTACTGGGCAGAACCAATCTCCGATACGCTCTCGGCGGCTACGGCGTCCATCCTTTTTATGCTCAATATTAAGAAGATCTTGTCGGAGGAATCGCTGGCGAAGATACAGTAAGAAAGGAGCAGGAATGCGCATTTCAGGAGAACATGGTTCAATTCTTTTGTATAAAATTTGCAAAGATTGGGGATTCTTGTCTTGACAGGAAAATCATCCTGTGATACTCTACCGTCATGCGATACAAATGTAGTACACGTTAAGAGGGAGTAGTTATCCTGTGTAAGCAACATACCCTGGCGCATGCCATGTTTACACGCTTTCTAGCTTTCTATCATAGAAAGAACGAGACTTTTAGCATTGAAGATGCCAGAGGTCTCTTTTTGTTTGCCTGAGATTTCAGGCAGTGAAGAGAGATGCTGCCTAAACTTCAAGACACCTTCAAAGATCGCGTAAGAGGATATGCCGCGGGCAGGCGGTAGGATGAGAAAGGAGCAGGGTATTATGGCAGTTATTATGCAGCTGGTATTGTTGGCAGTTGGTTTTGCCCTTTTGGTCAAAGGGGCGGATTGGTTTGTGGAAGGGGCAAGTAAGCTGGCGGAGAAATTTGGTATTCCGCAGCTGGTGATCGGTCTGACGATCGTGGCCATTGGCACATCGCTTCCGGAGGCGGCGGTCAGCGTGTCAGCAGCGCTCAAGGGCAGCGCTGAGATCACTATCGGTAATATTGTAGGCAGTAATATTTTGAATGTTCTTTTGATCCTGGGGATCACATCAGTCATTAAGCCGATCGCAGTGCAGAAGTCCACGGTACGCTATGAGATCCCTTTCGTCGTTGCCATGACCGCGCTGCTGATGGGGCTGGGGTTGACGGATAATGTGGTGGGCTGGACAGACGGACTTATCCTCTGGGCGTTTATGATCTGCTATCTGCTGTATCTGCTGTGGATGGCCAAGCACGGAGGGGACATGCCGGAGGAAATACCGGGTGAGGGCAAAGAGATGCCTGTCTGGAAGATGCTGCTGTTGATCGTACTGGGCGGCGTGATGATCGTGATCGGTTCCGACGTGGCGGTGGATGCGGCCACGGAGCTGGCAAGAATCTTTGGTATGAGCGAGAGACTGATCGGACTGACCATTGTAGCCTTCGGTACGTCGCTGCCGGAACTTGTGACCTCGGCTACGGCAGCAGTCAAGGGCAAAGCGGATATCGCGGTGGGCAATATCGTGGGCAGCAATATATTCAATATTCTATTCGTGGTGGGGACATCGGCTTTGATCACGCCGGTTTCCTATGCATCAGCCTTTATGGTGGACAGTGTAGCCTGTATTGCGGCGGCAGTGCTGTTGTGGGTGTTGGTATCCCGCAGGCACAGACTGGGAAGATTCGGCGGTGTGTGCCTGCTGGTGGGATATGCGGCGTACTTCATTTACTTGATCGGTTAGAAGTAAATGTAATGATGCGTTAGTCAGCCCGTTCTTTTCCCCAGAAGAACACAGCGACTGTGCCGGGGCCGGTATGGCTGCCGATGGTGGTGCCGATGCTGTTGATCAGAACTTTGCCGTGTAGATGCGGGAAGCGTTCTTCGACCAGGGCAGCCACGGCTCTGGCATCTTCTTCACAGGCGGAATTCGAGATATAGCATTTGCCGCTGTAGTCCCGGCCCTCTTCGATGCATTCTTCCATCTTGTCCACGACGGCCCAAATGACCTTGCGTTTGGTGCGGATCTTGTAGCGGGGGATCAGCTGGCCAAGATGGTTGACATTCAGCAGAGGGCAGATGCTCAGCATACCGCCGATGAAGCCTGAGGCTTTGGAGATGCGGCCGCCTTTAATATAGAAGGTAAGGTCTGTGGAGAAGAACCAGTGGTTGAGCTTCAGACGATTGGCGTTAGCCCAGGCATGGACTTCATCCAGACTTTGTCCTTCATCCCGCAGATCGGCCAGTTTGTCCATTAGAAGACCATAGCCGGAGGAAGCTGCCAGCGAGTCTACGATATAGATCTTACGGTCGGGATACTGTTCCAGCAGGTGATCCCTTGCCACCATGGCGGAATTGATACTGCCGGAGATACCGGAAGACAGCGTCAGGTGAAGGATATCTCTGCCGTCTTTGAGGAAAGGTTCAAAGTAGTTGCTGTATTCCTCTACGTTGATCTGGGAAGTCCTTGTATCTGCACCGTTTGTCATGGCCTCGTAGAAGCGGTCGAATGGTATGGATCTGCCCAGATCGTCCGGATACTGCACGCCGTCCAATTCATAATGGAAGCAGATATAGGAGATGGAGCGGCGGCGGAAATGTTCTTCCGATAAGTCGGCGGTGGAACAGCAACTGAGAATGTATTCGTTCATAAAAATACCTCTTTCATTTATTTTGCGTAGGCGTTTATCGCTTCCGACGATAGAATTTTATCACTTTTTTGGTAGGAATTCAATCATCTTAAGTCTTCTCTTAGACTGCTTCTCTAAAATAGTACAATTCACGGCCTGACGGTCCGCAAACCGTAACGCATCCAGCCTCTTGAAAAATCTCCTAAATCCGCCGAAAACAGGCAAAAAATGTATTGACACACGCGGGAGCGTATACTATAATAGGCGGGTATGAAGTGTGAAGAAATGCTAAGCCAAAGCCCCGGTAATGCATTTTGAAGATAAGAAACAGGATACACCCGTTGTTGCGAAGTTCATGAGTGTGGCCGGACATCCGCATGAAGAGCAGGAGGAACAACACAGTTTATTATTTTGGAGGTAATATTGATGAAAACTTTTATGGCAAGCCCGGCTACGATCGATAGAAAATGGTATGTAGTTGACGCGACTGATATGACACTCGGACGTTTATCATCCGAAGTTGCTAAAGTGTTGAGAGGCAAGAATAAACCGATTTTCACACCGCATATGGATACAGGCGACTATGTAGTCGTAGTGAATGCGGAGAAGGTTAAGGTTACCGGTAAGAAACTGGATCAGAAGATCTACTATCATCACTCTGACTATGTGGGCGGTATGAAAGAGACTACCCTGAAAGAGATGATGCGGAAGCATCCTGAGAGAGTGGTTGAGCATGCAGTAAAGGGTATGCTCCCGAAAGGGCCTTTGGGAAGACAAATGTATACAAAGCTTCATGTATATGCAGGTGCAGAACATCCGCATGCGGCACAGAAGCCGGAAACATTGACATTTTAATTCACAGGGACTGAAAGGAGATTAGAATAATGGCTAAGTCAGCAGCAAAATATTACGGAACCGGCAGAAGAAAGAAATCTGTTGCAAGAGTATATCTTGTACCGGGTAAAGGTGAGATTACCATCAATAAGCGCACCATTGATGATTATTTAGGATTAGAGACACTCAAGGTTATCGTACGTCAGCCGCTCGTAGCGACCGACACAGTGGATAAGTTTGATGCGATCATCACTGTTAAAGGTGGCGGATACACTGGTCAGGCAGGTGCGATCAGACATGGTATCGCGAGAGCACTGCTTCAGGCAGACTCTGACTACAGACCGACTCTGAAGAAAGCGGGTTATCTGACAAGAGATCCTCGTATGAAGGAGAGAAAGAAATACGGCCTCAAAGCAGCGAGACGCGCTCCGCAGTTCAGCAAGCGATAATTACAGGCAGAATAATGAAATTAGTGAAACCCTTGAAAGTCCAGTATTTTCAAGGGTTTTCTTTAATCTAAAGTTTTCTAAAATTGTGGTAAAAAGTGCTGAATTTTGAAGCGTAGCACACACATAGCACACAAACTAATGACCTTGCGGACGGTACAAGCAGAATGGCAGAGAAAAAGCAGGGTTTTAATGCAGAACAGGAACGGATGCTTGAAAAGTGGCAAGTGCCAAGAAAATATTATGAAATGATAGAAGATTTATCCTATACCAAAGACGAGGGATATTTTATCTATTTGAAAAAGGGCTATAGAAATGATGTGACAGGCAGCAGGAATATACATTGCATGAAAACATCAGAAGTAAGGCGGATTATCGGGAAAACGCATAAGCGGTGATTTCCTAGATGATTAAGAAATAACATAAAGTGTCCTTTATGTACCCATTATGCGTCCATTATTGAGCCAATAACGGACTTTTATAAATTCTTTTTTATGAGATAATTTCAATATCAATAAGGAAAGGTGGTGAAAGATGATGAAAAAGCAAGAAAATTTAGCGACTGAAATTCTTCACACAGTTTTGAAAAAGCAAAGATTTTTATCTATGGCGTTTTTAGTATCCCTGATAGTAAATGTTTGTTAAGTGTAAAAATTTTATGATAAAAAGTGATGTGAAAGCCGTTAGCTAAGAGAAGCCGTTATCCAAAATGAGGTAGCGGTTTCTTTTTGGAATGAATAAAGGGCATCTGCATTTTACAGACACCCTCTAATACGGTTTTATGTAACGGTTATTGATGAATATTTTTCATTTTGTCAGCAATCAAGTATTCGTCCGGGCATTGAATCTCTTTGTATGGCATTGCATATCAGCAGGACAACGCTTTTCAACTGGAATAACGGAACAGGATGCAGTGCGATGTGTCAAGAGTTGATACAATCGGCAAAAGCGTTTATAGGAGCATTTATTGAGCAAGCCATGTTAGGCGGCAAAATAAGCCCTCCGAGCGGCATTTTCTTAATGAAAAATTGGTTGTCTAATAAAGATGCTATCAGTATTGAAGAAAGCATACCAAACAAAGAGACAAAGCGTATTCTGACTGCTGCCGAACTGCCTAAACTGGGGGAGCCTACAAAGACACAAGGCGAGGATTTGCCGAAATTGGGAATGAAGCTGGATTATGGGGAGGGAGAAAATGAGTTTTAAAGCATATGTTGAAGAAATCTTGCAAAATGAGGTTTTAAGTGTGGTTAGGCAGCAGGGATATGTTCTTGAAACTGAAATTTGCACTATGGTATGTGAAAAATACAATCTTCACTTATACATAGTGCGTGCAACGCATAGAAGAATTTATCCCCATATGGCGTTAATGAAAAGGCGTATGTCGGACGATTTGAAACGGTTTTATGGATTGGAAGTGAAAGGCTATCCGATTGCATATCTGCCGGATAAGTGATTTTGAGGTAACAATAAAAGTTATCATAAAGAAAGAATGAGGTATAAGAAATGGACTATACACGAATAGCAAAGCTACACAACAAAGTATTCTCTACACCGCAAGGAAGCTGGGAAAGGGAACAAGCTATAAATTCTTTAAGCGATTCAGAAAGAAAAGCAGTATTTAGCCTTGAAGAAGATTATATGCTTGGGCGTATCACAAGAAAGGAGATTACAGAAATGGCACAAAAAGGAAACGGAACTATGACCTATGAACAGTTTGTGAAGAAATCAGAAAGTGGCGAAAAGGGAACATTGAGAGAGTTATCAAAATTTGCTAAAGAATCCCCGGAATTATACCAGCAGTACCGGGAGAGATACCACCGGGAACAGGACGAGCAGACAAGGCTACACAATAGGCGATAGCTGAAAATATGGCTCTGTTTGGACGATAAAGAGAAAAAGAGGTAGATCATTATGGAAAAGGACACACTTATAAACAATTTGCTTGCGAATTATGGCAAATATGGCGTTACCAGAGCAGAATTAGAGCCGATTATAGATGATGGCATACAAAACTATGATTGAAACATTCCCAAACCCCCAGCAGAGCTGGGGAGAATCGTGTACGCAAGTGGCGATAAACTGAGTCCTATAAAAAACCTCCGTTGTATAATAAATGTAGGTCTGGCAAACCACACAAAATACAACGGAGGTATCCATGGATAATCAAAGTCTATCACATAGTCGTTATAATTGCACGTATCATATAGTGTTCATTCCGAAATACAGACGGAAGGCGATGTTTGGGAGCTTAAGGAGAGAAGTAGGGGAAGCCATCAGTAAAGTCTGCAAGATGGAAGGAGTCACAATAATAAAGGCAGCAACGTTACCAGATCACGTTCATATGTATGTGTCGATTCCGCCCAGGGAAAATGTATCAAAAGTGGTGGGGAGAATAAAAGGAAAGAGTAGTCTGATACTTTTTGACAGGCATCCAGAATACAGGGAGCGATATAATCGGCATTTTTGGGCAAGGGGATATTATTGCGAAACGATCGGTAATGTAAATGAGGCAACTATAACAAAATACATTGCGGAACAGTATGAGAGGGATCGACTGGAGGGAGAAACCTCGTAATAGAAAGTAATAAAACCGCTTTTAAGCGGTGACCAGTAACAAAATAGAATGAGTTTGTTAGACCGCCTTTAGGCGGAACCACAAAGGACCCCGGAGGGGTTAGAGCAAACCACCAGCAGAGCTGGTGGTACTGACTTTGTCATTAGAAGCTATCTACAGCGGTTTGAGAATGAGCCTTGCATCTGCATTTAATGAGCATGAGTATTTTTCTTTAGAAGATGTAATGGCAATAACCGGGGAAAGTCGGGAAGAACTTTTACAGCGGATAGAGCAGTGCAGACAGGAATTGATAGAAGCAGGAGAAAACCCAGACGAGTATTTCAAACCTGTAGAGCCACAGAGGGCAGCAGTCTATTATTTTCCTAACGGTTTGCATTAACGGAAATTATTCAAAAGAATATAAGCAAAGGCAGGGTGTTGATTCCCTGCCTTATGCGTATAATATATTAAAGTGCCAACTTGTATAATGCTAACTGATTAAGGCTTACCCCCTCTTTTTCTGCTTCAATGGCTAATCTTTGATGCAAAGATTTTGGAAGCCTTACAACAAACTTACCGCTGTAATTGTTTGGCGCTTCTGGAATCGGTATAGAGAGATTATTTTCTATTTTTGTTTCAATATATCCTTCCAATGCTTCATTAAGGCTTTCATATAATCCTTCAAGTGTATCACTGGTACTTTGGCATCCGTCAAGTTCCAAAATTCTGCCATAGAAATAGTGTCCGCTTTCATCGTTCATTTCCTGTACTAATCTTGTATAGGGCAATTTCATATAATCTTTAACTTCCATGCTTTCCTGCTCCTTTCCGCTTGTTATGCTATGCCAGGATAAGGGGATTATTCCCCTATCCTATTCAGAACATCTACGACATAAGCCTTTTTTAATGGATTCTCTTGTTTTATTGTTATCAAATCCCCAGTTTCTTTATTCAGATAATGCTTATGGCTTCCTTTTTGCCTTGCCGGAATATAGCCGTATGCTGCTAAAACTTTGTCTATTTCTTCTGGTCGCATTCCATTTGGCTGTTGCTTCATTTTTTCAATTATACTCGTTAACGAAATGAATTGCCAAATTTATGCAGCCTGCTTTATCTCTTG
>CAJUQJ010000059.1 GCA_910588215.1 uncultured Lachnospiraceae bacterium
GAATGGGCTGGATGCGTTACAGTTTGCGGCCGGTTAGGCCGTGAACTGTAACCAAGTTTATGTTAGTGTAACCTTTTCCGTGCATGAGCAATCTAATCTATGTAAAACAGAACCGGGAGCGCGCACCGGCGATCATAGGAAAGGAAAAGACAAAAGTGAAAGAGGATACGATTCAGCTTGTTAAAAAAGCCGTCAGAGGCAGTAAATCCGCGTATGGTGAGTTGATCGCTGAATATCAGGTGTATTTGTATAAGACAGCTTTTTTATATGTGAAAAATGAGGCGGATTCGCTGGACGCGGTGCAGGAATGTGTGATGAGAGGTCTGCTGGCTATCGGAAAGTTAAAGGAACCGCAGTACTTTAAGACATGGATCACGCGGATCCTGCTCAACTGTATCTGGCAGGGCAAGAAGCAGACGCAGACGGTGGCTTTGGAGGAATACCGTGAGAAGGGCGTGGAGAACTATTTGATCGAAGAGAAAGTGGATCTCTATGATGCCATTGATTCTTTGAAGGAGCAGTATAAGACCGTGGTCATTCTTTTCTATTTCCAGGAATTGAAGATCAAGGAGATCGCACGGATCATGGAAATTCCGGAAGGAAGCGTGAAGGCGTACCTGTATCGGGCCAAGAAACAGCTGCGCAGGTGGCTTGAGGGTGAGCAGAAAGAGTATAAGGAGGAAAGGCGCTATGCAAAATGATAGATTTGATGCAATACCGATCCCAAAAGAACTGAATAATATAGTAAAGGCTGGCGTTCAGGAGGGAATCAGGGAACAAAAGAGACTCCATAAGAATAGGCTTATGCTGCGCAGCAGTGCGACTGCGGCAGCAGCCCTCGTAGCAGTCCTGGCAGGGGTTCTGCTTATATCTAATCCTTCGGTGGCGGCGAAGCTGCCTTTGATCGGGCGGATTTTCACGATGATGCAGGATAAAACCAGCTATAAGGGGGATTTCAGCCGCAATGCAGAGGTCTATGTTGAGGAAGGCGGGGCAGAGGGGACTCCGGAAAGAAAACAGGCTGAAGGTATAAGGCGGGAAGATATGACACAGACGTCAGATCAGGACATGTCAGGTCTATCGGGGGAAAAGACACAAAGTCAGTACGTACAGACAGCAAATGGACTGACGGTCACGATCTCAGAGGCGAACTGCACTAAGCAGGCATTGTACTTGGCACTCTGTATTGAAAATGAAGAGGAATTTCCGGCAGATTTTATCAAGACAAAAAATATGGACGATTATATACTGGATTATGACATGCTGTATCTGACAACGAAAAGTTATTACAATATACCCAGCATGGGGAAGGAAGAGCGGAACGAAGCGGCCGGCAATGGATTTTCAGTGCCAGCTTATATAGAAGGAAACTTTGTGGACAGCCGGACTTTTACAGGCATCATCATGGTTTCTCTGGAGGATGACTTGATGTGCGGCGGTCAGGCGACAACATGGCCGGAACAATTCACCTATTATCTGGAGATATCCGATATATATGGCGAATTGCTGGAATATGAAGAGATAGAGGTCCGTGATCCGGAGACCGGCGAGATGATAACCATACCGGAATCGGTGATGAAGCATTATACGGGCACATGGAACTTTGCCATCGAGGTCAATACGAACCGGACAGCGGTGCAGACGGTCCAGGTCAATAAGACAAACGAAGACGGGGTTGGGATCGCTTCCGTGGAAAAGACGGCCTTCGAGATCAGCGCACAGATCATTTTGCCGGAAGATGTGCAGCGCTACGATTATGTCGTTACGATCCTTGACGCAGACAAAAAGCGGTTGGAGAATCAGGGGGCGAACGGAGATATCTTTTCTATCTACGGCAGGAATACGGATACGGTGTATGTATATGTATGCGATTATATGCAGTTTATGGATGAACTGAAAGGGGATGACAAGAAGATTGAGGAAGGCGCGCTGTTTGGCACGGAGGTGCATTTTTAACTGATCTGACAGCGGATGCTGCTGAGCTTTTGTTATAATTCACGGCCAAACCGCTATAAACTATAACGCATCCGGACTATTTAAAAATTCATAAACAACTTATATTTATGCTTTTCAACCCGCATTGTTTGTGTTATAATGCGGGTTGAGTTGTTTGGAAGAGTCAGATAACGATGTGCAACAGGTTAGATAGAATGCCTAAAAGATCAATGATTTAGGACTTACAGTGACAGGAAGGATGACAACAGATGACAGGGATTGAATTATGGTTTGCTGATTTCTGCGACAAGTTTTATACATGTTTTATCAGGGACGATCGTTATAAACTGCTGTTCAGCGGTGTCGGTGTTACGATAAAGGTTTCGCTGCTGGCGGTGATCATCGGTATTTTGATTGGTATGCTGGTGGCGATGAGCAATCTTTCCAACAATAAACTGTTAAAGGCCATCGGTGGGATTTATACGGACGTGATTCGCGGTACGCCTTCCGTTACCCAGTTGATGGTGATCTACTTTGTCATCTTTGCGACGGTCAATCTGGACAAGTGGATCATTGCGTCCATTGCGTTCGGTGTCAATTCAGGCGCCTATGTATCGGAGATCATCCGGGGCGGTATTCTTTCCGTGGATCACGGACAGAGCGAGGCGGGCAGATCGCTGGGACTTAATGCATTCCAGACGATGACGAGGATTGTGATCCCGCAGGCGGTGAAGAATATTTTTCCGGCGTTGTGCAACGAGTTTATCGTGCTGATCAAGGAGACTGCTATCGTCGGTTATGTAGGGTTGATGGATATCCAGAAGGCAGGCGATTTTATCAAGAGTGCAACTTTTGAACCAGGCATGCCGTTGTTTGGAACGGCAGTCATCTACTATGTACTGATCAAGATTCTGACGTTGACGCTTCGCCAGGTAGAGAATCATCTGCGAAAGTCCGATGCCAGATAAGGGCAGCCGGTATGCAGACTGTATGCATATTCATACGGTATAGTACTCGCATAAGAAGGAGAGTATCTTATGATCAAAGTTAAGAATCTATATAAAAAATTTGGGGATCTGATGGTTCTGAACGGAATCGATGAGCATATTTCTCAGGGCGAAGTCGTGGTCATCATCGGCCCTTCCGGATCGGGGAAGAGTACCTTCCTGCGCTGCCTGAATCTGCTGGAGGATGTGACGGAAGGTGAGATCTATGTGGATGATGAGTTGATCAACACGCCGAAGGTCAACATCAATGTGGTCAGGCAGAAGATGGGCATGGTCTTCCAGCAGTTTAATCTGTTTCCCCATCTGACGATCATGGATAATATTACTTTGGCACCGGTGCTGCTTAAGAAGATGACTAAGGAAGAAGCAGTCAAAAAGGGACAGGAACTCTTAGAACGTGTCAATCTGGCGGAAAAGGCGGATGCCTATCCGGCACAGCTTTCCGGCGGACAGAAGCAGAGAGTGGCGATTGCCAGGGCCCTTGCTATGAATCCCGAGATCATGCTTTTTGATGAGCCTACTTCGGCCTTGGATCCGGAGATGGTAGGTGAAGTGCTGGACGTTATGAAGGATCTGGCCAAGTCCGGGATGACGATGGTCATCGTCACGCACGAGATGGGATTTGCCAGAGAGGTGGCTTCCCGGGTGCTTTTCATCGATCAGGGCGTTATCATGGAGAGCGGTACGCCACAGGAAGTGTTCAGCGATCCGAAGAATGAAAGGACCAAGCTTTTCTTAAGTAAGGTATTGTAAAATGGCAATGAGGCGTAAAGTGTATAAAGGGATATCAAACCGACGATCTTTTTAATCATGTGTATGAACTATAGTAAACGACATAACAAATTTCTGTTTCCGTCTCTTGCAGGAGCCATATACGGCAGTTCCTGCAATGCCGAAAACGAAATTTCTAATGTCGTTAACTATAGTTGTTCGTCCGGGTCATTGGCCGCAGAAGTGAATGCCGGAACGGATTCTGCATGGATGGAAGAGAAAATGCGGTTTAGATATAGAGGGCCGTACGAGCATTTTCGATGCGGTGCGGTTTAATAGATCAAAATTTTTGACAAGCGTAAAGCGCTTCGGAATGGAGGAGATTATGAAAAAGACAACAAAAGTAGCAGCATTGGTACTGGCCATGGCTATGGCAGTGTCCACATTGACAGCCTGCGGAGGTGAAAAGGACGCGGCGGCAGACGCAGCGAACACGGAAGCGGCAGGCACAGAGACAGAGACTTCTGAGGAAAACGCAGCAGAGGAAGCAGACGCGGCGGATGATACTGAAGCAGCAGAGCCAGATGGGGCAGCCGATACCGAAGCAGATGCAGCAGAGGGGGAAGAGGCGGATACAGAACAGGCCGGAGCCGTTACGACGAGGACAGAGGGTGTCCTGACATTCGGTACCAATGCAGAGTTCCAGCCCTTTGAATTTGTGACCGGAACCGGTGTGATCGATCAGTATGACGGTATCGACATGGCGATCGCGAAACAGATCGCAGAGGATAACGGGATGACGGTAGCAATGGAGAACATGGAGTTTGATTCTTTACTGGTGGCTTTGCAGAATGGTCAGATCGATGCGGCTATCGCGGCGATGACCGTGACAGAGGATCGTAAGGAGGCGGTTGACTTTTCCGTACCGTATTATACGGCGACGCAGGTTATGATCGTGAAGGAAGATTCTGATATCGCGGCAGCAACAGATATGGCCGACAAGAAGATCTGTGTTGTACAGGGCTATACCGGTGAGATCTGTGTCAACGATATGGGGTATCCTTACGAAGCTTTTAAGAAGGGCACTGAGGCTGTAATGGAGCTGGTAAACGGCAAGTGCGATGTAGTAGTGATCGATTCAGCTACTGCACAGAAATATGTAGATGACAATGAAGGGCTCAAGATTGTAGAGGATGCTTCTGCATTCGAGTCTGAGGAATATGCGGTTGCAGTACAGAAAGGCAACACAGCGCTGCTGGATATGATCAACAAAGCTATTGAGACGAAATTGGCAGATGGCACGATCTCCGATCTGGGCGTACAGTATACAGAGGCGGTTACGGCAGAATAAGCACGCTATGCGACAGTGGTCTGCGTATGATATTACGGTGGAATGCTGCCTGAACCAATACAATAAGAACAATTAAACCGATGCCTGACAGAGCGCTATAAGGTTCTGCGGCATCGGTTTTGTTTGTTTCAAATGTCTGTCGGATCGTATCCGTGTGCCTTTATCCAGGCCTGCAGCTTGTCGATTTCGGCAGCCTGTAATTTGATTTCATTGATCTGTGCTTGAATCTTGGCGTCTTGTGCTTCAAGAGAGGAGGCTTGCGCCTGAATCTTGGCGTCTTGTGCTTCAAGAGAGGAGGCTTGCGCCTGAATCTTGGCGTCTTGTGCTTCAAGAGAGGAGGCTTGCGCCTGAATCTTGGCAGTCTGTGCTTCCAAGGCGGCAGCCTGGCGTTCTATCATCCTCTGAATCCCCAACTGTGTACGGTAATGATCCTCACGGGCTTCGCATTCCATGCGGACACGTTCGTCCTGGCAGAGCCGGAAGACAGTGTCTGCAGCTTCTTTGATGTAGTCATTATTTTGTGCAAGCATAGTAAGTTCCTCCCAAGTGGTGGCTCTGAAGAGGCTGGCCCAGGAGTTGAGCTGCCAGGATCTGTCCTCTTCTGTTGCGTATTCTATCTGTGTTAAGTTTAACACGGAAATACGTAGTTTGTCACTATATAATGAATGATTTTTAACATTTAATAATTGATAAGTGGCATAAAATTCAGGTTGCTCAGGAAAAAGCGTGAAATTCAGAATACCGATCTGCAGAACGGGTCTGATATTTTGATAGGTATCGCCTGGTTGCAGGCTGTCAAAGTTCCTGCAGAGATAGCTCAGGGAACGTTCTACCCAGTTATGTTGATTGATGACCTGCAATTCCAGATTCAGGACAGTATGATCATTCAGGAGGACTTTGATGTCCAGAATAAATGTCTTGTCCGTGACAGAAGCGCCCAGTTCGATAGGATTGGTGATCTCCGCAGTACACATCTGTTCCGGTGACAGGTGCAGAAGAGAACAGATAAGTCCTTTTAATACATTGTTATTTCGCTGCAGAAGTGCCCGGAACAGGTAGTCATTGGTCATGGGGATCGGGAGCGGTCCGGAAGCCGGGAAGCTTACCCTGAGTGTGTCAGGATCCTGAAGGGACGGCAGAAGAGGGCTGGTGTCACGGAGCGGTGAAGACACAGGCGGAATAAATGAGTTGATGTGCGTCATAGATAGGTCCTTTCTTTTGCTTTGATGTTAAGAATCTTTCCACCAATAAAGACAGGGCGGAAGTAAATGATGTTACATATAGAAGTGATAGTGCACTATACCTGTTTATACCACGAGTATAGTTGGTATACAATAGAAAACGAGATGGATAACTGTAGAAAAATTGTGCGGAAGATAGGGCGATGAAAAGAAGAAAGAGGGATATCTTGTATGAAAGGCATGATTGTTTGTCAGTAAAGCACGATATATTGTATTGTGCATATTTTCCCCTATTCCGAAGCGCTTTGCTGAATCCTGTATTGTTGACAAAACAGATAGAATAAAATATAATATAATTTATGTTATATAACAATAATTATAATATGGAAGGAAGGATAAGAAGATGCCGCCGAAAGCCAGGATCACAAAAGATATGATCATTGACGCTGCGTTTGAGATTGCCCGTGAAAAGGGGGTGGAAAATATCAATGCAAGGACTGTATCGAACAGACTGAATTGTTCTACCCAGCCTGTCATGTATCATTTCGCGACGATTGAGGAACTGAAGAATGCTGTCTATATAAGAACAGACCAATACCACACAGAGTATCTGATGCGAATTTCCGGAGCATGGGAAGATGTCATGCTTGCTATTGGTTTAAACTATATCCGTTTTGCCGTTGAGGAACTGCATTTATTCCGCTTTCTGTTCCAATCGGGGTTTATTGCGGAAAACAGCCTGCCGGAAATGATAGATTCGGAAGAACTCAGTCCGATCATTTTTGCCATGCAGAAAGCCATGAACAGGAGCATGGCGCAGACCAAAGAGATCTTCCTGACACTGGCGCTGTTTGCTCACGGGTACGCAAGCATCATCGCCAACAATGCACTGGAATATGATGAAGAACTGATCAAGGTGCATTTGGAGCGGGTGTACAGGGGTGCGATTCTGGCCACGCGGGAGGAAGTAGAATGAAAGGATTGTATGAGAAAAGCGAACTGTCTTTTGCACTCGTCTGGATCGTGACTTATTGCGCTTTGCAGTCATTGGCCAATCCGCTCAATAAGATGATCGGGACGCAATACTCTGTCAGCGCTGTTTTCTGTATCTTGCAGAGCATTGTTATGGTAGGGTTCCTGAAGAGAAACGGGTTATTTAAGCAGTACGGGCTCTGTAAGTCTGTTGTGCCGGCCGCAAAGTTTCTCTACTATATTCCGCTGTTTATTCTGGCGACCGGAAATCTCTGGAATGGAGCGGTGCTTAAGCATTCTCCGGCAGACACTGCCTGCCGGATAGCCTGTATGCTTTGTGTGGGATTTTTGGAGGAAGTGATCTTCAGAGGGTTTCTTTTCAAGGCACTGGCGAAAGAGAATGTAAGAACAGCCATCCTTGTCTCGAGTGTCACGTTTGGCCTGGGACATATACTGAACCTGATCAATGGCAGCGGGACGGAATTTGCAGATAATCTCTGGCAGGTGATCGTAGCGATCGCAATCGGTTTACTGTTCGTGCTCCTGTTTTATTTCGGTGGAAGCCTGATTCCCTGTATCCTAACGCATTCTGCGATCAATGTGCTCAGCACTTTTGCGAAGGAGACGGGATTGACGGTAGAGAAGGGGATTGCATTGCACCTGATCATGCTTGCGGTCATTGGCATCTATTCGCTGATCCTTATAAAAACGTTTCCCGGGAATCCGGACTGAAAACTTTCTTTTCAAATTCATTAGATTTTGATCTGGGTCCACTTTCCCTGTTTAAACCGTATGGATGCAAAGAGGAAACGGGATATCTGATCGGCCAGGACACCCAGCCATATACCGATAATACCAAGTCCGAATACATAACCGCCTAACCAGGACGCCAGCGTGCGGATAAAGGTGACGCTTATGGTGGAGGCGACGGCTGTGTAGAGTGTGTCTCCCGCGCCGCGCAGGCAGCCCATATATACCACCTGGCTGATCTGGAAGATGACTACGAAGATGATGACCCGCATAATGCCGACACCGATGGCGATGATATGTGCTTCCTCGAAGAACAGGCCAAGAAGCGGTTCCGCTCCGAAGAAATAGACTACGGCGAGTAAGGCCGAGATGATCGCGCCGAATAGCTTGCAGATGCTGCCGAACTCCTTGGCCAGCTTCTCGTCACCGGACCCAAGGCTGCGTCCGATCAGAGCCACAGCAGCTGCCTGCAGGCCGTCTCCGAAGGAGAAGGACAGACCCATGATATTCATGCCGACCTGATGGGCGGCCATCGCGTCGGTACCTTGGTTGGCAGCCATGATCGCAGTCATCATAAAGCCGACTCTCATCAGAATCTGTTCAAAGAAAACGCTGTAGCCCACATGGATCAGATTATGTAAGGTTTTGGCTGCCGGCCATATTTTGTTTGTCAGGATATAGGGGATGCTGATAAAGCCATCAGGTTTCAGGATCGAGAGGATGCTCATAATGCAGGCGACTACGGTGCCGAGGACCGTTGCCAGTGCTGCACCTTGGATCCCCAGCGCCGGGAAACCGAAATGCCCGCCGATCAGCAGATAGTTGAAAATGATGTTGACTGTGTTGGAAGTCACATTGGTGCGCATAGTGATCTTCGTGTTGCCGGCACCCCGCTGAGCGGAGTTGATACCCATCTGAATACAGTTGAAGATCATGCCGCCCATGATGATACGGAAATAAGTCACTGCGCTGTCATGGGTCTCCGGCGTAGAGCCACACAGATGGATGATCGGGCTGGCAAAAGTCACCAGCAGGATGCTTATGACCGCCGCCGCTACAAGAATGAAAGCGAGCGCCGTGCTTAGGATACGGTTGGCTTCTTCCGGTTTTTCTTCCCCGCGTCGTCTTGCGACCAGGGCCGAGATTGCCACATTGACTGCAAAAAACAAAGATAACCCTACGAATTTAGGCTGCGTCGTAAGCCCTACGGCGGCTACTGCATAGGAGCCGAGAGAACTTACCATCAGGGAATCCACGAGCCCGGCAAATGCCACGAAGAAGGATTCCACGATAGAAGGCCAAGCCATATTCATTGTGATGCGGATATTTTCACGACTGTGTTTCGGTTGTTTATGGGGTTGTTCGCTTTGCGTTGTCATTGTGAGATACCTGTCCTTGAATTTCTTGAAGTGAATGAGTAATTTGTCTGTATATCTATCTATTATATTTCATAAAATTTTCTTTTTCAATATTATACGAAAAAATTCTCTTTACTTTAGCGCGCTACCATGATAAAATACAATTCGTATTTGCGTCATGGCAGGTAGATTGAAAAATAGGATTGTTATTGCAGATATGTGTTTGTGGACACGGATCTGTACATTGAGAAAGGAGAATGGTTGTAACTATGAAGAAGAAATTTGCATTAATGCTGTCGGTATCCATGGCAGTCGGCACAGTATTGGCGGGATGCGGCAGTGCGGCAAAGGATGCGGCGCAGACAGCAGCAGGAGCAGAGGAACAGGCAGACACCGACAGCGCACAGGAGGCAGCGAATGCGGCAGAAAGCACGGACGATGTCACAGCAGAGGGCACAGAGGAGACAGGGACAGACAGTGACACGGCTTCTGTGGATACGGATCTGATATATGCGGTAGAGGCAGGGTCCGCAGGTGAGGCGGCAGCACAGGACAATGGTCTGCAGACAAATGTAGTGACATCTCAGGCCGATGCACTGATGGAGGTTGCGGCAGGAACATCCGACGCGGCGATCATCGATCTGCTGATGGCGGGAGCCATGATCGGGGAAGGGACCAGCTATCCGAACCTGACACATACGACGGAACTGACGACAGAAGAATACGGTGTGGGATGCCGCAAGGGTTCCGATCTGGCTTCTTATATTAATGCCGTATTCGGGGAAAGTTACGCTGACGGGACCATGAAGGAGACGGCAGCTGTCTATGGCGTGCAGGAAGCGCTGGTGGAACAGCCGGCATCAGAATTTGTGGCGTCAGCCGAGGACAGCGATGTGGCTTATATTCAGGAAAAAGGAAACCTGATCATAGGCATCACGGAGTTTGAGCCGATGGATTATAAAGATGAATCCGGAGAGTGGGTCGGATTTGATGCAGATATGGCCCGTCTCACGGCAGAGAAGCTGGGTGTGGAGGCACAGTTCGTGGTGATCGACTGGGATAACAAGATCATGGAGTTGGAGTCGAAGACGATCGACGTGGTATGGAATGGTATGACACTGACTGCGGAGACAACGTCGGCTATGGAATGTACCAATGCTTACTGCAACAACGCACAGGTTATCGTAGTGCCTGCAGAATAACATACTGTAAGCCTCGGCTTTTAAAGGAGAAAGATTCTATGTTTTGGAATGTGACACGAGCACTTTTGGATGGTCTGCTGACGACGTTTCAGATCTTTCTTTTCACCCTGGTATTTTCCCTGCCCTTCGGTCTGATCCTGGCGTTCGGCTCCATGAGCAGGTGGCGGCCTCTGAGGTATCTGATCCAGGTGGTTGTGTGGATCATCAGGGGTACGCCGCTTATGCTGCAGCTGATCATCATTTTCTATGGGCCTGGCCTGTGGCTGGGGCATAATATATGGAGCGGTAATGAGAGCGGCCGCATCATGGCCACGGTGGTGGCATTCAGTATCAACTATGCCTGCTATTTCTCGGTAATCTTCCGGGGCGGGATCGAAGGTGTCCCGGCGGGACAGCGGGAAGCCGGGGAAGTGCTGGGCATGACGAAGAGCCAGATCTTTTTTCGGATAACGCTTCTGCAGATGGTCAAAAGAGTCGTACCGCCGCTGTCCAATGAGGTCATCACATTGGTCAAGGATACGTCTCTGGCGCGTATGATCGCGGCCTATGAGTTGACTTTTGCGGGTTATTCTTTTATGAAGAGCAACGGTCTGACGTGGCCGTTATTTTACACGGGCGTGTTCTATCTGGTGTTTGTGGGAGTGCTGACGCTGCTGTTCAATTATATTGAGCGGAAGCTGGATTATTTCAGATAATGACAATACGGTTTGTGTAAGGCTGACATGGGGCAGCCATATGTCCGGTGAGCTGCCGTAAGGACATGATGTCGGGGTCAAAGATATCATATTATATAAGTTGAGAAGGATTGAAGATCATGGCGATTTTGGAAGTGAGAAATATCGGAAAACAGTTTGATAATACGAAGGTACTCGATGACGTTAGCTTTTCGCTGGAGGAAGGAAATGCGTTAGCCATCATCGGCTCTTCAGGCTCCGGGAAGACGACGCTTTTACGGTGTCTGAATTTTCTGGAAACGCCGGACCAAGGTTCGATCACTGTGAAGGGCGAGACGCTTTTTGATGCCTCCATGCCGCGACGGGAACAGGAAAAGGAGCTTCGCACAAAGCGCCTGCATTTCGGGCTGGTGTTTCAGTCCTTCAACCTGTTTCCGCAGTATACGGCATTGGAAAATGTTACGCTTTCCGAAAAGCTTTTGGCAAAGGAACAGCCAGATTTCAAGCAGAATAAGAAGGAAATTTATGAGCGGATAGAAGAGCACGGAGAAGCGCTGCTGCGGCAGATGGGCCTGGCAGAGCGCATGTCCCATTATCCCCATCAGCTGTCCGGCGGGCAGCAGCAGAGGGTGGCGATTGCCAGGGCACTTGCGCTGCAGCCGGATATTCTGTGCTTTGATGAACCGACATCAGCGCTGGATCCTGAGTTGACGGGAGAAGTGCTGAAGGTCATCCGCTCCCTTGCAGACCAGAAGACGACCATGATCATCGTCACACACGAGATGGCTTTCGCCAGAGACGTGTCCGATCAGCTGGTCTTCATGGATGAGGGTGTGATTGTGGAGCAGGGCGATCCTAAGCAGGTGATCGACCATCCACAGGAAGAGCGGACAAAACAGTTCTTGACCAGATATGCACAAGGGTGAAAGCAATAACAAACTGAACAAGTTCAGTTAGAATTTGTGACGCTTCGGCATGGATGTAAAGATGTAGACAACATCTGCTAACGGATGAAGCATTCCCGAAAAAGAGTGTCTACGGCAATCCGGTACTCCGAGATCCGGTCAGATTTGCGGATCTTTTTCAGATGTTTCTCAATGTTCTGTCGGTCAAGTATTTCCGGGGACTGCGCAGGGTCGGAAGACACGAAGGCCATGATCATATAGGTCCAGAGATCTTTCATCTTAAATAAGACGGGAAGGTCTCCGGACATGATCTCACGGTAACCATCCAGGATCTCATCGTGAAAGGCACGGAGTGTTTCTGCGGCGTGGCTTCCTTGGGCCTGACCGGCGGTAGTTTGGGGATGCGGCTGTTTTTCCCGCAGCTGCCTGGCCAGGGCAGGATTGCGTAACAGACCGCGGCCGATCATGACACGGCCAATAATTGGATCGTTTGGATCGTTAACGGCAGCACTGTCGGTTTCGCCGAGGCTGTCGTTTTTGCCGTTTTGATCGCATCGGTCAGGACTATCGAAACAGGAGAGGACTTTGGCCTGCACCTTCGACAGACTGTCGGCAGACAGGATATCTCCGTTATAGCAGAGCGGAATCTCTGCGGACGGTGGATGTTTGCTGCTGCTATCATGCAGTCGGCGCACGGCTTGGGCATAAGCCTCCGGGTGAGGCACACCCGTGTAGAATTCCTGGAGCAGACGGGTGTGGACGATCAGTTCCTGCACCGGATATTTGGCATAGATGGCTAACAGGGTTTCCCATTCGCACAGATCTGAGATGCCGAGTCTTGTTTTGACGGAAATGTGTAGTGGACATTTCTCATAAATCTCGTAGAGAAATGCATCCAGCGCCTCTGGTTCTCCTAAGAATCCGGCGCCTCGTTTCTTGGCGGTGACGGTTCCGGAGGGACAACCCAGATTCAGATTGACCGTATCATATCCGTAAGAGGCAAGTCGTGCTGCAATCTCCAGAAAATCCTCGGTTTTGTTGGTAAGAACCTGCGGTACGAGCACGACGCCCGTATTATTTTCCGGGAGAATGTCCCTGACTTCTCGGGTGGTCATCTTCCTGCCGGCAATAAAAGGGGTAAAGTATTTGTCGATACCTCCATACCAGCGCGCATGTGCCCGGCGGTACAGATAAGTCGTGATGCCTTCCATCGGCGCTGCGTAGTATAGCATGTCCGGTGTCCTTTCTTGGTAGCAATCCAGTATTTGGTCTCATAGGTTACAGAATCCGGCTAATTTAGTAATATTGACCATGAATAGTAGCATTCATTCTTCTCTTTCTGTAAAAAGGTCGTCTCTCGTAAGGTTCTGCAGCCATTTCCCGCTCCGGTAACGCTTGATGACCCAGGGCCATTTCACGAACTCATCAGTACAGAGCAGGAAATAGACAACTAATACCGGCAGCTTAAACACGAAAGCGGCGATAAAGCCGAGAGGTACTGCGTAGCACCACATATCGATCGTATCGCAGATCAGTCCAAAGCGTGTGTCCCCTCCGGCACGGAAGACGCCAGCAATCAGCGTTGTATTGACGGCAGCGCCCATCACATAGTAACTGTTTATGAAAAGCATATATTTCAGATAGTGCATCGCCGTCTCCGTCAGGGCGGCAAAGTGCAGTACGAAGGGCGTGATCGCCAGGATGATGACACCGCCGATGGCGCCGGTCAGGATGGTCAGTTTTATCAGTTTGGAGGCATATTCTTTCGTGCGTTCCATGTCGTTCTCGCCCATCACGTTGCCAAGCAGGATACCGCCTGCGCTGGCGGTACCGAAACAGAGTACGGTGCCGAAGTTGCGGACGACTACGACAAGAGAGTTGGCGGCTACCGCGTCAGTGCCCAGATGCCCCAGGATCACGGAGTACATGGAGAAGGCCACGCTCCAGGAGATGTCGTTGGCCAGTGCCGGCAGTGACAGATGGATGAAATCTTTCAATAGCACCTTGTTGCGGATAAACAGGTAAGCCAAGTTTAACTTAAGGTCCTTGCTGAATATGGATACCAGGAAACAGCCGATAAGTTCTACGATACGGGAGATAGCGGTCGCAATGGCCACACCGGTGGCTCCCAGCTTCGGCGCGCCGAACAGGCCGAAGATAAAGACGGCGTTCAGCAGGATGTTCAGCGAAAAAGCGACGATATTCAGCACCATGGAGATGGTCACCTGACCGATGCTGCGCAGGATGGAGAGATAGACCTCCACGATGGCCCAGCAGAGATAGGTGACAGACATTACCCGCAGGTAACCGGCGCCGATCTGGATCAGTTCGGCGTCCGTTGTAAAGAGGCGCATCATCCGATCTGGTATCAGCAGGGCGCAGGATGAGAAACCAAGAGCGATCAGCAGGGAAAAGCGCAGCGCAATGCCCTCGATCACCTGGATCGCCTGCAGGTCCTTCTTACCCCAGTACTGTGCACTCAATATGGTCGCACCGGTACCCAGCCCGTAGAAGACCATAAAGAGAACGCTTGCATAATTGGATGCGAGCGATACGGCCGAGATTGAGGATTGTCCCACGTAGTTGAGCATGACGACATCCGCGGAATTGACGGCCGCACTCAGAAGATTCTGGATGATGATCGGTACCACCAGCTTAAAGATCTGAGAATAAAACCTGCTGTTTGAAAACATGCCTTTTGAATTCGTTTTCATTTAGAAAAACCTCCGTACATTAATGCAATGTTATATAAGGATACTCTTGCGCCGGGGGCGTTGTCAACTATCCTTATCTATTTTTTCCTCGATGCCGAAGCGCTTTGTGCTGAGGACTGTTTCGTCCTAACTGACTTTGGCTGGTGAACAGCGACTTCTGCGTCACGTAACTGAAAATAAACGTGTCAGCGCACTAGGTGTTTTTGCCGGGTTGTGCTATACTAAGACTTACAATATAGTCTCTTCGCATTCTTCTGTCAAAACCCTGGTGGAACTGCGTGAAGAGACATGGAGTCGTGATGGTGTTATGCACAGTTGGATGGGAGGCTTACGAATGAAGAATCAGAAGAGAATGGAAGAATATGTGCGCAGTATCCCGGATTTTCCGGAGAAGGGGATCATATTTCGGGATGTGACAAGCGTACTGCAGGATCCGGAGGGACTGGCGCTGGCGATCGATTCCATGAAGAAGATGCTTGACGGGATCGAGTTTGACGTGATCGTGGGAACAGAGTCGCGGGGGTTCATCTTCGGTGTTCCTATCGCCTATACTTTACACAAAGGATTTGTGCCGGTCCGCAAGAAAGGCAAACTGCCCCTGGACGTAATCTCCAAGGAGTACGATCTGGAATACGGCAGCGCAGTAGTGGAGATGCATAAGGACTCCATCAAGCCGGGGCAGAAGGTAGTGGTGGTGGATGATCTGATCGCCACGGGCGGCACGATAGAAGCGAGCATTCAGATGATCGAAGAGCTGGGCGGCGAAGTAGTCAAGGTGATCTTCCTGATGGAATTGGCGGGGCTGAAGGGAAGAGAGCGCCTGCAAGGCTACGATGTAGACAGTGTCATCATCTATGAAGGCAAATAGGGTACTGTAAACCCACTTATGAGAAAAGGAGAAAGTGATGTTAGAGAAATGGTTTAAACTCAAAGAAAACAACACGAACATTAAAACAGAAGTAGTTGCCGGTGTCACGACCTTCATGACTATGGCCTACATTCTGGCGGTCAATCCGTCGATCCTGTCGGCATCCGGCATGGACAGCAATGCCATCCTGATGGCTACGGCACTTGCGTCCTTTATCGGCACGCTGGCGATGGCGTTTCTCGCCAATTATCCCTTTGCCCTCGCCCCGGGACTTGGCCTGAACGCGTACTTTGCCTATACGGTATGCGGTGTCATGGGATATTCCTGGCAGGTTGCGCTGCTGGCGGTATTTGTGGAAGGGCTGATCTTTATAGTGTTGTCGGTTACCAATGTACGTGAGGCGATCTTCAACGCCATTCCGATGCAGCTGAAAAAGGGAGTCTCGGTAGGGATCGGCCTGTTCATTGCCTTCATCGGTTTCCAGAATGCGGGGATCGTGGTGAATTCCGATTCCACGCTCGTGACCGTGATCGACTTTACGGCAGATTTCCGCACCGCGGGTATCAGCGCGCTGCTGGCGATCATCGGCACATTTATCATTGTAATCTTACATATTAAAAAGGTGAGAGGTTCCATTCTGATCGGTATTTTCGCTACCTGGATCCTGGGTATCCTCTGCCAGCTGACCGGATTATATACGGTTGCGCCGGACGCGGGCTACTATTCCCTGCTTCCTTCCTGGAGCAGCTTCAGCGTGACTTCTCTCGGTCTGACCTTCGGGCAGTGCTTTAAGGCGGATTTCGGTGCGGTGAAGATCACGGATTTTATCGTTATCATCCTGGCATTCCTGTTTGTGGATATCTTCGATACGCTGGGAACCCTGATCGGCTGTGCCAATAAGGCCAATATGTTGGATAAGGCAGGCAGGCTGCCCCGTATCAAACAGGCGCTCCTGGCAGATGCCATCGCTACCAGTGCGGGTGCAGTGCTTGGTACTTCCACCACAACCACTTTCGTGGAAAGTTCTTCTGGTGTGGCAGAAGGCGGCAGAACCGGATTAGCTTCCGTAGTGACCGGTTTCTTATTCCTGCTGGCGATCTTTTTCGCGCCGATCTTTACGGCTATACCCGGATTCGCTACGGCGCCTGCGCTGCTGTTCGTAGGTTTCCTGATGATTACGGCCGTGACCCAGATCGATTTCGACGATCTGACCGAGGCTGTCCCGGCATATCTGTGTCTGCTGGCTATGCCGCTTCTGTACAGTATCTCCGAGGGGATCGCAGTGGGGGTTATCTCCTATGTGATCATCAATGCGGTATGTGGCAAGGCGAAGAAGATCACGCCGCTCATGTATATTCTGGCGATATTGTTTGTCTGCAAGTATATCTTCCTCTAAAAGACGGAGCATAGGGGTCAGGCATCCCGAAAGCGTGTCTGTGCATAAGCAGAGGGTGTCATGCCGCATTCTTTCTTAAAGTAGCGTGTGAAGTGGGACAGGTTTGTGAAGCCGGACTGAACGGCAGCCTGTCCTACGGGCATGGCTTCCACGCGGAGCAGATATTTGGCGCGCTCCAGCCTGGCTTCTAACAGTTCAGCTTTGGGTGAGCGGTTGAAGAAGAGCTGGTAGTAGCTGTAGAACTGGCTGACGCCCAGATTGGTCAGGGCGGCCATGTTCTCGGTGTTCCATTCCTTGGTGATGTTGGTCAGGATTTCGATCCGCGTCTTTCTGAATTGTTCATAAAGATCTGCAGAGACGGCTGAATCTTCCGACCAGGTGTGCAGTTGTCTGGAAAAAAGGATAAGCAGCTGTCGCATCAGCATATCCAGCTGGTCAGCATAAAAGTCTTGTTTTAATACACTCTCCACATAGATGCTCCGCAGCACCGTGTTCATGGCCCCCGGATTAGGAAGGTAGACGACCCGGTTGGCAGGCAGATCGTATTCTTTCAGAAAATCCCCATTATCACATGTAAAATGCACAAAGCTGTTCTTAAAGCGTCTGAGCGCCTGATAGACCTGTGCCTCTCCCGGGGTGTATAGCAGGAAGGCATTCTCTTTCGTGATGACGGTCTCTGTTCTGAACTGGATCTTCATGGGTGTGATCAGATAGAGGAACAGATAATCTCCACTGCCGTCAGGACGATTGATCTTATCGTATTCGGGATTGGAACGGTTGTAATCGCAGTAGCCAGGATAAAACATGGAAAGCCTCCTTTTTTACTTATGACTTTTGACTCCGGTATTACAAGACCTTATGGTATATGAAATCGGAAAAAAAGTCAAATACAGCGGAAGAAAAGATATAGTATTTTTTACTGTGCCTGTTAGAATGGTGTTACGATTAAATCATATTATACGTTACAGAATGGAGGAAGTTATGAAGAAAGCACAAGTGATCATTGATAAGGAATACATTGTGAGTAGCATTGACAGGAGGATCTACGGCTCTTTTATCGAGCATCTGGGCAGAGCGGTGTATGAAGGCATCTATCAGCCGGAGAGTCCTTTTGCGGACGAACAGGGATTCCGCAAGGATACATTGGAACTGGTCAAAGAGTGCAATGTGCCGATCGTGCGTTATCCGGGCGGCAATTTCGTATCCAGCTACCGGTGGGAAGACGGCGTAGGGCCGAAGGAGAAGCGGCCGAGCCAGGTGGATCTTGCGTGGCAGGTGGTGGAGACGAATGAGGTCGGGCTCAATGAGTTCACAGACTGGGCGAAGAAGGCCGGTACGGACGTGATGATGGCGGTCAATTTGGGTACCCGGGGAATCCAGGAGTCGAAGGAATTGTTGGAGTATTGTAACTTCAAAGGCGGCACACAGATGAGCGAGCTGAGAAAATCCCACGGGTATGAGGAGCCTCATAATATCAAGACCTGGTGCCTGGGCAATGAGATGGATGGCCCCTGGCAGTTAGGGCAGAAGACGGCGAAAGAATATGCGAGGCTGGCGCATGAGACGGGCAAGGCCATGAAGATCTTAGATCCTTCCATCGAACTGGTGGCTTGCGGCAGTTCCAACTCCCATATGCCCACTTTCGGTGATTGGGAGGTGACAGTGCTGGATGAGTGCTATGACACGGTAGATTATGTCTCCATGCACCAGTACTATGGCAATGCGGATGGTGACTCCGCCAATTTCCTGGCGAGCAATGTGGATCTGGATCAGTTTATCAGCACCGTGGCATCTATCTGCGATTATGTGAAGGGCAAACATCATGGCAGTAAGAATATCAATATCTCACTGGATGAGTGGAATGTCTGGTACCATTCCAACGAGGCGGATAAGCAGTTGGAGAAGTGGATCCAGAAGCCGCATCAGCTGGAAGATATCTATAATTTCGAGGATGCACTGCTGGTGGGCAGTATGCTGATCACCATGCTCAGACATGCGGACCGTGTGAAGATCGGCTGTCTGGCACAGCTTGTCAATGTGATCGCACCGATCATGACCTCCGATACCGGGGCATGGAGACAGACTATTTTCTATCCGTATATGCATGCGGCTACGCTGGGGCAGGGCACGGTTCTTAATACCATAGTGAAGTCTCCGGTCTATGAGGCGAAGAAGCACGGTGAAGCGCCTTATTTGGACTGCGTGGTGGTGGAGAATGATGAGAAAGAAGAAGTGGTGATCTTTGCGGTCAATAAGGATCTGGAAGAAGACATGGAAATGACTTTGGATCTCAGACAATACGCAGGCTATCGTGTACAGGAGCATATCGTGATGCAGCATGATGACCTGAAAGCCGTGAATACGGAAGAGAACCCTGATAATGTGGTGCCGAAGAGAAACGGCAATGCCAAAGTAGAAGACGGCGTGCTGCACACCGTTTTCGGGAAGACGAGTTGGAACGTGATTCGGCTTGCCAAATAAGTTATTCCTTATTGCGGCCCGCTGGACGGCAGGTTGTGGATGATGTAAGTTTACTATAGAAGAAGACGCCCCGGATGCTGATGCGCCGGGGTATCTTTTTGCGACTGGGTCAAACTGCTATAGTTAACGAAATGTTACTATTTACGGTGCCCTGCACCTTGCTGCATGGGCATTGAGTACGTAGTACT
>CAJUQJ010000060.1 GCA_910588215.1 uncultured Lachnospiraceae bacterium
TCTGCTGCGTTGCAAGTTGGATGCCCCGTCAGCTTGCTGCGGGGTATTTGACTATTTTCAATTGAAATGTATCCGGCAGTCTTTTGCTCCAGATTTTCTATGCCGGTGTACAGTTTGGACATAAGCGCAAAAAGCGTTGCGATTTCCTGGTCGTTGTAGACTTCAAAAAGGTATTTTAGTTGCTCTTGATATTCAGAAAAATCGTTCTGAAAATAAGCATTTACCTTTTTCGTGGGACAGATGCATAAGGCTCTTGGGTCCAGGGGGCTTTGCCTAATGGTAATGAAGCCCTTTTTCAGTAACGCATCGGCCAGTTTCTTGATATTCTGCCTTGAACAGCCAAGCAGCTCTCCTAATTGTGTAAAGGTCAGTGGTTCGCTGGCATGCCTGGCGATCGACAATAGCATAAATTGCTTGAGCGATATCTGGGGGATGTTCTTGTCAAAAAGTGTCTGCAGTCTGTTCCCGGCAATGAACAATGTGCTGAAAACAGCTTTCATTTGGTTCTCTTTGGTGTCTGAAAATCTTGAGATCAGATCGTCTGTGTTCATAAGATCCCCTTTCAACAGGTAACTTGTTGCGTATATGTATTGTATCAGCAGAGATATTATTAGTCAAGTACGATGCAGCTGGATGCGCCTGCCATTATTATAGTGCTGCTTCAGACGTGCTTTCACTCGATTCCAAACGCAACAGTACTACAAAGGCTTTAGGGAAGGCAACCGGTTCCGGTAAGACGTTTACCATGGCCAATATCATCCAGCAGCTGCAGAGGACCATGTTGGTAATAGCACACAATAAGACATTGACCGGACAGATCAGAGGAAATAAAGGAGTGCATGGAAGATTTTGCGTCTGCCTGTAAGAAGCATGCTTACATTCAGGGTTATGCGGACTGCGTGCAGGTATTGTACCACATGGGGCTTCTGAAGGAGAACGAAGGGCTGAAATGGACGGAAAAAGTAGATGTTCGTTAAAAGGATACTTAATGACATTTGCGGCGTCCAGAATACACTTCACAACAAACAGGTTGTTTGAATGATTTAGACAGACTATAATAGCTGTTGTTTCTATAAACAATAGATTATAGGCTTTGTTGCCAAACCTATTGTCAAGAATAATAAGGAGGCATTTATGAAACTGAAAAAGGCGATGATATTATTAAGTGCTGTCTGTATATTGAGCGCAATGATTGCAGGATGCGGTTCCGGTTCTGAATCTGCTGCTAAAACAGAAGAAACTCAGGCAAAGGAAGTAGTATCGGAGGAATTAAATAATACATCATTAAAAGAGAGTGATGGCAACACGGAAGAGCCACAGGAAAATACAGCAGGAAAATGGCAGGTTTTAGAGTCGGATGTTGCCTCTGCTGTCGATGCGGATTTCCTGGGTAAGGTTTGGAAGATGGAAGAGGACTCATTTTTCATTGCCGAGAGGAAAGTGAAAATTTTTGATGATGGTTCCAAAGTATACAGTGCTCCAAGTTCCGATGCGGATATTCCCGATTCTCAGTTGATTCATGTAGTTTTTGAAGAAGATACTCGTTTTTATTTGAAAGACACTGATGATAATGAAGAAGGTCATGGGAACAAAGAAGCCGGATTTCAGGACTTGAAAGAGCATATGTTCGTTGAAATGAAAGGCAGCTTTATAAATGATGAATTCCATGCTACAGAAATACGATTCTTTTAAAAAGTAAAGAGAAAGATTATGAAAAGAAAATGTATTCTTAATATTTATGATAGTTTTGGTAATGGGGATGACTGCTTGCTCATCCGAATCAAAATAGGATGCGGTATTAGTGGAGACTGATTCCCAACAGGAAACGGATCAGAAAGAAACCGCAGATACGAAAGCTGCTGAAGCAGAAACGAATCTTGTGGAACTGTCAAAGTCGGACATATTTTTCTACGGAGAATGCACAGATATTGGAAGTATTTTCCGCAGAAAATGCACAGGCAGCAGAAGGAAATTTTCTGATTGCCATGGGTGATAAGGTAGAGATCAGCTACCGTGGACTGATTGATTTTGATGAAGAGCATCCAAGTGAAGCTGTAAAAATTGCTGTGATCACAGTTGAATAAATTTGCTGATACAGAGAATATGTACAAAACCAGATTTTAATATCTAGATAGCATGACCCTGGTATTATAGCATATACAAAGATCCCGTCGCTAAGGCAATGGGATTTTTGTTATACTCTTGACAGCTGTCCCGAGGTGTCTTATACTGTATTTGTATATATAATACAGTATAAGACGGAAGGGTGGTGGTGTTTTGGAGATTGTTGTAAGTAATAAGGCAAGTCGTCCTCTGTATGAGCAGATTGTGTCGCAGATAAAAGCGCAGATTATGAGTGGCGATTTGAAATCCGGAGAAACGCTTCCCTCTATCCGCTCCCTTGCAAAATCTCTGCAGATCAGTGTTCTGACCGTGCAGAAGGCATATGACGTCCTACAGGAGGATGGCTTTATTGAAACGACAGCCGGGAAAGGCTGCTATGTATCTGCCAGGAATCAGGACTTCTATTTGGAAGAACAGCACAAAAAGATAGAGGGTTTTTTCAACGATGCGATAGAAATTGCCCGTATGAGCGGAATATCGCTTGATAAATTAGTCAGCTTATTAACATTATTGTACGAGGAGGATTAGCGATGACAAACGCTTTCATGGTATCAGGGCTTACCAAAACTTATCAGGATTTTGTTTTGGATCACATTTCGTTTACTGTTCCCAGCGGCTCCATTGTCGGACTGATTGGAGAAAATGGCGCAGGAAAAAGCACGACAATCAATGCGGCTTTAGGTCTGATTCAAAAGGAAGACGGTGTTGTCTCTATTTTGGACAGCGAGGAACTGGACAGGGATGTCAAAGAGCAGATCGGCGTCGTGTTCGATGGCAGCAATTACCCGGAAATCCTTTCTCCAAAGAAATTGAACCGGGTTATGAAGAACATTTACAGGACATGGGACGAACAGGCTTATCTGCATCTGCTGAAACAGTTTTCCCTGCCAGCCGATAAGCAGATCAAACAGTTTTCAAAAGGGATGAAGATGAAGCTGGCAATTTCCGTTGCATTTTCCCATCATTCCAGGCTGTTGGTCCTGGATGAAGCCACCAGCGGCCTGGACCCGGTTGCCCGGGATGATATTCTGGATATGCTGCTGGATTTCGTGCAGGACGAAGAACATTCCATTCTGGTATCTTCCCACATTACCAGTGACTTAGAGAAGATTGCCGATTATATCGTATTTATTCATGAAGGGAAAGTGGTTTTTGAGAAACCCAAAGACGAACTGACCGAGGGGTATGGCATCCTTAAGTGCGGTGCGGCGCAGTTTGATGCGCTGGATAAATCCGATATCATCTCGTACCGTAAAATGGACTATGAATGGCAGATACTGGTTTCAGACCGGGAGAGGATGCAGAAAAAGTATCCGAAAGCCCTGGTTGTCCCGGCAACGATTGATGAAATTATGCTTCTTTATGTAAAGGGGGAAAAGTGATGAAAGGTGTATTGGTGAAAGATCTTTATATTGCCAGGAGCAATATTCTCGTAACAATCGTCAGTCTGGTTGTTTTGGGTTTTGGGCTATCCTTTTTGCTGGAAACAAGCGCACTTCTGGTACTGGCTCCGGTTGCCGCCACAACAGCAGTATTTATCAGTATTACCAGTGATGCGGCTTCCAAGTGGAACAAAAATGTCATTACTATGCCGGTATCAAGGAACCAGATCATTGGTGAGAAGTTTTTGTTTTACATCCTGCTTGCCGTATTAGGGATGCTGACAGCGCTGGTCCCCTGTGCCGTCATTGCCTGTTTCGGTATGGATATCACGCTTCGCTCTCTGTTACTGTATGGCTCTATCGGGATGAGCGCTACTCTGTTGGCAGGCGGCATCAGTCTGCCGTGCGCGTATTTGTTTGATCCGGAGAAATCGCAGATTGTCTTTATGATGTCATTTATGGCGGGGACAGGGATTATTACGGGGCTTGTTCTTCTTATCAATTTGGTATTTCCTGTAAAGGAGAATATCCTTCTGGCTTTCCATATTGTACTTATCATTTCTGTTATCTGGTTTTTTATCTCATACCGGATTGCGGTAAAGGTATACAAGAAACGGGATATTAGCTGATGAATATAGGATGAAAGAGGTGGGATGCAGGCAACGATGCATCCCGTTGTTCGTTCCCGCGAGCAATGAGCCAAGTACCGTGCTTGCACGAGTATTTGACTCATGCAATAGAAGGCTCACCAAGCGTGGGGCGTCCGATGAGGCGGCGCTGAAAGACCTGCCGGAGTTTGCCCGTGTGGGCGAATACTATCTGGTGGGGCAGGAACATTCCAAGCAGGGATACAACGCCTCCTATGTGTACTGCGACAGCGGCATGATGTATATTGCCCGCAGGCAGATGGAGCTGGTAAAAGGAGAACTCCCGATACAGGCGAATGAAGTTAGCGTTAGCAAGAAGAATGTGCTTGTGTATTCGGTGAGCGGCGAATGACGATCATGAATCAAAGATTCATGGTATAATGACGAGGAGGTGGCGCATTGATCAATATTGCAATCTGTGATGATGAAAAACATATGTCCGATCATATAAGGGCTTTTGTCTCCGATTTTTTTCGTAAAAAGAACAGGGAGATCTATTTTCGGACATTTTCAAGTGGCGAAGAACTGCTAAGCTACGACGGGCAGATCGACATATTGTTTCTGGATATCCAGATGAAGGGTATGGACGGCATGGAAACGGCAAGGAAGATGAGGGCTTCTAGGTTCCGGGGATTCCTGATCTTTATCACGGTACTGAAAGAGATGGTATTCCAGTCTTTCGAGGTGCAGGCCTACGATTATCTGGTCAAGCCGGTGGATGAAAAACAGTTTGGGAAGACCATGGAGCGCCTCTTTGCTTCTATGCAAAACGCCAGCGAAGACAGCCTGCTGGTGCAAAAGGGATATGAGGGGCGCATAATCCGGGAGGATGAGATTGTTTTTTGCGAGATCATAGACCGGAAAATATATCTGAATCTGACATCAGGAGAGGTTGTTGATTATTATGAGCGGATCGAAAATCTGGAATCTAAGCTGGACAGTCATTTTTTCCGGTGTCACAGGAGTTATCTCATCAACCTGAAGCATTTAAAAGGATATAAGAACGGAACTGCTTATATGGATAACGGCAAAGAAGTTCCCGTATCGCGGCTGCGGAGTAAGGAGTTTTCCGGTGTCGTTCTGCAGTATATGAAGAATATGTAAGGGATAATGCATATGGGGCGTAACATGGCTGAGTATTTAGATTTTTTCAATATATACATTATAGGCGTGATTGAAACATCTTTCCGGATTTATTTTCTAGCAAAAATCCTGAAAAAGAAAATATGGCCTCCTTTTTATTTTCTGTTTGCAGTATGCGCAGTGATTGTATGCGAGTTTATTCCAGGCAGCACGATTGTTGGTTTTGTGGTGTTTGTTTTATTGACTTCGATATGTGGGACTTTTGCCTGCCATGCGAATTTTAAGGCTTCCCTTCTGTATGCGACTCTGACAACGGAAATCATGTTGCTCTGCAGCGGAATCGTGAACTCACTGATGAGCCTTCCATACCCATGGCTGCCTGCTTTTTTTCATGAGACAGGCAATATTGCGGCCATGCTGATCTGCGAGGCGGCGTCCTTTTTGCTGAGTGGGTTTTGCTATTATATCGTATACCGCTATTTTTCCCGGGATGATCTTTATCCCGTGGATGCCCTGTGTCCTGCGGATGCTCCTGATACCACAATGGGAATGCAGCAGATGTTTCTGATTTTTGTTCCGATCCTGATGATATTTATTATGAGTAACTATATCAATGCGATAGAATATGACATCCAGTTTGAGATCCTGGCGGACAAAGGACCTGCGGGACACTTTTTCAGTCATGGGCAGATGCTGGCCATGTATTTTCTGGGACTTGCCAGCCTGTTCTGCATCCTGTTTTCCTATAAGAAACAGCAGCAGAATTTTCGCCTCGGCACGGAATTATCACTGTTGGAGCAACAGGAACATTCCCTGAACCAGTATGTGGAGGAAGCGAAAACCCGTTACGATGAAACAAAGTCTTTTCGCCACGACATTAGGAACCACATCGCAGTGGTAACAAAGCTCCTGCAGAATGGGAAACTGGAGGAAGCCGTAACCTATATGGAGGATCTGGGCGATATGGCGGAAAAGATGTCTTTCCCCTGCAGTACTAACAACCCGGTCGTGGATATTCTGGTGGGGAACAAACTGGGGATTGCAAAAAGCATGGGGATAGATGTGGACTGTTCCCTCCTTCTGCCATATCCTTGTGGTATCAGAGATATTGATATCTGTATTGTCCTGTCAAATGCACTGGATAATGCAATCCATGCAGTAAAAAATCTGGGCGCCAGCGTAGAAAAATATATCCGTACGTCCGGGCGGATTCAGGGGGATTTCCTAATGATGGAAATTCAGAACAGCTTTCATGGGAAAGGCGCGTTCAAAAAAGGGACTGGTCTGTCGAATGTAAAAAAAGTGACTGAAAAATATGGCGGCGCCATGAGTATAGAGATACAGGAGAATGTATTTGTCCTCCATGTGCTGCTGATCATTCCACAGCATCCAGAAAGCAGCACACAACAAATGGATTAAAATGTTACTTTCTACAGCCGAACAAAGAAAAAGGAAGCTGCCTGTGGCGGGAAGTGGCTGCATTCTGTATCAGAATAAAATAGACTTAAACTTTTAGTTTGTATCAATACCGGGAGACAGTGGCAAATGCGCACTGTTTTCCGGTATTTTTAGAATTGCGGCATTATTCATGACAATAGAAAATTCGCGAAGCGAGGATTCTATTGTTGGGGTTTCTTAAAAAGGATTACGTCAGGAAAAATTGAAGGAGGGAACTGACGGAAGAGGAAATGGAGCGTATGAATAGCCTGGATCGGAACGAAAAGCATGATTGGTATTGAGATTTTCTAAAAAAGTCGTTCGTTTTTTTAAGTCACTGAATATGAAAAAATGTCAATTTATCATAATGGTTTTGGACATTGTTCACAGGAATAAAGGTGAATATAATAAAACATAGAAAAAGGGAGCGTATGAAGAACATAAACGATATGGTCAGTAAAACATAAAAGTATTCACAATAAAGCATATAAAAATTTGAAGGGGAAAGGTTGAATAAATTCTCTGATGAGCAATTTAGTTCAACTAACTGAACAAGTTCAGTTAGAATTAGTGACGCTTCGGAATGGAGAAAAAATGTCTGAAATAAGCGAGAAAATACGGAAAAATTTCGGGAGTACAGATACCAGAAGAGATGCGGGATTAAAAACGCCGGAGACGGTGGTAAGGTTCGATGACATTGTTTACGGTACAGATCCGATATGGCAGAGTCTGGATGTGTACCGGCCGGTAAATGCCGAGGATGGAAACCTTCCCGTGATCGTCAGCGTGCACGGAGGCGGATGGGTTTATGGAGATAAGAACAGATATCAGTATTACTGCATGAGCCTTGCGGAGAGAGGATTTGCTGTCGTGAATTTTTCGTATCGACTGGCGCCGGAACACAAATTCCCTGCGCCGTTAGAAGACACCTGTATGGTGTTTTCCTGGGTACAAGCCCATGCGGAGAAGTATGGATTTGACACGAATCAAGTCTTTGCGGTAGGAGATTCCGCGGGAGGACATACACTGGCGTTATTTTGTGCAATGTGCACGAATCCGGATTATCGTTCACATTTTCCATTTTCTCCGCCCAAGGGTTTCGTACCTGCAGCAGTTGTTTTAAACTGTGCTGTGCATCAGGTTACCGTATCCGATCAACCGAAGGATAAGTTTTCCACGGATCTGATGGCAGATTATCTGGAACATGGGGGAAGCAGCGAGGAACTTTCTTTGGTGAATGTATCCGGATGGATTACGGAAAAGTTTCCGCCGACATTTTTGATGACAGCAGAAGATGATTTCCTGAAATATCAGGTACCTGATGTTGTATCGGTTATGATCCGAAAAAACGTGCCGTTTACCGTGCGGTATTATAAAGCAATCGACGAGAAATTAGGGCATGTATTTCATCTGGATATCAGGAATGTGTATGCAAAACAGTGCAACGATGAGGAATGTTCTTTCTTTAAAGGATACATAAAAATATAAAATTTTAAACGGAGGGTCAGAAGGATGGGAAAAGTGGATGCAAAAAAATTTAATTTGCCGGATGTGAATGTAAGCGATGATGAGATCGTCGCCATAGCAGACGGGGAATTGATTGATGTCACCACGGTATCAGATGAGACATTTTCACAGAAAATGCTGGGGGAAAGCGTCGCTTTCAGGTATCAGGGAGATAAGGTGATTTTATGTGCGCCTGCAAACGGCACATTGAGCGCAGTGTTTCCTACGGGACATGCTTATGGCGTCACGACAAAAAACGGCGTGGAACTTCTTGTACATTGCGGTGTGAATACGGTGGAGGCAAAAGGCGACGGATTCCGACTTTTTGACAGAGAGCAGGGAGACGAGGTCAAGGCCGGAGATCCGATCGTAGAGGTGGACTTAAAGAAGCTTTCCCAAACCTATGATATGAGTACGGTGCTTATCATTACGGATGCAAACAACCGGGAGATTACACCGAAAACTCCCTGCCATGTGAAAAGGGGCGAATCCGTGTTTCTGGTGAAGGAAGTAAAAAACGAAAATATAAAAACGAACTCCCCGGACGTGAAAGAACACGGAACGGAAACAGGCACATCAAAATATACAGGATTTTGCAATCAAATCCTGGAACAGGTCGGGGGAAGAGCAAATATTGCCGGCGCACTGCACTGTATGACGAGACTCAGGCTGACGCTGAGGGATGATACTAAAGTGGATCTGGCTGCCATAAAGAAAATAAAAGGAGTCATGGGCGCACAGTTTTCGGGCGGCCAGCTGCAGATTATCATTGGTCCGACAGTGGGAGAGGTATATACGGCATTTTGCAGTATCGCAAACCTGAATGCAGAGGCGGCAGTGGATGAGGATTTAGATTCTGCAGCCGGCGGAAACGCTGCGAAAGGAAAATTTGACATCAGAAAACTACCGAGTGCTATTTTAAGTTATATTTCCGGTTCGGTGGCGCCGGTTCTTCCCATCATGCTCGGCGCCGGATTCTTCAAAATGTTTTATTCCATGCTGGGACCGGATTTATTGAAACTTTTGGATGTAAACACACCTTTTATGCAGACATTAAATTTCATCGGGAATGCGGGTTTTTATTTTCTGCCGGTCTATGTCGCATGGAGCGCGGCAAAAAAGAGAAATACATCTATTCCGATGGCGCTTGTTCTGAGCGCGCTGCTATTAGATCCGAATATCCTTCAGATCGTGGAAGCAGGGGAGGCTTTCAGCGTTTACGGGATCTTCCCGATGCAGTTGAACAACTACTCCCAGGCTGTTCTGCCCCCGCTCTTACTGGTATGGGTATTAGAGTATGTATACAGGTTTATTGAAAAGCATATACCGAAATCATTAAAGGTAATCGGAGTGCCGTTTGTAACATTGGTTGTTATGGTTCCGCTCGAACTTTGTGTATTGGCTCCTGTCGGTAACTGGATCGGAAAACTGATCACGATGTTCATTTCCGGTGTCTATTCCGTTGCCGGACCGGTAGCAGTGGCTTTGATCGGTGCGCTATGGATGTTCATGATTGCAACAGGTATGCATATAGCTGTGATCCAGATGGCAATCATTAACATGATGACGATGGGATATGATCCTGTAGTATTAAGCGGTTCAACGGTTGCACAGTATACTTTGATGGGACTTGCCCTCGCTTATTTCATCCGCTCGAAGGGCGAAGAAAAGCAGACAGCAGGCGCGAATGCGGTGACGTTGATCGCAGGAGGGCTTTCAGAGCCTACGTTGTTCGGTCTGTTGTTACAGAATAGGCGCGCAATGATCTATCAGATGGTTGCAGGCGGAATCGGCGGTCTGCTCTGCGGAATATTGGGAGCGGCCTTCTATACAATGGCTGCCGCGAATTTCTTAAATGCGCTCGGGTTTGCCGGAAGTACCGGAGAAAATTTCGTAAAGGGAGTTATTTCCTGTGCAGCGGGCTTTGGTCTTGCATTCCTGATGGGAGTGATTCTGGGATTTGACGACAAGAAAAAAGGGAAAAATGCGTGACGGGCGTCGAAATTTATGCCGGACAGATATGAGATGGATAGAATGAGGAGTGACAGAGATGTTGAAACTTTATGATTTACAGACAGAGTATCAAAACAGTCCGTTGGGACTGGATGAGAAGAACCCCGCATTTTCCTGGAAGTTAACTTCTGACCATACCGGTGTCAGGCAGGAAAAATGCCGGATTCAGGTATGCCTGAATGATGAGGAGGTATGGGATACGGGGATATTGGAGACGGATCGATCGATCTGCCACGTATACGCCGGACAGCCATTGGAGCCGAAGAAACGCTACGACGTATCTGTAACCGTCATGGATAATTACGGAGAGCAGGCTGATATACAGGGATTTTTTGAAACGGGGTTACTTGATCCTCATCATTTCGAGGCGGATTTCATCACACATGGGTTTGAGGATACACTAGAGCCTTGTGCAGTCTTTGTGCGGAATTTCCGGATAGAAAAGAAGGTGGTAAAGGCACGCGCGTATGTTTCGGCGTTGGGGATTTATTCCATACAGCTAAATGGAAAAAGGGTGAGCGATGTCAGATTTGCCCCCGGCTGGACTTCCTATCAGGAGAGGCTGCAGTATCAGGTTTATGATATTACAGAATATTTAAGAGACGAGAATACATTGGAAGTTACGGTTGCTAACGGCTGGTATAAAGGCATCCTCGGTTTTTATGAGCAGGGATGTCATTACGGAAAACGGACGGCGCTGATCGCACAGATTGATATGACTTATGAGGATGGCACGACAAAGCGTCTGGTGACGGATGAAAACTGGCACTCTACCACAGGGGAACGGCGCTACAGTGAGTTTTATCACGGAGAAGTGATCGATTATAGTCTGGAAAAGCAGCCTGTCAAACCGGTCAGACGTTATGAATATCCGAAAGAAAATTTAGTGGGACAGCTCTGTGAACCGGTACGGATCACAGAGAGAGTACCAGCGAAGAAAGTTCTAAAATCTCCGAAAGGTGAAATGATTCTGGACTTCGGACAGAACCTGACAGGCGTTGTGGAAGCGAGACTGTGCTGCCCGAAAGGGACAAAGGTGGTTTTGCGCCATGCGGAGGCGTTAGATGAAAACGGGAATCTCTTTACGACAAATTTGAGAACAGCCAAAGCGACAGATACTTTTATCTGTAGCGGCGGAGAAGATGTATTTTTACCGGAGTTTACGTTCCACGGCTTCCGCTATGTGAGTGTGGAAGGTCTGGAGAATGTAGAGGCAGAAGATTTTATCGCCTGCGTACTGCACACGGACTTTACCCGGGGCGGGCGGTTTTCCTGCTCGAATGAGGATGTCAACAGGCTTTGGAAAAATATTGACTGGACGATGCGCTCAAACTACCTGGATATTCCGATGGACTGTCCGCAGCGGGATGAGCGTCTGGGATATACCGGAGATGCGGAGATTTTCCTGCCGACGGCGTTATTTCATGGGAATTTGGCGCTTTTTTACCGCAAGTGGCTCAGGGATTTGCGGGTGGAGCAGTCAGATGAATACGGCGTGCCTTTGACGGTGCCGGATATTCTGCGGACGCGGGTCTGTGTTTCGATCTGGCATGAGGCGGCGACCATTGTGCCCTGGATGATCTGGCAGACTTACGGAGACCTCCGGATACTGGAAGAACAGTATGACAGTATGAAGGCGAGTGTCGAGTATACGAAAAGGATGGCTGGTGAAAGAGGAATTTTATTGCTGGAGAATAGTTCCCAGTTTGGAGACTGGGTAGCCATCGATGCGCCGAAAGGCCCGTTCCGCCGTCCGCCGGAAGGCGAATTGTGTCCGTCCATGGATGAAAAAGCCGGCGGGACAGATTCACATTTAATCGGTAATGTTTATTATCTGTATTCCATTGACATTCTGGCAAAGACAGCGGCTCTTTTGAGCAGGCAGGAAGATGCGGAGGACTACCGGAAGCTTTATCAGGAGGTGCTGTTAAAATTCCGTGAAGAATATATTACACCGTCGGGAAGGCTTGTCAGCGAGACACAGACGGCTGCCGCTTTAGTATTATACTTTGATCTGGCCGAGAAAAAGGATCGTGGAAGAATTTTGAACCAGCTTAAGATGAACCTGATCAAGACAAATAAACATCTTCGAACAGGGTTTGTGGGAACGGAATATCTGCCGCATGTGCTGAGCAGGGAGAATCTGCATCAGCTGGCAGGGGACATTTTACTCAAGGAGGACTGCCCTTCCTGGCTGTATGCGGTCAAATTAGGGGCGACAACGGTATGGGAGCTCTGGGATGGCGTGAATCCGGACCACAGTTTCAATCTGTTTTCCATGAATTCACTGAATCAGTACGGTTTTGCAACCATCGGCGATTGGCTTGTAAAGGAACTTGCAGGTCTGTCCGCCCTGAAACCGGGCTATCGGATCAGCCGTATCGCACCGAGACTGGTGCGTGGAATTACCGCGGTAAGCGCCGGGTATGAGACACCCTATGGGGAACTATCCTGTGAGCTGTCCTGCAAAGAGGGGCGGATACAGGCAGACGTTCGTATCCCGGAGAACACGGAGGCGTTTGTCAGCCTGCCGGGGAGAAACGAAGAGAAGCTCGGTTCCGGAACATACCATTTTGCGTATGAGACGGATTTATCCTACGAGTACGAGCCATATTCGGAAGATTCCCTGTTGAAAGAGCTGTTAGCGCATCCCGTGGCAAAAGAGTATTTTGCGGACAAGGAACCGAAACTGGCTAAAAATGCATTTGTCAATCATTTTGCGGGAAAGCTGTCCATCGCGGAAATCAAGATGACGATCCCGCAGACGATGATTCCGGAGCGCGCATATCCTGTATTTGATGAGATGATCGCTCTGTTAAACAGGAAAGAAAAGAACAAAACTGTTTAGAGCAGAGCATTTTGCTTTCGGTACTGGGAAGGAGAAACTCCGTAACTTTTCTTGAAAGCGCGGATAAAGGATTCCGGGGTTTCATATCCTACCGTATAGCAGATTTCCGAAATCGGTGTATGAGTATTGCGAAGTAACGTCGTTGCATGCTCCATTCGCAGTTTACGCACAAATGCGGAAAACCCCATTCCGGCTTCACTTTGGATCAGTTTGGAACAATGAGGAACGGAATAGTGGAAATGGTCGGCAACCTGCTCTAGTGTGACAGTCTGGTAATTATCATGGATGAAGCCTAACAACCGCAAATGCTGTTGATTCAGTTTCTTATTGGCATGAGGGCCGATCAACTGAACCTGATCAGAATAGCCGCGCAGCAGTTTGACAAACAGGGAAGGAACCATGTAATCCAGAAGTCGCCAGCTATAGGTATCGTCCAAGAGAACTTCCTGATACATATCCAAAAAAAGGTTCCGGATCTCTATATTATCTCCAGTCCGGAACAGAAGACCGCGGATAGGATCTTTGCTGTAGAGGCTGTTGATAAAAAAATTGGAAATGATGTTGCTGTTTCGTATGACATTAAAAAAGTAGTCCCCAAAGGTATCTTTGCGGATATGAATATTCAGGACGATGCTGTCGTCAAATACCTCGATGGTTTGTTTTACATAAGGCGGAAGAAAAAATACATCTCCTTGTTTCATGGGTACATTCAGATCGCCCACCTTATGGCCGCATTGTCCGGCCAGAACATAAAGCACAGTAAAAAAGGTGTGGCTGTGCCAGAAAACAGGAGTATAGCGCAGATGACGGACAATGTTGACATTGGAACCTTTCGTGATGGAGAGGTGGGAATATAGATCGGATTCTGTCAAAAGTTCCGGATGGGAAATAAAAGGAAAATCAAAAATCAACAAATGTTTTTCTCTTACAAGGGGTTCGATTTCAGCCATATATGCTTTTTGGGCCGCAGGATCGTTCCTTAATTCGTAATATTTTTTATAGATGAGTTCTTTTTCGGTATATTCCTGCAGTGTTTGCAGTAAGTTTTCTCTGCTGTACATGCGGCACCTCCGTTGGAACTTATATTATCATAAAACAACGGCCAAATCCTTATGCAATTATAACATGGATTGTGAGGATATGCAAAACCGGCAGGATAACGGCAACAGAAAGGCGGAAGGAGAGTAGTATGAGTGGAAAAGATTTTTTGTGGGGAGGAGCGATTGCAGCGAACCAATGTGAAGGAGCATATCTTGCGGATGGAAAGGGAGAATCGGTGATCGATGTGCTGCCTGCGGGAAAGAAACGGTTTGAAGCGATGGCGGATTTGAAGAAAACTCTGGAAACAGATTATGGTTACTATCCGTCCCATGAGGGGATTGACTTTTATCATCACTATAAAGAGGATATAGCCTTATTTGCAGAGATGGGTTTTCGGGCGCTTCGCATTTCCATCAGTTGGCCGAGAATTTTTCCGACGGGAGAGGATAAGGAGCCAAATGAGAAAGGCTTGCAGTTTTACGACAGTCTGTTTGTAGAGTTAAAGAAATATAGAATTGAGCCGGTTGTAACCATCAATCATTTCGACACGCCCCTTGCTCTTGTAAAGAAATACGGAGGATGGCGTGACAGAAAGGTGATTGACGCTTATTTAAAATATTGCAGGGTGATTTTTGAACGCTATAAAGCGGATGTTACCTATTGGATCACGATCAATGAAATCAATATGGTTCTGCATATTCCGGCGCTGGGAGCGGGTTTGCTGTTGGAGAAAGAGGAAAATGAGGAACAGATAAAATATCAGGCGGCACATTATCAGCTGCTTGCAAGTGCGGGGGCTGTAAAGATCGGTAAAGAAATCAATCCCAAATTTCAATTTGGCTGTATGCTGGCAGCGGGACAGGTGTATGCGAATACCTGTGATCCGTCAGATGTTCTGGAAAGCCAGAAAAAGAACAGGGAACATTATTTCTTTATTGATGTGCAGGCGAGGGGTGCGTATCCTTCCTACAGCAAGCGTCTGTTTGAAGAAAATGGAATAAATCTGGATATGACGGAAGAAGATAAAAAACTTTTGGCGGAAAATACGGTAGATTATATTTCTTTCAGCTATTACTCCTCAAGGCTTACGAGCGCCGATAAAGAGTTGATGAAAAAGGCAACGACCGGAAATGCGTTTGCTACGCTGAAAAATCCGTATCTGAAAGAATCGGAATGGGGCTGGACAATCGATCCTGTCGGACTTCGCATTACAATGAATGAATTGTATGATCGCTACCAGAAGCCGCTTTTCATCGTAGAAAATGGCTTGGGAGCATTTGACCGGGTGGAAGAAAACGGGCAGATTGCAGATGACTATCGGATTGATTATCTGAAACAGCATATCGATCAAATGAAAGAAGCGGTGAAAGATGGTGTGGAGCTTATAGGATATCTTGCCTGGGGATGCATTGACCTGATATCGGCATCTACGGGAGAGATGAGTAAGAGATATGGGTTCATCTATGTGGACAGGACAGATGATGGCAGCGGCAGCCTAAAGCGTTATAAAAAGAAGTCGTTTGACTGGTATAAAGAAATCATCAGACAAAACAGTGAAATGCAGAAGTAAATATTATGATAAATGGTTGTAAAATAAGCGCTTCGGAATGGAGGTAAAGATGAAACACGGAATTTACTATGCATATTGGGAAAAGGAGTGGGCAGCAGATTATCGGAGATATGTGGAAAAGGTTGCAGGACTTGGATTTGATATTCTGGAGATAGGCGCTGCTCCGCTTCCGAAATATTCAAAGGAGAATATTCGGGCATTGAAGCAGTGTGCGGATGACAATGGTATCACCATAACAGTCGGCTATGGTCCCACATGGAATCATAATATAGGATCTGCGGACTCGGCGATTCGTGCGGAAGCGTTGGAGTGGTACAAGAGGACATTTGAGGCAATGGCGGGATTAGACGCTCATTTGATGGGCGGCGCTTTGTATTCATATTGGCCGGTAGATTTTGCAACAGCAGACAAGGCGGATGACTGGAAATACAGTGTGGAAGGTATGCAGATTCTCGCTCCGATGGCAAAAGAGTACGATATTGAACTTGGGATGGAAGTCCTGAATCGATTTGAAAATCATATTCTGAATACGGCGGAGGAAGGTGTGGCTTTTGTGAAAGAAGTCGGTATGGATAATGTAAAAGTTATGTTGGATACATTTCACATGAATATCGAGGAAAGCAGTATCGGAAATGCCATCCGCACAGCCGGAAAACTGTTAGGCCATTTTCATACAGGAGAATGTAACCGCATGGTACCCGGAAAGGGAAGAATGCCATGGCGCGAGATCGGGGATGCTCTGAAAGATATCGGATATGACAAAGCGGTTGTTATGGAACCTTTTGTGCGCATGGGCGGTCAGGTCGGATCAGATATCAAAGTATGGCGTGATATCAGCCGGAATGCGTCGGAGGAACAGTTGGATGCAGATGCAAAACGTGCTGTAGAGTTCCAGAGATATATGCTGGAATGGAAATAATTAAAAAGAAAGGAAGAAAAAGAAAATGAAAATTGTAGAGAATGCCAATATGAAACTGATCAAAGATAAGAAACTTCTTGTGGGGGCTGATAATTCAGGAAGCTCATTGAAGAATGTGATTGTTGCACATTTAAGAAAAAAAGGCTGGGAAATCGAAGATGTGGGAGCGATGTCTCCGGAGGAGAATAATCCGGATAATATGTTTCATCGTGTAGGCTTAAGAGTCGGTGCCAAGATATCAGAGGGAGAGTACGAGAGAGCTTTGATCTTCTGCGGTACCGGTATGGGTATCCATATCGCTGCAAGCAAATGTCCTCATGTGCATGCTGCGGTTGTGGAATCCGTGCCGGCAGGGCTTCGCGCAATCACCGGGAATAATGTAAATGTGCTTGCCATGGGAGCTTTTTATGTTTCTCCGCAGATGGGCATCGAAATCGCCGAGGCGTATCTTACGAATGACTTTGGCAGCGGTTACGAATGGTGGGATAATTTCTTTGAATTTCATAAGCTGGCAGTAGATGAACTGGAAGCTTTTGATTATGAGACATTTAAAGCGAACGGGTTCAAACAGGAACATCTTTATGAAGTAGACTTGAAAGATGAGATGAACAATAATCCCGGCTTTAATGTTCATGTACGGTAAAGAAGCAAGCAACCGTAAACAAGAGATAGACCGTCAGCACCACACTATTCCGAACCAAAGAACAACAGACAATGTGTTTTTAAAAGCTTTGTTCGACAAAATGTAAGAAATATGTTATACTCGTATCTGCGAAAAATAATAACGTACGTCAAAGAAAGGCGGCGAGCCATTGTCAAAAAATAAATATCAGTTTGAAAGTAAAATCCATGTGTATAGAGCTACAAAAAGAATGACGCAACAAGAACTTGCCGAGTTGGTGGGCGTTTCAAGACAAACAATTATGCAGCTTGAACGAAATCGCTATAATCCTTCTATGATGTTGGCATATAGTATTTCAAAAATATTTGATGTAACGATTGAAGATTTATTTGATTTTTCGGAGGTAGAAAAGTGATTGAAATATTGAATGAGCTTGTAAATAATAGACCGATCTTGTTGGTAGGGATATATTATGGTGTGCCGATTACGATTATTCTAATTGCTTTATTTTTTATAAAATCTTCCCGTGATGAAAGAGGACGGGCAATCATTGGAAAAGCAAGTATTATTTCTATGATTGTATTCATTTTCCTTGTTAATTTTTTTGCAAAGATATCAGATAGTATACCTATAAATTACGATACAGTAGCTTTTTGCGTTCAATGGATATACGATATTGTGCTTACGGTTGAGGTTGTCGCAATTCTGATATACAAAAAAATTCAATAGTCAAAACTAATTATTTTTGTTGTGTTTATTTTAGGCGGCAGCTGCTCACTGGCAGGTACATGGTGGTACAAAAGTGGGCTTTGCCGTAAATTCCCCACTGGTCAGCATAATAGTCTGACCGCATATGGTGATGGGGTATTCCTCGTAAGGACTTACGAAAAGTCCGTTCAATGCGCTCAAAGGGTGATATTTTTCTTCGGTTAGATGATTAAAAGATATTTCCCTTTGCTGTCGCTTGTTCCTGTCGCGCCATGCGTTCATAGCGGTATAACGAATGACGATTCTGCAAAAAGCTTCTCAATAATCTGTTTAATATATCCGTTTTTAATTATAAAGAAAAATGGCATTTTAGGCTCTCCATTCCCACGTTCGGTTCTTTCGTTCTACTGACGGCAGAATCGATTATGCCAATAAAAACCATTTGTTTTTTTGTTAATGTAGGAAAAATTCTTCGCTATCTTCGTAGCTGGATAGAATATTTTGAGCAATATGTGTACATAACCCACCATATTTTAAAGAGGTTTCTTTAATTACCTGTTAATTTAGCTCCCAGTATAATTCTACAATTCTATTATCTTCCACATGAATTTTCCGCATTGTTATATCTATCCGACATAAAAAATATGAATTTTTTCTTAACACTACTGCGGTAGTGTTGACGGACCAATAAAAAGGTGTAATGTATAACCAAACAGAAACTACTGCAGTCTTATAGGAAGGAGGATGAGGCTGAATAAATTCTCTGATGAGCAATTTAGTTCAACAAACTGAACAAGTTCAGTTAGAATTTGTGACGCTTCGGAATGGAGTTAAAAATGGATATTAAACTTTTCGACTCAGAATTGAAAGTAATGTGTGTACTTTGGAGTGAGGGAGATACCACGGCAAAACAATTCGGACAGCTTTACCCGTCCACAACCATTATGTAGAAAAGTGGCTGGCGGAACCCCCATTGAAACGCCCAATTTTGGTAAGGCAATCTGATAGGATTTCCGCACCATTAACTTATGGCATTTTCCGTCCTGTTATTTTAATGCCGAAAAAAATGGACT
>CAJUQJ010000061.1 GCA_910588215.1 uncultured Lachnospiraceae bacterium
TTTGCAAAAGTACACTTTTACAAATCCTGTTGTCACTCAACTAATATTTTCAAATTTTCTGGCTTTTCCATAGAAGGTTCCCACAGGCATTTCGCAGGCATCGGCCGCTTGGCGGAGTGTTATTTTTTTGTTTCTCCAATCACGATGTATTTGATAGAAATTATCCGGATAAGGTATTGCCGGACGGCCAAATCTCACCCCTCTCGCTTTTGCGGCTGCAATCCCTTCCGCTTGACGCTGCCTTATATTCGATCGCTCATTCTCTGCCACAAAGGACAATACCTGTAAGACAATATCGCTGAGAAACATCCCCATCAGATCTTTCCCCCGGCGGGTATCCAATAACGGCATATCCAATACTACAATATCAATTTCCTTTTCTTTCGTGAGGATCTGCCACTGCTCTAATATCTCACCGTAATTGCGTCCTAACCGATCAATACTTTTAATATAGAGCAAATCATCTTTCTTCATACGGCGTACCATACGTTTATACGCCGGACGGTCAAAATCTTTCCCGGACTGCTTATCCATAAATATATTTTTTTTTGCAACTGAAAGTTTCTGTAAAGCGATCAGCTGCCTTTCTTCATTCTGGTCGCGGGTGCTGACACGTACATAGCCATATACATCTGCCATATCTTTTTCTCCCTCCTGCCGAAATCATGAGATTTTTCTATACCGGCCATATTATTTTTTCCATATCTATTAAAATATAAAATCAAAGTCTCGAAAAACATTTTTATACAAAAAAAGAAAGAACATTTCTGCTCTTTCTCTTTTATCATCAACTATGACTTCCTGACAAAATCTTATGACACTCTTACAGATACTCCTCCATAAAATCCTCTTCCGAAATAATCCTGACCCCCAGTTCCTTCGCCTTCTTGTTCTTGGACGACTGCGATGCCGTATCATTATTGATCAGACAGACCGTTTTCCCGGTTACACTTCCGGTAACCTTGCCACCTCTGGCTTCAATCTCGGCCTTAAGTACTCCTCGATTCTCATAATGCTCCAAACTGCCGGTGATGACAAAGGACATGCCTGCCAGTGTCTGACTCCCCTCCTCCGCCACCTCTTCGGCAAGACGAAGTTCCTGCATCAGATGTTCCAGCTGCTCTGTCTTATCTTGTCTGTGGAAGAACTCATGGATTCCAGCCGCGATCACACCGCCCACACCGTCTACCTCGTTCAGATCCTCCACGGTCGCCTTCTGCAAGGCATCCAGTGAATAGCCAAAATGCCTGCATAAAATCTTTGCATTGGCCACTCCTACATTCTCGATGCCCAGCCCATAGACCACTCTCGCCAATGTTGTATCTCTGGCCTTCTCGATACTTTCCATCAGATTACCAAAAGATTTCTCACCGAATCCTTCCATCTGCGTGATTTCCTGCTCATATCGATCCAATTTAAAAAGATCCGCAAATTCATGGAGAAAGCCTCTGGCCAGAAACTTCTCCAGTGTAGACTCAGACAAACCGTCCACATTCAGGGCATCTCTGCTTACAAACAATGTAAACGCCTTGATCTTCTTGGCATCACAGTCCGGATTATTGCAGTACAGTGACTGCACATCATTGACCTGCCTTATCTGTGTAGGCTGTCCGCACACCGGACACACTGCCGGAATCTCCAGCGTATCGCTCTTGGTCAGGTTCTCCGCGATCTGCGGTATGATCATGTTAGCCTTGTAGACCGTAATATGATCGCCGATCCCCAGCTTCAGTCCTCTTACGATACTGATATTGTGTACCGAAGCACGGCTGACCGTAGTTCCCTCCAGTTCCACCGGCTCAAAGATCGCCACCGGATTGATCAGCCCTGTACGACTGGCACTCCACTCCATCTCCGAAAGCACCGTTTCCCGCAGTTCGTCCGCCCATTTAAAAGCAATGGAATCCCGCGGAAATTTCGCTGTCCTTCCAAGGGATTGCCCATATGCAATATCATTGTATGTCAACACCAGACCATCTGACGGCACGTCATAGGTCTGAATCTTATTCTCAAAATACGCTATCTCCTCCAGGATCGTGTCCGGATCCACCAATCTGTATTCTACCACGTCAAAACCCTGTTCCTGTAAAAAGGCAAACTGCTGCGCCCGGAGATCATCACTGCTCATATCCTCCGCTTTTACAAGATTAAATGCATAGAAATTGACATTTCGTCTGGCAGTGATCTCATTATTTAACTGCCGCACAGAACCGCTGCACAAATTCCGGGGATTCTTGTACTTTGCATCCACATCTTCAATCTCACTGTTGATACGCTCAAATTCACTGTAGCTGATCACTGCCTCTCCCCGCAGAACCAGTTCCCCCTGATAAGGAATCGACAAAGGCACATTCTTAAAAACTCTGGCATTGTTGGTAATGACCTCCCCCACTTCCCCGTTTCCTCTCGTCACGGCCTTGATCAGTTTCCCTCCGTTATAAGTCAGTACGATCGTCAATCCGTCCAGCTTCCAGGAAAGCACTGCCTCCTTCCCATTCAGCCAATCACGTAGTTCCTCCCTGCTCTTCGTCTTGGCAAGGGAGAGCATCGGGCGTTCATGTCTCTCCTTCGGCAGCTCATCCACCGCTTCATAACCTACGGTTACCGTAGGACTGTTCGCAAGAGTAACACCTGTTCTGTTCTCTAATTCCGTCAGTTCATCATACAGACGGTCATATTCTAAGTTACTCATGACCTCTGTATCCTGCGCGTAATATGCCCTTGCTGCTTGATTCAGAACCGCGACCAGTTCTTTCATGCGATTGTTATCTGTTTCTTTCATATAAAATACCTGCCGTTCTTTAATATTGCATATATCTTGTATTACTTTGCCCGGGACGTTCCATTCTGCATCATGCCACAGTGTTCATACAGTTCTTGCATCTCTTCTCGCGACAATTCTCTGTATTCTCCAGGCTTTAATTTGTCAAGAACAATATTTATAACACGTGTTCTTTTCAGTGAGGTGACCTCATACCCCTGTGTTTTGCACATACGCCGTATCTGCCGATTGAGTCCTTGTGTCAGTATCATACGAATCGTCTTCGGACCGATCTGTTCTATTTCACATGGCCTTGTACTGACCCTCATTTCTTCCAGCCACACCCCCTGCCGAAGACAGTCCAGTGCCTTACTTGTCCACTCCTTAGAAACCTTAACTATATATTCTTTCTCGTGACCGTTTGCACCGCGCATCATGGCATCGATCAGCATACCGTCATTTGTCATCAGCAGCAATCCTTCTGACTCCTTATCCAATCTGCCCGCATAAGTGACACGTACCGGATACTTGATTTCATCTATTACTATTTTCTCTGCATGAACATCCCGTTCCGTACAGACCACACCTCTTGGTTTATAATATGCCAGCACTACCGTTCGATCCCGGCTTGTTATCTTCTTACCCAGGACCAGTATGTTCTCTCGCCCGGTTATCTTCATGCCCATCTGGGCAGTCCTGCCCTCGACCGTCACCACGCCCTGCGCAATCAGCTTATCCGCATCCCGCCTGGAGCAAATTCCACAGTCTGCCAGGTATTTGTTCAAACGAATTTCTCTGCCTTCCATGTATACTCCTTACATCACACAGTATCACGCCATATATTCTCCTGCGTCTCCTCAAGGATTCTCCTGCGCTGCTTTACCGATCCCGGAACCTGTATCTGTTCTCTGTTCGGCCTCCGATATCTGGCTCTTCGGCAAATCCACAGCATGCTCCAGCAAGAACTCCCGCCAGGCATCATAATGCTTTGCATAAAGATGGACGCCGTCAAAAGTCAGTTCCGATTTCAGATACCCTTCTTCATCCGTAAAGACCGGATTGACATCAAGATAGAAAACATCTGTTCCGTTTGCCAGGGACGCCGACGCAGCGTTCTTGTCATTGATATTAATATTATTGAACTCTGTCTCCATATTATTCTTTTCTCTGCTGACATGGAGATTTGCCATAATATAGATGACTGCCTCCGGCTGCCATTCCCGAATCTGTTGCAGCACTTGCTGATACTGATCCAGATACATCTCCGTATCACCATATCCCAACTCATTCATACCCAGCATGATATAGATCTTTCCATACTGCTTCGTCTGCAATACCTCCGTCATCCTGACCTTGCTGCCGGTCTTCTGATAAGTGACTTCATCTTCCAGAATCCTAAAGATCGTCATACCACTGTCACAGTAGAAATCCGTATTCTCCAATCCTGCATAATCCGAAATCCCCAGTGTCCTGGAATCTCCCAGAAAAGCCGCATTATCAAAATAACTGGTGTTTTCTTTTGTGTAAGGATATACTGTTGTCAATGCAACTTTTCCTGCATCCTTATAGTAACGAGATTCTATCTGCACAGGCTCATAAAATTCAAAATCAGTTACCCCCTTCGGTACATCTTCCGTTTCTACGCCGTTTTTCAAACCACCATGTTCACTCTGATGTCTGTCGTCGTTTTGTAAATCGTCACTGTTATCCTTGCGTATTCCTGCATTTCCCGCTTTCACTTCAGTCTCTTCATCAAAACTTTCCGCTTCGCTGCCATCGCCAATACCAGCCGCTACATTTGTCTGTATCTCATCTGTCTTTCCGATATCGGCAGTGTCTTTACCATTCTTTACAACATCTTCGTTACCCACTTTATTTAAGTTTTCAATATCACTCGTTTTTCCATTATCTTCCAGCATAGAACTGTGCACATCTGCTTCCAACACCCCCTGTTCTCCAGGCATTTTGGCATACGATCTGCTAACAAACATCTGTGTATCTCTCACTGCAGCACTAATGCCAATCTCATCCGAGATAAACATTACTGCCAAAGTAGTCAAAGTAATCAGCAATAAATAAGGGCAGTTATATAAATATGCTCGCCAGTCACGTTTCTGTCTTTTAGGCATTTGCGATTCAGACTGTCGTAATGACTGTTTTCGTTGTCCTGTCTGCTGCTTCTGTACCAAACGCGTTTGCTGCTCTGTCTGCTGCTTCTTCTGTGCTAAACTCGTCTGCTGTCCTGTTTGTTTTCTTTGCTGCTGCTTCTGCTTCTTTTTTTTCATTCGTTATCATTTCCTCAATTGAATCATCACTCATCATTCATATCTTATGCTATTTATCTTTTATTGTAGATAGTAAACTACCATCATCCCACTATAACCTGAAATGGATATTTGGAAACATATATTTTAATCAGAATCTGAAATACAGAAACGGATTATTGCTCCCAACCATGATTTCACGCACCGAGAACCAGAATATCGCTACCATCAGTATTACCACAAACCATCTATCTTTCCACTTATGATACCACCTGATCGGAAAGGGGGTAGCGAACAAAATGCATACCGTCAGCAAGATTCCATACTCCTGCAGATAACGCAGAAGCTGTGGGATACCAACCATAACACCTGTTTGTTGTATGCCGAACATATTGCCAAGATATGCTCCCAGTTGTCTTATATCTGTAATGGCAAACACAACCCATGTTATTGGAATGATCGCCAGCGTATAGAGCCGGCCGATCACTTTAGTCCGTTCCAATCTCTTGCCGTAGCTATTCTTCTCGATCGTAAGGATCACAAAAAATAACAGACCCCATAATACAAAATTCCAGTCAGCCCCATGCCACAGTCCGGTAAGAGCCCATACGATAAAAAGATTACATACGGTTCTCACCCGGTTTTTCCGGTTTCCTCCTAGTGGAAAATAGACATACTCGCGAAACCATCTGCCCAACGTAATATGCCAATGGCGCCAGAATTCCGAAACGGATCTGGAGGCATAGGGACTGTCAAAATTCTGCGGGATCCTGAATCCGAGCATTTTACCAAGCCCCATCGCCATCACTGAATATCCCCAGAAATCAAAATAGATCTGAAAGGAATAGGCCGCTGCTCCCAACCAGGCTACCGCTGGATGTAATTCTCCTGCACCTGCGGACATGATCGTATTCCAGAGTGTCCCAATCTGATTGGCCAAAAGCACTTTAAGCCCAAGTCCCAGTGTAAAAAGTTTGAGTCCGTTTTCCAGATTCCGGATACGCATACGCCGGCTTTTCATCCGATCGGCTATCTCATCATACCGAACGATCGGCCCCGCGATCAGCTGCGGAAACATACTCACGTAGGATGCAAATGAGACAAAATCTACCGGCTTGCGTATCAGCCCCCGATAGCAATCCACCTGATAGGATACCATCTGAAAAGTATAGAAACTTATGCCAAGCGGTAATGCCAGCGCCAACAAGGGAATCAATTCCTTCCCTGCCAGATGGTTTATGCTGCTCGCCGCAAAATCCCAATATTTAAATAGAAATAGCATACAAAAGTCAAATAGCAGAGAAAGGATCAGCGCCGCCTTACGCCGCCGCTGTCTTCTTTGCGCGCGATTCTGTATGGGAGTCTTCGGCTCCCAGAACATATACCTGCTCAGACAGAAGTTGACTGCAATAGAAAAAATAAGCAGCAGAACAAAATACGGTTCTCCCACTCCATAAAATATAAGGCTTCCAACCAACAATACAATATTGCGATATTTGGCAGGAATGATCAGATACAATATCATAAAAACCGGCAGAAACCGGAATAAAAATTCTACACTGGAAAACAGCATATACAGCACTCCTTGACTTATTAAAATGAGTTCCTTATCTAGTATATTCCACGCAGAATTTTTTTACAAGGGCGAACCTTTCTATTTTTCGACATTTTATGCATCATTTTTGCATCATAATTGCATCATTTTTGTATCATGCAGCGATCGCCCAATAAGTCATCCTCCTAACCGGTAGTCTGCATTTATGATCACAGAAACTTTCTTAAGCCCTTCGGATAATGATTTTTCATCTGACCGCCTGCAGCCTTGCCAAATCCCAGCGGATATCCGCTGTAAGTCAACAATGTCCACCCCTTTTGTGCAGTACGGAGCACACTTTCACCGCGCAGATAACAGACCGCTTCCTCATGTGTCAACTCCAGGATCCGCTCTGTCTCTACTGCCGTCAATGCAAGAGCCAGTGAGTGAGCCGGCTCCAAACGGTTCTTCTTCTCCGTTGCCAAATGCAGACCCGGTCGGAGCACCCTGATTCCCTCCATCGAGATCATATCCCCCGGCACGAGATAAAGCTGTTCTCCAAACTGCGACACGATCCCGCCCTGCTTCGTCAACCAGTCCTCTGCAAGCCCCAGTTCCTTTACAAGAAACTCCTGCAGGACTTCTGTCGGATCCTTTTGCCCTGCACCTGCATGGCGGCGGTCCTTACCAGACTTCTTCCGCCTATTGTCACAAGACTGCCCGGGAAATACACCGTCCAGGCTTCCCTGTCGACGAAGTCTGGCAATATAATGCCCCTCTCCCCGTAGGCGATGAGGCCATAACCGCATGGTATATGCAAGTCCCGGTGCAGGCTGCATAGCCCACTCAGTCTGTCCGGGTGCAAAAGTCCCATCACAAGGTACCTCCTCCAGGAAAAAATCTTCCCGCTCTCCTATAAATCTGCTGATGGTCCCTTCGTTTTCTTCCGGTGCAAAAGTGCAGGTAGAGTAGACCAGTACGCCGCCCGGTTTGAGACATCTGGCCGCTGCTTTGAGAATCGTCAGCTGTCTGTTGGCACACATCCGCACATGCTCCTTGCTCCATTGTTCCACCGCTGTCTGATCCTTGCGAAACATTCCCTCTCCGGAGCAGGGAGCGTCCACCACGATCCTGTCAAAAAATCCCGGAAAAAGTTCCGTCATATGTTCCGGATCCTCACTGCATACCACGCAGTTTTTGATCCCCATCCGCTCCACATTCTGGGAGAGGATTCTGGCCCTGTCGTAAATCACTTCATTGGCGACTAACAGTCCTTCTCCCCGCATCCGTCCGGCAATCTGTGTACTTTTACCACCTGGCGCCGCACACAGATCCAGAATACGCTCGCCCGGCTGCGGATCCAGGATCTCCACTACCGCCATCGCAGACGGCTCCTGGATATAATAGACCCCTGCCTCATGCAGCACATCCTTACCCGGCTGTTCCTCTGCCTGATAGTAATATCCTTCTTCTGCCCAGCTTACTTTCTCCAAAGTATAAGGCATCTGAGCCATAAATCTCTCCCCGGAAGACTTCAACGGATTCCTGCGCAGCCCGTAAGAACGTTCCTTATCATAGCTTGCCTGAAACGCTTCCCATTCCGTGCCGAGAAGTCTTTTCATCCTCATACGGAATGCCTCCGGCAGATTCCTCCTGTCTTCCATCACATTTTCAATTCCTTTCGTGTCACTTTATCTGTTTTGCCATAATCCACGGCTTTTCTATGTTCAGTATAATGGATTCCCCTGGCTCCTGCAATCCCAAATCATGCCAAAAGAAACCCTCTACTCGTTGATCGCTATATCGATCCTGCTCAGCTTTTCCAACAGAATCTCCTCTTCTGTCGGGATATCCTCGGACAGTTCAATCTGCTGGCGTACCTGCCACATCTGCTTGTCTACGGATGCAATCTGTTCTGCACAATCACTCAGCTGCCGCACGATTTCCTGCTGGTTCGGCACCTTCTGTTTATACTTAAGCTGATGCTCAAGGCTTGCCCAGAAATCCATAGCGATCGTCCGAATCTGCACCTCCACTGCCATATTCTTCGTCCTGTCAGAGAAGAATACAGGTACGCTGACGATCATATGATAGCTGCGATACCCATTAGGCTTGGGATTCTTGATATAATCCTTCTCCTTAAGCACCGTGATATCATCCTGCTTCGCCAGCGCCTGGGCCAGCATATAGATGTCGTCCACATAAGAACATACCACCCGGATTCCGGCCACGTCGAACAGATACTTCTCCACATTGTCCAACGTAAAATCAACATTCTTGCCGTCCAGCTTACGCATAATGCTTGTACTACTCTTAAGGCGGGAGTTGATGGATGTGATCGGATTGCGCTGATAGCGCACATTAAATTCCGAATTCAGCACATCGAACTTCGTGCGCACCTCCTTGATGGCACAACTGTAACGCATTCTCATCTCCTTATAATCTACCACCGTATCTACCATCTGCCGTCTTCTCTCATAAATCGACTGATCTACCTGGGGATATATCATCATCTCCGTTTCATTGGATTCCACACTCATTTCATCCAGTGGAAAAAAGGGATTTGCCGTCATTGAGTCTTTATCCTCCGTTCCTAAAAATATGATAAAAAAAACAACTTCTGTCTGTTATAACAACATACGATATAAAAAGTTCTCACTTTATATATCCTTTGTTACTATAACGCAGAAGCTGTCTGAAAACAATAAACGGAATGTAAAAATTGTATTAAGATAAAAGCAATCGTTACAGTCACGGCCTAACCAGCCGCAAACTGTAACATATAAAGCCCATGACTTTCTCAGCCAAAGAAATTAAAATAATTCCCCCTGCTCCCATAATCATTAAACAACTTGCTATAGCTGCTGCTTGCCTGCGCATCCATACTGCGCTCTGCGGTAGTCTCCACAGAATCCGCCCACAAAGCTGCACGCCCAGCGAAACCGCTCTTGCCGCCCCACACCTTCTCAAGCGTCGTCAGATCCGTTGCCGCCAGCTTCTTATCATCTACCTCAAGTGTTCCGTCCATCTTCCTGGTCACACCACAAGAAGCCAACTCGGAACTGTTCATACCGGTAATGCTGTTTAACTGTGACAGGTAATTATTGTCTGTCCTCGTCCCGGATTCCCGCAGATTGCCCAGCATACTGTTATACTGACTCACCAGTCCCTTGATATTCGCCACGATCTCCGCATTACTGCCACTCTCCTTCGCCTTGGCAAAAAGGGATGTCTTGCTCTCGTCCGCAAGTTTGTCTCCATACTCACAGACCTGCTGCGCATGATACTTCATATTATAATATAGTTTCTGCTGATCAGCCGTCCCCAGCACCGCGTTGTTAAAAATATTGTTCTTCTGTCGCAGTCCGCTTAACACTTGCGCGTTCCTGCTACTCAATCTCCTGCCTCTACTGGTTCTGCTAAGAGCGCTCTGTAACAAAGAATAGCTGCCGCCTGTTCTGTTTCTCCCACTCAGCAACGCACTGGAATAATTTCTTGGAATTCTCATAGGTCGTCTCCCTTCTGTCTGCACATTGTGAAGTAAGCAATTCCGTTCTCTTCACATTAAGTATATCGTTCGTATTTCCGTAAAGTGAAGGGAATTGTAACCAACTGCGCTATTTTTCGTCATGAACAGAACTCTTTTCCCTGCAGCATGATCGTCAGTACAAACTTCCCTTCCTCTGCCTCATACTGCATCGTTCCGTAATATTTCTCCACACAGCTTCGTATATTGCGTATGCCAAACCCGTGTCTGTCTTTGTCCGTTTTGGTAGTCTGCAGGCTGTCCGCCCCTGATGGCAGGATTATACCGTCATACGTATTCTCCACCACAACGAAATACATTCTTCCCTTCGCATACCCTCGAAATCGAATCAGCCGTTCTCTATCCGCCGATATTTTCCGACAGGCCTCTATGGCATTGTCAAGTGCATTGTTAAGCAGGATTCCCAGATCAAAAGCCTCAATTCCTAATTCTGCCTGAAAGAACAACTCTCCTTCCAGTGTCAAGTGTTCCTGCTCACAGATCTGGCCCTTCCGATTTAAGATGACATCCGTCACCGGATTCCCCGTAGCAAATTGCAGGGAAAGTCTGTCCGCTGCCTGCTGCATATGACGCAGATATCCGTCCGCTTCCTGTCTGACCTGATCTGGCAGTCGCCCTTCTTTGGTACTCTCTCGAAGCAGCTGCTCCATATCTGCCACATAATTATTAATATCATGCCGCATCCTGCGAATCCCGTCATACAGCTGCTCCAACTCTTTCACATGATCTGTCATATCCGCAAGCTGCTGTTTGTAGAACAGCAGGTCATTCTTCTGCATCTCAGTACGCACCAGTTCACTGTAGATCCTGCGGCTGAAGACAATGCAGGCCAAACACAAAAGGGCGATCACCGGCACCATCACATACATACTGCCGTGCTTTTCATACAGGAATTCCACTTCCGTCCCCTGCTGTCTGTAAAAGGATATCCGCCAGTACACATCAAAGGCCATGGTGACCATCGGCGTCAACATCAGAAACCAAAGCCCTTGCCTGCTGATCTCATCTACCGGTCCTGAAACTATCAGATAGTGCCGGTACACGCGAAGTGTTCCATACGTGAACGCCAGGCAGCCTGCCAGATAGACACACATACTATAGTCCTGCAGAAATGTTGTGATCGTCATAAACTGCTCCAGATTGATCTCCTCCGCCATGACCAATTCGCTCAGATGATCGATCAGTCCCAGCATAGTGAGTGACCAGACACTGTGCAGTGTAAATTTGACCATCTCCTGTACCGCATAAAATACTAACAACAGGTACAATTTGCAAAGCCTTTTCCCCTGATAGAACAGATCCATGACAAAGAAGCTGCAGACCAGGACGATCACAAGTTTAATGATACTGTAGCTGCTGTCCATGACCATCCCGTCTGCATTGCCATAAAGTAGGCTGTTGAACCACGCGGAGGCAGAAAGCCAGTACCCTGTCAGAAATGCCTGTAAGAAAAAAAGTACCTTCCCTGCGGAACGATACTTCTCCTTTACCATGATACTGTCTTTACAGAAATATAACAAAAGCCATGCTTTCGATAAATACTCGATCAGATTGAGCAAATCCCCTACCATACTGCCGCTCCTTCCAAGTTATCATTGCAGCTTCCCTACTCTTTCAAATAACGGCAGTACAATTTCACAAACTCACCGTACTTCTGTTTCGCCAGATAGATCTGATCCCCCGAGCTAACGGTGATGCTCTCATGGTCATAGCCGGTAATAGCAGACAGCGCCACCAGATACCCTCTGTGGCAGCGATAGAATCCGTCCCCAAGCACTTCCTGTAAGTGGTTCATCCGTTCATAGTATTCCAGACATTCCGTCTTCGTATGCAGGATCACCTTACGCCCGCTGTTTTCCACATAGAGGATATCCTCCACCGGTATTCTGCGGTGGCTTCCCTCCGCCTTCACCAAAAGATACCGTGGGCCGCACTGCCTCTTCTCGACTTCCTGCACGGCGCGCCGCAATACTTCCCGCATCTTATCCTCATCGATCGGTTTCATAAGATAATGGAATGCGCCCACATCAAAGGCATCGAAAACCTGTTCTCTCACGCCCGTCACAAAGATCAGGATTGCGTCCACAAGCTTCCTTAAACGCCTTGCCGTCTCCATACCGTCCATGCCTTCCATTGCGATATCAAGCAACACGATATCCGGCCGGTATCCTTCTTTTACATTTTCTATCAATTTCATCCCTGAATCAAATTCACATGTCTGTGCCTGAGAAAATTCTTTCTCAAGTAAGGTTCGAATCCTTTCTCTCCCTCTTACCTCATCATCACAAACTGCAATATTCATGTTTACCTCTACGTGGATATTGCTGGCTGTGCCTGCAATATCCCTGAATACATAATTCCTCTCGTATGCCGTTATTACGCTCCTGTCTTCCCGGCCGCTTTCCTGGCAGCCGCCGGCCGCTTAACATCACTGCACCGACTTCCTGCGCTCCTCCCGGTCAGCTCTCTTCATCCACAATACTTCCCTTCAGATCTTCTTCCAGAAGCTTCATCTTATGCAGCATCTTCTTCACATCCAGCTGCACGTCGGAAAGGCTGCCCTGCCCTCTGCCGGTTTCCAAAATATCGTCAAGCAGAACCGACTCCTCTCTGGAACGCTCTTCGGAGTCGCGGCGTAATTCTTCCTGCTCTTCTCTCTTCACCTGGGCCTCGTCGATCCGTTCCTCCAACGCTGCCTCGTCCTCTTTTCTATCCTCGATCTTCTCTTCCTGTTCTGCTTTCTCTTCCGCTTTCTCCTCGGCCTCTTCTTTCTTCTCGTCCATCTCCTCATCCACGTGATCTTTGGCTTCTTCCATCAACATGCCAATGATCTCCTTACCGGCCGCTTCCATCACATCCTCAGCCTTCTTCTGAGCATCTGTCATCTCATGAAATTTCAGCCGTTCCAGCTTCATAGCACGAATGGAACCACTATAAGCTATGATCTGATCCTCAATGATATCATTCTTCTGCTCATAAATCCTCTGATGTTTGTCAATGTTCAGACAACGCTCCTGATACTCCGTCAGGGGGATTCCCTCCATCTCCTTCAGCAACGCTTCCTCTTCCTCGGTCCACGTTACTTCAAGCCCGAATTTCTCCGCATCTTGCTTACGCTGCAGCAGAAATGCCTCTTCCTTCGTATCGGGAAGACGACCGTTTATCTCTTTCAGCCGGGCCTCCTCTTCCTCGGTCAGAGAAACCTCGTCCGGGTGATGCATGGCATCTTCTTTCTTCTGGAGCAGTTCCAGATCCTTCTGTTCCTGGGAATCCGCCGCCACACCATACTGCTGGCGCAGCATCTCCTTCTGGGCATCGCCCGCATCGATCACCCCAAGATTCTCCACATATTCATCCTGCAGCTGGGACAGTTTATGCCGGATATCCAAGATACTGTTATCAATCTTCCGGTCGCCTTCCCAGGCATTGCTCACTATCTTCAATGCCTTCTGCTGCGCATACAATTTACGCTGAGTGATCGGATCCTTCTTAACGTTCAGATCCCCCATGAAAATGGTACTTCTCTTCTGCTTCTCTTGTCCGTTTATGCCTGCTCTCTCCTGTGCTCTGTCTCGAGCCGCACTGCTGACATGGACCACCTGATTCTCGTTCGCATTTGCTCTGATCTGCATGAATTGTAACCTCCTTGTCATATCCGGATGAACTCCTTTTCATCCGGCAGCCTATCATCAACCTCCATAGTATTATTATCGGCTGATAATGCCTGTTTGTTAATCCCGCCTGTTTCTATTCTTTTCTTTCGTTCATGACAAAAAAACGCCCGTTCGCAACAAACGCGGCGTCCTGTTATGATCTCCCCGTCAAAACCTATCGCCATGACAGCAGTTTCTTTCCCAGTTTACACAGTTCCTGAAACTCCTCTGTGCGTACGTAAACCCCAAGGTAAACCCCATTGGGGATCACCAGACAGACCATCCCCTTTCCCAGAAATCCCCAAACTCCCTCCCCGGTCAGCCGGCACAGCAGCCCGGTCAACGCCCCGGCGCTCACCGTCACAAGCAGCTGCATAAGATAGCGCAGAAAGTACACACTACAGGGCTGCTTCAGTCCATACCGGTATAATCCACGCGGCTCGATCCAGAAAGGCAGCGCCACCGAACTGATCAAGGTGCCCGTGAGAATCCCTGCAACACCCCAGCGCTTTGCTAAGATCACTGATACCACCAGATTGAGTATGGCTTCCAGGATCGACTTATAACGTTCATCCCAGAACAGCCCCATCACGCTCCTGGTTTTCGCAACCGGGATGCGCATACTGTTCAGATAGAAGTTGATGACGATCAACAATACCACCGGACGGGGTAGCAAATACCCCTCTCCCAGCCAAAGTGTGATAAAAGGATCGTAGAGCCACAGCAGACAGATACTCATCCACCCAAACAACCACGCCCCGAAGAAATTCAGCTGCCTAAACGCCTTGCTTCCTCCTTCTTCCCTGTTCATAGCGATCAGATTGCCCAATGCAGGCGTAAGAGCATTGAACAGTGCATTGATCATCAGATTCAGGAAGCCACGTATCATCACATAATTTGAGTACAGTCCGGCAGTAACGATACCCACGAATTTGGAGATCAGGATATTGTCTGTACTGAACACTACCGCTGCTCCTACACGGTTCAGTACCATGGCACTCACATTGCGACGGATATCCTGCCGGATCTCCCCCGGCAGCGGCCGCACTTCTTTTTCCCGCAGATAAGGATAGAGTCGGTCCGTCTTCACTGCCACAGCCACGTTCTGCAGCAGCGTACCGATCACCAGAATATAAAGATAATACAGATAATCACCGCTCACAACAAGTACCACGATCTGCACCGCATTGACAAGCAACGTCACCCCGGCACGGATCATGGTATCGATATATTTCTTCTGATACACGAACAACAGCGTGGACTTATAGACAAAAAAATAAGAAACGCCGGTATTGAGCACATTCAACAGATAGATCAAGGGAATATGCGAAATATCCTCCGGCATCTTTTTGACAAAAAAATCAAGAAAAGGCGTAAGTGAGGCGCCCACCGCCAAAACCGTCACTCCAACAATCTGATACACACGGCGGTACAACCGGATCAAAGACTTGATCAGTTCCGTATCCCCCTCGGCCACCGGACGGTATAGACTGTAAGTGATAGAGACAGAAAATCCCAGCTCCGCCAGTGACAGCACCGTCAGGATATCGGTAAAAAGACCGTCCAGTCCCAGATACTCTTTGCCCAGGATATGCACGAAAACAAAACGGGATACAAATTTCAGTACCGCCAGCATGCCTTCACTGAGCATGGAAAAAGCTACATTTCTTACTGTATTTTCAGTTCTTTCCATACGTATTACCACCCTGCTTCCACGGTTTGACATGCTTATAGGCAACAGCCATACACCAGAACGCCGTCTTGCTCCAATACAGCAGAAGCTGCGCCACTACCCCTTTTCCATGAGGACAGATCCGCAGAGCGCTCAGGCTAAAATGCCGCCTGACATGAGCCTGGAATCGCCGCAGATAGCCGAAAAGATCCTTCTGCGCCCGCCCCGCTTCCACAGCCTGCATCCCAAGACGAACTGCCGTGTCCAACGCTATCTGCCTGAAACCGTCCGCCATCTCCGGAAATCTGACTAAAGCATCTGCACAAATATGATCCAGAACGCTAAGCACCGTGCACCGCTTCTCGTCAATGCCGTTGTTGACCTGGCTGCCTACCCTGTATACATAGTGGTACAACCTGTCCGGCACGTACCCGATCTGCCCGACCTCTCCCAGGATCTGATAGAAAAAAAGCAAGTCCTCACTACACAGACTGCTGTCGTCAAAAGCGTACTTCTTGCACAATGCTGCCGGATAGAGTTTCCCCCAGGCTGTCCACAGGAAAGGACTGCGTCTGGCCATTGCATATACCGCCTCCTTCCTGGTATAGATATGGGCCGGCTCATTGCCCGTCCCCAGGCCGTCGGTACCACAGACACTCACTTCTGCCCCACTTTGTGACAGCACATCATAGAGCTTTCGCAACAACTCCGGTTCCACATGGTCATCGGAATCAATGAATGTGATAAACTGTCCCTTCGCCCTGAAGATACCTTCATTCCTGGCCGCAGACAAACCCTTATTCTGCGGCAGATGTATCACTTGCCACCGATCGTCCAGATTCGCCCACCGATCGCAGATGCATCCGCTGCCGTCCGTAGAAGCATCGTCTATTAGAATGACTTCCCTGTTGAGATAAGTCAGTGCCGCTATGGATGCCAGACATCTCTCCAGATACGCCTCCACATTGTAAACCGGCACGATCACACTGATCAACGGTTCTTCCTGCTTCATGCCACTCCCTCCTTGCTTCTGTAACATGATTCCAAACACAACGACCCGGCATGCTATATCCTTGCAGCAGCACGGCTCAAAGCATCGTCAAGCCCATGACTTAATGTGTTTATAGACACAGGCCATACCCCAAAAGAGTGTGGCACTGACGCGCAGCGTGCACACTGCCACCCGGCTTTTTCTCTCCGGCAGAAGACACAATGCACGCCTGTCATAGTGTCTTCTGATATGATCTTGCAATCTTTTCAATATGGCAAAGATCTGTCTTTTCTCCATATCCGACTCCACTGTCAGCATGGCCCAACGCGAATCTACATCAATCGATAAACGCCGGAAATAAAGAGCCGCCACCGGAAAATGCTGCCCTGCATCGTCACAGACATAGTCATGTACCTTAAGTGCCGTAAACTTTCTGTCACTCACACCACTGTGCACTTGACTGTCCTCTCTGTCGTTATTGTAATGGTAGAGAATATCCGGCACATAACTGACACGCTTCACGCGCTGAAACAGCTCATACAGGAACAGAATATCCTCACTGTAATAAATCCGCTCATCAAACAGGCCGGCTTTCACCGGCGCCGCCGCATAGAGTTTCGCCCAGGGCACATAATTAAAGGGAATCTCCCTGGCCATGCATTCGATCGCTTCCTGCCCGGAAAAGACGCCTGCCGGCCCACCCGCCAGCCGAATACCGTCGGCGCCACAGACACTGACATCTGCCTCCGTCTCCCTCAAACTTTCATAGAGCCTTTCCAAAAATACAGGCTCCACCCGGTCGTCTGCATCTATGAAGCAGATATACGCCCCTACCGCTCTGCGGATTCCCTCATTTCTGGCTGCAGAAGGTCCCCTGTTCTGCGGAAAATGCACCACCTGCAGCCGCATCTCCGACACCGCATACGCGTCACAGATCGCGCCGCTGTCGTCCGTAGACGCATCATCCACCGCAATGATCTCCAATTCCCGATAACTTTGCATCGCTATGGAATCGAGACATCGTCTGATATAGGGAGCCACATTATAGACCGGTATGACAACACTGATCAGCGGTTTTCTTCTTTCCATGATCACATTCTCTCCTTATTCACCGCCTCTTTATAATACATGCCCAACTTCTCATGCATCCGCCGCACGTCAAAAACCTCTTTTGCCCGTCGCAGATTATTCCCGGACATCCTCTGCAGCAACGATACATCCCCGCTGCACTTAAGCATCGCCGCCGCCAGTCCTTCTACATCACCAGGTGCTACCAGAATGCCGTTCCCGTCGCCTACTACCTCCGGGAGTGCCCCCACCTTCGTGCTGATGACAGCCTTGCCCGCCGCCATACCCTCCAATACAGATATGGGCAATCCCTCATAATAGGAAGGAAGCACCAGCGTTGCAGCCTTTTTCAGATATTCCAGTTTCTGTGTTTCATCAATCCAGCCGGACACACTGATATGCCGCTCCAGTCCTTTCGTTGCTACCAGTTCCCGCACTTTCTCCACTTCCCCATCCCCCGCGATACAGACAGTAAGCGCCGGATCCTCCCTGCTGGCCAGCTCCACCGCATCGATCAGGTCATACACCCCTTTGCGGACGCCAAGCCTTCCCAACATCAGAAAAGAATGCCGGCAAACCGCAACTTCCGTCACTGCTTCCCGGAACTTCTCTGTATCTACCCCGTTGTACAATGTTCTGCACGTATCAACGCCAAAGCGCGCCTCCAGTTCCCTCTTCCAGCTCTCCGACAATGCCAGGACCAGATCCGCCTGTTTAAAAAAAGCATCTGCCACCTGCCTGCCCCGGCGCCCAAGCCCGTCATAGAAAGTCAGATATTCCGCCCCATGAATATGCACGATCACCTTTTTGCCTGTCCTTTTTGCCCACCGCAAATAGAAATATTTGCGAAAAGTACTGCCTCGTTCTGCAGTATGAAGATGAAACAGGTCATACCTGTGACTGCAAAACACAAAGCGCAGACAACCCCATACCGTATACAGCAGTCGTACGATCAGGCAGCCGTCTATATAAGAGGCAAATGTGTCGATCTCAAACTCTGTTTTCAACAACTCACTCTCCCGGATCTCCCGGATCACTGCCGACATCCCGCCCCTGGCCCTCGTCTCACTGGGACCGATCACCAATATCTTCATCATGATACAACCATACCTTTTCCACTGTCCAAACATCTGCTGCACATCTCACATCTGCTGCTTGTGCTACAATGACTGCAGAAACTCATCCACTGAGGCAACAAACTGGTCGGTATTGGACTGATAGCCGCCGAACTTACGTGTCTCCACCATCTGTTGAATAGTTGGAATAGGTGACTTAGAAAATATCCATTATTCAAGGGTT
>CAJUQJ010000062.1 GCA_910588215.1 uncultured Lachnospiraceae bacterium
TTCGCCAAATACTCGTGCAAGCACGGTACTTGGCTCATTGCTCGCGGGAATGAAGAATATAACGAATAATAAAGAAATATAAAGAAAAGGAGCTCACGCTCATGAAAACAGTGGTAATATTCAACTCACAGACAGGATTTACCAGGCGCTATGCCGAATGGATCTCGCAGGCAGCCAAGACCGATCTTATGGAACTGTCCGTGGCAAAAAAGAAAGATCTGACCGGCTACGAGGCAATTATTTTCGGGGGCTCGGCCTGCGCAGGCAGCATCAGCAAGCTTAATTGGTTCAAAGATAACATGGACGGATGGGCCGGCAAGAAACTGATCGTATTCTGCGTCGGCGCAAGTCCGCTCGAAAATCCGGAAGTCCAGACGGCTCTCAGGCAGAATTTTACGGAGGAACAATTCAAAAAGGTCAGCGTGTTCTATTGTCCCGGCGGACTAAATTACGAAAAAATGTCCGTGTCGTCAAAGCTTATGATGAAGCTGTTTCTAAAAACACTGCAATCAAAAAAGAACAAGACAGATGCAGACCAGGAAATGATCCGCATGATCTCCACATCCTACGACATTTCGGATCGGAAATATATCGAACCGATCTTGAAAAGCCTTGAGCAACCACAATCGTGATTATGGCCACCGGTCATAAGCGCAGGCGTTCACCCCGCATAACGACAAAAGGACAGACCTATTGTAATAATAAGAATGTCCTTCTGTCCCAACGTCATTTCATCACGTTATTGTCGCGTTCCGCACCTCACGGCATCTCTGCCACCACGGCGATCGCCTGCTCGATAATATTCTGAAAAGTCTCGATCAGTACCCCTTTCTTACTGTCGTCGATATCCATCTTGTCGATGATGTCGCTGTAGATACCGGCCGTCCCGACAAGAGAATCTTCTACTTTCTGCACATAGGTGCGGTTCCGTTCCACCGCGTTTTCAATCGCTTCCCGCACCTGTGCAGTGCCGGCTGCGCTTCTCTTCACATCATCAAAATACCGCCCTGTCTGCTCGATGCTCTCGATATTGCAGAGCATCACTTCATCGGAGGCCTGGATAAACTTGTTCAGCTCATTACTCTGGCGTTCGACCTCCACTATGTTCGCGTGAATGCCCTCGACCATGTCCCGGCTCGTCTTAGCCAGATTACCCACTTCCTCCGCCACGACCGCGAAGCCTCTCCCCTGCTCGCCGGCCCTGGCTGCCTCGATGCTGGCGTTCAGCGCCAACAGGTTTGTCTGGTCGGCAACTGATTTGATTCCCGTCAAACTGCTCCTGATCTTATCCAGTGCCTCCTGCAGCATATCGAATGTCTTGGACATGTTCCTAAAATTCTCCTGCAGAGAATTAGAATCCGCTTTCAGTTGCTCCATCTGCCGCTGTGCCTCTACGACAGACGCATCAATCTCCGTCTCCACATCGCTGAAATGATCCGCTGCTGCCGTGATATCCTGAAATCCTTCCTCCAGGGCACTCACCTCACCCTGTGGTCCGACCATGTCTTCTTTCAATCCCGAGAGCCGTTCCGTTGCGTACCGCATCTTCTGTGTAGTCAGAAAGACATCATCCGCCAGCTCATTCACGACCCTGTATACACTTGACAGCGCATACTCCAAAGGATGCTTGTCAAAATCCGTCTTCTTCTCCGCCGCCGTCACGAATGAAGATCCTGATTCTTTCTCTTTATTTCCAACGTTTCCAAACAATTTAAACACGTCTATCACCTCCTACTCAAATGCCAGACAGCACATTGTCTGATTGACGAACTGTGTATTATAATGTTCTCCGACGCCGACCATACCTGCATGACCGAAATCACGGCACATCTCCGCAAGGTAACTCTCCCAGTAATGTTCATCGTTAAACATGATATACCGGAACAGACAGTTGACTGATAGCACGGCTGACGCACGGCCCAGGTCGCTCTTGATCCTGGAGATCGTATCCTGAACTACCTCTCTGTAGTCACCCATTTTCAAAATCGTCAGAAAGTCCATCTTGTTCGCCGGCCGGAAGGTAGTGATACTTCCATCCGATTCCACTCCTTTGATCGAAACAATATAGGTGTCGGAACCGCAGACATGGCCAAACGGATTCTTGAAGGTCTGCGTTGTGATCTTGTCTCTGCTGATCCCCAGCTCGGATGTATACACTTTCTCGGCAGACTTGTTCTCCAGCGTGCGGATCTTGTATTTCTTAGGATCTGCCTCTGTCACCATAAACTGCTTTTCGTCGCCCTGCGGATGTATGTAGATATTCTCCTTGTATGACTTGATCTTTCCGTTCAGATTCTTAAACATGAAAAAGGCGCATGCATCCTGATATATTTTACCATTGCAGGCAACCGACGCTGAATTACTCGTGCCACCCGCAAGATCGTAACCCATACGACACAGATAATCGGACAATGTGGTGACCGCACGGACATCCGCTCCCGCAGAACAGATATCGAAACACGCCGTTCTCCCTTTCTCACCGCCGACTGCTCTCACCGCGTTCTCCAGACGTCTGATATATTTGATCGGCATAACAGATGCCTGTTCCAGAACATCCGCTACTACCTTAATATTTTCTTTCATGGCGATGACCGTGATACCCTCATCAAAAAACTCCTTGTCAATATATGCCTGCCCGACTCCTCCTATCGAAGCCACACCGGGAAAAGTCTTCTCGATCTCGCTGGCCACACGCGCAAGCATATCCTCCTTCGCAACAGAAAAAAACAGGGCCGCAGGCTCTGTGATCGTTCTCAATGCTTCTGATACATCACCTTTCTTACTGCTGCCATATGCAAACTTCATATCAGTATCCTCCATTCTCCCTATTATACTACATATCCCGAATGCAAATCCCCCTTTGATGCTCAGGTACATGTAATCATACCATAAAACATCCTATTTTCCTACTATTTTCTTTTAATATTCTTACCGAACGACCAAAAAGGCATGGGCTAACCCCCTGCCTTCTCGTTACGCCTCGCATTATACGCACTGCAAAATCCCACGCAATAAGATCAAACATCATACAGGCGGCACCTAAAGAGCACCATCTGGCGTTTCATAAACTTCTTTAACAGGAATGGGCAGACAATACACAGAAATACACCCGGCATATTGGAACACACTGCGAAGGTGCCCCATTAATCCTATATTCTCCATGACCATATTCAGATAATATACGGAAACGGACAGTTTAAAAGTCAAGATAAACTTTACGCAGAGATTGATCATAAATACCAGAATAGATTTGATTCAGGCACTCTGCATCTGCTGGCCGCCAAAGAAGTTGACCATCGGCAGCGTCCATTTCAAGAGGACCGGAATGCAATGGCCTCTTTTGGATCTGTGCGTGTCGATCAGCTGCCCTGCGATCGGATCGGAGAAACCGTCCAAAATCTTGGAGATCATGATCAGATACAACTGTACATCTTTGCCACACTTTCTGCTGCCGTCCCCGGAACTCCGGTGCCCCAAGATACATCCTGGAACTTTTCTGTTAAACTGACCTTATGATGTCAGGGTCGACCCTGGCATCAGCTCACAGACACAATAACAGTGATTGCATAAAGGAGCGGTTCGACTTATGAAAGAATGGACGGTACAGTAGGCGGCGGGATTCAATAAGGGAATGCTCACGCTGGGTTTTCTTTCAATCTCCCGAATCACGAAAAGCAGGGAGTCACATCCCTGCTTTTCCACAGATCGTCGTCTGTTTCTGTTTGAATCTATCCTTGATAAACAAACCAGTCAAAATCTCCGTATCCTTCTGTCGCTGCCCCGTTGGATGTACCGTACATTCCCAGATAAGCGCCTGTGAATCCTTCATTCACATCTGAACTAAGCAGTGCGGCTTCCTGTTCCTCGCCGAAAGGTTCCATCTGGTCTTCACGGAATCCGTAATAAAACCGATAGGTCTCTCCCGTGCAAAACACTGTCAGATAAATACGCCCGGGCTTGATCTTTCGTTCCTCAACAAGCTGCCTGCCATTGCCTTCGCACCGATAAAGCCGCAGCATCCGTCCGTCCTGTGTTCCCTTTTCTGTTCCTCCGCACAAGAAGAGGTAATGATATCTGTCGTCCTGCACCAGCGCCAGTCCGCATTCTTCCTTCTCGCTCTCCGGCGCAAAATCCATCGCCGTCTTTGCCAGAAAACTCTTATGCTGCTGCCGTCTTCCCACAAAAGCAGGGCAGCAGATCTCCTCCATCGTCTGCGGAAGCAGGTGCAGACGCAGACAGCTCTCCCTTTCTGTCAGTGAATAAAAGGGTTCTACGGGCGGATGAATGGTATTCCAGCACCACGCTAACTGCTCTCCCTCAAACTGATCCGCGCCACATACCGGGAGTACTTTGTTCTCCTGCAGGTTCGGCCGACGTTCCCAGACCCTCACCCGGCCTTCTTCATTATCCACCATAGGCCAGCCGTCTTCTTCCCAGCACATCGGCACCAGGAAAGTTTCTCTTCCTGTATTGAAATGCGTTTTCTGATAAGTGCGGATACCCAGGACGACCATCCACCATTCTCCGTCCTGCGTCTCGAACAGATCTCCATGCCCGACCACGGAAACAGGCGCTTCCATGGACATATGCCTGTGCGTCAAGATCGGGTTGCGCGGGCAGGGTTCATACGGCCCTTCCACGGATTCGGCTCTGGCCATCATCACGCTGTGATCGACAAAAGTCCCTCCTTCCGCCACCATCAGATAATAATATCCGCCCTTCTTATACAAATGCGGCGCCTCGATCCAATGGCTGCGGGTCAGCGCACCGTCCCAGATCACGCGGCGTTCCCCGATGATCTGGAAGGAATCCGGATCCAGTTCGCAAAGATAAATGCCATGGTGTCCTTCATACAAAGGCTCTTGCACGATAAAGTTCCCCGTGTACCACATTCTGCCGTCCTCATCGAAGAAAAGACTAGGGTCAATGCCGTCCGCACCCTCGATGAAGACCGGATCGTTCCAGGGCCCCTCCGGCCGCTTGGCCGTCAGAATGAAGTTCTCCCGCTTTGCTTCGCGCCCTCCGGATACAAAAGTATTGATGAGATAAAAGACCCCCTGATGATAACGAATCGTAGGCGCCCATAATCCCAGCGACGTCTCACAATTCTTATAGTCCAGCTGATCCGGCCGTGAGATCCCATGCCCGATCTGTTCCCAGTTCACCAGATCTTTGCTGTGAAAAATCGGCAAACCCGGGTAATACACGAAAGAAGATGTTGCTAAATAGTAATCCTCTCCCACCCTGCATATCGATGGATCCGGATAAAATCCCGACAAGATCGGATTCTTAAAATATTTTTCCATTTTCCCCTCCATTCCGAAGCGTTTTACGCTGAGGACGCGAGCAGAATTTCAGATTCTGCTCTGCGATCAATAGAATTTGTGACGCATCGGCACAAATTCTTGGTTGAATAAATTGCTCATCAGAGAATTTATTCAACCTTCCCTCCATTCCGAAGCACCTTCTTATTCTTTCACTGCCCCCATAGTAATTCCGCTGATAAACGTTTTTGCCGTCAGCAGGAACAAGATCAATAGCGGGATGATCCCTATAGAAAGCGCCGTGATCTTAGCCGCCAGATCATTCCGGTACGCAGAATTCAAATTGATGATGCCGATCGGTACCGTATATGTCTCCGATTTGTTCAGGACAATAAGCGGAACCAGGAAAGAATTCCAGTTGGTCACGAAATTCATCAATCCCAGAGACGCGATTGCCGGTTTGATACAGGGCACCGCAATCGAAAATAAGATCCCCGGTTCACTGGCGCCGTCAATTCTCGCACTATCCATCAGTTCCTTCGGGAAATTGCTCCCGATAAAGTTTTTCATCCAGTACACGCCGAATCCCGTGGCTGCCGGCGGAACGATCAGCGGTAAAAGAGTATTCATCCATCCGATCGCCTTCATCTCTACTACGAAAGCTACCAGACCAAGCTGCGTAGGGATCATCATCGTCACCAGGACGAATGCGAACAGGAACTTCGATCCCTTGAAATTATACATGGCAAAAGAAAATCCGCACATTGTACTGACGATCAGGGAAAGCGCCGTCGCCGATGCAGCCACGATCAGGCTGTTCTTGTAATACACCTCAAAATGGGCATTCATCACCGTCTTCAGGTTCTCCAGCAGATAACGGCCCGGCAGAAATGTGATTCCCTTATAAATATCCTCCGTATACTGAGTACTCATGATGAGCATAAAATAAAAAGGAAGCAGACAGATCAATGCGATCAGTATCATGATCAAAAATAAAACAATCTTATAAAATTTTTTCTTCGTCATTTTAACCCCCTTGCATATCACAAGCCTGCTTGTGATACTGCTTAAATAGAAAGTTGTAAAATCTTTGATTTTTCAGCCTAATCTTCCCCACTCTTTCTTCCGATGATCTTCATGACTACAAATGCTGCCAAAGAAAAGATCAGGATAAACAGGAACGTCCCGTAGGCTGCCGCCGCTCCCTTGCCGTACCGCATCTGGGAACCGAAGGAAGTGTCATAGATATACCAGATAGCTGTCAGGCAAGACTTCAGCGGCCCGCCCATCAGCCCGCTTCCTCCCGAAGAAGAAGTCCATGAGCTGAACAGCACTTTCGGTTCATCAAACAGCTGGAAGCCCCAGATAATGTTCATGATGACCAGATATTCTATGATCGGCTTAAGCAGCGGTATCGTGATCCTGGTGAATTTCACAAACGCACTGGCTCCGTCCACATCAGCCGCCTCGTACAATTCCACGGATATCCCGGAAATTCCTGCATTGAAGAATATCATATGATATCCGATGTACTTCCAGCAGATCATCATGACAACGATCATCCGTGCCAGCCTGGGCACGCCCAAGAAATTGATGTGTTCCTCTATCAGCCCAAGTTTGGCCAGGATCAGATTGACCGTTCCGGAATTCCAGTCAAACAACAGGCAGAACAGAACACCTATCGCCACCGGAATCGTTATGTAAGGCAGGAAGACCGCTGTCCGGAAGAAGCCGGCTCCTTTTAATTTCTTGCTGTTGAACACCGATGCCAGGATCAGGCCGCATATGATCACGATCGGGATATCAAAGGCCATGAAGAACAGTGTATTTCCGATCGACTTCAAGAAGTAGGGATCCTCCGCAAAGATATTCTTATAATTGGCCAATCCCACGCTGACCGGCTGAGAAAATCCGTCCCAGTCATTCAGGCTGATGATAAAGGTATAGATGAGCGGATAACAATTAAAAGCAATATAGATAATGAAAAAGGGAAGGATGAATATATACGGCCAGATCATACGCCCTTTCAGCTTTCGCTTCAACCCCTTTCCGCCTTGTGTCTGCGGTCTTATTTTCGACATATACACTCCTATCTGCAAGATGTCTGCCGTACCATACGGCCAGCAGACACCTTACTGAAACTTCCTGTTATTTTCTTAACTCCGGCGCCAGCGTGTACATCTCTTCTTCGAACATGCTGCATGCACTTTCAAAGTCAATACTCTTATCACTGTTGACTGCCTCTGTCACCATCGACCAGACTTCCGTGATCGTTGCATCATAGGTGCTCACGGGCCTTACTTCGATATTCTCCATGGCTTTCTGGAACAACAGCTCACCGATATTCTGCTCACCAAACCAGTCATCGTAGAGCGCCGCAAATTCTGCGTCCTTGTACGGTTCCACATTAGAAATATTATAGCCGACTACATCACGCTGAGATCTGGTGCCTTCTTCCGAATCCAACCAGGAAACAAAATCATAAGCCGCCTTTTTATTCTTAGCATCTCTGGGAATCATGAATGCAGAACCGCCCCAGCTGAAGCATCCCTGCGGCGGAACCATCAAGCCCCATTTTCCCTGTCCTTCCGGATCATTGGGCTGGATCACGTAAGTAGGAGACCACCCCGCACAAGGATAGAATATATGAAGGTCATCTGCATAAGAGGCGCTGTAAGCCGTTGATGTCTCCAGAATATTATCCACAATTCCCGCATCTCTGAATTTGATCATCCATCCGAGCGTCTCTTTGATCGAAGTCATATCCAATGTGCCATCCTGCACGATCGGCTGCGGATTCTGACCGTCCATGATCTGCTTTACGTTGGTCAAGCTGGCAAACATAAAGATCTTGCCACCGCTCGCCTCCTTGACTTCAATTCCCTTTTCCATGAAAGTCTCCCAATCCGGGAACATAGCGCTAAGTTCGTCCGGATCTTCTGTTCCCAGATATTCCAGCGCAAGCGGTCTCTTATAAGCAAGCGCCGCCGTACTCACATCCCAGGGAAGCGCTACCAGTTCACCCCGCTCATTGCTGCAAAGCGGTACCTGATAGGGGAAGATCCAGCTTGTATCGAAATTGTAAGGATCCTGGCTTAAGTCTTCCCAGATATCCAACGACAACATCGTTCCCCGCTGTCCCACTTCACTGGGCACAATATCAGGCAGATCCAGACCTGCACTGATCGTGGTCTGCAGCTTCTGGAACGACTCTTCCTGCTGCACCGTCACATAATCCAGTTCCACATTAGCCCCTGTCTTCTCCTTATAGGCCGCAAAGATCTTCTCTATATCGCCCGCATTCCAGCCCCACATGGTGATCGTTTCCGCATCTCCTCCTGCGCTGCCAGATACATCTGAGGCTTCCTGCGCATCCTGCACTTCCTCAGCATTTCCTTCTGCCGTTTCCGACTTCGTACCGGAATCACCGCCGCAGCCTGCCAGCAAAGACAGCACTAATACCGTCATAATTCCCAAAGATAACAATCTTTTCGCTTTTTTGTACTTCATATCTTCCTCCATTTCTGCGCTGCTTTTGTCTCAACTATGTTGAGACGTCGCATTAATTTTTCTTTGTTTTCGGTTACATTTACTCAGCAATAACAATTCAGCCTCTGGCTTTGTTGTTACGTTTATCATCATAAAGGATTGGCAGATACAAAACAATTATGCAAACTATATATTTTGTGCAATATTTATATTCTTTTTGCAAAACACACTATTTTTATAGTTTTTACGCACATCAATCTCCTGCATTATATAAGTAGATATTGCATTTCCTATAAAATATGCACAAAAACTATACTCTGTTCCATTGTCTTACCACCCGCAGGGATAGATAATCACATTAATATGAAAATCATAGACTTCCATAGCATGGATGTCCATGCGGCCCGCCAGACGGCAGGTTGTGCATGATGGAGTTTATTATGGATAATACGATTATCCGCACAAATCGAAAGAGAGGTACACAATATGAACAGCCATATTCCTGAAAATCTACGTTGCGAATATGAGAAAAACCCTTTGGGAGTGCAGAAAAGCCAACCGCTCCTCAGCTGGCAGGTTCGGGAAGAAGCCGCCCCGGAAAGCGGCTGGCAGCAGGCTTATCAGATCGTGGCTTCCTCCAAAGAGTCCCTTCTATTGGAAGGAATCTATGACCGCTGGGATTCGGGCATAGTGAAGAGCCGCCGTTCTTATGCGATTCCCTATCAAGGCACTGCCCTAAAGAGCAGTGAGCGGATCTACTGGATGGTCCGCATTCAGGATCAGTCGGGAGAATTCTCTCCCTTCAGCAAAGCTGCCTGGTTTGAAATGGGCCTGCTTAATGATCGTGACTGGAAAGGAAACTGGATGAGCTTTCTGGGCGGCCTGATCGGCAACGGCCTCCTGATGCGCTACTCCTTCTCCTGCCAGCAAAAAAGAATCGTCCGGGCAAGAGCCTACGTTTGCTGTCTGGGATACCATGAACTGCACCTGAACGGCAGCCGGATCGGTGACCATCTCTTAGATCCGGCTCCCACCGACTGCGCGAAGACAGTACTCTATACCACCTATGACGTGACCGAAAATCTGCTGCCCGAAGACAACGTGATCGGTCTCGTGCTGGGCGCCGGATGGGCCGGACAGCCCAAGGTACTGGTACAGCTCAATATCGAGTATGAGGATGGCAGCCGTCAGGAAGAGTTTACCGACTGGGGAATCGGCTGGTGCGTTGCCAAAGGCCCTATCCTGTATAACAGCATCTACGACGGAGAAGACTACGATGCCCGGCTGGAAAAAGACGGCTGGGACACACCTGCTTATGAGTCCCGGTTCCTGCAGGAGCACCAACGGCCGAACGGCTGGATCCTGGCCACCGTGGTGGAAAACCCAGGCGGTGTCAAGACAGGCGCACTGCTTCCTCCGATCCGAATCGTAGAGCGCTCGACGCCTTCCTGTATCGGAAAACTGGAAGACGGCAGCCTGCTCTATGATGTCGGGCGCAACCAGACCGGCTGGATCCGCATTAAAGTCTCCGGAAATGCCGGCGCCAAAGTTACGCTGACCTTCGCAGAAGAACTGACGAAGGAAGGCACCCTGGATCGTACTGCCCTTCGTCTGGCCCGCTGTCAGGACAGCTATATCCTGCGCGGCGACCGCGATATGGAGGAATACGCACCCAGATTCACTTACCACGGCTTCCGTTACTTCACCATCCAAACACAGGGAGAGGCAGCGCTGCACGACTTATCGGCCGAGTTCATACATACGGATCTGCACGAGAATGCCTGGTTTAAGTCCGGCAACACCTTCTTCAACCAGCTGGCTCAGGTCATGAGACATACCGACGCCTGCAACCTGATGGGAATCCCCACGGACTGCGCCCAGAGAGACGAGCGGCATGGCTGGACCACAGATATGACCTCCCGCGCGGAGGGCTGCACGTATCATTATGACATGGCAAGCTTCTTCGAGAAATGGGCGAGAGACATCCAGGATACCCAGAATCAAGACGGATACTTCGCAGATACCGCTCCTTTCCGCTGGGGACGCCGCCCCTGTGACCCTCAGGTCAACACACCTGTCAGCCTGGTCCTGTTGATGTACAAGACTTACGGCAACAGGCGGCTTATAGAAGAATCCTACGACAACCTTATGAAATACATCCATGTCCTTCTGCAGGAGACAGAAGACCTCCTCATCTCCCGTACCGGATTCGGAGAATGGGCTTGCCCGCAGGAAGAATGTTATCCGGAACCTTACGGCGCCGGCGCCGTATCCATGCACGTGACCGCCGCACTGGTCTCCACGGCATACCTCTATCTTTCCCTTTCCCAGCTTCGGGAAATGGCCGGGATACTGGGCAGAAAGGATGTTTCCTATCTCACTTCTCTTATGGAAGAGGTTCGCAGGAAATACAACACCCGCTTCTTCCACCCGGATACAAGACAGTATGATCAGGGCAGCCAGAGCGCCAATGCCCTTTCCATTGATCTTGGACTGGCATCCGCAGAAGACATCGCAGGTATCGTGGAAAATATCGTGACAAACGTTCGCAGCCACGACCATCACATGACCACCGGAAATATGGGCACCAAAGCCCTGGTGGAAGTGCTCTGCCGCAATGGACAGGAAGACACCGTCTACGAACTCATGATGCAGAAGACTTCTCCCAGCTTCGGATACATGCTGGACAAGGGAGCCACCACCATCTGGGAGCGCTGGGAAGCGGACAGAGACAACAACATCATGAATTCCAGAAACCAGCCTATGCTGGCGGCAGCCTGCGTCTGGTTCTACAAATATCTGGGCGGGATCCGCATCTCCATGGATGAGGAAGGTATTCAGAAACTGTTGATCGCTCCTTGCATCCCGGATAAGATGGAGCACGCAAAAGCCGGCATGGATATCTTAAACGGAGCCGTTTCTGTTTCCTGGACGAAGACAGAGACAGAATTCAGTCTGGAAGTGGAGATTCCCTTTAACACGCAGACTGAGGTACGGATACCCGAAAAATGCGGCACCTTAAAAGAGATCCACAGAAACGGCACAGCGTATCACACCGATCAGGAAAAGGTTGCAGGCATCGGTACCGTCCTGCATCTTGGAAGCGGCTCCTACCGCATAACGACACAAAGATAAGCCGTCATCCGACGGCAGAAAGAGAGGAACTTACCTATGACAAAGATACTGCAAGATCATCACATCCGGCTGGAAGCCCTCACGGATCAGGCAGCCTATCAGGAAAAGATCTATCTCACCTCTGGCGACGGTGAGACGCTGGTCCTGGAGTCCTTCCCTCATGTAACCGCACTGCAGGATGAGCGGCTTTACGCCGTCTACTATCAGGAAGCTGAAGTCGTGGAGGAAGCCACCGTGGAGAACGGCATCCTCCGTGTCCGCATAGAGCATCCTGACTATACTCGCATTCGGGAGATCAGTCTGACAGACTGTATGCAGACAGGCGGAACCGTTACGAAAGATTCCTGTCCTCACACACTGCATTTCCGTGTGACCACAACAGCCAAGAAGAAACTGAACTTCCGCGCCATCGAAGATAAATGGGACTACAAGATACCCAAACGGGAAACTGATACTCCCCTGGACGGACCCTTAGACTTCGTGTGGAGTCAGCGGATCAAAACCGTACCCATGGATATCGTATCCCATTACAACTTTCGCACGCCCGTCGTCATGTTTCAGCAGGGCAGCGTGTTCGCCGGCCTGATCGCCGGTCTGGAAGGCGTCACGGCACAGGACCTTAACCGTCTTCCTCTGGGCATGGACCTGAATGTAACGGAGAATACACACCCCTGGTTTTCCTTTGGCGGAATCGGCATCAAAGGGGTTGATCCGGACCAGCCCTGCGAGGCAGGCCATACCCATATCGTGCGCGGAAGCGACCGCGCCTTCGTACAGATCCATCTGAACGAAGGAGAAAGCTGCAGCTACTGCTATTCCATTCTGGTCAAAGAAGCGCCGGAACGTCTGGGATACCGGGATGCCCTGCGTTACCTCTGGCAAAGGTACCACACCTACCGGGAAGACACCTGCCACGATCTCTATGAAAACGTACGATTCCCCGGCATCTTCACATTACAGCAGTGGGAAAAGGAGATCTGGGACAAACAGACGCAGGCAGACTTCTATACCTATGAAAAGGACGGAAAGACCGTAGGCGCCGTCACCGGACGAAGACAGGGAGAATGGTTCAGCCGTACAGACTACAAACACGATGCCTGGTTCGCCTGCTGGCTGCAGGAACTGGTCACCGGCTATGGCATGTACCGCTATGGCAGGAAAAACAACGATTCGGAATGGCTCCTGCGGGCCGAACAGATCCTGGATCTGATCCTGTCGGCTCCCCGCACCAAAGGTATGTTTCCCGTTATCTGTTATCTGGAAGAAGACGGCACCGAAACCTGGCTGCGCGATGACGGCTGGGCCGGATATTATAAAGAATTCCACACCCTGCAGATGTCCTATACCGCATGGCTCCTGACCCTTTGGGCACAGCACGTGTTCCCGGAAAGAAAGACCGACATCCTGGAACTCTGTATCCCTTATGCGGAATTTCTTACGAGCGCGCAGCATAAAGACGGATGTATCCCTTCCTGGTTCAACACCGAAGGCGAACCCAGCCGTCTGCAGTTCCGTGACTTCAATGCAGAGACCGCTGCCAGCGCCATCTTCCTTCTGGAATTGGGCGAACTGACCGGCAGAAAAGAGCTCGTCGATAGCGGTATGCTGGCCATAGACTTTATCGAAACCCAGGTACGGCCCAGACAGCGTTGGTATGACCTGGAGACTTTCCTCTCCTGCGCGAAGAAATCCTTCGCTTTCTACGACGGGATCACCGCCCAGTATCCGCAATGCAATCTGTCTCAGATCTTTGCGGCTTTCGCCTACTTGAAGCGTTATCGGATGACCCGTAAGCCGGAGCATCTCGTCGGGACAGAGGAAGTACTCGATTACCTGCTCCTCACCCAGCAGATCTGGAACCATCCGGGCATCCGGATCGACACCTTCGGCGGATTCACCGTCCAAAACACGGACAACGAATGGAATGACGCCAGGGAGGCGCTATGTGCCATCCTGCTCTATGAAGCTTATATGGATACAGGCAGATGGGAATACCTGGAGCGCTCCGTAGCTGCCATGCACGGCGGATTCCAGAATCTTCCTTATGAAAACTGGGCCCATTGCGGGTATGAGGGTATGCAGTATGATTCCAGCCTGCTCTGGGGCGGCGGGATCATCCTCACCGCCGCAGAATATCTGGAGCCCAGACTGGGACTGATCAACGTGGATGTGAAAGAGAAAAAAGCCCTTGGGCTCTGGGGAATCCAGGTCACACAGATGCAGATCGACGACAATGAGATCCGGCTGCAGGCCCAGATTCCTGACCGCCTGAAACAGACGCCGCTCAGCGTACAAGTATACGGTGCACCGGCATCCGCTCACTCCATCTTCGTGAACGGTTCCTCGGTTTCCGGCCGGGAGACCAACGGGATCTGAATCGTTATCCGGGTTCCGGCTCCCGGGCTGCTCTGAATATAAAATGCATGCCGATCATGAAACAGATAATCTAATCGTTCTGCGATATTATTGATTCCGATCGGACGGACGCGGGCTCTTCGGTCCGCGTCTTTTACCGTTGACGAATCCAGAAGGCGGCATGCATAGTCCTGTTCCATACCCACCCCATCATCCTCCAACAGGACGATCAGACAATCCTCTTCCTTCTTCATCTCCAACCGTATCGTGCCCTTTTTATCATCCGTACAGATTCCATGAATCAAAGAATTCTCCACCAGCGGCTGCAGAATATTGCGCGGGATATAACATTCCTCTAATCCTTCATCGCAGGAAAGGACGAAATCGAATCGCTCCCTGTAACGGTATTTCTGGATGATGATATACTGCCGGATCACTTCCAATTCGTTCCCGACCCTGGCGTAGAGCGTAGATTCCCCCAGATGGATACTGTCCTGTAGCAGCCATATGAAGGCACTCGTCATCTGGACAATATCCTCATGCTGCCGCTTTCTTGCCAGATAGATGATGGAATTTAAAGTATTATAGATGAAATGCGGGTTGATCTTCGCCAGCAGCAGTTCAAACGCCAGCTGCTGAGAACGCTCTGTTTCCTCCACGGATTTCCTGATATGTTCCTTTATGGATTTCGTCATCAAATTGAATCCGTCGGAAATATTCTTCAGCTCCTTCGCCTCATCCAAGTCGATAACAGTATCAAGATTTCCCTGTCTCACCTGATCAATGGCACCGCTTAAGTCCTGAATCTGCCTGGTGATCTTGTTCAGCAGCGGATACAGGCATCCCAGCAGAATGATCACCGACGCGATCACCAGAAGCCCCAGCAGCAGATAACTCGGCTGCATGAAATCATACATATGTGAAATATCCGCCGTGGCCAGCAGATACCAGCCCGCCGAAAACAGGCGGTACGAGAAATAGTAATTCCCCTCATTCCTGCCAAAGGAGCTTGTCATCTGCGCAAACTCCTCCTTATATTCATCGATCTCCCCTGCTGAAAGCCAGATCAATTCTCTGTCGAAATTCAAAATAGCTATCTGATTGAAAAAGTCAGTCTTATTCTTTACACTGGTGATCAATTGATCAAAATTCAGGTTAATCACCAAATTTGCAGTAACGATTCTGTCATTGGACACGATCACATTCATCGGACATACATAACTGATCAGCCGTACCGGCTTCGCGCTATGGATCGACGCCGGGAAGACATAAATATCCGTAAATCCCCGGAAATCCTCCACTGTCGACCCATCCAGGACTTCTCCCTCAAACCATTCCAGGAAATCATCGCTGTTAGGACTGATACTCCAATATCCCTGATGTGATGCAGATACGATACAGAAACTCTGCACATAATCCTGGAGCAGTACGCTCTTCTCAATACTGTTTATGATAGCCCGTATGGCAAATGCATCCTCCGGCTCGTCCCGGTTGTACTCCTGTTTCAGCAGCTCCTGTACTTCCGGATGAATCGCCAGCGTCTTTCCCGCCGCTATGGCATTACTCAATGCGTCATTCAGAAGATAGGCAAGAAACTGAATATCATCTTTGCCTCTGCTCTCCAGCGAAAACCGCAGCACACTGGTGATCACCACAAACAAAGCCATAGACAGAATCAGCAGAATGAGAGAGACCACGATCACGAGGCGGCTGAAGATCCGAAATTTCAACCCATGTGACAGAGAGTTCTTTCTTCCTGCCGCACGTTCCCTTCGCCAAAACCGCCTCATAATTTCCTCCTGGATACCGCATAAGATGCCGTCTTGTATTCATTCGGCGTAAGCCCCGTGATCTCCTTAAATATCTTGCTGAAATACTGGCTGTTGCCGATTCCCACCTTCTCCGAGATCTCAAAAATACGCAGGTTCGTAGTATCCAGTAGCTGCCTTGCCCTGTCGATACGGTATTCATTCAATGCGTTATGAAATGTCTTTCCGGTATCCTTCTTGAACTTCTGTCCCAGATACATAGGATTGCTCTGCAGATGCTCCGCCGCTTCCGCCAGCGACGGTGAACCAGAATAGTTATCCCTGATATATTGAAGCATATAATTCGTGGACGGCGCATATTGCTGCCGCTGCCTGCAGGCCGCATGACACGCCCCGCTCCTGCGCAGCACTTCCGCCGCAATCTGCCCTGCATAACATCCCAGAGTATTATCTTCCTGATCCCATTCTGGGAATCCGGACAATAATTTCAACGTTTTCCTGCAGCAGTTTAAGAAGCCCGTCACATCCTCCTCATCGGCCAGTTTCTTCATACAATCGGTAAGTTTCTTCTGAAACTCCTCATAATGCTCCAGAAAATACTCTTTGTCGATAAAATGCAGGTCCTGCGGAGTTTCACATGATTTCCTCATCTGCCCTGCAAAACAAGTGTCCGGGTCCCCCGCTCCCGATTCGTCACCTCCCGGCGCTTTGCCGTTCCTAATGCACAACAGCGTCTCTCCCTCACGAAACCGGTACATCTCCCTGGCATTTTCCAGAAGGAGCTGATCCGCATACAAGTTGGACAAGACTGTCTCATGATCCAGATAGACAGCCACAAAAGTCTGTTTGGTCTGTCTCTCCAGTTCCTCTCTCAGTGCCCGTACGGTACCGCTCAAACTGCCCAGATAACGCTTACCGGGTCTGGCGGACGGCCGAGGTCCCAGGAACGCCAGAATGTCCGCTTGATAGATCAGGATATCCAAGATCCTAAAATCCTCTGTCTGAATCTGCAAAAGAGAGGACATATGGGGCTGCAGGATCAGATTTTTCTTCTCTTCCGTCTGCACACCATACCAGGGCGTTACCGGAGTCAGACGCAGCAACAGAAACGGATCCTGATAAACGGACAGTGCCTTCTCCATCCCGTCATGGTAAGAGTTCCCCTGTTCCAGAACACTGCGCAGGAAAAATCTGCTCTCTATCAGCCGGGAGAATTTCTTCTTCTCGATCGTCTCCCGGGCATCCGACAACGTAGACAGAAGGCTTTCGGGCGTAATCTGATGCTTTACGAGATAGGACAGCGCCCCAATCTCCACCGCCCCCTGTGCATACTTAAAATCCATATATCCGCTCAGGATTATAATGACCACCTCCGGCAGCCGCTCCTGCAGCTTCCGGGACAGAGAAATTCCGTCCAGATCCGGAAGAGACACATCCATAAATATGATATCCGGCTGCACTTCTTCCACCAGCCGCTGTGCCTGCCTGCCATTATAGGCAAAGCCCACGACCCGAAAGCCATGTGCTTCCCAATCGATCAGCGCCTGGATATCTTCGATCACCAAATCTTCATCATCTACCAACATCACCTTCAGATATTCCATAAGTTTCTCCATCCTATTCATCGCGGCCGGGATCTTTGGCCGTATCCTGTCAAATCTGTCTTTTCATGTTGAGATTATATCATTTTTTGCGATATTAATCCATTATCTTTCAAGATGCCGCCCTCTGCTGTGGAATATCCCGTTACTATTCACGGTGCCCTGCACCTTGCTGCATGGGCATTGAGTACGTAGTACTCGCCGATAACTTTACGGTTTCAGGCATCCAGCCTCTCGCCGAAGGGCGCTAAACGTCCGGGGGACGTTTGCTAAGCGCCGACCGGAGTGGAACGTAGACATTTGGAATGGGCTGGATGCGTTACAGTTTGCGGCCGGTTAGGCCGTGAACTGTAACCAAAATCACCCACTTTTCTCTCAAAAACACTTGACAAATCAATCAAAAAATGCGGCGCTTCGCGCCCTTGATC
>CAJUQJ010000063.1 GCA_910588215.1 uncultured Lachnospiraceae bacterium
AAGGTCCTCTGCTGCTGTTCTGTGTTGTTGAACACGCAACGTTGATATACTATCATATCTCCCGCCGGCCGTCAATACCTTTTTTGAAATTTTTTACAATTTTTTCATCGGCTTTTTGACCTGGTCGATGCACCGTTTGGTGCAGACTTTTTTCGCGGTAGGCTTATATGATAGCACCGACTTCCGTCATTTGTCAACATGTTTTTTCATAATTTTGAGTATTTCGTGTTACTGTGTTATATTTCACGTCCAATGTCAGTTAATTAAGCCAGTACATAGCGGCTGCCATTTTATGTTTCTCCTGATGACCGCCTAAAAACGCCGGTACTTTCATGAGGTTTTGCACGAATTTAGAACCGTTGCGTTTAGAACCAAACGAAAGCATGCCCCCTCTCACGACAACGATTCCGGCCGAAAGATGAAGGCTGTACACCGGAAACAGCAGATCCGATAATATACGATCTGGCATATCAAAAAACAGCAACACCCATATATCCCAGTCCATAATATAATAATCCGCCGATCACACATGCCTCCAGTACACCCATAACGGCACCCAGCATTTTATTCACTCCTTCTATAATAGAAATATGACTCAATGCCAGAAGCGGGCTGAAGATCAGACTGCATACCTTAAAAAGGATCCCCAGTAAGATCAGTGCTACTATGCATACTGTCAATGTGCTCATTGCCTTTGCTCTTGCACTGGTCACCGCAAAAAAGATCAACGCTACGCAGACCAATGCAACGGCTCCGGATACGATGGTGACAATCTCACCCATGATTCCATTAGCAAATCCTCTCTTAATCCTCCACACCAATAAAAGAAGGAGAATCAGCGCAAAAATCAATTTTATCATTATAAGTTATTTATTCTCCCATTCCTGCAATCCCTATTTTAGTTCGATCGTGTCAATAGAATCAGGCGTTACGATCATATACCGCCGCATAGAATTCTGCGGTATCAGAAGCAGCACTGACTTGCTGAAACTTCCGCTGTATTTCTCTGCACCGTTAGTGTTATAGATACGGCACTCCGATTCATTATAGATAATGACTTGATCATTATTGAATAAAATATCCTGGAAATCAATATCAAATTCTATTGACTGACGTAATTCCCCTGATTTATGATACAGATCCAAACGATATCTGTTCGTGCTCTGTGTACTGTTAAACACCAATCCTATGTATTCACTTCCATAGTACACTCCCTGTACATTGTCATCAAGCAGCTTCTCCGCCACACTGAGCGGCTTCTGTGCCCCGCTGAAGAACATGACTCTGTCATCGGACACCGCGAAGACTGATTTATCATCCAGAAATCTTGTGAAAGGCACTATGGAATTCTGGTAATCATAACCGCTCACATAATTATTGACATTATTCTTGCCCACCGGCCCGAAATTGTAAAATGCCACACTGGATTTCATCTGACCGCTGTCTACAAATAAATAGGATACACAGGCCAATTCCCCGCTGGGAGAAATCGAAACATTGACCGGATATCCGCTGTCTTTCATTGTTGTCCTGAATGTTACCAGTTCCTCTCCCTGCGAATCATATAAGCAGATCTGCGTGACATCGTTGTCGTCCAGTACAACCGCTACTACACCGTTGGACGCCACGCAAAAATCCCGGATCGGGCGATTTGTTGTTATACTTCCCATAATGCCCGACGTATTCATGACATAAATCACTCTTCCATTGTAATCCCCGATCGCAACCACATTCTGGCACACATCCACGATGGGGTTCTGCATCTCAAAGGTCTGATTCCAGACCGCATTGCCTTTGATATCCATACACCCGGCCCCATCCTTACTGTATGTCAAAAGATATCCTGCAAAGGGGATCAGCGTAGAATCCTGTGTAATATGAACCTCCGTGGAAAAAACCACCATATTTTCCGTATACACTTTATTTTTCCATTGATAATAAAGTGCTGCACCGATAGCTGCGATCAAGATGACCACAAGCAGTGTTCTATACACAACAGTAAATTTATGGCTCTTAATCTTTTCCCGATAACTTATTCTGCCCGAATCTTCCTTATTCTCCCTTTTCCGTCTCAGGTATTCCCTAACGTTGACCATTCCGTTGTTCCTCTTCCTCTCAGCCAGGACTTGATCGAATCGCCCTTAGGCTGTTTGCGCTCCCGATTTCGTATAAGTATGGCAGCTACATGTCCTATTGTAGCACACATTACCTTACGGCAGTATTATTTTTTGTCCATAGCGAATATTATCCGGATTCGTGATCTGATTCATTTCACAGATCTTCTTCACGTGAGAAGTATCACCGTATATCTTCTTACTGATCAAATACAGTGTATCACCGCGCTCTACCTCATAATATCTAGCCACATTTCGCGAGAGTGCTTCCACACCTTCCTCCGCTTCCGCATCTACCTGCTCTGCACTCTCTCTGCTTTCCTCTTCATCCTCTACGGTCTCATCCCTTGCAGTCTCATCCTCTGCAGTCTCATCCGCCTCCACGCCTTCTTTCTCTGACTGCATAGTTACCTCATCGTCCGTGTCGTCTCCCGTCTGACCGTCCTGCACGGTCCCGGCAGCGTACCCGTCCTGTCCCTGCGAAGCATTCTCCTGAAGCACGTTTTCCTGTAAGCTATTATCCCAGGACGCATCATCCTGTATTATATTATCCGAAATCGTACCGTCCTGCAATACAGTATCAGACAGTGATTCATCCCGTTCCACCGAGACGTCACTGTACTCTTCCGTTACTTCCTCCGTTTCCTGATTCTCCATCACAAAGAATACTTCCTTTGCAGATTGATTCAACTGTTCCATCTTGTCATAGCTGTTGGTCGAGTTGATCATGATCGCTATCAACACGATAAAGACAAGTCCCAGCTGTAAGGACACTGCAACATGTGGATTTCCCGTATACACCTTTTTCTTTTCCTTGCCCGGAAAATATTCTCTCTGCGCGGTTTGCGTGACAGACCGCTCTTTATCGGCACGACTATTCCGAAAACCGGTCTGCTCAATAAAATAGTCCTGCATCTCCTTGTTTTCGCAATAGAAAACCTCATATCCCTTTATCTCGTACATACCGTGTTCCTCCTTGATCAGGAAGACAGGGTCCTTCTGTGTCAGCCGACAGCAGATCTCAGCTAGCAGATCGTATTTATCGAAATCCGAAGTATGTCTGTCCAATCTTACTCCATACACGGTATACTTCCTGCCGTCTCTGCATCCATAGAAATTAAGTTCTCTGCCGTCTGGCCTGTCTGCCTCCTTTATCAAAAAGGAAATAACATAATCTTCCACGTAAAGCTGGTATTTTTCTTCCTTTTTTCCTTTGTGAATGACGATTGGTGGCTGCCGCATTAGTCTCACTCCATTCTATAATACCCGTTTCTCCATACCCCGGGCAGATCAACAGCATTATGGCATTACTATAACATGCCTCCCGCAAAAAAAATGCCATATTATGCGGTATCACGAGATTCCCGCACAGTCTTGTAAATACGGAACAATTTTTTAGCACCACCAAAAAGAGATGTGACCTGCACATCTCTTTCTTAATACCATATCCTTAACATCTGCCTTCAATCTAATCGAAGATAATTCTCAACTGCTATACAAACTGATAAATCGTCACGGAATCATACTCCTTCTCCCGCCCAAATACTGCGGAAGGGAATTCGGGATGATGGATATTATCCGGATAGTACTGTGTCTCCAGGCAGAATCCCATACGCGGCCCGTAAAGAACCCCCTCCTTACCAGTCTCTTCACTGATACAATTGCCCGCATAGAACTGAACGCCAGGCAGGTCGGTAAAGACTCTCATCCTTCTCCCGCTCTTCGGATCTGACGCTTCCGCAATCTCCCGCACCGTTCCGTCCGCTCCGTCAACAACGAAATTATGATCAAATCCCTGCGCCATCTTCAGCTGCTCAAAATCCGCATTAATATCCTGTCCGATAGGTTTGGCTGTCGTGAAGTCCATCGGCGTGCCGGCTACCGGCGCAATCTCTCCTGTAGGGATCGAACCCGGAACGGTAGGCGTATAGCAGGACGCGTTAAGTCGCAAAAGATGATCTTCGATCTTCCCTGCTTTATGTCCTGCCAGATTAAAGTAAGTATGATTGGTCATATTGATGATCGTATCCGCATCCGATGTCACATGATACTGTAACTTCAGCGCATTATCTTCCGACAGGCTGTAGGTAACGGATACTTTCTTATTACCCGGAAATCCCATCTCGCCGTCTTTGCCTTCCAGCGTAAACGTGACGTTGTCTGTACCCGTCTCCACATCCCACACGCGCTTATGATAACCTTCATCCTTGTGACTGTGCAGGTTATTGCCGCCGTCGTTGTCGTCGATATGGTAGGTCTTCCCGCCAATCTCAAAACACGCATTACCAATCCTGTTGGCGTTCGGCCCTATAGTCGCTCCCAGAAAGCTTCCGTTGCCAAAATAACCTTCCAGCGAATCAAAACCCAGCACCACATCTTCCACATTGCCGTCTTTATCCGGCACAAACAAATTTACCAGAATAGCGCCATAGTTAATGACTCTCGCCCGCACGCCGTTTCCATTGGACAGTGTATAAATATACACTTCTCTGCCGTCTCTGGTAACCCCAAATTTCTCTTTGCCTACTCCCATATCTGCCTCCTTATGAAAAAATTTACCCCGCAAAATTATAATATCAGCCTCATAATGTCCGGAGTAATTAATGCTATCAGACGCAAGCTCATAATTCCACTCTGCCTTCCAATGCACGCAGCAGCGTGACCTCATCAATATACTCGAGATCTCCGCCCACCGGCACGCCACTGGCGATCCTCGTCACTTTGATCCCGGTCGGCTTTATAAGCTTGCTGATATACATGGCCGTCGTCTCACCCTCCAGACTGGAATTCGTAGCTATGATCACCTCGTCCACATTGCCTTCCAGCCGCTGCATCAATTCCTTGAGTTTAATGTCTCCCGGCCCAATGCCGATCATCGGGGAGATTGCTCCATGAAGCACATGATAGACGCCTTTGTATTTGCCTGTCTTCTCATAAGCCGCCAAGTCTCTTGTATTCTCCACCACCATGATCGTTCCGTGGTCTCTGTTCGCACTGCTGCAGACTGGACAGACATCCTGGTCCGTCAGCGTATAGCACTCTTTGCAGTAACGTACATTCTCCTTCGCATCCAGGATCACCCGCGATAAGCGCTCTACCCTCGCCTTCGGCATATTGATAATGTGAAACGCCAGCCGCTGGGCAGATTTGGAACCGATGCCCGGAAGTCCGGCCAGCTCCTCTATTAATTTATTGATATATCCGCTGTACAGATCCATTAGAAGGGAAAGCCTCCGCCCAGGCCGCCGGTCATCTTGCTCATCACTTCCGCGCTGGCCTCCTCAGCCATACGAAGCGCTTCGTTGGCCGCCGCCATCACCAGATCCTCCAGCATCTCGATATCTTCCGGATCCACCACTTCTTCTGACAGTTTAACCTTCGTGATCTCCTTCTTACCCGTCACGGTCACCTCTACTGCACCGCCTCCGGCCTTCGCTGTAAATTCCTTCGTCTCCAGTTCTTTCTGGCTCTCCTCCATCTGTCGCTGCATCCTCTGCGCCTGTTTCATCAGATTGCTCATATTCCCCGGCATGCCGCCTCCTGGAAATCCTCCACGCTTTGCCATATCAGTCTCCTTTTCTTAAATATATGATCTATTGGAATCTTCCTTACACTTTCCCATAGGCCTTGCCGCAAATGCAAAGTCCAGGGATGGATCATTCCTCTTCTTCTATCTCCATATGGATCACCTGACTTAGATCCACGTAATTCTGTACAAAAGTATTCTGATCGGGCACACTCATGATCGTCACATCTATTTCTTTTCCCACGGTCTCCGACAAAATCTGTACCAATATTTCTTTGTGCCCTTCCTGCTTTAAGAAATAATCTGAAGCAAGACCATCTTCCACGACTATCGTCAGCTTGTTATCACCGCCAAGACTCAATTTCGCATCCTTCAGATATAATTTCATGGGCATGGATGTCTGCCCTACGATCGCCGGCCATTTACTGACCGCAGCCTGTACGTCCTCCGGGATCGCCTTGGGGAGTACGGGTCGTTCCTTAGCCGGATTCGGATCCGGCAATGCCTCTGTCCTGTCCTGCCCTTCCAAAAAGCCGCCAGCATTCCTGACCACTACGCCTTTCTCAAGCTTCTCCTCCATCACCCTGATCCGTTCCAGAACAGACTCATAATCCTGCTCCATACTCGGACGGCAGAGCCTGATCAGTGCGATCTCAATCAAGATCCGCTTCTGCGCCGCATACTTGATCTGCCCCGACAATTCCGAGAAAATACGGATATAGCGCATGATCGCCGTGATCTCCAGCATAGCCGCCTCTTCCCGCAGCCTCACCAGATTATCGGAAGAGACATCGATCACTTCTTCAATATTGTCCGAAGATTTGACCAGCAGAAGATTCCGCAGATACCAGGTAAGATCGGTCACGAACTGCGTAAGTTCTCTGCCCTGCATGACGATTTCCTCCAGAAGACCGATGCATCCGTTCACATCCCCCTCCAGCACATGCCGAAGCAGCCGACCGAACACTTCCGTGTCCACAGCGCCCAGCACATCCAATACCTTGTCATAAGTCAGTTCCTGTCCGAAGTGAAAAGCGATGCACTGATCTAACAGACTTAGGGCGTCCCGCATAGAACCGTCAGCCGTCTTGGCCACATAACGCAGTGCTTTCTCTTCTACCGGAATCTGTTCTGTATCCATCAGCTCCCGCAGCCTGGAGGAGATCGTGTCAACGGTGATCCTCCTGAAATCATAACGTTGGCATCGGGAGAGAATAGTGATCGGAATCTTATGCACTTCGGTGGTGGCTAATATGAAAATAGCATAAGACGGCGGTTCTTCCAATGTCTTCAGGAGCGCGTTGAACGCTCCGATCGAAAGCATGTGAACCTCATCTATGATATAAACCTTGTACTTGCCCTCTGCCGGAGAGTAGGATACCTCCTCAACGATCTCACGGATATTATCCACGCCGTTATTGGATGCCGCATCGATCTCGATCACGTTCATGCTGGCGCCGGCCGCGATCGATCTGCAGGCTGCGCATTCCCCGCAGGGACTTCCGTCGACAGGCTGTTCACAGTTCACTGCTTTCGCAAAAATCTTGGCGATCGTCGTCTTACCTGTTCCACGAGTTCCGCAGAACAGGTAGGCATGGCCTACCCGTTCCGCTTTGATCTGATTCTGTAAAGTTGTAACGATATGTTCCTGCCCTTTCACATCTTCAAAACAGTCCGGACGGAACTTACGATAAAGAGCGGTATATGACATTACTTCTCTCTGTCTTTCTTATAATTATTATTTAATCTCCGAAGCTGATCCCCACCATCTTAGCTTCCTTCACGATCGTGGCATCAGGAGATACCATCTTCAGCTTACCTGCTACATCCTCCAGAGATACTTTAACCACTTCTCTGTTCTTATATCCCACCATGAATCCATATTCACCCTTCAGGATCAGCTTGCCCGCCTCTGCTCCAAGCCTGGTGGCAAATACACGGTCATAAGGACAAGGACTGCCGCCGCGCTGTGTATGTCCCGGAACGGTGACACGTACGTCTTTGCCGCTCTTCTTCCTGATCTTGTCAGCAATCTCGTAGGAAACCGACGGATACGGATAGTTCTCCATCTTCTTCTTATATTCTTTCTTGGACAGCTTCGCGTCCTCCTTGGAGATCGCGCCTTCTGCCACTGCCATAATGGTAAATCTGGATCCTCTCGCCTCACGCTCATTGATCGCCTTGATGACCTTGTTGATATCATAAGGAATCTCAGGAATCAGGATAATATCTGCTCCTCCTGCCATGCCGGCATTCAGCGTAAGCCATCCCACTTTATGTCCCATCACTTCAACGATAAAAATACGCGCGTGGGAAGATGCCGTGGTATGTATGCAGTCAATACAGTCTGTCGCGATATTCACTGCACTCTGGAATCCGAAGGTCATATCCGTACCCCAGAGATCGTTGTCGATCGTCTTCGGCAGCGTGATCACATTTAAGCCCTCTTCGCGGAGCATGTTGGCGGTCTTATGCGTACCGTTACCACCCAAGATCACAATGCAGTCCAATTTCAACTTATAGTAATTCTGTTTCATAGCCTCGACCTTGTCCAGACCGTTCTCATCCGGCTCACGCATAAGCTTGAAAGGTGTTCTGGAACTGCCAAGGATTGTGCCGCCCTTGGTTAGGATCCCCGCAAAGTCATGGCCTGTCAGCATACGAAAATCTCCGTAGATCAGACCCTTATATCCATCCAGGAATCCATAGATCTCAATATCCTCGCCGCTGCAAGAGAGACATTTCACCACGCCCCGCATCGCAGCATTCAGCGCCTGACAATCGCCGCCACTGGTCAACATACCAATTCTCTTCATCCTTACTTCCTCCTTACATTGTTAATATCATAAATTCTGCTTACCCTGTATTTCTTTCTCACACCGAAAGAATTACCCCTGGTTTCATGTCTTATTATATTCCATTTTCCCCTTCATCTCAACCGCTTCTTCTTTTTTCTTTTCCGGAATCTGCTCTGAGAGCGCTCTCTCCTTAGCTGCCTCCTTCTCCAATTTGTTCCGCACACGCAATTCCTTAAAAAAGAGCGTCAGCATCTGCGTACACTCCTCCGCGAGAACACCTCTTCTTACCTGTACTTGATGATTGAACGCAGGCATCTCCAAAATATTAAGGATAGACCCGCCGCATCCCGCTTTGGGATTCATGCTGCCCATGACTACTTCCGTGATCCGGGCCTGTACAATGGCGCCTGCACACATCTGACAGGGTTCCAGCGTTACATACAGTGTGCATTCCTCCAGTCGCCAGTCCCCCATCTTCTTGCTGGCCCGATTGATGGCCGTGATCTCGGCATGCGCCAGCGTATTCTTATCCGTATTGCGGCGGTTGTATCCTCTGCCAATGATCTTTTCCTGGTAGACGATCACACAGCCGATCGGCACCTCTCCGAGCGCATAGGCTTTCCTGGCCTGCTTGAGCGCTTCTCTCATAAATCTCTCATCCTGCGTCATATCTCCTCCACAAATTATTAAAATTATAAAAAAAATTGAATGAAACAGTGGACAATCATCAAATTTCAAATTATAATGCTATTGATATGGAGTTGTATCGAAGTGGTCATAACGGGGCGCACTCGAAATGCGTTAGCCCTCCGGGGCACGAGGGTTCGAATCCCTCCAACTCCGCGCATAAGCCGAAACTTTTGTTTCGGCTTTTTTGATGTCGCTCTTTCAAGTATTTCCAGTATAGCCGTTTTCCTTACTAAACGCAATCACTGTCTGAGGATCCAAATAACACCCGCTGTTAAAATTCTGCTAAGTTCCTGTTAACAATCTGTTTCTATTTCGCTCAGCTTACGTTAAGATAACGTATCTGCTATTTTCCCGTCCCTATCTTTTCACTATAATAGCGTTACAGATGCTATTATAAACTTATCAGGAAAGAGAGGACGATATCCTATGAGCATTGGTATGTTGATCATCTGCGTGATCGGCGGTCTGGCCGGCGCACTCAGCACGGCTTATCTGATGATCAGTTTTCCGGTCATCATCGTATGGAAGATCTACCGTCATTTCAAATTCGGATATACGATGTTTGAGTAAGCAGATCTTAAATAACTGGCAAATGAACGCAAACTACACGAAAGAGCAGGCTCATTTTGGCCTGCTCTTTCTATCTCCTGACTATGAAATCCCTGTTCTCTATGCATAGCCCTCTTACACGTATACGTATATCCTATTACTTCCGTTATAAATGCCCTGTGTAAAATCACTGCCTGTTATTGATCAGAGAATATACAAGACATCCTCCCAGGGAAATAAATACAAGTCCTATGATCATAATCTCTACAATTCCCATCTTTACCTCCATACCGAATCAGTTTTTTGCGAAGATTGCGAGCCAAATTTCAAATTTGGCTCTGTTTTCCGAAGGAATGCTCCGATCCCGCACTACGATCAATGGCATTTGCACCAAAACATCGCAGATCCGACGTCGACATACCCGCTGCTCATGTTATTTGTGTTCATACCAGATTCCACCAATAAAACCGACTACTACGAGTATGATTGAAACGATCGACCACCCATCCATCTGCATTCCGACTTCCTCCTTACGTCCGTACCTTTGATCTCTATCACCGATCTTTTTTCATACTATCACACGCATATATGGTTTTACAGCTTCATGGATCCTTTTTAACGTATCTTTAGCATCTTCTTGATATCCTCTTATCGCTTTCTTAACGCCTTTTTAACAGTGTTTCCTGTTTTGCTTTTTCGCTAAATACGTTATACTTACTGTACGCCGGGGAATACTACGCGGTGTTATACTTGCATCCCTGCCAGCCTTGACATATTACGACAGCCCGCAGCGGAATGCACATTATCGCAGACTGGAGAAACGTGCCGCATGTCAACAGCCATGAAAAATTGCATTGTCACTCTCTCAGGACTGACAGTCGCTACTTTATTCGCATTTTTATTCTGGCATTATGTGCCCGAGAACTCAGGTAATATATCATTAGTCTACATTCTTGCCCTGATCACCATTGTCCGGTTCACGGACGGGTATCTGCCGGGGCTGATCTCCTCAGTGATCGCCGTAGTCTGTGTGAATTTCCTATTCACCTATCCTTATTTTGAACTGAATTTCACACTGTCCGGCTATCCCGTTACTTTTCTGGGCATGCTGGGGGTAACGCTGCTTACGAGCACAATGACCGCGAATATCAAAGAACAGGCTCATATGATCGCCGAGAAAGACAAGCTGCTCTCGGAAACCGAGAAGGAGAAGATGCGGGCCAATCTACTGCGGGCCGTGTCCCACGACCTGCGCACGCCTCTGACCGGCATTATAGGCGCCAGTTCTTCTTATCTGGAGAACGGCGATCTGCTTCCCGAGAATGAGAAGACCGCCATCCTAGCCCACATTCATGAAGATGCCAACTGGCTCCTGAATATGGTGGAGAATCTTCTTGCCGTAACCCGTATCCACGATCAGTCCTCAACCGTCAAGAAGACTGACGAGTCCGTGGAAGAAATTGTATCTGCTGCAATCCTGCGCCTGAAAAAGAGGCTGCCGGAAGCCACTGTCACTGTCGCAGTGCCTGACGAACTGCTGATCATCCCCATGGATGCCATTCTCATCGAACAGGTATTGATCAATCTGCTGGAAAATGCCATTGTCCATTCGCAGAGCACGGAACCTGTTCTATGTTATGTCGATGACGATGCAGCGACCGTAACTTTTCACGTCAAAGATTATGGGATTGGGATCGATCCGGAACGGATCACGAATATCTTCGATGGTAATTCCTATATCGGCAACAAAGAATCCGATTCCAATAAAGGCATGGGTATCGGACTTTCCATCTGTAAAACCATACTCACAGCTCATGGTGGTACGATCAACGCGCAGAATCACGCGCAAGGGGCCGAATTCTATTTTTCACTCCCCAAAGAACTGAAATAGAAAGGAGCACGGCATGAACCTTAAACATGAAATCTTATTGATTGAGGATGAACGCAATATCTGTAACTTTATCATGACTTCTCTTCGCACGCAGGAATATAAGGTCATCTTTGCAAACAATGCCTCCAACGGTCTTTCGCTGGCAGCTTCCGGCTGTCCCGACTTGATCTTGTTGGATCTTGGACTTCCCGATATGGACGGAATCGACGTGATCAAAAGCATACGGGAGTGGAGTAATATACCGATCATCGTTATCTCTGCCAGAACACAGGAAGACGAAAAAGTAGCCGCCCTGGACGCAGGTGCCGACGACTATATCACCAAGCCTTTCGGCACCTCGGAGTTGATGGCCCGGATACGCACCGCGCTGCGCCGTTCCGGTATGAACGGCAGTTTGTCCATTACCGCCGAGAATCGCTACGAAGCCGGTAATCTCGTGATCGATTACGAGAAGCATATCGTTACTGTAGACGGCAATATCATTCACTTCACACAGATTGAGTATAAGATTCTGACTTTCCTTGCCCGCAATGCCGGCAAAGTCATAACTTATGACACGCTGATCGCACATGTATGGGGGCCTTTTGCGGACAGCAACAACCGGATCCTGCGAGTCAACATGGCAAATATCCGCCGCAAAATGGAACAGAATCCGGCCGATCCTCAGTATATTTTTACGGAGATCGGCATCGGTTACCGGATGATCGATAATGAGAATCTATAAAAAATTTCCCCATTATAATAAAAAGCATCGTCTGCCGTTGACAAATGGTGCAAAAAACAGTATACTATAAAGACCGTGCAGCCGGGGCGTTAGCGGTGCCCTGTACCCACAATCCGCTCTAGTGGGGGTGATGCTTTATCGAGGGTGTACGCCTGTGCAGCTGCCCTTTATAAGTGGCGTTGAAGTTCGGGTCTTACGCAATGGAAATCCATGAACCGTGTCAGGGTGGGAACACAGCAGCACTAAGTGGAATCTTTCATGTGCCGTAAGGGTGCCTGGCGGAGTTAACTGTAAAGGTAACGTGTGTGGGTTAAATTCGACATAAAGCGCACGGTTTTAACGTGCGCCTTTAGCCATTTTCATTCCTTTCTATTGCTTTTCCTTGACTGTTCCCCGATCTATGCTGTCCGTCCCCGTTGTTTACTCCACATATGATCCGACAAGCCATATCGCATCGGAAGCATCCTTCGTTCATCAGATTTCCGCCTGTTCGGCCTGTGACATCTTCTTCGTCTTCTTATTGCGATACATGACATCGTTAGCCTTTTCCAGCATCGCGTTCAATTCTGTTCCCGTACTACAATCCGCCTCCAGACAGTATCCCAAACTCACACTGAGCTTTAAGGGCCGCACGCTGACCATATTATAGTAGGTGATCACCGTCTCGATACGTTCAATATGGTCTTGCAGTTCCTCCTCACTACAGCCGGTCTTCATAATAACAAACTCGTCTCCGCCCAGGCGGCACATCAGTTCGCCGTCATCCATAGTCTGCTCCATGGCCGATGCCAGCGCTTTGATCAAAATATCACCCTGATCACGTCCATATTCTCTATTCACATCCTTCAGGTCATCTATGTCCGCAAAAATAACACCTACGCTCTTCTTATCCCGAGAAATTTCTTTCAGTATCTCTTCGCCTTTCCTCCGAAATACCGTCTCACGGCACACGCCGGTCAGCTCATCCCGATACCAGCTTTTCCCCAAGTACTCCGTCATGGTCTTCATAACGTCGTGTCGATAGATCGTTTCCAGTGCGTTATCCAGATTCAGCATAAATGTCTGAGAGAACTGGCCTTCTATCGCCGCTCGATAATTTCCCGTCACACAATATCCGAAACAGCGGTTACGATAATGCAATGGCATCACGACCGCAACGCAGCCCTTGTGCTTCATCTTGCACTCTTCCGGAAGTAATTCGCTCTTATGAAAAGGGCCGTAGCTTGCCACTTCCCCATCCTCATAGGCAAAGGGCACCCATATCTCCTCGGTATATGCCGCCATATCCCGGCCCGGTTCTTCTCCCAAGGCCAGCTTATGCAGTTCCTTACAGTACTCTTCCGTATTGCCGCACATACACAGGTAGAAATATTCTACCCCCATATACCTTATATGCTGCTCCAAGCTGTCCAAAAAGTCCTCAAATTCCGTCAGGCCTGTGAATTCGGCCGCGGAATTTTTCAGAATCTCCAGATTCCTGTGAAACTCTATATAGCTGCTGACATATTTCTCCTGCAGTTCAGCGCCTCCATACTCGTGTTCTGTCTCGCATCCGCAAGAATCGGCAAAAACAGGACTTCCCTGTATCACCGTATACCTTTCGGTCTCCTCACCGCCAAGCACCGCCGCAATCTTCGTGTAAGCAGCATTCCCGGCCTCATACTCTCCCCTGCGCACCGTCGTCAGCCTCGGATATATATATTCTGCGATGCTGCTCTCATCATAACCGGTGACCATAATATCCTCAGGAATCCTATATCCTGCTGCCTTCAGCGTCAGCATCGCGCCCACTGCCATCTCATCATTGGCAGCCACGATCGCATCCGGCATGCTGCGCGCTTCATTCAAAAATCTCCTGGCCGCCCGCATCCCGCTTTCAAAGCTGTAATCCCCATAGTAAATATGTTCCATATCCCAGCCGATCCTGTTGCGCGACATCGTATCCTGCCAAGCACGCAGCCGCTCATTGGCTGCTTCAGTGTCGGATGGACCTGCTATGAAATAGACATTCCGAGCATTATGTTTCGTGATCAGGTGCTGTGTGATCTGCGTGATCCCAACGGTATTCTCCATCTCCACATGCATAAATGCAGAATCTCCCGCACTCATATCAACACAGGGAATAGCCGCTTCATTGATCCCCTTTCTGATATGTTCCATGATCTCCGGATCATGAATCGTGTCGCTGCACATGATCACACCGTCGTATTGCGTGAAATCCGGCAGCGTATAGATATTGTATTCTCCGTCACTGTAGTCCGAGCGGTGTTCATAGTGTCCCCCCTCACTGACGAAAACATATACGTTCGTACGCTCAATAAGCGCTTTATCCAGTATGCCATTGATCATACGTTTCTGGGAATCAAAACTGATATTCCCGATCAGAACTGCAATTTTCATTTTATTTTCCCTCTTTTACACTTTAGTACTTTGACATCAGCAGCAATCTGCCATTCACGGAAACTGACGTTATTATTACGATCCCCTGCACCCACTGCAGAGCACCCGGCCAATAACTTTACGGTTTCAGATATCCAATCCTTCGCCAAAGGGCGCTAAACGTCCGGGGACGTTTACTAAGCGCCGACCGAAGTGGAACGTAGACACTTGGAGCGGGCTTAAGTGTTACAGTTTGCGGCCTGTCAGCCCATGACCTGTAACAAACTGACCGTTATGCATAGCATTTGTCTTGGATAGTATACCATATATTCTCACTATAGACTATATTTATGAGGTTGTTTGTTACAATTCTACTTTTCTCAGATAATAGCCAAACTCTCCCGCTCTTGCAACTCCTCCGGAGCACTCAAAAGCTTCAAACCCGAACATCAACGCAACCATTTTCTCCCGCTCATAGAACACACCCGGCACACCCAGATAATAGTCTTGTTCTTTCCCCAGAATCAGATATCTGTAATTATAAAATCCATGCAGCAGAAAACTGTTATTTACCAAATGCTGATATTTTGACTGCAGGATAATAAAATCCTTCGGTTCCAATTTGACATAAACCCTTTCATCTCCATAAGGATGAATCTTCTCATAGCTATCCAGAATCTGTTCCCACTTGTCCTCTTTCAAGCTGTATGCCGTTGCAGTCCCTTGCAGTGATTCCCGATCATCCAAATTTCTTTCTGCAGCCGGACGCGGCAATTCTTCGGTTATAAGTATAGTCTTAGTTTCATTTTTCGATAAATTCCGTGTCTTCTGCCCGTTCTCTGCATCAATTGGCCAATCCGTGTATAAATTCTTCGGCTCTTCCAGTATGTTCTTTGGCGATTCCTGCCTTATGATCTGCTGTATCTCCCCTCGCGTACCCTGTTGCGGGTTTTGCTGCACGATCTGCTGCGGAGCCTCCTGGCTATTCTGGTGTGGGTTCTGCTGCTCGATCTGCTGCGGAGCCTCCTGGCTATTCTGGTGTGGGCTCTGTTGCATAGTCTGTGGCAGAATCTCCTGGCTATTCTGGTGTGGGCTCTGCCACACGGTCTCCTGCGGGACCTCTTGGGCCTTCTGTCGTTGGTGCTGCTTCATGGTCTCCTGCGGGACCTCTTGGATGTTTTCTTGCGGGCGCTGCCTCATGACCTGCCCCATATTCTGTTGTTGATCGCGTTGTGCCTTCTGCAGCCCATCCTTTTGCGGACTTTGCTGTACATCCTTACTTTTTCCCTCCAGAAAATATCCTCCCGGAAGCATGATCTGGATCTGCAGCCTCTCTGCCGAATCCATCATTTTATCCGCCCAGTTTCCTCCTCCTTCCTGTACCGAGATGCCGTTGATCTCCTTCCAGTCTGCACCGTTATGGATGCGGATGGGAAATCTTCCACTGATATTATGAGGAATATTCCGCAGTTTTAAATCCAGCCTGCTCTCTGCCGTTCTGTCCTCTACCTTCAGGAATCCTGCATTGCCAATCCTGCTGCCATCCTTGTACAATCCTAAATATATGATCTCTTTCCGATACATGCCTTCCCCCCGCTCCTGTGCCCGTTTTCGCTTTCTCGAAGATTTGCTGTATTACCTATATATGCACGACAGACACAAAAAATGCCGGATAGAATATCTATCCGGCATAAATATATCCATGAAAAGAATCAATAATCCAGTGAATCCAGATACTTCATATAGCTTACGACCATCAGCGCGATCTTAAAAGTCAGCGCATCTTCAAAAGTACGAATATCCAAACCTGTGCTCATCTCCAGCTTCTCGATCCTATATACCAGTGTATTGCGGTGTACAAAAAGCTGCCTGGAAGTCTCGGAAACATTCAGATTATTCTCGAAGAACTTATTGATCGTCGTCAATGTCTCATCATCCAGTTCACTTGGTACATTGGAACCAAAGATCTCATCAATAAAGATCCGGCACAGATTAATCGGCAGCTGATAGATAAGACGACCAATACCCAGCGTATTGTAAGCGCTCACTTTCTTCTCTGCGTAGAAGATCTTGCCTACATCCAACGCCATCTTCGCTTCTTTGTATGACTTGGAAACTTCCTTCAACTCCCCTACGATCGTACCGTAAGCCACACGCACATTCATCATCGCTTCCATGTTCATCATGTCCACGACAGTGTTGGCTACCTGTTCCAATCTCGTATAATCATCCTCCGGTAACAACTCCTTGATCAGAATAACATTACTCTCATCCACTGCCGTAATATAATCTCCAACCTGCGTTGAGAACATACCATTCAGCAGTTCCGTTGCCGTAAAGTCCTTTTCCTTCTCTTTCTCCTTATCAGTCTCCACCAAAAAGACCGCTCTGGGCACAGCCGCCTCTATATGCAGCTTCTTCGCCCTGTTGTAGATGTCTACGAGAAGCATATTATCCAATAATAAATTCTGGAAGAAATTATTTCGGTCATATCTCTCCTTATATGCAATGATCAGATGCTGAAGCTGGCTGACTGCGATTCTGCCCAGCATATAGGCTTCTTCGCTGCTTCCTCTGGCATCCAGAATAAAAAGCGCTTCGTCCTCATCCAACACTTTCAGCAAATGATGCATACCGATCACCTGACTGTCCGCCGGTGACTGCACGAATCCTTCAATCAACGCGGACGTTATCTCTTCGGCATCAAAGGTGGTGGCGACTACTTTGCCTTCCAAATCCCATACACACAAATCAACTTTGGAAATTGCCCTAAGTTCTTCAATACTACTCCTAATCACCTGACTGGAAATCATTCCGCAACCTCTCTTCCTGTAAATTTTGATACCCGGTTCTATTATAACACGCTTCTTGCCAAAACCATATACTAAAGTTTTACAAGCGTAAAAGCGAAATTTTCGTGTTACTATTCACGGTGCCCTGCACCTTGCTGCATTGGCATTGAGTACGTAGTACTCGCCGATAACTTTACGGTTTCAGGCATCCAGCCTCTCGCCGAAGGGCGCTAAACGTCCGGGGGACGTTTGTTAAGCGCCGACCGGAGTGGAACGTAGACACTTGGAATGGGCTGGATGCGTTACAGTTTGCGGCCGGTTAGGCCGTGAACCAATGTCATTAAGTTAATAGCGAACTGTCTGAAATGGTTAGATTCTT
>CAJUQJ010000064.1 GCA_910588215.1 uncultured Lachnospiraceae bacterium
TTGGAATGGGTTGGATGCGTTACAGTTTGCGGCCGGTTAGGCCGTGAACTGTAACTAAGGAACATGTCCGATAGATAAAGTATATAGAAGCATACCACGACAAATGACAAATTTCAATATCTAATTTTTTATCTTTTATAAAATAATAACAGTCAGACAGGATCATTGCTTTGGGCGCAATCACCCTATACGTTCTATCGCATCGTCCAACGACAGGATATCAGCCGACTGCGCAAGGGTCTCCGTTAACGCGCCCGTCGATATATTCTTCTTATGCTTCCCCGTAAACGATCGCGTCGATCCTTGCCAGTTCTTCCCGGCTGAAGGAGGTGTGATCCAGCGCCTTGATATTTTCCAGGATCTGCTGGGGCCTGCTTGCACCGATCAATACCGATGTGACCTTATCATCCCGCAAAAGCCATGCCAGTGCCATCTGTGTCAGAGACTGCCCCCTTTCTTCTGCAATTTCATGGAGCGCCTGCACCTTATGCAGCATCCCTTGATCCAGATCACTTTCATGCAGATAAGGACTTTTGTGCTGCCCGATCCTGGAGTCTTTCGGAATCCCTGTCAGATATTTTCCCGTCAAAATTCCCTGCTGCAGAGGACTGAACGCAATACAGCCGATCCTCTTCCCGTACAGATACTCTTTCAGTCCATCCTCTTCGATCCATCGGTTCAGCATGGAGTACGAAACCTGATGTATGATAAACGGTGTTTTTAATTCCTGAAGAATGCTGTATGCCTGTTCCGTCTGCTCTTTATTATAATTGGAGATTCCCACATAGAGCGCCTTCCCCTGACGCACCAGCAGATCGAGTGCCATCATAGTCTCCTCCAAGGGCGTCTCAGGATCGGGACGGTGATGATAATAAATATCCACATATTCAAGCCCCATTCTTTTCAGGCTCTGATCCAAACTCGCAGTCAGATATTTCTTCGATCCCCAGTTTCCGTAGGGACCTTGCCACATATCATATCCTGCCTTGGTGGATATCACCAACTCGTCCCTGTAAGGCAGCAGATCGGATCGCAAGATCCGCCCCATGTTTTCTTCCGCGCTCCCATATACCGGCCCATAGTTGTTCGCCAAGTCAAAATGGGTGATTCCGTTATCAAACGCCGTGAACAATATTTTTTTCATATTCTCCATACTGTCAACCGACCCGAAATTATGCCACATTCCCAGAGAAAAAGCCGGAAGCAAAAGACCGCTTCTACCGCATCTGTTATAGACCATTCCTGAATCATATCGTGTTTTCTCAGCTTGATACATTGTAATTCTCCTCTCTTTTTATGATCATATTACAAATACTGTTGCTATATTATATTAATTTTATACTTCAAAAACCAGCATTTTTCCAACTTATCCTACAAACAGAAGTTACTATTTTAAACATTGTCCTTTATAATAAGACACTATGGAAACAACAAATTTATCTGGTCTGATCTCTGGCCCGGACAACGCCTATATCAATTCCGATTGGAAGCACTGGCCCTGCACCTTGAAGCAGCCAAAAACCTGCTTACCCATTCCGACATCAGCATCGGTGAAATAGATACCGTGATCGGTATGGGTTCCCGGCAAAGTTTCTATATTCAATTCAAAAAAATACAGAATCTCTCCCGTAAACTACAGACAGGCACATCGGCCGCCTGTATCGTAATATATTGCTTTTTTGCCAATATGACCAGCAAAGAGCGTCAGATCATATCTGACGCTCTAAAATTTGCCTACTTCTCTTCCTTCGGCAATTTGATCTCAATATGCACATCCTTAAGCTGTCTTGGATCCACCTGCGCCGGTGCTCCCATCATGATATCCTGCGCCTGCTTGTTCATCGGGAAGGGAATGACCTCCCGGATACTGTCCTCTCCTGCCAGCAGCATGACCATCCTGTCCACACCGGGTGCAATACCTGCATGCGGCGGCGCACCGTAGCAGAATGCGTTGTACATGGCCGGGAATTTCGCCTTCACGTCTTCCTCGCCCAGTCCTACCAGCCGGAACGCTTTCACCATGATCTCCGGGTCGTGATTACGGACCGCACCGGAAGACAGTTCCACGCCGTTACATACCAGATCATACTGGTATGCCAGAATGTCTAGCGGTTCCATCGTCTCAAGCGCCTGCATACCTCCCTGGGGCATGGAAAAGGGATTGTGGCAGAATTCCATCTCCCCGGATTCCTCCCCGATCTCGTACATGGGGAAGTCCACGATCCAGCAGAACTCATAACATGCCTGCCTGAAATGACCCTCCGACTTCATGCCCAGCATCCTGCGCAGCACACCGGAAGTCTTCACTGCCGCGTTCTTGTCTCCGGCCGTCACGCCTACGAAATCGCCCGGCTTTAATCCAAGCAGCTTGTCCACCTCTTCTTTGCGCTCTGTGAGGAACTTGGAGATACCACCCACGTAATTGCCGCTCTCGTCCACGCGGAACCAGTAAGCCTTGTTGCCGGTCTCCACCTCCACATCTGCGCACATCTTATCGATTTCTTTCCTCGTAGCCGTATAACCGTCCGTCACCACCGCCTTGATCACATGATCCTTGAACGGTGCAAAATCAAGCTGCCCGAACAGCTCTGTCACATCCTGCACCACCAGATCGATCCGCAAGTCGGGCTTGTCAGTGCCGTACTTCTCCAATGCTTCCAGATAAGGGATCCGCACAAACGGCGCTGCGGAAGCCTGATCGTAAGTACCGTACTTCTCAAATACCGGTGGCAGCACCTGCTCGATCACGGCAAACACATCTTCCTGGGAGGCAAAAGCCATCTCCATATCCAGCTGATAGAATTCACCCGGTGAACGGTCTGCCCTGGCATCCTCGTCCCGGAAACAGGGCGCGATCTGGAAATAGCGGTCGAACCCGGAAGCCATCAGGATCTGTTTAAATTGCTGCGGTGCCTGGGGCAGCGCATAGAATTTGCCCGGATGATTCCTGGCCGGCACCAGATAGTCTCTTGCCCCTTCCGGCGAAGAACAGGTCAAGATCGGTGTCGTGATCTCCACGAAGTCCAGATCATTCATTCTCTGGCGAAGCTCGGTGACAATACGGCTGCGAAGCAGGATCTTATCCTTCACTTCCGGATTGCGCAGATCCAGATACCGGTATTTCAGACGGATATTCTCATCCGCATTCTTAGACTGCCTGATCTCAAAAGGCAGCACATTGTTCGTGCACTTACCCAACACCTCCACGCGGTCGGGCACTACTTCGATTTCTCCGGTGGGAATAGTATTCGTCTTATTAGAACGCTCCCGCACCGTACCTTCGATCAGCAGAGTGGACTCCTTGTTCACACCCTCCAACCGTTCCATCATTTCCTCTGTCTCGAAAACAATCTGTGTCACTCCGTAAAAATCCCGGAGTTGCAGAAATCCCAAATTCTTGCTGACCTGTCTGATATTTTCAAACCATCCGACCAAAGTCACCCGGCTTCCTGTATCTGACAGTCTGAGCGCATTACATGTGTGTGTTCTTGACTGCATCATATTCTCCTGATTCCTTTCTCTTCTGACAAATGCTTTTCTCATTCTAACACCACAGACCGGAAAATACAATAAACTTTCTGCACGCCCGTGCCATTAGTCCTGCGAAAGGGATGCAGCGCCGCGAACCAATGTCAGTTACTGTAGAAGCAACCTGTCAAAACTAAAAGCGCCTGTCATTTTATAGTTCTCCTTCGGACGAGCTTTCGCTCGATTCCAAACGCAACGGTACTAAATTCGTAAAAAACCTCATTAAGTACCGGCGTTTTACAACGGTCCTCAGGAGAGACATAAAATGTCAGACGCCTGCGTAACGGCTTAAACAACTGACATTGACCGCGAACACTAACCTGCTACTGCAACAGAGACAGCGCACTCTGATTACTCTGATTCGCCTGGCTGAGCATAGACTGCCCGGCCTGCGCAAGAATATTGTTGTTGGCGTACTTCACCATCTCCGTAGCAATATCCGTATCTCTGATGGCCGATTCCGCCGATGTGGTATTCTCCACGACATTATCCAAATTGCTGATCGTGTGCTCTAAGCGGTTCTGAATAGCCCCCAGATTGGAACGCACCTCCGACACATCGGCGATCGCACTCTTGGCAAAAACATTCAGTGCCTGGAAATCCCGCACATCAGGCGCTCTGCCGGACAACGCTTCCTCCATACCTCCTGTCGGACTCGGAACACTGGCACCGTCAATCGTAAGTCTGTTCTTCACCCTTTCATCTGTGATCGAATCATAAGAAAAACTATGAAAAATAGTCAAGTCTCTTGCCGCCAGAAGATGCGAATGTCCCGCTGCACTCCATGGCTGGATCGTGTTTAAATTTACATATTCTATTTTCGCATGCGTCGAAGTAAATGGGGTCGCATACTGATAATAAAGTCCATCCGGCCTCTCTGTCCCTGTCGGCGGCAAATCCTGTCCTGTACACAAGGGTGTCTTGTCATTCGTCTGGTAACAGATTCCCTTCGACAAAGCACTGGCGATCAGGTCATTCGTGCACATATTTCCTATCGTGATCGCAATATGCTGCCCGGATTCCGCCCCAACCTGCAGCCCGATATTTTGAAAAGAACCATCCAGCAGATTCTGTTCGTTAAAAGTGGTCGTGGACTGTATGCGGTCAATCTCACTCATCAACTGTCGGACTTCCATCTGGACATAGCTTCTATCCGTTGTAGTCAATGTCCCGTTTGCGCCTTTGACCGCAAGTTCATTCATGCGCTGCAGCATATCGTGGACTTCATTCAAAGCTCCCTCCGCCGTCTGCACGCAGGAAATACCGTCCGCCGCATTGGCAGACGCCTGTGTAAGGCCCCTGATCTGACGACGCATTTTCTCAGATATCGACAAGCCTGCCGCGTCGTCCGCTGCACGGTTGATCTTATATCCCGAAGACAATTTCTCCGTAGATCTGGCCTGGCTTTTGTTTGTCAAGTTGAACATGCGATTCGAATTCATCGCCATGATATTATGTTTTACGACCATATTTCCCTCCATTCCGAAGTATCACAAAGGGTGTAAAGCTATGATTCTACCTGCATGCCTTACACCCTTATTCTCTTATATCCGTGGAGCAGTTCAATCTCACTCAACACCTACTGCAGCAGCGCCAGCGCACTCTGATTGCCCTGATTCGCCTGGCTGAGCATGGACTGCCCGGCCTGCGCAAGAATATTGTTGTTAGCAAACTTCACCATCTCCGTAGCTATATCCGTATCCCGAATAGCTGATTCCGCCGACGTGGTATTCTCCACGATATTATCCAGGTTGCTGATCGTATGCTCTAATCTGTTCTGGATAGCACCCAAATCGGAACGCACTTCTGACACATCAAAAATCACACTCTTGGCAAAGGCATTGAGCGCCTGGAAATAGCGGACATCGGCCGCCTTGTCAAGCGCCAGCGCTTCTTCCGTTCCTCCTGTAGCACCAACCTTATAATCTGTCGTCAACCGGTCTTTGATGTTCTCATCGCTGATCGCATCAAAAGAGAAACTATGGAAGATCGTTAAATCTTCAGCTCCCAGCAGATGGGAATGTCCAGGAGATCCCCAGGGCTGAACCGTACTCTTATCCCAATATTCCTGCTTCGCATAGGTACTGTTCTGTGGCACCCAATAAGCAGTTACCCCCTGCGGGTAACCTGCATGATCCGGATTCGGTTGATCAATCTTCTGACAAAGCGGACTGTTATTATTCGTCTGATAGAATATCCCTTTCGCCAGCGCGCTGGCAATCAGATCGTTCGTGCACATATTGCGTATCGTAATCGCAATGTGCTGCCCTGATTCCGCTCCTACCTGCAGTCCCTTGCCCGCAAACGTACCATCCAGAAGATTCTGCTCATTGAAAGTCGTCGTGGACTGAACCCTATCAATCTCACTCATCAACTGTCTGACTTCCATCGTGATATAACTTCTGTCATCTGTCGTCAACGTCCCGTTTGCGCCTTTGACCGCAAGCTCATTCATACGCTGCAGCATATCGTGAACTTCATTCAAAGCTCCCTCCGCCGTCTGCACGCAGGAAATACCGTCCGCCGCATTGGCTGATGCCTGCGTAAGACCTCTAATCTGGCGGCGCATTTTCTCCGATATAGACAAGCCCGCCGCATCATCTGCCGCACGATTGATCTTATATCCCGAAGACAGCTTCTCCGTAGATCCGGCCTGACTCTTATTTGTCAGGTTGAACATGCGGTTTGAATTCATCGCCATGATATTGTGCTTTACAACCATAGTTTCTCTCTCCTATCATCCACCTCTTTTATTCTGAATTCCCCGATACCCATAGCCGGCATAACAACCATCTGCTTCCAATCCCTGTCAATGTCCAATACGAGAGCGCTGACAAAGCCGAAAGCATGATCTCATTATCTTATGCCGCTAGCTATATGAAGTATATATCGACTCATATCATGAAATACTTAAGATGCCAGGAGCAAAATGCATAGACTACAGTCTGCCCGTGTATATGTGAACATATAGCATCTCTACCTCTATTCCGAAGCGCTTTGCACCGAGAATGCGTGCAGAATTTCATAAAAAATTCATACAATTGATATGGTTCCTTCATTGACAACACTTTTCAAACTAATTATCATAGATAATCATAGCTTACTGCAGAAGAACTGGCAATCAGGACAACGCAGCAAGCTGCGGGGTATTCAACCATCGCGGCATCCGCCAATATGTTCAAGCCTGCCTTCGGCTGGCTTTAGGCACAACACTTGGCTCATTGCCCGGAGGAATAAACAGGAAACGGAGATAAGATTATGGCAGTCGGAAATTCAGTGGGAGATGAGATCAGAGAAGAGCGCAGAAAGGCTATGGGTCGGATGACTCCGAAGGAGAAATTCGCCTACTTCTGGGATTATTATAAGATCCATGCACTGGTCACAGTCATCGTGATCATAGGCGCTTCTTCCTTAATCTATAACTATGTCACCTATAAGGATTATGGTTTCTATGCCACCCTCATCAACACCGGCGTCAGCGATACAAGTGAAGGCCTTCCGGAGAAATGGGCTGCCGAATTCCTGGAATATGCCGGTATCGACCCCGCGGAATATGAAGTATACATCGATACGTCCATGTCGCTTTCCCCCAATGATGTCTCGCAATATACGATGGCCAACCAGCAGAAGATGGTGGCCATGATGCAGACCGGTTCCATCCATGCTCTCGTCGCAGAGACACAGACCTTTGAACAGTATGCCCAAATGGGGTATTTCTCTCCTTTGGAGAGTACACTGTCCCCGGAAGAAGTGGAGAAATACCGTCCCTACTTCTACTATACGGATATGGCCACCTTCCCGGATGACGATTTCAACCCCGATGAGGTGCGTGATCTTTCCGTACTGACGATCGACCACACGGATCCTTCCACCATGGAACAGCCGGTGGCGGCTGGCATCATCGTCACGAAGGACAATGCCTTGGCCGACTCCCGCCTGTACGCTTATCTGCAGGACAGCCAATATGACTACCAGGGCTATCCGGCAGAAGTGGTTCTGGGCATTCCCGTCTCCAACGATCAGCCCGAACTTGTCGTTAAATTCCTGGAATACATGCAGCTTGGCGAGTGAATCCCTACTTCACGATTTCTTCCCGCAGAATCTGATTCACCGCCGCAGGATCGGCTTTCCCCTTCATGGCCTTCATGGTCTGACCTACCAGAAAGCCGATGGCTTTCTCCTTCCCGCTCCTGTAGTCCGCTACGGACTGCGGGTTAGCGGCGATTACTTCCGCTATCGTTTTACGCAGAGAACCCTCGTCATTGACGGTCTTTAAGCCCATCTCCTCCACATAACGTTCCGGATCTACATTTTCCTCAAACATCACCTCAAAGACTTCCTTCGCCACCGAACCGGTGATCAGTTTCTTATCCGCAAGCCAGATCAGTTTCGCCAGATGCTCCGGTGAAAAGCGCAGATCCTGGGCGTCCGTCTCTGTCTCCTTCATCAGACGCAAGGTCTCTCCCAGCAGCCAGTTAGACACCTTCTTAGGCTGGCCGCAGATGGCCGTAGCCGCCTCAAAGAGATCTGCCATATGCTTGGACTCTGTAATGATCTCAATATCGTAATCAGGGATCCCAAATTCTTCCCTGTAACGCTGCATCTTTTCATTGCGAAATTCCGGCTGCGCGGCTCGGATCTTCTCTAGCATCTCATCACTCACTGCCACCGGTACCAGATCCGGATCCGGAAAGTAACGGTAATCCTGGGCGTCCTCCTTGCTCCGCATAGCATAGGATTCTCCTTGTGTATCATCCCATCTTCTCGTCTCCTGTATCACCCTTTCTCCGGCCTCGATCAGATCGATCTGCCGTTCCGTCTCCCCGGCAATGGCTCGTGAAATGGCCTTAAAGGAGTTCAGATTCTTCATCTCCGTCCTGGTACCAAACTGCTTCGTCCCCACTTCCCGCACAGACAGATTCACATCCGCACGCATGGACCCTTCCTGCAGCTTGCAGTCGGAGGCCCCCAAATACTGAATGAGCAGACGCAGCTTCTCCAGATAGGCTATCACTTCCTCTGCGCTGCGCATATCCGGCTCGGATACAATCTCGATCAGCGGCACACCCGAGCGGTTGTAGTCCACCAGTGAACAGTCCTCCCATTCATCATGGATCAGTTTGCCTGCATCCTCCTCCATATGGATCTCGTGGATGCCGACTTTCTTAAGGCCGCCCTTCTTCGTCTCGATCTCCACCCAGCCGTTTCTGCAGATCGGCAGATACAGCTGGGAGATCTGATAGTTCTGCGGATTATCCGGATAAAAATAGTTCTTCCGATCGAATTTAGCATAACGGGTAATCTCGCAGTTAGCAGCCAGCCCCACTGCGATCGCATACTCTAACACCTTCCTATTCAATACCGGCAAAGATCCCGGCATCCCGGTACAGACCGGGCAGGTCTGCGTGTTGGGTGCCGCTCCGAACGCAGTGGAACAGCCGCAGAAGATCTTAGTCTTCGTGGCCAGCTCTACATGTACTTCCAACCCGATCACAGTCTCATATTGTTTACTCATGAAGGTATCCCTCCTGTTCTGCCATTCTGCTCTTTGCACCTGGTCCTATTCCAAACGGCCCTCTGCTCTTTTCATACGTATACGCCGCCCGGATCAGCTTCTTCTCCTGAAAGCAGTCTCCGATCAGCTGCAGTCCGATGGGCAGACCGTTTTTGTCTCTTCCGCAGGGAAGGCTGATTCCCGGCAGGCCCGCCAGGTTCACGGCGATGGTGTAGATGTCTCCCAAGTACATCTTAATAGGATCCGACAGGCTGTCTCCCAACCTCGGTGCCGTGGTCGGTGCCACCGGACCCAATATCACGTCGTATTTCGCAAACGCTTCATCGAAAGCCTTCTTGATCAACGCTTTTACCCTCAGTGCCTTCAGGTAATATGCATCATAGTAGCCGGAACTGAGAACGAAAGATCCCAACATGATACGCCGCTTCACCTCTTCCCCAAAGCCCTCGGAACGGGATTTCTTATACATATTATGGAGACCGGTATACTCTTTGGTACGGTAACCGTATTTAATACCGTCAAACCGTTCCAGATTGGAACTGGCTTCCGCCGCCGCAATGGTATAGTACGCCGGGATCGCATATTCCACCAGGCTTAGATCAAACCGCTCCACTATCGCTCCACTGCGCGCCAGCTCCTCCGCGGCCTGCAGGACGGCAGCCTTCACCTCCGTATCCAGTCCTTCTCCCAGATAATCGTTGGGAATACCGATGCGAAGTCCCTGCACATCCTCCACAAGCGCAGAAGTAAAGTCCGTATCCTGCCGCTTTACCGAAGTGGAATCTTTTTTATCATAGGAGGAAATCACTTCCAGCACCGCTGCGCAGTCCGTCACATCCTTCGTAAGCGGCCCGATCTGATCCAAGGAGGATCCATAGGCGATCAATCCATACCGCGACACCGTGCCGTAGGTTGGTTTCATCCCCACCATGCCGCAGTAAGCCGCCGGCTGTCTGATGGAGCCGCCCGTATCGGATCCCAATGCAAAACAGCATTCTCCCGCCGCCACTGCCGCCGCCGAGCCGCCTGAAGACCCGCCCGGTACATGCGCCGGGTTCCAAGGGTTTCTTGTTACCCCGTAAGCAGACGTCTCCGTTGTAGACCCCATGGCAAACTCGTCCATATTAGTCTTCCCCAGGATAACGGCTCCCGCCCTGCGCAGATTCATCACCGCTTCCGCCGTATACGTAGGCACGAAATTCTCCAGTATCCTGGACGCGCAGGTAGTCAGCAGTCCTTCCGTGCACAGATTATCCTTTATCGCCACCGGCACCCCCGCCAGCGGACCCGTCAGTTCTCCCGCATCGATCTTTTCCTGAACTGCCCGGGCCTGCGCCAACGCACCTTCCCGATCCACCGTCACATAGCAGTTATATATGCCGTCTCTCTCTTCTATACGGGCAAGCATCTCCTCTGCCGCCTCCACGGCGGTAACCTGCCCGTCTCTGATAGCCGCCGACAATTCTACCGCCGTCATATCCGTAACTTTCATACCGATCAGCCTCCTTTCGCCTCGATCATAGGAACGTCTTCGGCACCACAAACATACCGTCTTTCTCCTCCGGTGCATTCAAAAGCATCTGCTCCCTCATGTCATTGTTCGTCACCACGTCTTCCCGGAACACATTCTGCACCGGAAACACATGGGACATCGGCTCAACTCCCGTCGTATCCAACTCACCCAGTTTGTCGATATAGTCAAGCATCCTGCCCATATCCGCTTTCGCCTGCTCCCGTTCACCCTGCGAAAGTTCCAGTTTCGCCAGGATACCCACATATTCGATCGTCTCGTCACTTATGATATTTGCCATGATCTTGCTCCATTCTATCTTTTCCTGCATACAATTATGTCATGATGCCAGGGTCAAAAGGTCATGTATGACATGCTTGCATGTCAATACATGACTTTGGGACCCGAAAAAACATGAAAAAGTAGCCCGATAGGGCGGATTTTGAATGTTTTTAGGATTGCGGAAGCATGAAATGCGGAGCAATCCGTAGGCATCAGGAGGCAAAAACCTTTTGACCCCAGCATCATGTCTTTTTGATACTGTCCTTACGTCCTAACCTTGATATGCACTTCCCGCAGCTGCTGCTCCGTCACATCTCCCGGCGCACCGCACATCAGATCCTGCGCAGCCCCGCTCATGGGGAAGGCGATCACTTCCCGGATGTTCTCTTCCTCCCGCAGCAGCATGATCATCCGGTCGACCCCCGGCGCCATGCCCGCGTGCGGCGGTGCACCGAACTGGAATGCGCTGTACAGCGCTCCGAATTTGCGCTGCAGCGTCTCCTCATCATATCCGGCGATCTCGAAGGCCTTCACCATCACATCCATATCATGGTTGCGCACCGCCCCCGAAGACAGCTCCACGCCATTGCACACAATATCATACTGATAGGCCAGCACTGTTAACGGATCCTGCGTCTCAAGCGCCTCCAGACCGCCCTGCGGCATGGAAAAGGGGTTGTGCGTGAAGCCTATCTGCTTCGTGTTCGGATCCCGTTCAAACATCGGAAAATCATTTACATAGCAGAAACGATACGCTTTCTTCTCGATCAGGTCAAGCTTCTGTCCCAATTCCGTACGAATCTGCCCAGCATAGCAGGCTGCACGCTCTTCCCTGTCCGCGATGAAGAAGATCGTATCTCCCGCAGTCAGTCCTGCAAGAGTTGCCAGTTCCCCTTTCTTTTCCTGCGGTATGAACTTATCGATCGGTCCCTTATAGCTCACATCCTCCGTCACTTCCAGATATCCAAGCCCTCCCATGCCCATATCCATGGCGAATCGCAGCAGCTTCTCATGGAAGCCTTTGGTCATATCCGCATGTACCCGGATGGCACGGACCGTCCTGCCATGAAAAGGTTTAAATTCGCACCCCTGGAAGAATTCCGTCAGATCGATGATCCTCAGAGGGTTCCTGAGATCCGGCTTGTCGGTGCCGAATTCCAACATGGCCTGCTTATAGCTGATCACCGGGTAAGGCGCCTGCGTTACAGCATACCCCTCCGGCGCAAATTTCTCAAAAGCCGCCGACAGAACTTCCTCTCCCACCCGGAACACATCCTCCTGGGTGGCAAAGCTCATCTCGAAATCCAGCTGGTAGAACTCTCCCGGCGACCGATCCGCCCTGGCATCCTCATCCCGAAAGCAGGGCGCGATCTGAAAATATTTATCGAATCCCGACACCATCAACAATTGCTTATACTGCTGCGGCGCCTGCGGCAATGCATAAAATTTCCCTTTGTATTTCCGGGAAGGCACGATATAATCCCTGGCGCCCTCCGGCGACGAGGCGCAAAGGATCGGCGTCTGAATCTCTAAAAATCCCATCTCCATCATTTTTTTCCGCAGAAAGGCGATCACTTTAGACCGGAAAATAATGGCATCCTTCACTTTCTGGTTCCTCAAGTCAAGATAACGGTATTTCAACCGCACATCCTCTCTGGTCTCCTTGGAAGTCATGATCTCAAAGGGAAGCTGCCTATAGACTCTGCCCAACACCTCCACCTTGTGTGCCTCCAACTCGATGGTGCCGGTGGGGATTCTAGGGTTGTAGGTTTCCTCATCCCGATGCTCGATCAGGCCTTCCACGGATATACTCATCTCCCGGCTCAATCCGTCCAGCAGCGAGGTATCACGCATCACGATCTGCAGCACACCGTACATATCCCGCAGATCCACAAAGGACACACCGCCGTGATCGCGGATATTCTCGATCCAGCCCGCCACCCGGATCTCCCGGCCGATATCGGACTCACCGATCTGTTGTAAGGTTACGTCTCTGTAAATGTTCCTGGTCATCATAGTTCTGGTCTCCTTTCGCTGACTATCGTATTCCGGGACTTTCTCGCTTACAGGTTTTATGGCCTGCGGCCTCCTCTGCCTCCGAATAAGCAGACTCGGATGCCTTCGGCCTCCTCTGCCTCCGAATAAGCAGACTCGGATGCCTTCGGCCTCCTCGTTCGCGTTGCTCGCCTGATACTTTTCTGCTCCTGCCCTCATGCAAGCATGGTGCCTGAGCAGAAAAGTATCAGGCTCTGCTTATTCGCGCAAAAAAAGTCCCGGAACACATCTCTGCATTCCGGGACGGATAGTTATAATTATCCGCGGTACCACCCGCATTGATAAGCCGACACCTCCAACAAAGTGCTTCTTCGCCTTACCCACTCTTGACACTTAACGCGTGCAACGTATTACCCTAGTGTTCTCCTGCCATTCTATCTGACACTTATGTCAGATGTTGCCGATCTGCTCTCTGCATAATGCCGATCCCACAGTCATACAATTCAGGTAATCTGCTCCGGAGTGTTCCCGTTCCCAGCCTTTCACAAACGGCGCTCTCAGTCGGTGACACCGTATTCCTGTCGCTTCCCGCCGGGTGAGTCTCCTTCACCGCATTTAAAAATATAATACACATATAACACAAAAAAATCAAAAAAACAACCTTTGTACTGAAAAAAATACAAAGGTTGTCAGCTGGTTACTCACATTGTATTACTTTACCACTGGTCCGACAAACTGTGCATCGCCGAAACCAAGCATCGGCAAGAACACAACCGGCAGGAATAAAATTCCGATACCGTACGCGGCTCCCTTGCCAAAAGCCTGTGCCAGCTTGATCCACATAACGATCGTCATCACAACGTTCACGCAAGGCACAAAGCACAGCAAAAACAGCCAGCCGGTGCCAAAGCTCATCTCGAACAGACAGTACATGTTGTAGAAAGGAATGATCGCACCCCAACCCGGCTTACCGGCTTTGACGAAAATCTTCCACATGCCAACCAGACTGATGACGCAGACCGCAAGAACGATCACCATGTACACTGTCAAGACTCCTGTTGCAAGAGCATATGTTTCATCCATCACACTTTTCCTCCTTCACACAAAAATATATATTATATTAGCAAAATGTGACTTCTTTTGCAACCGGTTTTTGAACATCTCGCAACAAATGCCAGTCCAAGGCAGTTTCAGCCCTGACTTTATTTAACCTCGGTATTTATCTTACAATCTCTTGATCCTGTCAACTGCCTCCACCGTGTTCTCATAACTTCCGAATGCCGTCAGTCGGAAGTATGCCTCACCGCTGGGCCCAAATCCCGATCCCGGTGTACCGACTACGTTGGCCTTTTCTAACAGATAGTCGAAAAACTCCCAGCTGGTCATGTTGTTCGGTGCTTTCAACCAGATATAAGGGGCATTCACACCTCCTGATACACTGTATCCTGCGTCTCTTAAACCTTCCAGGATATAAGCCGCATTTTTCATATAGTACGCTACCAATTCTTTCGTCTCACGCTTACCGGCCTCACTGTACACCGCCTCCCCCGCTCTCTGGATGATATATGGCGCACCGTTATATTTGGTCCCATGACGTCTCGCCCACAGAGCATGTAGTGACACGTCACCCACTTTCAATTCCTTCGGGATCACGGTAAAGCCCAAACGCACACCGGTAAAACCTGCATTCTTGGAAAAGGAACGAAGCTCGATGGCACAAGTTCTGGCTCCTTCACACTCATAGATCGTGTGCGGCACATCCTCCTCGGCAATATACGCTTCATAAGCCGCATCATAAATGATGACACTGCCGTTCTTATTGGCATAGTCCACCCACTCCTGCAGCTGTGCTTTCTTGATAGTAGAGCCGGTAGGATTGTTGGGGAAACACAGATAGATCAGATCCGGTACTTCTTTGGGCAGCTGCGGCGCAAAGTCATTATCCGCCGTACAGGGCATATAGATCACATCACTCCATCTCTCCGTAGCGGCATCGTAGGTGCCTGTTCTGCCAGCCATGACATTGGTATCCACATATACGGGATAGACCGGATCACAGACCGCGATTTTGTTATCCAGTGCAAAAATCTCCTGGATATTGCCGGAATCACACTTCGCACCGTCAGATACGAAAATCTCATCCGCCTCGATCTGACAACCTCTGGCTTTATAATCATTATCCGCGATCGCTGTCCTTAAGAACTCATAGCCAAGATCCGGTGCATACCCACGAAAAGTGGCCGCATCCGCCATCTCGTCTACCGCGCCGTGCAACGCGCCGATCACTGCCGGAGAAAGCGGCTGTGTCACGTCACCAATGCCCAATCTGATGATCTTCTTATCCGGATTGGCTGCCGTATAGGCATTCACTTTCTTACCGATCGTTGAAAAAAGGTAACTCCCGGGTAACTTCAGATAATTGTCATTTACTCTAACCATAGTATCCTCCCTGTATTATATTACTGTGAACGGTCCAATATTCTCCATAGCATCTTGACATCACTCCCGCCAAGATCATATCTCTCCTTCAAATACACTGACCGCCGGTCCTGTCATATAGACCAGATCGGTTTCCCTGTCCCATTCGATCTCAATCTCACCACCTAATAGTTTAACAGTAACCTTGTTATCCGTCAAACCATTTAAGATACAGGCCACTACTGTGGCGCAGCACCCCGTACCACAGGCCAATGTCTCTCCCGTGCCCCGCTCCCAGACACGCATCTGCACCGTATTTCGGTTGAGAACCTTAACGAATTCCGTGTTGATCCGTTTCGGGAATCTCTCGTGTCTCTCGAAAGCCGGACCAATCTGCTCAATCTTTAAGCCCAACACATCATCCATGAAAATAACTGCGTGCGGGTTTCCCATTGACACACATGTCATTCTGTATTCTTTCCCCTGTACAGTGATCGGTTCATCGATCACACTTTCCTTTCCGTCCACGCCAACGTTATTCTTGCCGCTCACCGAAGTATCCCCTGACACACTGTCGGCACCCTCCATCGTAACCGGAATCAGTTCCGGTCTAAGTTCAGGTGCGCCCATGTTGACTCTGACGGTGTCCACTTTTCCTTCTTTTAAAAAAAGCTGCAAATATTTGATCTGCCCGCAACTTATAATGCTTATGTCGGTTTTATCCGTTAAGCCTTTATCATAGACATACTTCGCCACACAGCGGATACCATTCCCGCACATCTCCGACCGGCTGCCGTCTGCATTGTACATCTCCATCTCGAAATCGGCCTCTTCTGAAGGATTGATGAAGATCGCACCATCCCCGCCGATGCCGAAATGCCTGTCACTGATACGCCGCACCAGCTCCGGCTTTTCCTCCGGCCCGATCTTCTCCCTAAGACCATTGATATAAATATAATCATTTCCGCAGCCTTGCATTTTCGTAAATTTCATAGATTTATGTTACTCCCTTCCTGTTCTCTTCCCACTCCATAACATACTTTCACTCCTGTCAGTTCCAGTGCAAATGCTTCCTGGAAAATAGACTCCACTCCTTAACAGCATATCATATTCGGAGAGTAATGCCGTCCTATCCATAAAACTGCTACAGACGAAACTCCCGAAAGAGTTCCTTCTGGTACGCCGGATCGAAAGCCGCCCGCTTTAAATCCTCCACCCGGTTCTGTTCGATCAGGATCCTGGCCAGATGGTTAGACCGTTCCACGCCAAGTGCCTGGCCTTGTTCTATCCCTTGTTCTATCCCTTGTTTTATTCCCTCTTCCATTCCTTCCTTTCGGATGGTCCTCTCATACTTATCCACATCAAACTCTTCCAGCAACATTCCCAACACCTCCGCCCGATAATCTCGCAATGTCTCATACAGTATCCCATGCTCCATACAATACTGTATCGCCTGTTCCAGTGCTTCCTTTACTGTCAGACCGTCTGCCATAAACTGTCTGGACACCTCCACGAATTGTGCATACTCCTCCAGTACATGGCACCTGTCCATCAGTTCACGGTTATACCCATAATTAATGTTGAGCATCCGCACCTTTAATTCCACGTCAGCTTCTCTGTTCCTGTTGATAAAGGCATCCGACAACCTTAAGACCTCCTCTTCCGGAGCCTGCTTCTCACCGTTATAGAAGACGACACACTGCGGTGTCGGTAACGGAATCTGCTTTGTCCCATACAGGCTGCTCTCCGCCTGCTCAATCAGTTTCTGGTACTCCTCCGCCAGATAGATCAAAAACCGCACCGGCATATTAGAATTATATGTACTCTGGTGCTCATAGAGATTTAACGTTCCTGCCAGGATAAAAGCCAGATCGTTCTTCATGACCACATAGACCGCGCTCTCGATAGTCACTACCTGCAGAGCAGACGCATCCCGATAATCCGTACCGTTCAATGCGTTGTATAACTGCAGAAGTGCCTCCCTGTCCTTATCAAACAGGAAACGGAACAGTCTGTCTTTCGCGCTGCGACGGACCTTCCGATAACCGGTCCATTTGATATATCTGCCGGCAAACCGCCTGATACCGTCCGCACCGCGTATCAATACACCTGCCCTTTCCCTGCGCCTTTCGAGTACCGCTTCTCTGCCAAAGTCGCTTCCTTCCTGTGATTTTAATGATTTCTGCTTTTGTGCCTTCTGCATTCTCTTCACCTTTTCTCCTTCCATATTCAGCAGAAGACTCCATCGGATTCCATATACAGCAACACCTGCGCGTTTCCCCAAGTGCCTGCACACCCTTCTGTCCCTGCCCTGTTAAGTTATCATTAGAAAAATCTGACAGAAACTGTCGGAATGTGCGAAAAGCACACTGTTAAGAATTTCTCCGATGTATTTGTATGGTTTTATCATAATTCATGAATGTTTATTTGTCAATCACTTCCGGTGATCATATTTGATCAGTCGTTATAGTTCGTTACTATTCACGGTGCAATGTCATTAAGTTAGCACCAGTAGCATAAGGCTTACTGCTGGAAAGATGGCAAAAAAGGATGCCCGGCTTCTCCATA
>CAJUQJ010000065.1 GCA_910588215.1 uncultured Lachnospiraceae bacterium
GTACTACGTACTCAATGCCCATGCAGCAAGGTGCAGGGCACCGTGAATAGTAACGTTCCTTATGCATTTACGGTTCATTTTGCTAACCTCTTGCTTGAAACTTTGTCCGGTTTGTTATATGATTAAGATATATTTTTCGACAAAACAGTTCTGGGAAGGATCGGCGGCCGGAAGCGATGTTTCATATGTCTGCGGATTGATGCGGTAGAGTCTGCCGGGTTCAGGATCGGGTCGAATACAGGAGGTATCATAAATGAGTGAAACATATGTAGAATGTCTGGTGGCGAGGAAACCTTCGGTGCTCCTGTCGTTTTTGAAAATACTGTTGATCATGCTGACGGTGGTGTTCATTATGGTAGGTGGTGTGTTCCTTCCGGGTCTGGTGGTGGCGATCATTACAGGAATAGGTGCCTATTTTGCCACCATGAACGCAAATATTGAGTATGAGTACCTGTACCTGGACAGGGAGATCAGTGTGGATAAGGTAATGGCGAAGAGCCGCCGGAAGAAGGCCAATACCTTTTCGGTGGATAAGATGGAAGTGCTTGCGCCGCTGAATTCCCATAGACTGGATTCCTACAGGAATCGTAATTCCAAGACGCTGGATTACAGCTCTGGTGTTGCTGCGCAGCCGGAGAAGAGATATATGATGGTCTGTGAAGGAGATTTGAAGGTTATTTTTGAGCCTAACGCGGAGATGGTGAAAGCAATCCAGAGCATTGCACCGCGCAAGGTGTTTACAGATTGATTATTTATAGAATATTTGTGACCTCTTTTTATGCAGGGTCTGTGCTGGGACGTGTCGGACACAGATGAGTATGTGGTCATGGAAAAGAAATACTGTCAGTTAGTTTAACTGGCAGTATTCTTTACATAAATGTAACTATCGATACTAGTTAAATTTTACAAACAGGAGGAGAGAAGATGGGTCAGATTATTGGCGAAGGGATCACTTTTGACGACGTGCTATTGGTGCCGAGTTATTCACAGGTGATTCCCAATCAGGTGGACTTGACAACATGGCTTACGAAGAAGATCAAACTGAACATCCCGATGATGAGCGCAGGGATGGACACGGTGACCGAGCACAGGATGGCGATCGCCATGGCCAGACAGGGAGGCATCGGTATTATCCACAAGAATATGTCAATAGAAGCACAGGCAGAAGAAGTCGATAAGGTTAAACGTTCAGAAAACGGCGTCATCACAGATCCTTTTTCGTTGACTCCGGATCATACATTGGCCGACGCAGATGCGTTGATGGCCAAATTCAGGATTTCCGGCGTTCCGATCACGGAAGGCAGGAAATTAGTCGGTATCATCACCAATCGTGATCTTAAATTCGAGACAGATTTCACTAAGAAAATTAAAGAATCCATGACCTCAGAGGGTCTGATCACAGCGAAAGTCGGCATTACGCTTGATGAGGCGAAGAAGATTTTGGCCAAGGCGAGGAAAGAGAAGCTGCCGATCGTAGACGACGACTACAATCTGGCGGGGCTGATCACTATTAAGGACATCGAGAAGACGATTAAATATCCACTTTCCGCCAAAGACAGCCAGGGAAGGCTTCTGTGTGGTGCAGGTGTAGGCATTACGGCTAATGTCCTGGACCGGGTAGGAGCGCTTATGGATGCCAAGGTGGACGTGATCGTGTTGGACAGTGCCCACGGCCATTCCGAGAACGTGCTGCGCTGCCTGAAGATGATCAAGGACAAATATCCCGATGTACAGGTGATCGCGGGTAATGTGGCTACCGGTGAGGGCACGAAGGCTTTGATCGAGGCGGGTGCGGATGCGGTCAAGGTCGGTATTGGGCCTGGTTCTATCTGTACTACCCGTGTGGTGGCAGGTATCGGTGTGCCCCAGATCACGGCCATTATGGACTCTTATGCGGTGGCGAAGGAGTATGGTATTCCGATCATCGCCGATGGCGGCATCAAGTATTCCGGCGATATGACCAAGGCAATTGCGGCCGGCGGCAATGTGTGCATGATGGGCAGTATCTTTGCGGGATGCGATGAGAGCCCGGGTACTTTTGAACTTTATCAGGGGAGAAAATATAAGGTTTACCGTGGCATGGGTTCCATTGCGGCCATGGAGAACGGCAGTAAGGATCGCTATTTCCAGTCCGATGCCAAGAAGCTGGTGCCGGAAGGTGTGGAAGGCCGTGTAGCTTACAAGGGAACCGTGGAGGATACGGTATTCCAGTTGATGGGCGGTATTCGTTCCGGTATGGGTTACTGCGGAGCATCTTCTATAGAAGAGTTGAAACAGAACGGCAAGTTTGTGAAGATATCGGCGGCGTCCCTGAAGGAGAGCCATCCTCATGATATCCATATCACGAAGGAAGCGCCGAACTACAGCGTAGACGAATAAGAAAAGATGAAGTAACGAACAGACTGATTATAGGGAAGGCAAGGTTATTGATCATATGGAAAAGAAATCTTTGGCACAGGAGCTTTCCGGGAATGCATATCCGGGCAGAGGGATCGTGATCGGGAAGTCTGCGGACGGGAAGCATGCGGTGACGGCCTATTTTATCATGGGCAGGAGTTCTAACAGCAGGAATAGGATCTTCGTGGAAGACGGCACGGGGATCAGAACGCAGGCGTTCGATCCTTCTAAGCTGGAAGATCCCAGTCTGATCATCTATGCGCCGGTGCGTGTGCTGGGTAATAAGACGATCGTCACCAACGGTGACCAGACCGATACCATCTATGAACTGATGGATAAACAGCAGACATTTGAACAGGCGCTGCGTACGAGAGAGTTCGAGCCTGATGGGCCGAATTATACCCCGCGTATCTCAGGTATCATGCATCTGGAGAATGGCGGGTTCAATTACGCTATGTCGATCCTGAAAAGCAACAATGGAGATCCGGCATGCTGCAACCGCTTTACGTTTGCTTACGAGAAGCCGTTAGCTGGTGAGGGGCGGTTTATCCATACTTATATGGGCGATGGCGATCCGCTGCCGAGTTTTGAAGGCGAGCCGACCCTGATTGGTATCGAGGGCGATATTGACAGTTTTACAAAGATGATCTGGGAGAACTTGAACGAGGAAAATAAGGTTTCGCTGTTTGTCAGATTTATCGAGATAGAGACTGGAAAGTATGAGACGCGAATCCTCAATAAGAATCAGTAATATGAAGTGATCATTCAGCGTCAATATATCAGAAATTAATTATTCGCTGTACGAGTGCACTAGTACTCCGTACTGAAAACCCTTGTGCAAATATTTCGGTCTATTTTCCCGATTGCACAAGCCCAGAATACTCAACGTAGCCCGCTACGCCTCCGTTTCTGAACTTGTACACTCGAAAAAATATCCTCGAAAATTTGCACAGGAACTTCCAGTACGGAGTACTAGTCAGGATGGAGAAAGGGATAAGAGGATAAGAGATTCATGAATGAATTAGAATTAAAATATGGCTGTAACCCTAATCAGAAGCCGTCCCGCATCTATATGGCGGACGGAAGCACGCTGCCGATCAAGGTACTGAACGGCAGACCGGGATATATCAATTTTCTGGATGCCTTTAACGGGTGGCAGTTGGTGAAGGAACTTAAGAAGGCGACCGGACTTCCGGCGGCCACTTCTTTCAAGCATGTGTCTCCCGCAGGGGCGGCGGTTGGTCTGCCGCTCAGTGATGTGGAGAAGAAGATTTATTGGGTGGACGATTTGGATATGGAGTTTACGCCGCTGGCCAATGCTTATGCGAGAGCCAGGGGCGCGGATAGGATGAGTTCTTTCGGTGATTTTATCTCCCTGTCGGATGTGTGTGACGTGGCAACTGCCAGGATCATCAAGCGGGAGGTTTCGGACGGCGTGATCGCACCCGGATATGAGCCGGAGGCGCTGGAGATCTTGAAGGCGAAGAAAAAGGGCGCCTATAACGTGATCGAGATTGATGAGAACTATGTACCCGCGCCGGTAGAAGTGAAGCAGGTATATGGCATCAGCTTCGAGCAGGGTAGAAATGAATTGAAGATTGATGATGATTTCTTCAATAATATCGTGACGGTGTCGAAGGAACTTCCAGAACAGGCCAGAATCGATCTGGCCATCGCCATGATCACACTCAAATATACGCAGTCCAATTCGGTGTGTTACGTGAAGGGCGGACAGGCGATCGGTATCGGCGCCGGGCAGCAGTCCCGCATTCACTGCACCAGGTTAGCAGGTTCCAAGGCGGACAACTGGTTCCTGCGGCAGTCACCGAAAGTGCTGGGTCTGCAGTTTGTGGACGGAATCGGCCGCGCAGACAGAGATAATTCCATCGACCTGTATATCGGCGAGGACTATATGGATGTGTTGGCTGATGGTGTTTGGCAGAAGATCTTCAAGGTGAAGCCGGAAGTCTTCACGGCGGAAGAGAAGCGGGCGTGGCTGGATCAGATGAGTGATGTGGCGCTGGGATCCGATGCGTTCTTCCCCTTTGGCGATAACATCGAGCGGGCCCATAGAAGCGGTGTAATGTATGTGGCGCAGCCAGGAGGTTCCGTGCGGGATGACAATGTGATCGCGACCTGCGATAAGTACGGCATGACCATGTGCTTTACAGGGATTAGGCTGTTCCATCACTAAATTTTGCAACCGCACAGGTGGAAATTTTGTTTTATGCGGCAGGTAGTCTATTGAGATTACCTGCCGATTGCTTTTGCAGACTTGACATGATCATATGTAACAGTATGCTGTTAGCTTGACAAAAATCATAAAACATAGTATCCTGCAACTATATATTAGTTGCAGGAAGGGGTGAGGCCTTATTAATGAGCAAATTTGAAAAGGCAAAAGAAAGAATAAAGTTAAGACCAAAAGATTATACTTATACCGAAGCCAAAAGTTTGCTGTCACAGATGGGATTTGTGGAATATCAAAAGGGGAAAACGTCCGGTTCAAGGGTGAAATTTTACAGAAAAGAAGATCAGAAAATTATACTATTACATAAACCGCATCCGGATGATATCATGAAACCAGGCGCAGTAAAGGAACTATCGGAGTATTTGTCCGATTTGGGAGAATTATAAAAAATGAAGAATAATGTATTAGAATATAAAGGATATCATACAAAAGTAGAATTTGATTCAGAAGAGTTAGTGCTTAGAGGTAAAATAGAGGGGATAAATGATCTAGTAGATTTTGAATGCGAAGATTCTAAAGAGGTGGAAAGGGAATTTCATGAAGCAGTGGATGATTATCTGGAATTCTGTAAGGAAGTAGGAAAAGAACCGGATAAAGAATATAAAGGAACTTTTAATGTACGTATAGCACCGGCGTTACATAAGCGATTAGCAAATGTAGCAATGAAAAATGGGGATACGTTAAATGCATCTGTAGAAAAAGCAATTCAAGAATATGTTTCAGAAGATCAAAAAGCAGAAAATCATTTACAGAATACAATAAAGATATTGGCGAAAGCATTGAAAACGGAGTCAAAATACGAATATGATAATAGATTACAGAATTGGAGTCCTAATGTAGTTCCATTTCATAGTAATATCAACATGACCTATAGTGAGGAGATGAGGAATTGATGATCGGTAATTTAGAAGAATATTTTGAAGACGAGCAAGGGTTTTATCTGGATAAAGTTGTTTATAACAGAATCGACAAAAAGAATCAGGCAGAGGAATATTCATTGAAGTGTATTGATAATATTGAAGCTGTTGTTGAGGAAAAAACAGTAAAATTGACTGTAAAACGTGTTTTGCAATTTGAACCGGAGGAAATATTTGAACTGTCTGTATCATATGGTGCAATTCTGAAGATTAAAGAAGAGAAGAAAAGCTATGCTTGGGATAAGATGAATCTTGCAGAGGAATTTCGAGAAAATGGGCAGTTTGTGTTGGGAAATTTGATGAGTAGAATATCATTATTGATCGCTGAGATCACTTCTTCCTTTGGCCAGCCGCCTATTATATTACCTCCAGTGGTTGCGCCTAAAGATAATTAGCAGGAAATACTGTTGCTTATTCGAGTCTGCGAAGCAGATCTCGTAAACGAGCTTTGCTCGTTTGTTATGACTGAGAAATCCTTTCGCTTATTCGAGTCTGCGAAGCAGATCTCGTAAACGAGCTTTGCTCGTTTTTTTATAGGTAGAAAATACGTATATAATTTGATTTTTTGGGTCGATAGTGTTATTATTTTAACGATGGAGCTGCCACAAGTAATGATTGCACTTTGGCAGAGAAGATTTACTTTTTTGCAAGGCAGCAAGGGCAGCAGTACGATGATAAAACAAAGGAGTGGAAGGGAAAATGAGTAAGAGTTTTGAGGATTTGTTATCGAAGGTTTCCGAGTGCAGCGTCAAGAAGGTAGCGGTAGCGGTAGCGCAGGATAGTGCTGTGCTGGAAGCGGTAGCAGCGGCGAAGGAGAGAAACATTGCCGAGGCTGTGCTGGTAGGCGATGCAGATAAGATCAAGGAAGTGGCGGCAGCAGATAACGTGGATATCAGTGGCTTCGAGATCATCGACGAGAAGGATGACTACACAGCAGCGCTTAAGGCAGTGGAACTGGTACACCAGGGCAAGGCAGACATGTACATGAAGGGTCTGATCGACACCAAGTCTTTCTTAAAGAGTGTGCTGGATAAAGAAGTGGGATTGCGGACCGGTAAGGCACTGTCCCATGTATGTGTGTTTGAAGTAGAGGGTATCGATCATCTTCTTTTCCTGACAGACGTGGCTTTCATGACCTATCCGACTCTGGAAGACAAGGTACATATCATCGAGAATACAGTGGATGTATGTCATGCATGCGGCATTGCGAATCCCAAGGTAGCGCCGCTGGCAGCAGTGGAAGTAGTCAATCCCAAGATGCCGGTCACGGTTGAAGCGGCGGAATTGACGAAGATGTGCGAGGAAGGCAAACTGACAGGCTGTGTTGTGGACGGACCGCTTTCCTTAGACCTGGCTATCGATCCGGAAGCTGCGAAACATAAGGGAGCGGAGGGCAGGAAGATCGTAGGCGATGCTGACGTACTTCTTTTCCCGGATATCCATGCAGGCAACCTGGTATATAAGTGCCTGGTACATACAGCAAAGGTGAAGAACGGCAACATCCTGACAGGAACGAAAGCTCCGGTCATTCTGACATCCCGTTCCGATGATTTCGAGACGAAAGTAAACTCTCTGGCATTGGGTGCAGTAATGGCGGAAGCATTATCCAAGATGAATTAATATGCAGGATATTTCCGAAGCTTCAGGCGTTTGTCCTAAAGTACCAGACTTTGTATCATAGATTCTTTTTGCGCCGGAGAATGCTTGGGAATAGGGCATGCTCCGCGCGAAGATCAGTAATATAATACAGTAGACTGTATGACACAGGAGGTAAAACAGTATGTCAGTAAAAAGTTTGATCATTAATCCGGGTTCCACTTCCACTAAGATCGGTGTGTTTGAGGATGAGACCCTTTTGTTTGAAGAGACCCTGCGGCATTCCACGGAAGAAATCGCACAGTATGCGACGATCGTGGATCAGAAAGATTTTCGCAAGGATATCATCGTAAACTTGTTAAAAGAGAAAGAATTCGATATTAATTCCTTGAATATGGTAGTAGGCCGCGGTGGTATGTTAAAGCCGATTCCGGGCGGTACTTATGCAGTCAGCGATGACCTTCTGGAGGACCTGAAGATTGGCAGACAGGGACAGCACGCTTCTAATCTGGGCGGCATTCTGGCGAGAGAGATCGGTGATTCCATTGGTGCGCCGTCTTATATCGTAGATCCCGTAGTCGTTGATGAGCTGGAGACTATCTCCAGATATTCCGGTGTACCGGAATTGCCCAGAACCAGCGTATTTCATGCGCTGAATCAGAAAGCAGTGGCGAAGCGCTTCGCGAAAGAGTCCGGCAAGGATTACAATGCGCTGAATCTGGTTGTCGTACATATGGGCGGTGGTGTTTCCGTAGGCGCGCACAGACAGGGCAAAGTAGTGGATGTATTTAACGCACTGGATGGTGATGGCGCTTTTTCACCGGAAAGAGCGGGCGCGGTGCCTAGCGGCGCGCTGATCAAGATGTGCTTCTCCGGCCAGTATACCGAGAAGGAAATTTATAAGAAGATCGTGGGCGGCGGCGGTTTCAATGCTTACTGCGGCACCAACGATATGCGCGATGTAGACAAGATGGTGGATGAAGGCGATGCGAAAGCGGAAGAAGTGCGCGCAGCGTTCATCAGGCAGGTGGCGAAAGACATCGGTTCCATGGCATGTGTTCTGGAAGGCAAGGTTGATCAGATCGTTGTTACCGGTGGTATCGCTTATGATAAGGCAGTCGTAGACGGGCTTAAAGAACAGGCGGGATGGATCGCACCGATGACCGTATATCCCGGTGAGGATGAACTGTTGGCGCTGGTGCAGGGCGGACTGCGCGTGCTGAACGGGGAAGAGGCAGCGATGGTTTATTAGTATAACGCTTTACCAGGGATGAGACCGGCAGCGATCGCTGAGGTAAAGATAGAAGGATATAGAGATATAATGATATAGCGAGTAGAACAGGGTGTAAGGCCAGTGAACGGATCACAGGCTTTGCATCCTGTTTTTGCTTATGAGATGGCGCAGACTTTATATTTCAAGTTTTTTAACATGGTCGGTCGATAAGTGCTTGACAGTACTGATTAATTGATATAAACTAGTTTACAATATAAACTATTATAGTATGATATTTTTCAAGACAGATGGTCGGGGAAGGGAGGATACTATCATGAATGAGAGAATTGACAGTGCATTGCAGGATATTACGGTCATAAGAGAGACATTGGACGACACGAAGGTGCATTACAGGGGGATGTATCTGATGTGTTTTGTGATGGCGGCATTTAACGGTGTCAAGTATTTATGGGCACTGCTGAAGCTATGGTTTATGCCGCAGATGATGGTAGGAGGTATCTTGATCTGCTACCTCTGGCCGCTTTGCCTGGTGGCCAGTTACTTGTGTATCTACCGGCGTGAGAAGAAGTATTCCAACAAATATTACCTGAGTATGCTGGGGGTCTGGGGTTTCATGGCGGGGGTTATCCCGGCGATGGCGGCGCTTGTGAACGTTATCAGGTTTTTCATGGCAGGTGGAAGTGTGCCTGTGGAAGCGGCGCAGATGCGGGGCAGTCTTTTTATGGAGAGCATTTCGAGTATCTTGCTGCTTTCGATCTTGTTAGTGATATGCGCCTATATTCTGCAGAACAGGATCTTTATGATCCTGGCTATTTTGAATCTGTTCTGTTTTATGGTGCTGGAGCAGTGCTTTCCTTCTGCGGGCATTCCTTTTCGTGTCGGCGGACAGACGCAGACACTGCTTGTGTATAGTGCGGCATACTCTATGATGGTCAATTGTCTGGGCTATCTGGCACTGGGGGTGTATCTGTCGGGAAGACGTGCAAATTTGAGTGGATGCAGCTGAACAGGTACGGCACAGACCTCTACGTGCGCGGAATTGGGTTAAGGCCAGCGTAGACTTATAGTTAACGACATTAGAAATTTCGTTTACTATAGGTCAAATGACCGGATGAGAAGGAACAGACAGAGTGGAAAGAAAGGTATGATCGTTACCATGAAGATAGAAAATATACCCGAGGCATTCAGTGTGACGCTGCGCCTTAAGATCATAACGGCATTAGTCAGTTCTGCGAGAACCTTTAAGGAACTGCGTGAGATCACGCAGGCGACACAGGGGAATCTAAGCGTACAGCTGACCAAGCTGGAGGAATGGGGATATCTTACCTCTGAAAAAATGATAGAGAAGAAGAAAACCAAGTCGACTTATACGATAACGGAATTTGGGCTGCAGCAGTTTGAAGCCTATGTGTCTTTACTGCAGTCAGTGCTGCAGAAGTGAAATATTAGGGGATATGTATGATGGTAACAGATCAGTCCAAGTCTTTGCATTAACTGCAAAGGCCGTGCGAAAGCATAAAGGTTGAGGAAGCTGAAGGCTGAATAGTTACATACGAAGTGCCAATACGGCAAATGCACGGCGGGCAGCCCTGCAACCTGAAGTTGACAAAGTGCATCGCAGGAAAGATAGAAGATTACAATCAGCTGTACTATTATGATCGAGCAGACCGAGTCCGGAGATGTAAGGGCTTAGGGACTGCAGAGTAACTTCCGTGGAGACGGAGAAAGGATGTATGAGCGTAAAACGCTTCGGAATGGAGGAAAAGATGAAGTTAGGAGAGAAAATAGTTAAGCTGAGAAAAGAAAAGGGTCTTTCGCAGGAGGCGCTGGCCGAGCAGATCGGCACGACCAGGCAGGCCGTAAGCAAATGGGAGAACGACCAGGGTTTTCCGGAAACGGAGAAGCTGCTGCAGTTGTCTAACGTATTTGAGGTGTCGGTAGACTTCCTTTTAAAAGATGAAAAGACAGAAACCGGCAGCGATGAGAAAGGCTATTATGTCAGCCGGGAATTTGCCAGAGGGTATCTTGCAAATACGAAGAAGACCCTCCTTTATTTGGGGGCATGCTTCTTATTCTGGGCCTTGGCGGGGGTGCCCTGGGTACTTTTCAGGGAGAATGAGACTTGGCGCATGGCGGGGATGGCCGTGTGCGCGATCCTGGGCGTTCTGGCGATGGTGTTTGGTATGTTTGCGGAAGAGGACCGCTATAAGATCCTGAAACGGGAGCCGCTTCTGTTCGATTATGATGTCTTGAAGGAATTGGCTGCAGAATATGACTTTGTGGGAAAGAAGTGCAGACTGATAGCGATTCCCAGTGTTTCTTTGTTTATCATTGGCATGCTCGCCATTTCCCTTACGATGAGTGGGACCATCCCCTGGACCGGCTACCATGTGCTTGTATTTCTTGTCTTTGCGGTCAGTCTTTTCGGGTACGTGTATTCTCTCGGTGTTATGGAAGCTTATGAGCTGCTGGTCAGGAACGAAAAGCATGCAGGCAGTTTGTGGTTCAGGGTGAGGAAGAAATTCAGAGAGAAGCTCTGATTTTTCTTTTCGGTTGAATTTACCTTCTAAATCTGCTACAATATACGTTGGTCAAATGCCTGTAGCCTGGCAGTGCCGCAGGCCGTTGTTTGGTCAGTTTGCAGCAGGTATTTGATTTCAGCAGCCAAAGGAAGGTAAGTTGTGTATCGGGTTGAAGGGCGAAGCGCATCCGACGCACGGAAACGAGGCGGTCATGAGTGTAATACAGAAAGTATTTGGAACGCATAGTGAGAGGGAGATCAAGCGCATCAACGGTCTGGTGGATAAGATCGAGGATCTGCGCTCCGACATGATGGAATTGTCGGACGAGCAGTTGCGTGACAAGACGAAAGAATATAAGAAGAGGCTGGAGGAAGGAGAGACGCTGGACGATCTCTTGCCGGAGGCCTATGCCACAGTGCGTGAGGCGGCCCGCAGGATCCTGAAGACGGAGCACTACCGGGTGCAGCTGATCGGCGGTATCGTACTGCATCAGGGGCGGATCGCTGAGATGAGGACCGGTGAAGGTAAGACGCAGACCTGTCTTCTGCCGGCTTATCTGAACGCGCTGGAGGGTAAGGGTGTACACGTTGTTACCGTCAACGATTATCTGGCGAAGCGTGATGCGGAGTGGATGGGACAGGTACATGAATTCCTGGGGCTGAAGGTTGGCTGTGTCCTGAACGATATGAAATCCGACGAGCGCCGGGAAGCCTATAATTGTGACATCACTTATGTGACGAACAATGAGCTGGGCTTCGACTATCTGCGCGATAACATGGTGATCTACAAAGAGCAGCTGGTGCTGCGTGACCTGCATTATGCCATCATCGACGAGGTGGACTCGGTGTTGATCGATGAAGCCCGCACACCGCTGATCATTTCCGGGCAGAGCGGCAAGTCCACGAAGCTCTACGAAGCCTGCGATATCCTGGCCAGACAGCTGACCCGAGGCGAAGACATGGAAGAACTGACCAAGATGGACGCCATCATGGGTGTGGAACGTGAGGAGACAGGTGACTTTATCGTCAATGAGAAGGATAAAGTGGTGAACCTGACTGCCCAGGGCGTGAGCAAGGTTGAACGCTTTTTCCAGATTGAGAATCTGGCCGATCCGGAGAATCTGGAGATCCAGCATAATATCATCCTGGCGCTGCGTGCCCACAATCTGATGTTCCGCGACCAGGATTATGTAGTGAAAGACGATCAGGTGCTGATCGTGGATGGTTTTACGGGCCGTATCATGCCGGGCAGACGCTATTCCGACGGATTGCATCAGGCGATCGAGGCCAAGGAACATGTGAAGGTGAAGCGGGAGAGCAAGACGCTTGCCACCATTACGTTCCAGAACTTCTTTAATAAATTTGAGAAAAAAGCCGGCATGACCGGTACGGCGTTGACGGAGGAAAAGGAATTCCGTGATATTTACGGCATGGACGTAGTGTCAATCCCTACCAATAAGCCGATCGCGCGTATCGATCATCAGGACAGTGTATACAAGACGAGAAAAGAGAAACTGCGTGCCATCGTCATGGCAGTGGAGGAGGCTCATGCCAAGGGGCAGCCGGTACTGGTGGGTACCATCAATATCGATGCCTCGGAGGAGTTGAGCGGTCTGCTGAAACGGCGCGGTATCGAGCATAAGGTGTTGAATGCCAAATTCCATGAGATGGAGGCGGAGATCGTAGCGGACGCCGGTATTCACGGGGCGGTGACTATCGCCACCAATATGGCGGGCCGTGGTACGGATATCAAGTTGGATGAGGAAGCCAAGGCGGCAGGCGGCTTGATGATCGTCGGCACGGAGCGTCATGAGTCCAGACGTATTGACAATCAGCTGCGCGGACGAAGTGGTCGTCAGGGCGATCCGGGTGAATCCAGATTCTATATTTCACTGGAGGATGACCTGATGCGTCTGTTTGGCTCCGATCGGATGATCACTATGTTTAACGCATTGGGTATCCCGGAAGGACAGGAGATCGAGCATAAGGCGTTGACGAAGGCTATCGAGTCGGCGCAGAAGAAGATCGAGAACAACAACTTCGGTATCAGAAAAAGCCTGTTAGAGTATGACCAGGTCATGAACGAGCAGAGAGAGATCATCTACGAGGAGAGAAGGCGCGTCTTAAACGGCGAGAGTATGCGGGATGTCATCTACAAGATGATCACGGATATCACGGAGAATTGCGTGGATATCTGCATCGGCGACGATACGGATTTTGAAGAGTGGGATTTCAATGAGTTGAATACACTGCTTCTGCCGACGATCCCTCTGAAGCCTTTGAGTGTTGAGCGGGTGTTGAAGCCGAAGAAGAACAGCCTAAAGCAGCAGCTGAAGGAGGAAGCAGTCAAACTCTATGAGGCTAAAGAGGCAGAATTTCCCGAGCCGGAGGCGATCAGAGAAATTGAGCGCGTGATCCTGCTGAAGGTGATCGACAGGAAATGGATGGATCATATCGACGATATGGATCAGTTGCGGCAGGGTGCGGGTCTGCAGGCCTATGCCCAGAAGGATCCGCTTGTGGAATATAAGATGAACGGTTATGAGATGTTCGACGATATGACACAGAATATCAGGGAAGAGACCGTCAGACTCTTACTCCATGTGCGCATCGAGCAGAAGGTGGAGAGAGAACAGGTAGCCAAAGTGACCGGTACGAACAAGGACGATACGATCCAGAAGGGTCCGGTAAAACGCATGGAGGCCAAGGTGTATCCCAACGATCCCTGTCCGTGCGGATCCGGGAAGAAGTATAAGCAGTGCTGTGGCAGGAAATAAAATAATTCAAAATAAATAAAAAGGTGGTGACGTTAAGTGGTAGAATTGGATAACATGAAATCCGAGCTCCTGGCTTATGAAAGTCCCTTAGCGGAAGTGAGGGATTCACTTTGACTTAGCGAATAAGTCGAAGCGGATCGAGGAGTTGGAAATGGAAATGCAGGCGCCTGATTTCTGGAACGATCCGGAGAAGTCGAACCAGAAGATGAGGGAGGCCAAGAATCTGAAGGATATTGTTGGCACGATGGACGGCTTATCCAGCCAATATGAGGATATCCTGACCCTGATCGAGATGGGATATGAGGACAATGATCCCGCGATCATACCGGATATAGAACAGGAATTGAAGGAATTCAAGGAAACCTTCGAGAATATCCGGATCAATACGCTTTTGTCCGGAGAGTATGACAGGAATAATGCCATCCTCAAATTAAATGCGGGAGCGGGCGGCACGGAGAGCTGCGACTGGTGCAGCATGCTGTACCGTATGTATACGAGATGGGCGGAACGCAAGGGATTTGCCCTTGATGTGATCGACTATCTGGACGGTGACGAGGCAGGTATCAAATCGGTGACTTTCCAGATCAACGGCGAGAATGCCTACGGCTATCTGAAATCAGAGAAAGGTGTTCACAGGCTTGTGCGTATATCGCCTTTTAATGCGCAGGGCAAGCGGCAGACCTCTTTTGTGTCGCTGGACGTGATGCCGGACATCGAGGACGATGTGGATGTGGACGTCAGAGACGAGGATATCCGTATCGATACCTATCGAAGCAGTGGTGCGGGCGGACAGCATATTAACAAGACGTCTTCGGCGATCCGGATCACCCATTTTCCGACGGGGATCGTGGTAACCTGCCAGAACGAGCGGAGCCAGTTCCAGAATAAGGATAAGGCGATGCAGATGTTAAAGGCGAAGCTGTATATGCTCAAACAGGAAGAGAATGCCGAGAAACTGTCTGATATCCGGGGTGACGTGAAGGAGATCGGCTGGGGTAACCAGATCCGTTCCTATGTCATGCAGCCCTACACGATGGTCAAGGACCACAGGACCAATGAGGAATCCGGCAATGTGGATGCAGTTATGGACGGAGCCATCGATCCGTTTATCAATGCGTATCTGCGGTGGATCAATTGATTCCCGCGAGCAATGAGCCGAGTGGCTGCTTGCAGCGAGGTCTTTGATTTGGTGAATAATAGGAAAGCGGCCAACTGTCTGACAGTCAGCCGCTTTTATGATGCGCGAAAACTCGAAAAGTTAGTGCTCGCGATTGGAATTGTTGATGATACTCATATAAAACTCTGCCAGCGTCGCATTCATGTAAGGCGACACCCAGAGAAGTGCGATCCCGCAGGAGAGCAGGCCCAGCAGCAGAAGCGGCACGAAACTGAGAAAGATATAAAACAGCCGGATCTTGTTGCCGGACATTAGCTTTCTACTCATGGAGAGCAGTTCCTTGGCGGTATACTGCGGAAAGTCATGCAACAGGAAAAAGGCCGGTGCGTAGAGCAGATTCAATGCAAGGGAGACCAGACCGGAGAGGATCATACACACGCCGTACCGTGTGAGCGCAGAAGCATCCGGAGAAGAAGGCATCCTGTATAGCACGATATATTCGGGCAGGCTGCCGATGAAAGTGATCAGCGTAAGCCAGGACTGGATCGTCAGGGCTTTGTCAGAGTGCATACGAAAACCGTAGAAGACATCGTTGACAACGGCAATATGTCCGGTCACGATCTTCAGATAAAAATATGCGACCCCGGAAGACAGCAGCCCGGTAAAAACAGATACGGCAAAGAGCAGAGCATAATGGATCAGAGCTCCGAGCGGAGTATTCGTGCTTCCGGCTACTGAAGTGATGGAAACGGTAGCAAAGCCCGTGAGAAAGGTCACGAGCAGGCAGGCGCCCACGGCGCTGCCGTAACGGCCGAACATATGCTCCCTTGCGGCAGCTTTGAGTGCCGCAGAAGATTGATGCAAACTCATATAGAACCTCCCAAATCAGAATCCGGCGTCAAAATTTCTCCCCCGGTACTTACCTGCGGCATCGGAAGATTTCATTTCTTTCTGGTACGGATTATCTTCGTTGTAGTATTTGATCTGTGTAGCCGTAGTGCCGCCGGATACGTAGGTACGGCCGCATTCCGGACAGACGGCTGTCTTGATCGAGACATTGCAGGATACGACCTTGCCGTTGTTCTGTGCGGCATCCTTGTAGGCATTGCTCACATGCTCCTGTTCGTGGCTACGCACCTTAGATGCGGCGGCACTCGGGTCAATATGGGAAGCAGCTTTGAAAGAGACGTTCTCGTCGGAACCGTCCTGATACTTGCGTTCCTTACAAGTCTGGCACTCAGCAGGTGAGGATTCCTTGCCTGCTTTCTTCTCGGTGGACTGGCCCGGGTTGCGGATGATGGTACGCTCGGTTTCCGGTACTGCCGTTGCAGACGCATTTCCGGCTGTATAAGAACGGTCATAACCGTTTACTGTATTATAGGTTGAACCGATCATAATAGTTTCCTTCTTTCCTGAATGTTTGTGATGCTATATATAAGGTACTGGCCGGTTACGGGGCGCTGATGCCGCCGTCATCCAGTATCATCCTGAGCATTTCTTCATAAGACATGCCGTACTGGCTCTCGAAGAGATCATTGACCTGATCCATGATCTCCGGCTTCGTGTAGAGCATGTAAATACTTGTTCCGCACAGGGCACAGTTGGCGATCAGGCCGATGGTGGCGCAGATGATACCTGCTCTTGCCTTGGCGTTCATCTTAGGGATACGCCCTCTGGAAAGCAGCGCCAATACAATGGCGATACTGCCGAAGACGAAGGGCGGATAGATCGTCATGGAGATAAAAGTAGCCAGGGTAAGGATACCCATGATCATCGCTGCTGAGGCCAGCCGCTCTCCGGAAAAACCGTTCGGATAGCGTCCACGGCCCGGATTCCCATAGGGATTGCCGTTGCCGTAAAGGTTACCATTGCCATAGGGATTATCGTTATTGTTAGTATTGTTGTATGGATTGTTATCGTACATAGAACACCTTTCTGCCTTGCCGTAGCCGGTGATAGAAAACGACAGCGGATGGAATGCTGGCCGCTGACATAGATTCAGTATACCACAGTTTATGTGGAAAGACTACAGAAATTATGTGTTTAGAGACTGTTATGACTTTGCTCTTTTCTATTCATGGCCCAGGGGCCGCTCATAGTAACGATTCGGGGCGATATTTAAGAATTTTGCTTCGCAAAAATCGCCCCTCACTCCTGAATCATGTTTTCACGGATTGCGCAGTTTGGCGCATTCCTGACCCGTGAATAGTTACAGTTCACGGCCTAACCGGCCGCAAACTGTAACGCATCCAACCCATTCC
>CAJUQJ010000066.1 GCA_910588215.1 uncultured Lachnospiraceae bacterium
GGAAAAGCCCCTTCATCTCCTCCTCGCTCTTCACATAGTACTGGCCGCCCTCATAGCGCATCCGATCCTCGTCCGCCAGCTTCTTGCCGGTCTGCAGACACAGCAGGATATCGTGGGGCTGGGCGTCCTCCGCATAGGTATAATGCACGTCGTTGGTCGCCACCAGCGGGATATCCAGTTCCTTACTCATCCGCAGCAGAGCCGTATTCACCGTCTGCTGGGTGGGAATCCCATGATCTTGCAGCTCCAGGAAAAAGTTCCCCTTGCCAAAGCAGGCTTCATATCGCTTCGCCACTTTCCCCGCCTCGTCGATCAGGCCTTTCTGGATATAGCGCTGTACCTCCCCAGCCAGGCAGGCTGACAGAGCGATGATGCCCTCGTGAAACTCTTCCAGCACCTCCATGTCTACACGTGGTCTGTAGTAGTAACCTTCCGTGAAGCCGCGGCTGACAATTTTAACCAAGTTGGCATAACCCGCATCATTCTCCGCCAACAGCACCAGATGGTAGTACCGATCCTCCCCGCCGGTCAACTCTCTGTCGAATCGGGAACGGGGCGCCACGTAGACCTCACAGCCGATAATGGGATTGATCCCTGCCGCTGTGGCCTCCTTATAGAACTCAATGACGCCATACATGACTCCATGGTCTGTGATGGCCGCACTGTCCATGCCCAGCTCTTTCACACGCTTGACATACTCTTTGATCTTGTTGGAACCGTCTAACAAACTGTATTCTGTGTGCACGTGTAAGTGTGTAAATGCCATGTGAGAATCCTCGCTTCTTGTGTTCTGTTCGTGTATCGGTTTACGTTGCTATGTTTCTCTATATTTCTCCGTATTGCTCTATATGTCTCTGTTCTACTTGCTTTTTATATTTCTATCTTTCCCGCGTAGCAGGACTTCTTATATCCTTTTTACTGAAAAATTGCTTCTCTTACTTTTGTCTTTCTCAACTGCCAGTCAGATAAGCCGGTACTTAACGAGTCTTTTCACGAATTTAGGCCAACAAAATAGTCGCCTTAGTTCGCAGACTTTGGGCGGCTATCAGACCTTCCATTGGCAACATTGGCAATACCTGTGGGAATATTTTATCAGAAAAAGGTGGACGATTCAACCTATGACCTCTGTAAAGGATGTACCTATGTCAATTAAAAAAGACTGTTGCCTTTCAGGAAAATCATTTCCATACGCAACAGTCTTTTATTCGCTTTAATTTCTGGCTGAGACTCGTCTGTCGGCACCTTCCTGCCGGTTCGGTCTTACTATCACACTGATCGCATTGTTGGCCGCATCGCAAAGTGCTGTTCTCTATACCTGTTTCTTCTACAGATATCCACTGTCTACAGATATTTCTTCAATACATCCACCTTATCCAACTTCTCCCAAGGCAGATTCAGATCGTTGCGCCCGAAGTGACCGTAAGCCGCTGTCTGCTTGTAGATCGGGCGGCGCAGGTCAAGCATCTTGATGATGCCTGCCGGACGCAGATCGAAGTTCTCGCGGATGACATCCACCAGCTTCTCATCCGACACTTTACCGGTACCAAAAGTATCCACCATAACGGAAGTGGGCTGTGCCACACCGATAGCGTAGGACAGCTGGATCTCACACTTGTCTGCCAGGCCTGCTGCCACGATATTCTTTGCCACATAACGTGCCGCGTAGGCTGCAGAACGATCCACCTTCGTGCAGTCTTTACCGGAGAACGCACCGCCGCCATGCCGCGCGTAACCACCGTATGTATCTACGATGATCTTACGTCCTGTCAAGCCTGCATCGCCGTGAGGCCCGCCGATCACGAAACGGCCTGTCGGGTTGATGAAGAATTTCGTATTGTCGTCGATCAACTCTTTCGGCAGGATCGGGTCAAATACATACTTCTTAATATCCTCATGGATCTGTTCTTGCGTCGCATCATCGTCATGCTGCGTGGACAGGACAACTGCTTCCAGTCTCACCGGTTTGCCTGCCTCATCGTATTCTACGGAAACCTGGCTCTTGCCATCCGGTCTTAAATATTTCAACGTACCGTCCTTGCGCACTTTCGTCAACTGCAGGGCCAGCTTGTGCGCCAAAGAAATCGGATAAGGCATATACTCTTCCGTCTCATTGGTCGCATAACCGAACATCATACCCTGATCGCCGGCACCGATCGCCTCGATCTCCGCATCCGACATCTTGTTCTCTTTGGCTTCCAGAGCCTTGTCCACGCCCATGGCGATATCTGCAGACTGCTCATCGATGGCTACCAGCACCGCACAGGTATTACCGTCGAAACCGTACTCGGATTTCGTGTAGCCAATCTCCTTAACGGTATCACGCACAATTTTCTGCATATCTACGTATGCGTTGGTAGTGATCTCACCGGTCACCAGCACGAATCCCGTGCACACTGCAGTCTCACAGGCAACACGGCTCATGGGATCTTTCTCCATGCAGGCATCCAGGATTGCGTCGGATATCGCATCGCAGACTTTGTCGGGATGGCCTTCAGTTACTGATTCTGAAGTAAATAATCTCTTTTCCATTTCTCATTCTCCTTTTGGTTATCAGATTCTTCCGAGGTTTCTCTTATTGCTTGCTCCTGTTCTACATCCTACCTGCCGAATAAGCAGACTCAGAATGCTACGCATTCCTCGTTCGCGTTGCTCGTCTTAAGATATGCCATGCAGCCTTCCATGCCAGCATGGCGGCTGCATGGCATATCTTCTGACTCTGCTTATTCGCGCAAAAAGATCCGCTTATCGAAATAAGCGGACCTGACAGTCATTCATCAAATCCTCTTATTGTTCGATCTGTCTTACGACAGTGCTTTCGCTCAGGTTGGCACCTTCCTTCATAAGGGGTTGCCGTGGCTTCACAGATCCTATGTATCTCCACCACTCTGAATAAGAGAAACTCTCACCATATATAATTGTCTGTATCTGTAGATACAATACACCCTGCATTGCTTTCTGTCAACAGGAAATTTGATATAGTTCACCCAACCTTCAACTTGAACTTCTGCATCTCCCGCTCCGTGGAGACCTTCTCGATCTGCGCACCCAATCCCTGCAGCTTCAAATGAAAATCTTCATATCCACGTTCAATATACTTAATATCATCTATCGTAGTGATACCATCTGCCGACAGCGCCGCGATCACCAGTGCCGCGCCAGCCCTTAGATCCGGTGCCGTAATGCTGGCCCCTGTATATCTGCCCACGCCGTCTATGATCGCCGTGTTGCTCTCCACTTTAATACTTGCACCCATTCTGGTGAGCTCGTCCACATACTTAAACCGGTTCTCGAATATGCTCTCCGTCACGATACTGGTACCCGCCGATAGTCCCAGCGTAACTGTGATCTGGGGCTGCATATCCGTGGGAAAACCCGGATAGGGCAGTGTTTTCACATGGGTATGTCCCAACGGCTTGGAAGCCACCACCCGAACTGCGTCATCGGACTCTTCCACCTCACAGCCAATCTCAAGAAGCTTGGCACTGATAGATTCCAAATGCTTCGGAATCACGTTCTTGACCGTCACATCACCCTTCGTCACTGCAGCGGCAAACATAAACGTCCCCGCCTCGATCTGATCCGGAATGATACCATATTCCGTGCCATGCAGGCGCGATACGCCTCTGATCTTGACTACATCCGTACCGGCTCCTTTGATATTAGCGCCCATACTGTTAAGGAAGTTAGCCAGATCCACCACATGAGGCTCCTTCGCCGCGTTCTCGATCACAGTCTGTCCTTCCGCCATAACAGCGGCCATCATCACATTCATAGTGGCACCCACTGACACCACATCCATATAGATATGATTACCCCGGAGTCTCTCCGTCTCTGTGATGATCAACCCATGCTCGATCCTTACATTGGCTCCCAGCGCACGGAACCCTTTGATATGCTGGTCAATCGGCCGCAATCCAATATTGCAGCCACCCGGAAGCGCTACCTCCGCTTTCCTGTACTTCCCTAACAGCGCCCCCAGCAAATAGTAAGACGCCCTGATCTTCTTGATATAATCATCCTCAATGACCAGATCATTGATCTGGGAAGCATTGATCTTAACAGTGTGCCTGTCCACTCTCTGAACGATGACACCGATACTTTCCATCGCCTGCATCAAAACATTGGTATCCCTGACATCCGGTACATTCTCTATCACAACGGTCTCATCCGTCATAATAGCCGCAGCAAGGATAGCCAGTGCCGCATTCTTGGCACCGCCGATCTCCACTTCGCCGACTAACGGATTTCCACCTTTAATCGCATATTGTTCCATAATAGTCCCCTGTATGATAAACGAAATATAATCTGAATTATCTAAACGTAATCTAACTTACGGTATCTGCATACTCACACTAACCCCTGCCGCAGGAATCTTAATTTTTTATTAAAATTCCTACCGCAATTAAATACCAGTATACCATAAATTGCTCATTTGTAAATGGGCAGATTCACTATAAACCTTCAGGTCACATCATCTCAGGTTGACGTATCGTTAGAAAATACAAGCTATCTTGCTGCATCCCACTGCCGGATGTCGGTGCCGCCACTTAATCAATTCAGATAGTTGAGCGGATTAACCTGGGAGCCGCCTATCAGTATCTCAAAATGTACGTGCGGTCCCGTGCTGACGCCGGTATTCCCACTCAATGCGATCTTCTGTCCCTGTGCCACCGTCTGTCCCGCAGATACCAGAACTTTGCTCAAATGTCCATATCTGGTCTGTCGCCCGTCTGCATGGTTGATATAGACTACATAGCCATAACCACTTCCCCATCCTGCCTTCACTACCGTTCCGGCGGATGATGCCATGACTGCCGTACCTACCGGTGTCGCCCAGTCAACTCCTTTGTGGTTACTGCTCGCCCCTCTGGTGGGTGCTCTCCGTCTGCCGAAACCGGAAGTCTGCCGGCCGCCGGAGATCGGCTTGATATAGGTCGGAGGAATCTTCGTGCCGCGTTCCACAACTTTCGCTACGGCCTCATAGGTAATCTCTTCCTTCAGAATCTCTCTCCCTGTCTCTTCCCCATTCCGATAAGAAACATTAGCTACCACGATGCGATGTCCTGCCGAGGGCTCCTGAAGCGTCTGTGTCTGGGTCGTATACCAGTCATCGTTATCCACATACACGACCTCCGCCTCATAGTCTTCCTCATAATACACCTCTTCCATGCGCTCCACGGACAATTCCGGTTCCGGGACCGTAACGATCAGCTCATCCCCCACACGGATCATGGAATTCTCATCCTCTATTGTCTCATTCATCGCGATCAGATCCGCCAGCGGAATCTCGTTTTTCTCCGCGATCTGAGACAAAGTGTCTCCAGACACAACCTCATAGATCTGCTCCTTCTCCTGATCCTTTGTCACTTCCTCTATCGCATTCGCCAAAGAAGTCAGTTCATAGTCCTGCAGATAGGATTCCACCACTTCCACCGTGTCTCCGAATTCCAGATCCTTTAATCCCAATTCATAATCGGAGAACTCCTTCTCCTTGGCCGGCTCCACATCCGCAAACATCTCATCCAAAGCAGCGTCAATACCCGCACTGGACATGACCGCCTCTGCCGCCATCTCCTCTTCCTGCTGTTCCTTCGCAGAATAGATCTGAGTCGTGAGAACGTTTAGTTCCCTATCACCGTCCAGCACAAGATCCACATAGTACTCGTTCCCATGGTCATACCTGTTGATGGATGCCTGCAAAAGTGCAAGCACCTCTTCCGTACTGGCAAGATTGACCGTATACTCATTGATCTTAACGGTGTAAGAGCGGTTCAGGGTCTCCTTGACACTCCCCCGCAGCGCACCGGTCATATTGACCGTTACATCTGCCAGATCGTCAACTTTTCCCCAGAGCACCTCGCTTCCCTCTATACGCAGCTCGCTGTCTGCCAGCACCAGTTCATCACTGGTTCCTGCCAGCCTTTTGCGTGCCGCGATCAGGCACCTGTCCACTTGCTTTGGATCTTCCACGATACCGACCTGTTTATCATTCAAATACACCGTGAAGATATTATCCCCCGTACTCTCCAGCTTGTGATAGCTAGGAAAAAAGAGTATACTGCCAAAGATTACAACTGCCGCAACCTTAATATATGCAATTTTCATTTTTTTATAATGTCTGCTAATCTTTTTCATCATAATTTATTTATCTGGCGTTCGATGCGTCTTTTTGCTGTATTGATCTGTTGCTGTTCGAACTTACACCTCATGTCCTTCCGGACACAAACATTTTGTGAAAAGTACAGTGCAAGTATAAGTTCCACACATGCAGACAAGCTGCATGGCTCCTTCACACAATATTCTGTGAAAAGCGGACTTATAGTTAACGACATTAAAAATTTCGTTTTCGGTCCTGCAAAAGCTCCCGTATATGGCTTTGGCAGGAACCGGAAGCAGAAATTTGTTATGTCGTTTACTATAAGTACAGGATATCATAGTTCATCCCGATTATTTTGTAACAAAAACGTAACATTTAATATTCTAGCAGTATTTCCCCGAAATGTAAAGTATTATGCATATCAATCACAAAATCGCATACAGAGCGATTTTACTCGCAGAATAGTGCAAGGCTGAACAGTTACATTTTACCGTTAAATTACGCTGCATTCCACGGGCAGATAGTAATCCGCAAAGAATATGGCAAAGGATACTCAAGGAAATCTAATGGAATTTTGTGTGCGATCGTGGTAAAATACCAGCATAGAACAATTCAACAAATCGTCATTTGCTAATTTGGAAGCAGTAATATTTATGGAAGAATTAAAATCTATCATGGAGAAGCTTGTTGCATAAAGTAACCTGTCAATCAGGAGTACGCATTACACTGCGGACTCCGTGAACTCGCCAAAATCTTCGACTTTGTGTGCATATTTTTCTAAACACCCACTTCTATTCATGGTGGTATCATAATGTAGGATATGGGTGTTTAGTACCTTTGCCTTTATCTGATACAATCCTTTCAGCAGCAGATATCTGAAAATCAAATTCCACGCCCCGCTGCTTGCGGCAGGGCTATCGCCTCAATGCACCAGACAAGGAAGGAAGATTGAAAATTAAAATTTTCAATCGCGAGATTTGTGTCTGCGCGTTGCTTGCCACAAACTCGTTTAATGCGACGTCTCAACATAGTTGAGACAAAAGCAGCGCAGAAATGGAAAAAACTATGGACAGAATCATTTTTCACATAGACGTCAACTCTGCATATTTAAGCTGGACCGCCCTGGAAAAACTGCATAACGGATCCACGGTAGATCTGCGCACGATCCCGGCCATCATCGGCGGCGATATGGCCAAGCGTCATGGTGTTGTGCTCGCCAAGTCCATTCCGGCCAAAGCCTACGGGATCGTAACGGGTGAACCGATTGTCAATGCACTGCGCAAATATCCCGGCCTGACGCTAGAATCACCGGACCATAAGCTGTACAGCCGCCGGAGTAGAGAACTTATGACGCTCCTGTCAGATTTTTGCCCGGATATCGAGCAGGTCAGTGTGGACGAGTGTTACATGGACTTCACTCCCATCCGCAGACAGTACACTTCTCCGGAAGAAGCCGCCCGTATGATCAAGGACCATGTGCATGAGAAGCTTGGCTTTACCGTCAATGTAGGCATCTCGGACCGGAAAGTACTGGCTAAGATGGCCTCGGATTTCAAGAAACCCAATCTGGTGCATACGCTATATGCTTACGAGATTCAGGATAAGTTGTGGCCACTGCCCGTCTCCTCTCTCTATATGTGCGGCCATTCCAGCGTGGAAACACTGCACAAGCTGGGAGTTCTTACCATCGGCGATCTGGCCCGAACGGAGCGAAGCATCCTTATGGCACATTTGAAAAGCCACGGCGTGCTGCTCTGGGAGTACGCCAACGGCATCGATGCTTCCGAGGTCGTCATAGAACAGGCAGAAGCCAAAGGGATCGGCAACTCCACCACCTTAAGCCAGGACGCCGCAGACAAAGACTCTGCCCACCGGGTACTGCTCTCTCTGGCCGAATCCGTGGCCAGGCGGCTGCGAAAGTCCGGGCAGTCCGCCTCTATGATCAGCACGGAGATCAAATATAACACCTTCAAAAAGGTCTCCCACCAGACCACCCTGCTTACCCCCACCAGCCAGACAGATACTATCTATCAGACTGCCTGTGCACTTTTCGATGAGATCTGGGACGGCACCCCAGTGCGTCTCCTGGGGATCCGATCTTCTAAGCTGACTGCCGAAGGTGAGCCCGTACAGCTTTCCCTGTTCGACCTGCCGTCTCCTGTTCCTTCCCGGAGCGCTGCATCAGGCGCATCGACTATCCCTCCTTCCTCTCTGAAAAGGGAACAGCTGGATCAGGCACTGGATGCCATCCGCAAACGCTATGGCACAGATGCCATCGTCCGCGGCAGCCTGCTAAACAACTCTCCGAAACGGAAATCTAAACATAAAGAACAGCCGGAGGGAGACGACTGATCCTTCGATCATCCGCGTCTCTTTCCGGCCATTTCCTGGTAATCATTTATGGCTTTACTTCCACATCGCTGTTTTTTGTTCAGTTTTTTTCTTTTGCCAGTTTTGAGCACTTCATTCGCCGCTGCATTCTTGCCTTTTGGCTTGCTTCTGACACTGTATCCAAAGGTTCCCATCTCTTCCCCGATACCATAATACCGCCCGTGAGAGTAGACCAATGGTCTCGCGTCACTCAGGCAGAATCTGCCATTCGCATCCAGATAACGTTCGTCTATATGCACGGCTAAGACTCTGGCTAGAAACATATGATGTGTGCCGAGCTCTATCTTCTGAGTCACACGACATTCCAGATTGACGGGGCTTTCAGCCACCATAGGTGCCTGCACATGCTCACCCTTCAGAGATGTCAATCCCATCTCCCGCCACTTGTCGATATCCCTGCCGCTCTTGACACCGCAATAATCGGTTGCATAAGCCAGAGACTCAGTGGTGAGATTCACGACAAACTCCCCTGTCTCCTCTATCATTGAATAAGAATATCTTTCCGGTCTTACAGAGATTGATACCATGGGCGGATCTGAACAGACCGTTCCCGTCCACGCCACAGTAAACAGATTAGAGTTCCCCTCCCTGTCAGCTACGCTGACGAGAACCGCCGGTAAAGGATACAACATATTGCCCGGTTTCCATATCTGCCTGCCCATCCGCGATCTCCTCCGAAGTTACTATTAAAAAAACTTAAAATTAAGCATAGACAATACTTGCAGTACCACATCTGCGATCACTCCGATCAAGATCAATACCGAGAACAGAAGGATGGCCTTATTGCCTGTTTTCGCCGGCTGTACTCTCTTCAATTCTTCCGTCTGTTTATTAAGTTCTTCTACGAAAGCAGCCTGCACATTGCGGTATACCCTGACATTCTCCTTATGGATAAAGTCATCAGACTGTTGGAATCTCGTTTCCAGCAAATTCTTGATCTCAGCCAGTGTCTCCTGGTCCTCCGCCGTTCGACCACCGTCTGACTGCATCGTTTCCAGCCTGTCCATACATTCTTTCAATACAGTCTGTACTTCCGCCGCATTCTCGGCTGTTTTCAGATTTACTTTCCGTATTTCCTGCATAAGACCGTCGTACGCCTGCATCTGATTCTGAAGCTGCTCCATCTTCACGGCCTCAGCTGTCATATTCGCTCTGATCATCTCCTGCGCATTTCTCCTCTGCGCAAGTTTATCGATAAAAGTATCCATTACTTACTCCATTCCGAAGCGTTTTACTGAGGAAAGCAGGCAAAATTTAGGAGTTTTTCAAAGGAATACTCCGATTTTGCTCTGCGAGTAAGGAGTCTGCGACGCCTCGGCACAAACTCAGTTCTTTCACATTTTTCTAATTCTAACATCTTTCCGGCTTTCTGACAACCTAAACCCACACAGCAGATGTACCATTCTTGAAACCGTAGTTACTTTTCACAGCCCAGAGGCCGCTCATAGTAACGATTCGGGGCGATATTTAAGAATTTTGCTTCGTAAAAATCGCCCCTCACTCCTAAATCATGTTCTCACGCAGTGCGCAGTTTGGCGCATTCCTGACCCGTGAATCAAACCGTACAGTTAACGGCCGAATGCCCTTGCAGCAGAGTGCAGGGCACCGTGATCAGTAGCTGACGTTCTCTCCTGATGCATATGAAATGCATATTTATTGCATTTTATGCATTTCGTACATTATATACTTGCTATTCCTTTTCTATTTGTAAATATTTACTGTAATTTCACATGTTGTTCATAATTTATTCATATATTTACCGTATACTTTAACTATAGCAATCGCAAACATGTAATGTTTAACATTACGCACTTAGATAAATTTTTTTCATAATAGCCCAGATGCCGCAAGGTGTCTGGGCACTCCTCATTTTCCTCCATTTCAAAGCGCTTTGCACTGAAGACGTGAGCAGAATTTATGACGCTTCGGCACAAATTCTTTATTCTCCTATGCCACATACAAATACATAAATACAAAATGACAGATGCTGCCGCCCATCACAAACAGATGAAATATCTCATGGGATCCGAAATATTTATGTCTGGAATTAAAGAGCGGCAGCTTTAACGCGTAGATGATCCCACCCGCCGTATAGATGATTCCGCCTGCCAGCAGCCAGAGAAAAGCGCCGTGCGGCAGCTTATCCCACAAAGTCCCGAAAACCGCCAGGCACACCCATCCCATAGCGATATAGATCGTGGAAGAAAACCACTTTGGACAAGTGATCCAGAAGGCCTTGATCGTCATGCCGATCAAAGCGATGCCCCATACCACTGCCAGCAGTGTATATCCCAGCCGGCCGCCCAGAACGATCAGGCAAACCGGCGTATAAGATCCGGCGATCAAAACAAAGATCATCATATGATCCAGCTTACGGAACATTTTCAGAATATTCTCTTTCACCGTAACACTGTGATAGACAGCACTCGCGCCGTATAGAGCAACCATACTGCAGATAAAGACCGCCATCGCAATGCGTGCCGTAAAGTCCGCGTCAAGCGCCACCTTCACCATCAGCGGCGTAGCTGCCACGATAGCCATCATCATACCGATAAAATGTGTGATCGCGCTTCCCGGTTCCCGAATTGTAATTTGCATAAGTGACCCCTTTCTTTCTAAACACCCATATCCTACATTATGATACCACCGTAAATAGAAGTGGGTGTTTAGTAAATTATACACACAAAATCGGAGATTTTGGCGCGTTCACGGAGTCCGCAGTGTAATGCGTACTCCTGATTGACAAGTTACTTCTACAGTAAACACCCATATCCTACATTATGATACCACCATGAATAGAAGTGGGTGTTTAGTAAATTATGCACACAAAATCGGAGATTTTGGCGCGTTCACGGAGTCCGCAGTGTAATGCGTACTCCTGATTGACAAGTTACTTCTACAGTAAACACCCATAAAAATGGAATGCCAGTATCATGATATCATTGATACGCTATGCACGGCGAGTACACCAAACTTGTGTACGATATGCTTCCTTTTCGCCATGCGATGTAGTATTTATATTTTCTTATATAGTTTTCAATACTACATATAATATATAACAATACTACTACGTATCATATGCGAAGTCAATAGTTTTATGCATGACTGTTACGGATTTTGTCTCTTCTCAGCTTCAATCCTCTTCGATCACATGGATCTCCAGATAGTCGAAATCGATGGCCTCAATAAAATTATCCTGCGTGAATCTTGTCTTATCGTGGCGCTTAAAATCCTGAACCGTAGCATCCAGCCAGATCGGTTTGCCCAGATCAAACTGATAGCATACCTCATCCAGTGCATGGAACACCTTGTGAGTCCTGGTATCATTGCCGGAATCTTCGATGACGGTATCCTTTACCAAATGATTATTTTCAAATATTTTTGCCCATAAACGGAACATATCCTCACCTCTTCTTGTGCATGACGTAAGTTTACTATACAAATCCCACCGGAAAATGTAAACGGAAAAAGCAGATACTTTTCACTTTTTCTTTCATGTATAAAATGGTACACTGATAACAACCCGGCCCATTCCGGGTATTTCCTGTTCTGTCATGCCTGTCTGCCCGGCAAAAGACCGACAGCGGATCGTACTGCACTTAAAATGATAAGAAAAGCGAGCAGATATACATCATGAAAAAAAAATCCGTAAAAATCATAAAAACAGTCATATCTCTGGTACTGTCCTTCATAAATATAAATTTGGCGGCATCTTTGGAGCCATGGACGAAGACCTGCGGGAAGATAACTCTTGTACTCTTTTATGGCATTGGCTTTGTCCTTTGCTTCCTGCTGACAGTGTATTTGCTGTTACAGTCAAAACGGCGGCTGAAGATTCACTCCCTGTTGTGGGGGATACCTCTGGCAGCGGCTTATGTGCTGGGCTGTCTGATGCGGCGGGACGGCACGGCTCTTGGCAGTCTGTCACATCTGCCGGTTCTTTTACTACAGATCCTGTGCCTGGCCGTGCTCGCGGGTGCCTGCATCGCGCCTCTGTTATGGGGATTTCTGAAACCCGAATGCTGGCTGACACAGTTGCGGTCCTATTTTACCTGCTGGTACGACGCCGGTAATCAGGCAGGATCCGGCACATCCGCTGACATTGCGGCGCAGGGCCACAAAGACCAAAGCGTCTCTCACTTGAAGAACATCACACAAAATATCCGGCCTGAGCGCCCCGCATGGCAGACCTGGCTGTTTTCCACCGTCACGATCCTGTTATGCTGGCTGCCGGTCTTTCTGGCCTACTATCCTTCCGTATTCGCCTATGACGCGGAGGGGCAGCTTTATCAGGTACTGGCCCATGATTACAGCACCCATCATCCGCTGCTGCATACTATATTCTTAGGGGCTTTTTTTCGACTGGGCGATGTGCTACCCGGCTCTTACCCGGCCGGCATGGCCGTCCATTCCATCGTGCAGATGTTACTTATGGCCACGGTGTTTGGTTACACACTGGCCAGGCTGGCCTCCAGTAATGTCCCTGCCGCACTGCGGATCATGCTCCTGCTGTTCTATGCCCTATTTCCGACCAATTCGGTACTGGCGCTCAGCACCACGAAGGATGTTCTGTTCTCCGCACTGGTGCTGCTCTGCACCCTCTTAGTCTATGAGATGGCTGACAGCAGCGGTAATGGTCTGACACGAAAAGGATGGAGCCTCTACACATTTTGGACGATACTGCTGCTTCTGTTCCGCAATAACGCCCTGTATGCGTTACTGCTCACGATTCCTGCGGCGTGCTTCCTGCTCCGCCGAAATCAGTTGCAAAAAGGCGCATCGTGGCGCCGGTATCTTGCCTGTACCGTCCTGGCGCTCATACTGTCCGCGGCGGGCTCCATGGCGCTTAAAACGGCACTGCATGCCCAGAACGGCAGCCCCCGGGAAATGCTCAGCATACCCTTACAACAGATGGCACGCACAAGGGTCAAGGCAGAGGAAACGCTCTCGGAGGATATGCGCCGCGAACTGAATCAGTATCTGCCTGCCGAATGGGTTTTCGCGGCCTACAACCCTTACCTGGCCGATCCGGTCAAAAGCAGAGCGGTCATCCATAACGATCCGGCCGGCTTCATCAGAACATGGATACGACTGGGGCTTAAGCACCCGCAGATCTATATCGACGCGTTTCTGGATACTTCCGTGGGCTACTGGTTTCCGGAAGACCGGACCCATGCACAGATCTACGGTCTGGGATCAGAAAGCGGATTCGGCTATCTGTCCACCGACACCAGGACAATGCCCGCCGGCTTCGAGATCCCGCAGCAGAGCCTGCTGCCCAAGCTGCGCGCACGGATGGAACGGATCGTGTCCGATAACAGCTATCAGAACATCCCAGGAGTGCGTATCCTGTTCGCACCGGCGTTCTACTGGTGGCTCCTGTGCCTGTACATGGCTGTGACAATCTACAGAAAGCAGTATCTGCTCCTGCTGCCGGCAGTCTTTCCGGTATGCTACTATATGACACTGCTCTTATCACCTGCAGTGCTGATCCGCTATATGTATCCCTTCGTAGTGACCTCACCGGTACTGTTTTGCACTCTTTTCCGACAGCCGCGCCATGCAGCATCTAGCGTGCTGACATGTTCATTTTCAGTCAAATGGCGCAGAGTCAAATACTCGTGCAAGCACGGTACTTGGCTCATTGCTCGCGAGAATGAATTTTCAGCCTGCAAGGCGGCTGAACGAGGCGATGCGGCGGCATCGTTGAGTGAGGTAGGCGCGGCAGATGGAAATTCAGGCAAGTTATTTGGCGAAATATGAACGTGTCAGTACACTAGTACTCCGTACTGAAAACCCTTGTGCAAATATTTCGGTCTATTTTCCCGATTGCACAAGCCCAGAATACTCAACGTAGCCCGCTACGCCTCCGTTTCTGAACTTGTACACTCGAAAAAATATCCTCGAAAATTTGCACAGGAACTTCAAGTACGGAGTACTAGTGTTGCAAGTCTAAAGACAACAGTAAAAATATACAATAAAAATTAAATATTTATGAAGTTTTTGTATGAAATATACGTTTTCTTTGTTATGTATGATATACTGTATTTGGTTCAATAATTGCATGATGCCGGTATCAAAAGATACCATACAGATCATTTTGTGCTATGCGCAACGCAGTCTATGACTTTTGACCCTGGCATCAATACATTCCGGAATTTAATATTTTGTAAAGGCAGGAGGTTACGGTGGCTGCCGTAACCCAGGGGAAATGAATGGAAATAAGAATAGACCGAGACGGCGACATCGACAGTTGGAAGGAAGTGACGCTGATCTATAAATCGGCACTAAAGCAGATTTCCACGAAGCTGGAAATCCTCAACGACGAATTTCAACACGTACACAGATACAATCCGATCGAACACATTAAATCACGCATCAAGACACCAGAGAGTATTGTTAAGAAACTGAAGAAACATGGTTATGAATCGACCATCAACAACATGATCCGCTATGTCAATGACATAGCCGGAATCCGCGTTATATGTTCTTTTTCATCGGACATATACCAGATAGCGGAGATGATCAGCAATCAGAGTGATATCAAAGTCATCTCCGTCAAAGACTATATCGTTAATCCGAAAGCCAGCGGTTACAAGAGTTACCATATGCTGGTGACCGTGCCGGTATATCTGTCAGACCGCATTGCAGATACCAAAGTAGAGATACAGATCCGCACCGTCGCCATGGATTTCTGGGCCAGCCTAGAGCACAAGATCCACTACAAATTCGAGGGTAACGCACCGGAGCACATCAAAGACGAACTGGTAGAATGTGCCCAGATGGTATCGGAGCTGGATGCCAGGATGCTGGCGCTCAACGAAGAAATTCAGCATATAGGGCATTTACAGTCAGCACACTAAGGAATTATAATATATGCTTCACCAAATTACCGGAATGTCAGATCCATAAGAAGAGACAGCAGACAAAAGAAAGGGTTGCCTAAACGGCCCCCTTTCTTTTATTACCATTATTACCTGCTTTATTCTATCTCCGGCATAAATATCCTGTAGTCATCGGTCAGTCATCATATCCGTTGGGATTATTGCTCTGCCATCTCCAGGAGTCTTCACACATCTCCTTGATGCCGTACTGCGCTTCCCAGCCAAGCTCTTTCTTCGCCTTATCCGCATTGGAGTAGCAGGTCGCGATATCGCCCTCGCGTCTCGGTTTGATCGCATACGGAACCTTCACGCCACTGGCTTCCTCGAAGTTCTTCACCATATCCAGCACACTGTAGCCGACGCCTGTACCCAGGTTATAAATGCAAAGCCCTGCCTTCTCCTCGATCTTCTTCAGCGCCTTCACATGCCCCAGCGCAAGGTCTACTACATGGATATAGTCACGAACACCCGTACCGTCATGGGTATCGTAATCATCCCCGAAGACACCCAATTCTTTCAGCTTGCCCACTGCCACCTGTGTAATGTAAGGCATCAGATTATTCGGGATACCGTTAGGGTTCTCGCCGATAGTGCCGCTCTTGTGCGCACCGATAGGGTTAAAATACCGAAGCAAGATCACATTCCATTCCGGATCGGCCTTCTGCATATCGGAAAGAATCTGTTCCAGCATGGATTTCGTCCAACCATAGGGATTCGTGCACTGTCCCTTCGGGCACTCCTCCGTGATCGGGATGATGGCCGGATCGCCGTATACCGTTGCGGAGGAAGAGAAGATGATATTCTTCACACCGTTCTTACGCATAACGTCCACCAGTGTCAAGGTACCTGCGATGTTGTTCTCATAATATTCCCAAGGCTTCTGTACGGATTCTCCCACCGCCTTCAAGCCTGCAAAATGAATACAGGAATCAATCTTCTCCTGTGCAAAAATCTTCTCAAGCGCCTCTCTGTCCAGAATATCCGCTTTGTAAAATTTGACCGGCTTGCCTGTGATCTTCTCCACTCTCTCAAGAGATTTCTCACTGGAGTTCGACAGATTGTCCACGACCACCACTTCATAACCTGCACTCTGTAATTCTACCACTGTGTGGGAACCGATATAACCGGCGCCTCCCGTTACCAAAATTGCCATTTTAATACACCCGCCCTTTCTGAATATCACCTTGTGAGGACACCATCACTGTCCCGACGCCTTCTCTGCTGCAAAATGTTAACTCACAAAGCATTATCTGTTTCCTGTTATAATGATAGTGTACACTCAATGACTCGATTTATTCAATAGGAGAATGTTATTCAAACCTGTCAAAATGTTTCCAACTGTGCGGTCGCAATCCAATGATCTGTCTGTATGCCATTTATGGTAATACAGACAG
>CAJUQJ010000067.1 GCA_910588215.1 uncultured Lachnospiraceae bacterium
GAGCCCTAGGGGGCGTTTTTCAAACCCCCACTTGAAGTGGGGGTTGGTGATTAGTATATTATATAAATAAAAAAGAAAGGGAATGTAATTTATGAATGTCAATTTAAAAAATCTGGTATCTATATCAGAGGCAAATCAGAATTTTTCAAAAGTTGCAAGAATGGTTGATGAAAATGGTGCAGCTGTAATATTAAAGAATAATGCTCCGCGGTATGTGTTGATTGATTATGGCAAACTGCAGGTAGATGTGGAAGTGGATAATGAAACACTGGAGGATGTGGCAACTCGATTATTACAGAAGCATAGGAAAGCATTTGAGGAACTGGCAAAATGATTTTATTAAGCAAAGAACAGATAAAGCATCTTCATAGCAAGCTGATACAGGAAACTGGCGGCTGATGGAATACGGGACGAAGGTTTATTGGATTCTGCATTATCTGTACCCTTTCAATCCTTTGGTGGGGAGGAATTGCACCCAACTATTCCACGAAAGGCTGCAAGATTGTGTTATGGATTAATTAAAAATCACATTTTTCTCGATGGAAATAAGAGAATTGGGGTTTATGCAATGCTGGTATTTTTAGAACTGAATGGAATGGAGATAGAATGCAATGATGAAGAATTGGTTACTTTAGGACTGGAAATTGCTGCTGGCCAATGTAAGGATGAGGATATTGTGCTTTGGATTGTAGAATATGACAAATGATATACATGGTATGTTAAAGTTTATCGTGAATTTGATAGAAATAAAAGATATATCTAAAATACAGAAAAGAGAACGAGTAAAAGATAGTGTGTTAGGAACAGAAACGACACAAATTAGTAATATTACAGATGAATATTGCAAGCTGGTTATGAATCAGGTTGGATTATTGGTTTGATGCTTTGGGGCTGCTTTACCTTTTATGGATTATTCAATTATAACAGTATATAAAGAACACTGGGAGGAAGTATTTTATGAGCAGGAGTACGAGTTATTGGATCTGGTATCCAGGAGATTTTGAATTGTATCATGCCATGCAGCAGAATTTCAGTCGTGTAGAGAGGGGGTATGGCTGGCCGGCATTTTGGAAGAGTGAAGGATTCCGGAATCGGGTGGCATTTCGGCGGGAATATGACTTGGAGGAGAAAACATCTTTTTGTGTATATTCCTCGGCAGTTGGACATGTGCTGGTGGAGGACAGCAAATATCCTTTTGGGCATACGATTCATTGCGGGCCGGGCAAGGTCAGAATTTCGGTTCATGCAGGCAGTGTCGAGACATTTCCAAGCATCTATGTTAAGGGAGATATAATTCGTTCAGACAATACGTGGATGGCGGAAGATTATGCAAACCCTCCTATAGCGGCAGGGTTTAATGAACGGTATACGGAAGAACGCCAGAAACCGTCTGTATGGGAATACAGTGAGGAGGTTTATCTGCCGGTCAGTGTGGAAGTCTGTGAAGATGGAGTGTTGTTCGGGTTTGAGACGGAACTGACAGCAGTTCTGAAGATTCATGATAGCAGGAAGGACAGGCGGCTGCGGGTTTACTGCGGAGAATCCAGGGAGGAAGCGCTGGACAGAGAGCACTGCTACTACAGTTGGACGCCGGATGCACGGACAGGACGATGTCCGAGATGTGCGGTGCGGTATGCGTTTGTGGCGCAGGAATTTCCGGCTTTTGAAGAGGAGAAGACAACACCAGGACTTTGCTACGAGAATGGGGAACTATCATGCGCGGGCGAGGGGCATTTAAAGGAAGAGATTAAGGTAAGGGCTATTCATCAATATACAGATATTCCGGTGCGGGCGCGGTTTTCCTGCAGTGATGCACTGATTGACAGGATCTGGTCTGTGGCGGAGCATACGCTCCGGCTTTGCAGCGGAATCTTTTTTATCGATGGTATCAAGAGGGACAAATGGATCTGGGGCGGTGATGCTTATCAGAGTTTGTTTGTGAACCAGTATCTGATGGCGGATGCGGATATTGATCGTCGGACGTTATTTGCACTGCGGGGCAACGACCCTATGATGACACACATCAATACGATTCTGGATTACTCTTTGTACTGGATTCTCAGCATTAAGGTGCACCATGAGGCTTATGGAGATCTGGCCTTTGTGGAGCAGGTCTATCCGAAGATGGTTACGCTGATGGATTTTTGTGAGGAACAGTTGGATGAGCATGGTTTTATCATAGGGCGTTCCGGTGACTGGATCTTCATAGACTGGGCGGATCTGGACAAGGAAGGAGCGCTGTGCGCGGAGCAGATGTTATTTGCCGAGTGTTACAGGACGATGGCGCTGCTTGGCGGACGGCTTGGAAAAGATGCGCTTTTATGTGGAAACTACTTGCAGAAATATGAGACCATGAAGGAGAACATTAATGCGTTTTACTGGAATGTCGGGAAGGGTGCCTATATCGATTCCTTTGTTTCAGGAAGAGAACATGTGACGAGACATGCCAACATTTTTGCCATTCTGTTTGATATCGCGGATGGAAGACAGAAAGTACAGATTGTACAGAATGTGCTTCACAATGATGCGGTACCGCAGATCACCACACCCTACTTCAAGTTTTATGAAATGGATGCCCTGTGTAAGATGGGGTATCTGGAAGAAGTGCTGGAGCGTATCAGGGAATATTGGGGAGGTATGCTTGAGCGCGGGGCCGTGACCTTCTGGGAAGAGTATGATCCGTCCGTACCGCAGGAAGAGCAGTATGATATGTACGGCGATAAGTTCGGCAAGAGTCTGTGTCATGCGTGGTCGGCCAGTCCCATCTACCTGCTTGCCAGGTATTATGTGGGGCTTAGGATAATAGATCCGGTGAACGGAAAATATGAACTTTGTCCGCATCTGGAATATTTCGACAGTCTGGAGTGTGTACTGCCGGCAGGAGACAAGCAGATTTGGATTTCCTGGAACGGGAAGGAATTCAGGTTTGGGGAAAAGCAATAAAAGATATAAAAATATTCCAATATGGAATAGTGCCTTGAAAAATATAATTTATTATCATATAATAATAATATACAGTAAACCGTATATAATATACCGTGTTCCTGGGATACTATGACCAACGACAGTTATATTTCTAAGCATTCTTATCTATTTATGGTAGTATGATGATACGGGATATGAATGTTTAGAAAGTATGAAAGCGAAAGAGTAAAAGAGGGCAGAATGAAAAAAGAGACTGAAATTGATCTTGCTGCCGTAGAGGCAGTCGGGAGCAAATATGATAATGCATGTAAAAGGCTGTTCCAGAACAGGGAGATCATAGCGCCGGTTTTAAAAGAGGTAGTACCGGAGTATAGAAATTCTACGGTAGAAGAAATTATCCGCTATATAGATGCAGACAGTATTCAGGATATTCCTGTCGATGATATTCCGGTGAGTGTAAGTCAATTGCAGACAGAACTGGGATCAGTCAGTGACAAATTGATCCGGTATGATACACATTTCAGATCAATCAACCCGAGGCTGAGCCGAGAAAATTTGTGTATTCACCTTCATATTGATTTAGAGGTCCAGAATAATTACAGGCCGACCAATCCGCCATACCCTGTCATTAAAAGAGGGATATATTATGCCGCGAGGGAAATCAGTTATCAAATGGGTACATTGACGGAGCAGACAAATTATGGAGATATTCAAAAAGTATATAGTATTTGGATCTGTAATGAGAGGATTCCGGCTAAATTGCAGAATACAGTGACGATGTATTCTATTAGTAAGTCGGATATCATAGGAACTGCTCAGGAGCCGGAGGAAGATTATGATCTGATGAATGTGATCATGATCCGCAGGGGAACGGAGACGAATGTTCCTATTTTTGATTATCTATCGGGTGTATTCAGATGTGATAAGGATAAGATTGCGAAATATGTGGATATCGAAAATAATGAGAAAGTTCTGAAAGGGGTTGAAGAGATGAGCGGCTTAGGAGCGACTATTATGTATGAGGCAATGCAACAGGGAATGCAACAGGGAATGCAACAGGGAATGCAACAGGGAATACAACAGGGAATACAGCAGGGAATACAACAGGGAATACAGCAGGGAATACAACAGGGAATACAGCAGGGAATACAACAGGGAATACAACAGGGAATACAACAGGGAATGCATCAGGGAATACAAGAGGGAGAAAATTTACTGGCAAGATTAGTTGGCTGCTTAAAGCGGGATGGAAGATTGAATGAGTTGGATCAAATTGCAGATGAGAAAGCCAGGAAGCAGCTTTACAAGGAATACAATTTGATTGATTAATATTTTCCTTAACAAAATGATAGGATATAAGAGTAGGACTCACTGTGGTGGGTCCTATTTTAGTTAAATAGGATCAGATCAGGATAAAAGACGGAAGCATTTTTCTACTAAAACATCTCTCCAGGAAATGATATAAAAATATGTCGGGTAATGGAAAAGAAACCACGTTGTAATGGTAAGGGCTTTTTTATAAAATGCTGTTACAACACATGACGTCATGCGGCCTTGGCACTGTAACAGACGTATGGCCATATACCATGATATGAAAACAGGAGGAAGAAATCATGCATATTGCAATCGTATCGCTGGGTGCTTTCGGGCACATTAATCCCACATTGTCGCTCACAACAGAGTTGGTAAATGCAGGTCATCGCGTGACTTACTTTACGACGGAAGCCTTTCGGGAAGTAGTAGAACCAACCGGAGCAAAATTCGTACCGATGAAGTCCTGGATGGCTGATCACGACAAACATAATGAGACGAAAGAAGAGAAAAATGACGGGCAGGAAGAGAATGTGGCGGCTGTGGTGCCGTTTCTGTTCCTGAATGAGGCCGGCGCTTATATCGAGGATATCCTGAGGGTACTTCGGGAGGATCGCCCGGATGCGATCCTTCATGATTTTGCGGGGATTGCCGGTACGATGGCAGCGGACATTCTGGGGATTCCCAATGTAATGTTGTATACCAGTTATCCTTCCAATGGAAGCTATTCGGTGGCAGCGTCTTTTGAGGGGGTTCCCGAGGATCATCCGCTCCGGATCGCAGCCGATCAGATCGCGGATGGTTATGCTGCAAAGTATGGGTGTCGGAAGATGACCGTTAAGGAGATCTTTGACGGACAAGGGGATCTGAACCTGGTCATGATGCAGAAACGACTGGTTCCCAATTATGAAACTTTCGATGACAGCTTTGTATTTACAGGGGTGCAGATCGGCAAGCGCAGCACATTCGGTACCTGGCAGGCTCCTGATAACGGAAAACCCCTGCTGTATTCCTCACTGGGAACGGCGTTTAATAACTGGCCGGAGTATTACCCGATCCTGTTTGACGCGGTCAGAGATCTTGATATCAATGTGTTTGCCGCGTTGGGAGCGATCGATCCTGACTCCCTGACGGACGTACCGGCGAATGTGGAACTGGGGAAGATGGTTCCGCAGCTGGATATTCTGTCTCAGGCCTCCGTATTCATTACGCATGCAGGTATGGGCGGCACAGGTGAAGCTATTTATTACGGCGTGCCTATGATAGCGCTTCCGCAGATGGATGAGCAGGCGATCACAGCCAGACAGATCGAGAAAAACGGCCTGGGATTCGCACTTCTGGATAAAAAGGAAATAACCGGCGGGATGCTGAAAGAGAAAATAGAGATTTTGCTGAATGATCTTTCATATAAGGAAAAGGTAGATGAGTTTAGCGCGGATATGAAAGCGCTGGGCGGTGCAAAGGCTTCTGCGAGTGCGCTGATCGCTTTTCTGGAAAAACAATAGAAAGACGAAGGACGGATTGTCACGGGAATGGAGGAGGATCGACATGAAACTGACTGAACTGCGGGTCAACCAAGTTGAGACACCTATGGGTTTTCAGATCACCCCGCTTAGTTTTTCCTGGAAAGTGGTGGAAGCAGGAGAGGCGAAGAGACAGAAATGGGCCGGTATCCGTATCTGGAGGAATGCGGGACAGGAGAAAGAGAAGATCTTCGACAGCGGACAGGATGAAAATGCAGACAGCCTGGACTACCAGGTGAGTCTGGATCTCGCGCCGCGAACCCGCTATACATGGCAGGTGCAGGTGACCGCTGATAATGGAGAGACGGCCAGGGCGGAGAGCTGGTTCGAGACCGGAAAAGGGCAGGAAGCGTGGAGCGGTCACTGGATTACGGCCGACATGGGAGCGGATACGCCGGCGGTGCTGCAAAGGCGGTTCACGGTGGCAGGCCTTGAAGGGGTGCGGAAAGCGGCAGGCGCTGTGGCTTCCCGCCTGTATATCTGCGGCCTTGGTATGTATGAGGTGTATTTAAACGGTGAGAAGGTAGGCAGCGAGTATCTTGCGCCTGGCTACCATTCCTATGATTTCCATCTGCAGGCGCAGACTTATGACGTGACGGAGTATCTGCGGGAGGGAGAGAACGAGATCCGGATCTGGCTTGGCGACGGGTGGTTTCGTGGACGTCTGGGATTTGACGGCGGTTATACGAATCTGTACGGTGACAGATGCTATGCGATTGCGGAACTCTATGTGGGCGAAGAGCCGGTTCCTGTCGTCATGACAGACGCAGATTGGGAGAGTAAAGAGTCACCGGTTGTATTCAGCAATATTTATGACGGTGAGGTTTATGATGCCAATCTGGAGGCGGCGCTGCAGGTTTCGGAGGGCTGGAAGGGTGTCCGCACGGAAATTCCGGACAGATGCGGCGATCTGTGTGATCGGTACAGTCTGCCGATCGTGAAGAAAGAAACCTTTCCCGTGGCCGAAGTGATCCATACACCGAAGAATGAGACAGTACTGGATTTTGGGCAGGAACTGACCGGGTGGGTGGAGTTTACCGGCTGTCTTCCGCGGGGGATGCAGATTCGCCTGACGGCTTCCGAGATCATGCAGGACGGCTGCTTTTACCATGAAAATCTGCGGACGGCAAAGACGGAATTCACCTATATCTCCGACGGAAAAGAGAGGACGGTAAGGCCGCATTTTACCTTTTACGGTTTCCGTTATATGAAGGTGGAGTATTTGGATCAGGACGGCGCGCCGTTGGAAACGGCATCGGAGTTTTGGGCATTGCCGGCTGCCGCATTTACCGCGTATCATCTGCGCAGTGATTTTGACCAGATCGGAGAGATCAGAACGGGCAGCGATAAAGTTAACAGACTGTTCTTAAATGCGCTCTGGGGACAGAAAGACAATTTCCTGGATGTGCCGACGGACTGTCCGCAGCGGGATGAACGGCTTGGCTGGACGGGGGATGCCCAGATCTTCTCGGAAACCGCCTGCTATAATATGTACATGCCGGCTTTTTACCGGAAATATCTGTGGGATATGCGGGCGGAACAGAGCATCCTGGGTGGTTCCGTGCCGAATGTGGTGCCTCGCCTGAAAGAGGGGATGGTTGCTGAGCACGGGTCCTGTCCGTGGGCGGATGCGGGTGTGGTCATTCCGTGGAACGTCTATCTGCATTACGGCAGCAAAATGCTGCTGCGGGAGTGTTACCCGGGCATGAGGGACTGGGTGGAATGCGAGCGGCGAAGGGAAGAAGCCCTCGGCGGGCCGCACCTGATCAAAGACGGGTTCCATTTCGCAGACTGGCTTGCCCTTGACAATGAGCAGCCGGGGCCTTTCGGCGCCACGGATCCGCTTTATATCGCCAGCGCTTATTATTATCGCTGCGCTAAGAGTGTGGCGGAGGCTGCAGCCGTTCTGGGTTATGAAGAAGACAGGAAGAAATTTGACGGATTGGCGGAGAAGATTCTTGCCGCGATCCAGGAGAAATACTTCGACCAGGAGGGACTTTGCATCTGCCATACCCAGACCGGCGCGGCGTTGGCCATTGCGTTTGGACTGATTCCGGAGCGGGCCGGAACCAAGCTGGAAGGGGCGGCTCTGCGGGCCAGGGTGGAGGCGAACGATATGCACCTCAACACCGGATTTGTGGGCACCACTATCCTGAGCCAGGCGTTGACGGCTACAGGCAGCCATGAGACGGCGGTATCGCTTCTGCTTGGCGAGGATTTCCCGGGCTGGCTCTACAGCGTCAACCTGGGGGCTACCACCATCTGGGAGCGATGGGATTCGGTGCTGCCGGACGGTCGTATCAGCCCAGAAGGCATGAACAGTCTGAATCACTACAGCTACGGCAGCATTGAGGCCTGGATGTACAGGGATGTGTGCGGGATTCGTCCGGGGGAGGCCGGATACAGGAGGGCTGTGATTGAACCTCATGTGGATGCACGGCTTAAATTTGCCGAAGGGAGGCTGAATACTTCCGCGGGGCTTTTTAAGAGCGGCTGGGAGTATGCGGATGACGGGACGGTGACTTATCGGGTGGAGGTGCCTTTCAATGCGGAGGCGGAGTTTGTGCTGGAGGGAGAACGCAGGATATTGCCGGCGGGAAATTACGCCTTCGTGCATAAGGAAAAATCCCGACAGTAAAAAATGTCGGATACAACTGAAAAAACAACATTCAACTTCGCAGGGGTGTCCGGTATGATACTTATAGTAAACGACATAACAGATTTCTTTTTAGAAAGCGGCTTGTATCAGACTATAAAAGAGTAGGAGGAAGGATTAGTAATGAGTAATCAACCGAAAAAGAAAGGACTCAGCAAGGCGTTTGTCTGGTTTCATGCAACATCCGTAAACGGCGGCGCAATGGCGATCGCGGCGACGATCGCTTCCTATTTTTCCCTGTATGTACAGGAGGAGATCGGGATTACGGCGGCACAGTTGTCGGTTATCCTGTTGATCTGTACATTGTGGGATGCGATCAATGACCCGATGATGGGCGTGATCTGTGATACGCTGAATCCCAGATGGGGACGTTATCGCACCTGGTTTACTTTTACACCGATATTCCTGTTGGTAGATATGTTCCTGTTGTTCAGCAATCCGGGATTCATTCAGGGGAGCCCGATGACGAAATGTATTTATGTATGCATCACATACATGTTCTATGGCATGATCGTGACGGCTTACACGATGCCGCAGATGGCAATCCTGCCGGCAATGACGCTGGATGATCAGGAGCGTAACGGTGTAGTGGCTAAAGGCGCGGGCGTGTGTGCGTTGATGTTCACGATCGCATCCACCTTCTCCACACAGTTGGTGCAGATCTTCGGCAGTTACCGCAATCTGATGTGTACATATGCCGTATTTGCGGTGATCTCTTTCTGGGGATTGTATAAGACCTCGGAGGAACGTTATGTGACGCCGAAGGCGAAGGGAGAAGGCGGTTTGAAGCAGCTTGTCTTCGTATTCCGACATAAGGAGATCTGGCCGGTTATGCTGGTATGGTGCCTGGCATCCATTTCCTACGGCTTTATGTTTACCTCATCCGTATACTATGCACAGTATATCCTGGCAGGACAGAGGGTGGATTTTGCCACCATGGACGAGGCGGCGATCGGAGCGACCATCGGCGGAACGATTTCTACCTACATGGGATTTATTTCCATGGGAGCGCTGTTCTCCATGATGGTGCTGATGCCGATCTTCCTGAAGAAATTCAAGACAGGTTACCAGGCGTTGATCGTATCCCAGATTTTGACTGTGATTTGCTACGTGATTTTGTTCTTCACGGGGCGTATGAATTTCATGTACTGCTGTGTATTGTCCTTTATCGCAACACTGGTGGGAGCTATGGTAAATGCACTGGTGAATGTGCTTGTAAACGATACGATCGATTTCATCATGCTCAAGGAAGGCAAACAGTTGAACGGTGTTATTTCTTCGGTCAAAGGTTTTGCGCAGAAATGTGGTACGACAGTGGTAAGTTCCGGCATGCTGGCAATTCTGGCCGTGTGTGGATTTGACGCGCAGGCCGGTCCTTTCGGTCAGACACCAATGGCGATTGCAGGTACTAATGTGGTCCGCTTCCTTGTTCCGGCGGTTGTGTCCGTTGTAATTCTCGTGATCATGATCTTCTATCCGCTTAAGAAATTCTTCCCGGAGATCGCGCAGATGAAGGAGAAGATGGCGAAGGAACACGGTGATGCGTAAACAGTGTCAGACAGTTCTATTCTACAAAATTACATAATGAAAATAAGTCGGATTCGCCCTAAAAAACCGCATGGATATTTAGGGCGGATCTTTTTATAATCATGTTAATGAAATTGTGCAGACGTAAAGGAGGCAGGATATGCGAATTACAGATGTAAAAATCAACGGAATTAAGAATCCGATGGGTTTTTGTTATGATTATCTGAACTGTTCCTGGCGGGTGACGGAGACCGCGAGTAAGAAGCCGGCGGCGGCAGCTGTCGAAGTCAGCGCTTCGCCGGATTTCGGGGAGATCCTCTACCGCAAGGAGGGTGCGGACTTAAGATGGCAGGGCGAAAAGCTGGATCTTGCGCTGCAGCCCAGGACGGCTTATTACGTACGGGTGTCGGTTACCGGCGACGGGGGCGACAGCGCGGTGAGCGACCCGGCGGTGTTCGAGACCGGCAAGATGACGGAACCTTGGCAGGCGGAGTGGATCGCTGCCGAACCTCAGGATGATTTTCACATTCTGTTGAAGAAGGAGATCGTCGTGGAGAAGCCGGTGAAAAGAGCCAGGTTCTACGGTACGGGCGTAGGGATGTTTGAATTGTATCTGAATGGCAGCAAGGCAGGGGAAGAGTATCTTGCCCCTTATCTGACGAATTATGAGACCCGTATACAGGTCATGACTTACGCGCTGGACGGCCTGCAGGAGGGGATGAACAAGATTGAAATGCTGCTCGGCCGGGGCTGGTACATGGGCTTGTTCGGACTGGATCTGAAACGGGATCATTACGGCAGCCGGATGGCGGCGATCGGAGAGATCCATATCGAGTATGAGGACGGTGCGACAGAAGTCGTCTGCACCGACGGAAGCTGGGAGTATCAGGGGTCCGTGATAGAGGACTCCGGTATTTACGACGGAGAGATCGTCAACGAACTGCTCTGGGAGGCGAAAGAGAATCCGTGGAAGCCGGTACAGGTGCTGCATGAGCCGCAGAAGCAGGAGGAGACGAGAAACCTGAATAAAGCGCATTTGACGGACCGTCTTAGCCTGCCGGTACTTGGGAAGGAGAGCCTGCCGGTGCAGGAAGTGATCCATACGCCTGCCGGGGAGACCGTACTTGATTTCGGACAGAATTTTGCGGGCTTTGTGGAATTCGAGGCGGATTTCGCAAGGGGTACGAAGATTGTGCTGGAATGCGCGGAGATCCTGCAGGAGGGAAATTTTTACCATGGGAATTACCGGGATGCAGAGTCGAAGTTCACCTATATTTCCGACGGCACGTCGAAGACGGTGCGTCCCCATTTCACGTTCTACGGTTTCCGGTATATCCGTGTGACGGGTTGGCCGGGAGAGTGCAGGAAAGAATCTTTTACGGGAAGAGTCCTCTATTCGGATCTGGAAAGGACGGGATATATCAAGACCTCGAACGAGAAGGTCAACCGCCTGTATGAGAATACCGTCTGGGGGTTGAAATCCAACTTTATCGATATGCCGACGGACTGTCCGCAGAGAAGTGAACGTCTTGGCTGGACGGGGGATGCGCAGGTGTTTGCGCCCACGGCAAGCTATCATATGGATACGGCTGCCTTCTTTCACAAATTCATGCAGGACTTGCGGGACGAGCAGCGGTTTATGGACGGCGCCATGCCGAATTTCCTGCCTAACTTCGGGCACAAAGAGTCGGCGGGCAGCGTGTGGGGCGACGTGGCCGCGTTTGTTCCCAATACCATGTATGAATACTATGGCAATCGGGATGAGATGGCATATGCCTATCCCCTGATGCGGGACTGGGTGGAATATATTGACCGTAACGACGCGGCTCGGGGAAAGCGTACGTATCTGTTTGATTTCGCCGATACTTTCGGGGACTGGCTGGCGCTGGACGGTATGACGCCTGTCAGCTTTAAGGGCAGTACCAATGACAACTTCATTTCAGGTGTCTACTATTATCGCTCCGTGCAGATCGTGAAGGAGATGGCGGGCCGCCTCGGGAAAAAGGAAGACGAGGCGCGCTATGCCGGATTGGGGGAGGAGATCAGGCAGGCCGTCCTGAACGAGTTCTTCACGCCAAACGGCAGGCTTGCCATTGATACGCAGGCCGCTTATGTGATCGCGCTGAAATTCGGAATCTATCGTGACAGAGAGAAAGTCATTGCCCAGTTTAAGGAACGGCTGCAGAAGGATTTGTATCAGATTAAGTGCGGTTTCGTGGGCGCGCCGCTTCTGTGTACTGTTCTGGGAGAAGCGGGTATGTATGAGACTGCCTATGATCTGTTGCTGAAAGAGAGTTATCCGGGCTGGTTGTTCGAGGTGAACATGGGAGCGACCACGATCTGGGAACGTTGGAATTCCGTGGGGGAGGACGGCGTGATCAGCAATACCGGCATGAACTCCCTCAATCATTATTCTTATGGATCTGTCATGGAGTTCGTTTACGCTTATGCTGCAGGGATCCGTCCGTTTGTGCCCGGCTTCGGCAAAGCGGTGATCGCGCCCCATCCGGATATCCGTCTGCGCAGGGTTGACTGCAGCTATCAGTCCGTATCGGGGAAATACGAATGCTGCTATGAAATCCGGGAAGACGGGAAATTGTGTATCAGGGTTGCAATACCATTTGGATGCGAGGCGGCGGTGGAACTGCCGGGGTATCCGGAAAAGAGCATGACACTTGCGGCGGGTGTCTATGAATATTGCTATATGCCCGAGACGGATTTCCGCAAACCCTATGGCCGTCACACGACGCTTGGCAGGCTGGCGAAGGATGCGCAGGCAATGGCGGTGCTGGGAAAATACGTACCGGCCATTGCAGGCATCGCCGCTTCGGGGGATCCGGAGATGGGAGCAAGCACCCTGGATGACATCTCTCATAAACCGTATCTGCCATTCCAGCCGGAAATGCTGGAGAAGGCGATCGAAGAACTGAAGGAGTTGATTGTAGTGTGAGCAGGCAGGAAACGGGAAGTTTTCAGGAAAAAGGAATAAACACTTCCTCGGCGGGCGCGTGCTTCTTACGGTATTCCTGCGGGGACATCTGATAGGAGGAGCGGAAGACGCGGGAAAAGTGATCCGCCGAATTGTAGCCCACCCGCTCGGCGATCTCGCCTATTTTCAAGTTGGTATTGGTCAGATAGCTTATGGCATCCGCCATGCGTAACTGCTTGATCAGTTCCGTAAAGTTATAACCCGTATTCTGTTTGATCAGGGTGCACAGATGGGGTTCGCTGTAGTGGAAGAATTCGGCCAGGGACGACAGGGACAGCGTCTGGTAGTTGTGCTGGATATATTGCAGCACCAGAGAGAAATCAGAACCCATCTGATAATTATAGAACTGCAGCGTCTCGCTGTAGTTGCGCAGCAGAGTAGAGAACAATAGGTTCATCCAGCTGATGCAGCTTATATTGCTGTAGGAGTCATCTTTATAGCATTCGCCCATCGCATTGTGGATGATCGTCTTGATCCAGGTAGTATTCTGCACGAAGAAGAGCAGGTAATTGGGATGGGAATCCCCCTGCAGAATGGTACGGAAGAAGAGGGACAGCAGATCCTGTCTGGACAATATGGAGAAGAAACTGGTATTGAAGGTGCTTTTGCGCAGCATGATGCAGAACACGGTTGAATCGTCGCCGATGAAAAGGTCATGCATGGAGTCGGGGGCCAGGATACACAATTCACCCTCGCGGATTGTCCGCGTTTCTTTTTCAAAGAAGAAAGTGCAGCTTCCGGACGCCACGAAGTCAATCTCAAAGTAATTGTGAGTATGTAGAAAAGGGCGCGTATATCTGGGATGCCGTATGATATAAGTATCCCGTTCTGTGGGAATGATGGAAGATTCTCTGATATGAGGGGAGAGTTTTAGGTCCTCCGTCAGTGTCAGGACCATATCGTCGATGATCTTCTCGAATTCCTCGTCCGGCATTTGACCAAACATCTTGTGATTGGGGATGCTTTCCGGCCGGGTCTCGGAGAGCAGGCCTTTGCGGTACAGGTATTCTGCCATTTCCGGGAACTGCATGCCGCTTCCAGTCCTTTGGTAGTGCTCTTTCAGGTGGCGCTGTATTTCGCCGTAAGTGATATAGTATGCCATGGTCGCTCCTTCTTTTGTGTTTTGCGCTTTGTATTATGCATTTTATAGTTTACACTTTGTGTCCTGTTGTCTGTGGAACGATCCTGCGGTGTGTGATTGAGGCACAAAGGCATTAATATTTTCATTATATAAGATGAGATGCGGGAGCGCAACCGAATAATTCCGGGCGATGGAACTTAATAAGTGAGGCTTAATGAGTGAGTTGAGTGAAAAAATGTATTCAGGCGTAAGGATGCGCCTGAGAAAATTAGGAAAGAGAGGATTGTAGAAGATGAAATTCAATGAAACAAGAAAAATCATCCCGATCTGGGGAGAGGTGATCCCGGGTAATACGGGAAAGAGCAAGCATGACCGGATGCATTGGGACGATACCTTAAGCTTTGAGGATATGTTCATGAAATATCCGGGAATCTGGGATAAAACCACGGATCTGATCGGCGATATGCGCGGCAATGATACGATGGTATACCGGGATGAGATCAAGGAAGGGTATGCGAAAGAAACTTACGACGATGTCCCTTTTCTGGTTCCGTACCTGGTTCCGGGCAGTAAGAAATGTGTGATTTCCTGTCCCGGCGGGGCTTATCTGACGAAGAGCATTGACAATGAAGGAGAGCAGATCGCGGAATTCCTGAATGCCGCAGGGATTAGCTGCTTTGTGCTCTGGTATCGGTCTTATCCGTATAAAGCGCCTTATATGTTCCTGGATCTGCAGCGGGCAGTCCGTTTTCTGCGGGTCCATGCAGGGGAGTATGGGTTTGACCCGAATCAGATTGCGACGGTGGGCTTCTCGGCAGGCGGAAACCTGGCGGGCGTGCAGGCGGTATGTTTCCGGGACGACCCGGTCGAGGTGGCGGGATATGAACCGGACGAGATCGATCGGATGAACGGCGCGCCGAATGCGGTCGGGCTTATTTATCCTGCGGTGACGGTGGCGGACGATAAGATCCAAGTGGTTATGGCGGATGTAGAGACCTACAATGACCTTGAGGCGAGAAAGCAGTTCAGCGAGCGCTATGAGATGAAGGATCATGTGAGGGAAGGAGACGCGCCGATGTTCCTCTGCAACGCGGCGGACGACGACGTGATCAATGCCTTCCATATGGTGGATTTCGCCAGAGCCTGTAAGGAGAACAAGGTGCCTTTTGAATTGCATGTTTTCCCCAGCGGCGGACATGGATTCGGGGGCTGTAAGCCGCAGGATTTGCCGCCGATTCCGGGGTTGACGCAGCCGGATCTTACGGCGGTGACGCAGTGGAAGGAATTGTTTGTGAATTGGCTGAACAGGACGCTGGGATAACGGCAAAATTTTTATATGATTAACGATAGAAAGGATAGGAAGGTTGAATAAATTCTCTGATGAGCAATTTATTCAACTGCGAGTTTGTGCTGGAGCCACAAACTCAAGATCGCAGAGCAAAATCGGAGTATTCCTTCGGAAAACTCCTAAATTCTGCTCACGGCCTTCGCAAAAGAACTGCTTCGGCATGGAGGTAAATATGGAAAAATTACGAATTTCTGAAAACGGACGGTTTTTTGTAAAAGCGGACGGCACACCCTTTCCCTGGTTGGCAGATACCGTATGGACAATGCCCCAGCGCATGAAATGGGATGATGTGGAGTATCTGATGCAGAAACGCAAGAGCCAGGGTTTTACGGTATTGCAGATTGTGGCGTTGGATCCGGAACGGGATGTGCAGATGCGAACGCCTGCCGGGGACGCGGCATTATCAGACGGCGACCTGGGCAGACCTAACGAAAAGTATTTTGCTTATCTGGACTGGATCCTGGATAAAGCGGAGGAGTATGGGTTCTATGTGCTCCTGCTGCCGGTATGGGGGCAGCTGGTGGTTGGAGACGACTGGGCAGGCGGTGTGTTCCCGAAGACCGTGACGGAGGAGAATGCCTATGGTTACGGGGAATGGATCGGAAAGAGATATCGTGAGAAGAGTCATATCCTGTGGTGTCTCGGCGGCGACCGCCATCCCATTCACAAGGGTGTGGATTACAGAAATGTCTGGCGGCGGATGGCCGAAGGACTGGCGAAGGGGCTGCTGGATAAAGACCTGAAATATAACGAGAAGGACGCGGCCTGGGAAGAATTGCTGCTCACATACCATGCCTGCCACGAGGCGGAGACGGGCGAGTGTTCTACCCTGTCTTACTGGGACGGGGAAGAGGAAGCCTGGATCCGGTTCGTGATGCTGCAGTCCGGGCATGGGCTGCAGCCGAAGAACTATGAGATCGTGGCGAAAGAGTATGAGAACTCCCATGTACGCCCGGTATGGGACGGAGAGCCGGCCTATGAGCCTAAAAGTCGTATAATGTATACTCAAATAATCAGCTAAGAATTACGCCCAG
>CAJUQJ010000068.1 GCA_910588215.1 uncultured Lachnospiraceae bacterium
GGAATGGGCTGGATGCGTTACAGTTTGCGGCCGGTTAGGCCGTGAACTGTAACAAAGAAGATGCAGAAGGGAGTTGCTGCAGAAAAAGGCCTTGCGGCAGGAATCAAACATAGCTATAATATTTATATTTGAAAGGAGCAGGATATGCAGGCGGAAGAAGTGATCAAAAGAATAGCGGAACTGTGTCGAAAATATTCAGCTAATCAGGTAATTTTGTTTGGATCCCGTGCGAAGGGAACGGCACTGGAAAGAAGCGATATTGATATTGCGGTTTCCGGTGTGGTTCAATTTTCAGCGCTGCAGGAGGAAATTGGGAATCTGCCTACACTTTTCAGCGTGGATATTGTCAATCTGGATACCTGTACGAATCCATTGCTGCAGGAGGATATCAGAAATTATGGAAAGAAAATTTATGAGAAGATTTCAGTCCTATAAGAATTCTCTGGAGTCTCTTTCTGAAGCCAGGGATAGAGATATGAACGATTCTTTTGTGCTCAGCGGTACAAGCGCAAAGTTCAGTATTACTTTTGACCTTGCGTGGAAGACTATGAAAGATATTTTGATTGAATACTATGCAATTACGGACTTTGTGGCCGGTTCTCCGCGAGAAGTCCTGAAAAAAGCATTCCAGGTCGGAATGATTACAGGAGACGTGTGGATGCAGATGCTGGAAGTGCGTAACCGTCTGACACATGACTATGACGGTGAAATCGTAAAAGAGCATTGCCGGACGATCATAGATGTCTATATTGGAAAGCTGGAGGAATTTCAGCTTTGGGTGGAAGTGCTTGCCACAGCAACGGAATAACAGGCGTTCCCTTTATTGTTGCATCTATATCCATAGTTGATCTGGTATCAAGACTGATCATTTAAAGTTCTGCATTACAAGCTGTGCCGATATATGGTTTTCTTTTGCAGGATTATAATAATTATCTTCTGCTGCATTGTATTCTTCATAAAAGCATCTCTAGTGTGCTGTACCGTTGATATTTATTCCCGCGAGCAACGAGCCAAGTGGCTGCTTGCAGACATTTGGCGACTGCCGCGAGGGTCAAATACCCCGCTGCTCTGCAGCGCTGCAAGTTTGATACCCCGTTGCTTGCAGCGGGGTCTTTGATTCAAATAATCATCGCTATTTTCCATATGATATACTAAAGGAAAGAAAGGGGCGGCAAGCCCCTTTTCTTCATCATACAGGAATTTCTTCCAGGACACTGAATTTAGCCATGAGGAAATGGGTTAAGAACACGATACTATTCACGGTGCCCTGCACCTTGCTGCATGGGCATTGAGTACGTAGTACTCGCCGATAACTTTACGGTTTCAGGCATCCAGCCTCTCGCCGAAGGGCGCTAAACGTCCGGGGGACGTTTGCTAAGCGCCGACCGGAGTGGAACGTAGACATTTGGAATGGGCTGGATGCGTTACTGTTTGCGGCCGGTTAGGCCGTGAACTGTAACAAGAACACGTTAAACCTGGGCGTTAAGACAATATGCAGTAGCTTTTTTTTTGAAAGTCTGTTACAATAGAAAAGTATATCTAAATTCTTTGTGTAAGAGGATCACAGATAGTTCTATTGATTCATTTTTACGTAAGTCTGAAGGTATAATTTCCAAATTTATAACAAAGAGATATTGCGGGTTAAGTTGCGATACGCGGGAGTGTGAACATGGCTAATTTAGATTCCAACACAATGCAGCATGAATTACATTTTCCCATGATGGAAAATGACGAGTATCAGAAGGCACAGAACCAGGAGATTAAACTCGGTAAGGAAGAGGGATTGGATGTTTCGCTATATGCCAATCCACAGTTTAACTGGCTGCAGATGGAGCAGATCCGCATGGGGCTTAAGGATAAAGTGGATGCTTCCATATATGCGGATCCGGCGAATAATTATGAGACGATGCGGCAGATCAGGATTTCGCTTTATGCGGGCATTGATCTGATCCCTTATCTCAGGAGAGGATTTGCGGATGATGATCTGGAGGAGATCCGGATGGCAGTCATGAACCGGTTGCCGATCGACAAATGGCTGCAGGACAACATGTGTGCGCCCCAGATTCATCAGATCAGGATTGGATTATGTGAAGATCTGGATGTGTCGACTTATGCCGATATCCGGTATAACTGGATGCAGATGCAGGAGATCCGCTTGGGTCTGGAGAAGAAGGTGGATGTTTCCATCTATGCCAAGAACCTGTTTAATCATGCACAGATGAGAGAGATCCGGTTGGGATTGGAAGCAGGTCTTGATGTATCGGATTACTGCAGCCTGATCTATTCGGCTACAGATATGAAAGAAAAAAGACAGGCTGTTGTCAATAGAAAGCGATTGGGCAGCGACAGTAAGGAGCAGGGTGAGAACAGGAACGGCAAGACAAGTAAGACATCGCTGAGGGATCCTTACAGCAAGAAAGAATTCTCTATCTTTATAGAAGAGAACGGTAATAAAGCATATGCGCATATTCCGTGGGTGCCAGGCAATGTGGTCACTAAGGAAGATATCTATCATGACCTGGAGAGGCGCGGTATCGTGTTCGGTATCAGGCAGGAGGCCATCGACGATCTGATCGACCGCAAGAGGATGAATGAAAAGGTTCTGATCGCGGAAGGCATTCCGGCACATAAGGGGAAGGACGGCTGGTTTGAATGGTTTGTAAGGCTGGATCTTCCGCGTATTCCGGCACCACTGCCGGATGGCGGTGTTGACTATGTCAATATAGAAGCTTTTGAGATGGTGGATGAAGGAGAGCGGATCGCACTCTATCATCAGGCGGAAGAGGGCACTACCGGAACGAATATCTACGGAGAATCGATCCATGCCGAGGGCGGCGTGGAGTTGAAACCGTTGCGGGGCGTAGGATTTACGTTAGAGTCGGATGGAGTCACCTATACTTCCAAGATGAACGGCAAGTTTGAGTTTGTGGGTGGACGGATCAATATTTCTAACATGTTGATTGTTCGGGAAGATGTGACTGCCGTTACCGGTAAGTTGGAAGTGGACGGATCTGTATACGTGATCGGCAGTATTTATTCGGGCGGATATATCAAGGCTACAGGAGACATCATCATCGAGCACAATGTAGAGACCGGAAGGTTGATCGCGGGTGGCAACGTTATGATCAAGAAGGGAAGCTGTTCTAAGAATGACTGCTTTATCGATGCCGGCGGCGAAGTGTCCGGTAGTTTCTTTGAGGCAGCCAATATCAATGCAGGCGGCAATGTGAAAGCCAACTATATTATGAACAGCAACATCAATACGAAAGGCAGAGTGATCGTATCGGGTAGCAAAGGGGTTCTGCTGGGGGGCACGACCAGTGCTGTAAAGGGTGTGGATACCTTTAACCTCGGTAACCGACTGCATATCAAGACGGTTCTGGATATCGGGAGGAACGGCATCTATGAAAAGGAGCAGGAAGAGTACGGGGAGAAGAGGGAACAGCTGCTGAACGATCTGCAGTCTCTGGAGCAGGAGCGCAGCAAGATGGTAGTGATGTCTGCAGCTGGCGTGGATGTGTCGGAAGAATTGCGTCGCAGGATATATGGGGCGATCGATGTGAAGATGCAGGAACTGGCGGAGATGGATGGCGAGGCGTCCAAGCTGGTCAATCAGACGGAGCAGACCACGAAAGAACCTGTCTGTGTCAGAGGAAGAGCGCATGAGGGCAGCCTGATCACCATTAACGGCATTAAGTACACGCTGAAGGGTGAAGTGCGTAGGGTCGTATTCAAACTTCGGGGTAAACAGGTTGTAATGGTAGCTCTGTAACGGTTTGGCGATAATCATTTATCCAAGAAAATGAAGAAAGAATGGTAGAAGCATGAAACGCGATACAATTTTAATCTTTGAAGACAATTCGATCGATCGGGCGATTCTGGTTGAGCTGTTTCGGTCGGAATATAAGATTTTGGAAGCCGAGAATGGTAAGGAAGGGCTGGATCTTTTGAAGAACAATCTGCCCTCGATTGCCATTGTCCTGCTTGACAATATCATGCCGGTGATGGACGGCTTTGCGGTGCTGGAATATTTGAAGGAGAAGAATATCCTTACCAAGATACCTTTTATCATGATCACGGGAGAAAGTTCTGCTGAGATGGAGAGAAAAGGCTATGAGTATGGAATCATAAGCTATGTTAAGAAGCCATATCATCCGGAGGTTGTAAAGCAGGTAGTCCAGAATGCGGTCGGATGGTTTAAGTACAAGATGCAGTTGGAACTGATGGTCAAGAAGCAGAATATCAATATGCAGAAGCAGAACAGCGTTCTGCGTCAGCAGACGAAGAAACTGAACCATGTGAATGAGATTCTGATCGATTCATTGAGCAACATCGTAGAATTCAGAAATATGGAGTCCAAGCAGCATATCAAGAGGATCAGGGAGTATTCTCTCTGTCTGGGGAAAAGCGTGATGAAGCTTTATCCGGAATATGAGCTGACACCGGAGAAGCTGATTCAGATCGGCTGGGCGTCTTCCCTGCATGATATCGGGAAGATCGCGATACCGGACAGCATAATCCTGAAACCGGCCAAGTTGACGAAAGATGAGTTTGAACTGATTAAGTCTCATACCACCAAGGGTGCCGAGATCATTCAGCACAGAGTGCGGCTGAATGACAGGGCAATCTTTGATTACGCCTATGATATTGCCAGACACCATCATGAGAAGTATGACGGCAATGGCTATCCCGATGGGCTCAAAGGTGACGAGATCAGCATAGCGGCGCAGATCGTTTCTCTGGTGGATGTATACGATGCCCTGACATCGAAACGGGTGTACAAGATTGCCTATGAATCAGACAAAGCATATCAAATGATCTTAAACGGGCACAGTGGTGTATTCTCACCCAAGCTGCTGAAGGCATTCACGGAAGTGAAGCCCAGGTTTGAGAGCCTGTTGGATATGTACCGGGATGAGGAATGATAACTTCAGTGCGGATCGTGGATGTATGACGTTGGGGTCTAAAGATGCCGTACATCCACGAGCCAGGCATCATGATAGTAGTCTTGCACATGCAAAATACTCCGGCAGGTGGAAATCGGGTTCCGGAGCCTGCATGGGAGCGAAGCTGGCGAAATGAGTCAAGCCCTCGCTCTCTTTTATTTTGTAGAAATTGCAGGTAAAGCGGCTGCCGTCTTCCAGTGAGATATTAGGATAGATGGCTTCTATCAGTGTCAGGGGCAGGGTTAGCCTGATACTCCAGCTGTCTTGCAGGACGTTGGCCTGACAGAGAAGTCCCTGGCGGTGTTCTACTGAGAAGGGCATGCGATTCTGGCGGCTTCTGCCGTAGCAGGCCAGCATCGCGCCGTTGGCGTTCATCTCGAAATTCAGATAGCAGGGGTTCTCTTCTTCCGGTGCGAAACAGAAGAAGGCTTCCATGGCAGAATCCAGATAGACGGGATCGCCGTCGTGCAGATAAGTGCGGCAGGGATCGGCCTCCTGGCACGTCATCTCCAGTATAAAGCCGGTATCCGGCAGATAACCTAATCGCCCGCAGGTCGTGGGACGATAATCACCGCCCCAGTTAAACTGGTCTACGGAAAAAGTATGGCAGCGAGAAAGGTCATCTAAAGTAGATATGATGTGTACGTCATAGGTAGTGGTGGTCATGTAGGATCCTCCTAAAATGTTTCGACCTGTGCGGTTGGATGCTCCTTGGAGCATCCAACCCGACTTCCACATTCACAAAACCCGCGCTTACGCGCTTTTGCGTCTGCTTGCGCATCCGCATTTTGCTCATTTGGAAGTGGGTTGCTAATCCAATGCCTTGCCTGCATTGCCATAAATGGCATGCAGACTGGTCATTGGATTGCAACCGCACAGGTGGAAATGTTTTGTTAAGATTGTAGCAAAGTGCCTAAAAAAATACAAGAAAGAAGAGGAAAACCGTCTTTACTGATAAAAAAAAGTGCCTATCGTGCTATTGCCGGGGCCGGAAAAGCTGTATATACTTAAGACAGAACAATGATACAGAGAGTAGTCTGACAGGGCCGGGCGGCGCAGCAATGCGATATAGGCTGACAGGTTCGGCGCCGGGAAGGCGGAAATCATGAAAGAGGAGGAAGAAGTGGGTATGAAGAAACCGGTGCTTATTATCATGGCAGCAGGAATGGGGAGCCGTTACGGAGGATTGAAACAGATCGATCCTGTGGATCAGGATGGGCATATCATTATGGATTTTTCCATCTATGATGCGGTAAAGGCCGGATTTGAGAAGGTTATTTTTATTATCAAGAAGGAGAATGAGCAGGATTTCAGGGAGACTATTGGCGACAGGATGGCGCAGCGGATTGAAGTAGAGTATGTATTTCAGGATATCGCCAACCTGCCGGATGGTTTTGCGGTGCCGGAAGGCAGAGTGAAGCCCTGGGGGACGGCCCACGCAGTTCTGTCATGTCTGTCGGTTGTGGACGGTCCGTTTGCGGTCATCAATGCGGATGATTATTATGGTCAGCAGGCGTTTAAGATGATCTACGATTATCTGGCAACTCATGAAGATACGGATAAATATCAATATACTATGGTGGGATATCTGCTGGAGAATACGCTGACAGAGAACGGTCATGTGGCGCGCGGTGTCTGCGAGACGAATGCCGAAGGCAAATTGACCGAGATCACGGAGCGGGTACGCATTGAGAAGCGGGAGGATGGTCCTGCTTATACAGAGGATGACGGGGCAACGTGGACACCTCTGGCAGGAGATACGGTGGTATCTATGAACATGTGGGGTTTTACCAATAGCATGCTTTCGGAGATCCGGGACAGATTTGCAGCTTTCCTGTCGGAGAATCTGCAGAAGAATCCGCTGAAATGCGAATATTTCCTGCCTTTTGTGGTGGATGAACTGATCAGAGAAGACAAGGCGGAGGTTACCGTACTTAAATCCAAAGACCGTTGGTACGGCGTAACTTACAGAGAAGATAAACCGGTAGTAGTCAATGCGATACAGTCCCTGAAGGACCAGGGCCTGTATCCGCAGAAGCTGTGGGAGTAGTGCTTTCGGCAGGTAGTCAACCGGACTGATCGGACAACGCCTTGATAGAGGAGGCATACTCGGAAGGAGTCATGCCGGTGATTCGCTTAAACTGCCTGGAGAAATAATGGATGGAGGAGAAGCCGAGGGCATCGGCAATCTGGGTGAAATTATAATGGTTTTCCCGGATCATCTGTTTGGCCAGATCCACTTTCATTCTGGAGAAATATTCAATGGCACCGTAGCCGCTTCTGGTACGGAACAGTTTCTGGAGCTGGGAGCGGCCAACGGAATTACTCCTGCAGAGCTGCTCGATGGTCAGTGTCTCGCAGATATGGGATTCCATATACTCTTGTATCTGCGAGAAAAGCTCTCCGTCAGCTTTCTGCTTGATAGATTTTACGATGGTCGGATTGATGGGCTGGTCGGGTCTTACCATGTAGCGCCGGATTAGTTGGATGAGCAATTGTTCCAGATAGAGACGGATCAGCTGTTCTCCGGCGAAGCGAGGACTTTCGGAAGGTATGAGCTCTTCCTGATAGGGATCGTCCATGCGACCGGCGAAGACATATTTTGCCTCCTGGATGATCTGGGCCAGAAGGAGTCGTTCCGGCTCACTGATCTGTAGAACCTTTTCTTCAAAAAAAGCCATGACAGGAGAAGTGCAGGAGAAGGACATGACGACCAGATTGGGTGCGATCAGCCCGTTGGATTTGACGTCATGAAATTCATTGGGTTTGTGGAAGATGATATCCCCCTTCTTCAGGACATGGAATTTCTCGCCGGCCAGCACATTTACTTCCCCCTTGTCAACACATAGAAATTCCCAGAAATCATGGGACTCTCCCGGGAAAGAAAAATCACACATATATTCAAAATAATGAATGGAATAGATTTCATGGATGCTCAGGGTGTCCTGCAGATAAACGCTTTTGTAACTCATGCTTCCGGTTCCTTTCACAGAAGAGAGGACTGATTGTGCAAAAATGGTGTCCTATTTGAAACCATTATATTACAAAAGTGCAAAGAAGGCAAAGGTAAAAATAGTTTATTTATCCTTCTTTTTGTCTAAAACACAGAGACATAGAAAATGTAAAAAGAAAAATTGTTCAATAATACCAAATATATGATTTGGAAGATGTGTTGAAAATTACCTATAGAGAAGTTTGGAAGGATAAAAATTGTATAAATTACACAAAAACAATCCGATAGTGCAAAAAGCGAAATAGATAAGACAAAGACATTTCTATAAAGGCTCTTTATAATGATAACAACAAATGGCGCAGGTCTACGGGACAAGGAGCCTGTATCCTGTAAATTTTGAACTAATTTAGGAGGTAAGAAGTATGAAAAAGAAAATGTTAAGCGCACTTCTGTCTGTAGCCATGATCGCAGCAACATTGACAGGCTGCGGCGGTGGCGATTCAACACCGGCATCGGACGGCACGGCAGCTCCCGCAGAAGAAGCACCGGCTGAGGAAGCTCCCGCAGAAGAAGAGGCACCGGCTGAAGAAGCTGCAGAAGAAGAGGCACCGGCGGCTTCCGACGGTACACTGGTTTACTGGTCTATGTGGGATGCAGCTGAGCCGCAGGCACAGGCGATCAAGCAGTCCATCGAGGCGTTTACTGCTGAGACCGGTATCGCTGTAGATGTACAGTTTAAGGGACGTACCGGTATTCGTGAAGGCTTACAGCCGGCACTGGATGCAGGAACCAATATCGATCTGTTTGACGAGGATATCGATCGTGTGAACACGACATGGGGCAGCTATCTTCTGGAACTGGAAGATCTGGCTAAGGCAAATGATTACGAGTCTACTGCAAATGCAGGTCTGATGGCAGCATGCCGTGAGGTTGCAGGCGGTACATTGAAATCTATTCCTTATCAGCCCAACGTATTCGCTTATTTTTACAACGTAGCGATCTTTGAGGAAGCGGGCGTGACAGCAGTTCCTACAACATGGGATGAGTTCCTGGATGTATGCCAGAAGATCAAAGACGCGGGTTATACTCCGATCACCAATGACAATGCTTACATCAGCAGCATGTTCGGATATCATATGAGCCGTCTGATCGGTGAGCCGGCTACAGAAGAAGTTGTTAAGAACGGTGACTGGGACAACGAAGCAGTGCTGAAGACAGCACAGGCATATGAAGAGCTGGCAAGCAAGGGCTACTTCTCCGAGACCATCGAGAGTAACCAGTGGCCGGCAGGACAGAACACAGAGCTGGCTATGGGTACAGCGGCTATGTACCTGAATGGTTCCTGGCTTCCGAACGAAGTTAAGGATATTGCAGGCGAAGACTTCCAGTGGGGCTGCTTCAGCTACCCTGCAGTAGAAGGCGGAGTAGACGGAACAGAAGCTTCCAACTACGGTGCACAGGTATTCGCGATCAATGCGAAATCCACCATGCCTGAGCAGGCATTCCAGCTGATCACTTATCTGACCAAGGGTGAGGCGGACGCACTTCTTTCCGAGATGTCCGTTGGTATCCCGGCAGATTCCAGCAATGCAGAGTGGCCGGCACTTCTGTCCAATGTGAAGCCTGTTATGGACAGTTTGTCAACACGTTATCCTTGGGGCGCAGGTGCAGAGGCTAATGCAGATATGACTCCGATCATCATCGAGAACTTCACGAAGCTTTGCGGCGGTTCTCTGGATGCACAGGGCTTCGTAGATGCACTGAAGGCAGCAGGTAACTAAGCAGATTCATAAGACCTATCAACAAAATAGACAGAATTGCACGGATAGGCATGAGATGAGTAGGGCGGCATCGTGTTTGACGGTGCCGCCTTTTTTCATCATATAGGAAATTTTTATGAATTTCCCATATGACAAGAAATATAGATCAATTTGTATAAAGTATTGACTTGTTCGCTTTTTCAATGAGAGGGGGTTACTGGATTGAAAAAGAATAAGACCATGATCGTAGTATTTGTTACACCTGCGGTCCTTATGTTCTCTATTATCTTCCTTTATCCGATCATTAGAACCATTCTCATGAGTTTCTTTAAGATCGAAGGCGTGACGGACGCAGTATCCAAATGGCAGTTTTCAGGACTGGCCAATTACATAAAACTGTTTAACACGGAGCTTTTCCGGATATCTATGTGGAATATCTTCCGCATCTGGCTGATCGGCGGATTGATCGTGATGGGGTTGGCGATTCTCTTTGCGGCGATCCTGACAAGCGGTATTCGTTTTAAGAATGTATTTCGGGCGATCATTTATATGCCCAACGTTGTGAGCGCGGTGGCACTGGCGACCATGTGGCTTCAGTATGTATTCAGCCCGAAGTTCGGTCTCTTTAAGGCTATCGGAGAATTCTTGCACTGGGAGTGGCTGGCGAAGTTCCAGTGGTTGGATCCTTCCCATCTGTTTACAGCGCTCCTTGTTGCTTACTGCTTCGGTATGGTGGGATACCATATGCTGATCTTTGCCAGTGGTATCGAGCGGATCGGAACAGAGTACTATGAGGCGGCGACTTTGGACGGTGCAAACAGGATCCAGCAATTCCGCTATATCACAATGCCACTGCTCAAAGGCGTTACCAAGACGAACATTACCATGTGGAGTATCAGTTCTGCGGGCTTCTTCCTTTGGTCACAGTTGTTCTCCATGGTGGTTTCCAATACACAGACTATCACACCGGTAGTATATATGTATCAGAACATCTTCGGAGCCGGTAACAGTATGACGGAGAGAAATGCCGGAATCGGCGCAGCGGTAGGTGTGTTATTAAGTGCCTGCGTGGTATTGATCTTCATTGTCTGCGATAAGATCTTCAAAGATGACGATATCGAATTTTAAAGGAGGGAGCAAGAATGGCTAAAGAAAAGAAAGTGCGCGACCGTGTGAACTGGCACAAAGAATTACGTCTGGCTCCCGGTTATATCATCTTAACGTTGTGGGTGTTGTTTACCTTTGTCCTGTTAGGCTGGGTAGTAGGCGCCAGTTTCTCAACATCCAAGGAGATCTTCTCCGGCGGAGTATTTAAGTTTGAGACCGGTATTCATTTGGAAAACTATGTGAAGGCCTGGAATACATCCAATGTTTCCGTATTTTTCGTGAATTCACTCGTATATGCGACCATATCCTGTGTACTGCTGATTGTGATCTGTGCACCGGCGGCTTATGTGTTGGCCCGTTTTACCTTCCTGGGCAACAAGCTGATCCAGAACGGATTCGTAGCGGCCATGGGCGTTCCGGCGACGATGATAGTACTGCCTCTGTTCGGATTGGTGGCAGGCTGGAATATCTTAAATGTGTCGCTCGCCAACCGGGCGGTGCTGATCTTCCTGTATGTGGGTATCAATGTGCCGTATACGACGATCTTTCTGTTGACTTTTTTCAGTAATCTGTCCAAATCCTTCGAGGAAGCAGCGGCTATCGACGGATGCCCGCCTATGAAGACATTCTGGAAGATCATGCTGCCGATGGCGCAGCCGGGTATCATTACCGTGACGATTTTTAACTTTATTAATGTATGGAACGAATATTTTATGTCCCTGATATTTGCAAACTCTGACAGGGTAAAATCCGTAGCTATCGGATTGTACGGAATGATCAATTCCATGAGATATACAGGCGATTATGCCGGCATGTTTGCGGCAGTGGTCATTGTGTTCCTGCCTACCTTTATTCTGTACATATTTTTGTCGGAGAAGATCATTGCCGGTGTTACGGGCGGTGGCGTGAAAGGCTAGGAGGTGCCTGATGAGCAGAGAATTGTCAGATTTATTACGGATTTCGGAAAAGTTTGCAACAAGTGGGAAGGCAGAGCATGTAGAGCCCCATGGCAATGGACATATCAACGACACCTTTCTTTTGACCTGTCGCCTGGAATCGGGGGAGGCGATCAGATATATCCTGCAGCGGATGAATCATGAGGTGTTTAAGGATCCGGCGGGACTGATGGAGAACATTACGGGAGTGACCGCTTTTCTGCAGAAGAAGATCGTGGAGCACGGCGGTGATCCGGCGAGGGAGTCTTTGAATGTGATTCCGCTTAAGGAGGGTGGTTCCTTCTGCAAAGAGGAGGACGGCACCTTCTGGAGGATGTATGGATTCGTGGAAGGCGCGGACAGTTTCGATATCGTAGAGCGGCCGGAGGATTTCTATGAGAGTGCCGTGGCTTTTGGACATTTCCAGAAGCTGTTGGCGGAATATCCGGCGGAGAGCTTGCATGAGACGATCCCCAACTTCCACAATACGGTCGACCGTTTGAAGAACTTCAAGAAAGCATTGGAAGCAGATGTCATGAATCGTGCCGGAGAAGTGGCGGAAGAGATTAAGTTTGTGATGGATCGCGAGGAGGATTGCCATGTGCTCTGTGACCTATTAGCGTCCGGAGATATTCCGCTGCGGGTTACGCATAATGATACTAAGCTTAATAATATCATGTTGGACCATGAGACGCGGAAGGGCATCTGCGTGATCGACCTTGATACGGTCATGCCTGGTTCTGCGCTGTACGATTATGGCGATTCCATTCGCTTCGGCGCTAATACGGGAGCAGAGGATGAGAAAGATCTGTCGAAGATCTCCTGCGATCTGGAACTTTTCGCCCTGTACACGAAGGGATTCATCGAAGGCTGCGGAGGATCGCTCACAGCAAATGAGATCAGACTTTTGCCTATGGGAGCAAAGTTGATGACGCTGGAATGCGGTATGCGTTTCCTGACAGATTATCTGGAGGGAGATCACTACTTCAAGATCCATCGTCCGGAGCATAATCTTGATCGTTGCCGGACTCAGTTCGCCATGGTCAAAGACATGGAGGATAAGTGGGGTAAGATGCAGGAGATCGTGGAGCAGTATTTATGATCTTTATGATATTCTGGGGATGAGATCGTTGGTGATATATACCATCTCTTTAGAACTCTTATATGTCGGAATAGCCTATATTTCTAAGGCTTTTCCGACATTTTGTCTTTTCATAGGAAAGGACGTTACTACTCACGGGTCAGGAATGCTTATATGGAAAACACGCCTTTTTTCTGTAGCAGATACCAGCGTAACTGTATACGATGCGGCAGTTGTAAGAACGAATCTTTTCTCGATAAGCACCACCTTCAAATATATGAGTATTTAATTACGATAACAGGCTGCGCTTATTTCTGGATCGATAAGGAGATTGGCGATTCGTACAACAAACAATACATAGCAGAGGAATTTTCAGAGACCGCTCTCGACCGGCTATCTATGGCTTTATATGCATCCGGCTATCACTATGAGTCGATGGATAAGAATACGGAAGAGAATGTTCTGTTTGACAGAATAAAGCAGTCTATCGAAAAAGAACAGCCTGTCTTGATCAAATTGGGACTCGGCGATGTGTGGGCAGTGATAACAGGGTACAAGATTGAAAATTAAAATTTTCAATCGCGAGATTTGTGTCTGCGCGTTGCTTGTCACAAACTCGTTTATGCGCAAAAAGCAGCGCAGAAATGGAGAAAATGATGCTAAGAATCTGCCATACTTAATGAAAGCCCGCCATTCACCAAAGCTTTATAAGGAATGGTATCACAAGCTCAGCAACATCGTTTTCGTGACAGATAAGTATGACAGCAAGATTTCCCCCGTCCGAATCTCTCGATCATATGATTCAGCACCTAAATACTGACAGCAGGAATAAGCTGGAGCAAAAGATAGTTCATAAGCTGGAAACAGAGCAGGATGGAAGAAAACTTGGCAAGTGGTGAATAGAATCAATGGCCTTACCATAGAGACAAGGAGGCATGTGTATAGACAAGACTGTCGCATAAATAGGACAAAGGATGTCTACTGCCGGCAGAAGCGAAGTGACCTAACGTGTGGACAAAGGAGAGCTTTGAGGGTGGATAGACTGCGACTGTGACCGGTTTTAAATGGACGGCAAAATAAAAAGAACAAAAAGAGACAAAAAGGCGATAAAACAAAAAATTTCTCTTGCGCATTGCTGAAAAATATGGTAATATAGCATTCGTTGAAGTTACTTGTGAGAGAGCAAGAGCGCGCATTATGAATATCAGGCTCCATGGTCAAGCGGTTAAGACATCGCCCTTTCACGGCGGTAACACGGGTTCGATTCCCGTTGGAGTCATTTAGGTTTCATGGACCTTTAGCTCAGTTGGTTAGAGCAACCGGCTCATAACCGGTCGGTCCTGGGTTCGAGTCCCCGAAGGTCCATTGACAGAAGCATGCTTCTGGATGTATAATAGAATAGTTGGAACGACTAGGCCCGGTGGCTCAGTTGGTTAGAGCGCCGCCCTGTCACGGCGGAGGTCGTGGGTTCGAGTCCCATCCGGGTCGTTTGAAGAGAACATTGCGAGACAACTGCAAAGTTGCTGTATTTTACGAGTTCAGGAAGTTAGTTTGCGAGGCAAATTTACTTTTGGGATCTTAGCTCAGCTGGGAGAGCATCTGCCTTACAAGCAGAGGGTCATAG
>CAJUQJ010000069.1 GCA_910588215.1 uncultured Lachnospiraceae bacterium
CATTCAGAATCGGGACAAGGTTATAGTTCTGGAAGATAAAGCCGATGTTGCGGCGGCGGAAAATGGTCAGCTCCTCGTCATTCTTTTTGGCCAGCTCATCCCCACGGACAATAACATTGCCGGAAGTGGGCGTATCCAGCCCGCCCATCATGTTAAGCAGGGTGGATTTCCCGCTGCCGGACGTTCCAACGATTGCCACAAACTCCCCCTGTTCCACAGAGAGGCTGACGCCATCCAGGGCGCGGGTAAGATTCGGCTCACTGCCATAATACTTTTTCAGATCAATCGTTTGTAATACATTCATAAATCAAATGCTCCTTTCAAGGATTTCTGCCTGTTGATAAGGACATTATAAAATCCAAATGTCACAGAAATGTCCGAAGCTGAATAAAAAGTGCGGCTGAAATGTTACAAGACTCGGGCATTTCATAAGAAGCCCACCATCCCGCCCCAGGAATAACCGACACACAAAGAAGACCACCATGCCAAGAATAAAACCATCACCCGAAGAAGACAGAAACCGCATAATACGGGCAATCATAGTCGGAAATCAAGAAAGATACGCTATATCTGATGAATCTATCGCAAAATATCTCCATATGAGCCTTGCAACATTCAAAAAGAAAAAGGCGCGTCCCGTGAACTTTGACTTAATGGATATCCATGCACTTGCCCGGTACCTGAAATTTACCCCTGTGCAGGCGGCAAGTATTGCCCTTGGACGGGATATCACGGCTAAGGAAGTGAAGGATTTTATCTTGATGTAGGATATTTGTGCGGTTACTCGGATCCCTACAAGTATAATAAACATTAGCCACTCTGCATAAAACGTACAGCGCAATAATTACGGAGTATATATGAATGATAAACTCACAGCAATAGGAAAATATAACGAAGATTTTAACAACTATTTGCCATATAACATAAAGTCTTCTAACATATTTCAGTCAAGCGGTTTAGAGAAACATATTATCAAAAGGCACCCTGACTGTTTGAAATATATTGGATTCATACCTCAAATTATTGCTAATCCTGATTATATCGGCATAAATCCAAATGAAAAAGTTACAAGTTTCGAATTGGTAAAATGTATTTCTGAGAACGTGCAGATTGGCATAAAACTGGATGCAAAAGACAATTATTTATATGTCGCCACTCTTCATACGATCACAGACTCCAAAGTTTTCCAGATTTTCCAGATCATTCACAGGCTGTTATTTTTATACCCAAAAAGGACAACACTATGGCTACAGCAAAAAACTCCCGTCTGGAAGCTGGCGCTGTCAGGTCTACAGCCACACAGAAGAAACCATGCAGCCGGACGGCACCATCAAGAAAAAGCGGATATATCACTCTGATCACGCAGGAAGATATCCAGAAAGCAATCAACATCGAGGCACAAAGCCATTCACCTAAGACAGTGAGAAACAGTCATGGACTTATATCTGCCGTAATGCGTGTTTACCGCCCCAATTTCGCCCTCAATACCGCTTTGCCTAAGAAAGTGCGCCCAGAGATTTATGTCCCTTCTGATGCGGAAATAAAACAGCTTCTTTCGTCTGTGGCTGGTACCGGCATGGAACTCCCGGTGCTACTTGCGGCGTTCGGTCCCATGCGCCGCGGAGAAATATGCGCCCTGTCCTCCGAGGATATTTCTGGAAATATTGTTCACGTATGTAAAAATATGGTTATCAACGGCGATCGTGAATGAATCATAAAGACCCCCAAAAGCTATGCCGGTGACAGATACATTGATTATCCCGATTTCGTATCAGATAAGTGGCGCGGAATGAAAGGGCGAATTGTACGCCTCACCCCGAATTCTATCACAAACAGATTTAACAGGCTGCTTAAGCGTAACGGCATCCCGCATTTTCGGTTCCACGACTTGATGCATTACTCAGCGAGCATCCAGCACGCCCTCGGTATTCCTGACTCATATATCATGCAGCGCTGCGGCTGGGGCAATGACGGCACCTTAAAAGCCGGCTACCGGCATGTTTTAGAAGAGCAAGCGAAACAAATGGATCATATGGCAAACAATTATTTCTCTGAACTATACAACACGAAATGCAACACAAGCAAAAAATCCCCTAGTATTTAGGGGATTTATCAAGAGGCGCAGACCGGATTTGAACCGGTGAATCAGGGTGTTGCAGACCCACGCCTTACCGCTTGGCTACTGCGCCTGATCTATATTATCAAATATTTCATGTTTCCAATGACTCCAACGGGAATCGAACCCGTGTTACCGCCGTGAAAGGGCGATGTCTTAACCGCTTGACCATGGAGCCATCATTTTTCAATTGCCCAACAAGCAATCTCAACAAATGATATAATACCATGTTTCTGCTCACTTGGCAAGATAAAAATGATTATTAATTAAAATTTCTATAACAGTTCATCCATGTAACTAATTCACTATTCCAGTGTCTCCTCCTGCAGTCTGTCAAATTCCGCCATACACTCATCCACCGTAGTGCCGTTTAACAGTTTTCTCACGATCAGACAGGTATTGCCCCACTGTTCCAGTTTCATATTCGCATTTGCGCCCAGTACATAGACATTAGACTGTATCCTGTCATTTAACGGTTTCAAGGCCGGTATACATTCTACTTCTACATTCTTGGAAGGTGAGATCACCTTATTGGTTTCCGCATAAACCTGCAGCGCCTCGTCAGAAAGCATTACCTCCAATGTATCCATTGCTTCCTCCGCGTGCTCCGCTTCCGCACCGATACCAAGACCGGTCATGGACATTACCGGCATCCGCCCTCTGTTACTTGGGAATCCGATGACCAGCATGTTAAAATCCGGGGCTCCATAAGCAGTCTCCGTATTTGCTGCCCCCCAGTAAGCCATCACAATGGGCGTTTTCTGTGCCAGAAAATCTGCACCCTCCCCTTCGATCGCCTCACTCACATAGGCCTTCTTCGCGTCAATATATCCTTTGTCGATCATCTCCTGCAAGAATTCAAAACCGGGGCGCATATAATCACTGTATTTACTCTCCCCACTGTTTAAAGCCGCAATCTCCGCCTCCGTATTACCCCCATTATACAGATCCGCATATGCCTGAGCAAGAACAAAAGTCTCCAGCCACCATCTGTTGGCGCCTACCGGCGTCTCTATCCCATTCTCCTTAAACACGCGGCAGCATTCCAGAAACTCTTCCGGCGTCTCCGGCAGTTCCAACCCATACTGATCAAACATATCTTTATTGATAAACAGTCCATAAACCACTATTTCCTGTGGAATCGCTACCAACCTGCCGTTGACCGTATTCGCTGTCTTCACCACATCCCGCAGATTCTCCGCACAGGAAAGCCCTGACAGATCTATCAGTTTATTTTCCTCACCCAATGTCTGAATAACATCCGGATTGAGCAGATATATATCATCCATATTGTTGCGTGCCCGGTCAATAGTCACATCATCATATGTCTTATCCTGGTAATCCTCTGCCGTATAGGTGATATAATCAACCTTCACCCCCAGCTTCTTCTCCGCCATGATGACAGTCTTATCAGACGCGCTCCTCGCAACATTGACAGTGTTCGCCTCTGTCTTCTCCATCGGACTGAACAGATTCACGATCCGCTCCTCTGCCTTTTCTTCTGTGATCATAATGTTGTCTGCATCCTTTTTCCCACAAGCTGCCAGCGTCAAAACCGTCACAGTTGCCAAACACAATACCATCGCCCTTGTGAGATTCCTTTTTCTTTTCCCCCACATATGCTGTCACCTCATTTTATAACTGTCAGATCATTTTTCCTGTTTGTATTTCAATTGTGCCGACGTTCCTAAACACCCATATCCTACATTATAATACCACCATAAATAGAAGTGAGTGTTTAGAAAAATATGCACACAAAATCGGAGATTTTGGCGCGTTCACGGAGTCCGCAGTGTAATGCGTACTCCTGATTGACAGGTTACTTCTACAGTAATGAACCTTGCGATATGAATTCTTTCCCGATGTCTTCCGGCTCCAGTGTACTGACTGAATCATTGGCTCTGTTCTATGCTTGCTTTTGGTGCAGAGACCGGCACATACTGCTGTATGATCTTTTTCAGCAATGCCACATCTATAGGTTTCGACAGATGCACATTCATACCTGAACACAACGCTTCCTTCTCGTCTTCCGCAAAAGCATTGGCTGTCATAGCTATGATCGGAATATCCCTCGCATCCCTTCGCTCCAATGCACGAATCGCCCTGGTCGCCTCATAACCATTCATCACCGGCATCTGCACATCCATCAGAATCGCATCGAACTCACCCTCTTCAGAGTTCAGAAATCTCTCCACGGCTAACTGACCATTTTCAACGATCTCACACTTGGCATCTTCTATCGTCAGAATCTCTCTTAGAATTTCCGCATTGATCTCATTGTCTTCCGCTGCCAGGAAATACATGCCTTCCAAGCTTCTGCCAGCCGCCTCCTGTTCATTCTGTCCTAACGTTTCACTATGCCGTATAGCCATCACCTTATCTTTCAACGCTGATACGAAGAAAGGTTTCTGTAGGATTCCCACATTTTCCATTTGCATGGTATCCTCTCCGCCGTATTCACTGTCTTCCTCATACGCTGTCAAAACCAATATCATCGTCTCAGGAAGAATTTCTCTGAACTTCTCTGACACCTCCACCACATCCAGATTCGGCAGATTTCCATCCAGCAGGACAATCTGATATCCTTCTTCCCGACAGTTCTTTTCATAGATCAGCTGCATGGCATCCGCGACGTTTTGTGCCGTGTCAACCATCACATCCATATCCTGCATCAGGCCCTGTATCGTCTCACCGGCCTGCACATCACCATCCAGAACCAATATGTGTGAAATGCCGCTCTCCTTCCAGAATCTCTTTTCCGCCTGCTCCTCTGGTATCCGAAACTCCAATTCGACTCTGAAAATGCTGCCTTTATTTACTTCGCTGAAAACATCGATGGTTCCGCCCATCAGCTCTATGATGTTCTTCGTGATTGCCATGCCAAGACCTGTGCCCTGCACTTTGTTTGTGGTACTGTTCTCCGCCCGTGTGAAAGCATCAAATATGATCTTCAAATATTCCGGCGTCATGCCGTATCCGTCGTCCTCCACCTCGATCCTAATATGCTCGAATTGACTGGAACGCTGTCCTAGCCCGATGATCCGAAACCAGATATTGCCGCCTTCTGGCGTATATTTCACCGCATTGGACAACAAATTGATCAGCACCTGATTAATCCTCGTCTCGTCCCCCAGCAAGTATTCATGTCTGATGCCTGTCACTTCCACATTGAACTTCTGACGCCTCGCTCTGGCCATGGGACGTATGATCGCATCCACCGATGACACAATGTCATTAAGAGTAAACTCTTCCATCGAAAGCACTACCTTACCACTCTCGATCTTGGAAACATCCAGAATATCATTGATCAGACTCAGCAGATGCTGTCCCGATGCCATGATCTTCTTTGTATATTCCCGTACCTTCTCCGGATTCCCTGCATCTCTCTCCAACAACGTTGTGAAACCAAGCACTGCATTCATCGGCGTGCGGATATCATGGGACATATTCGACAAAAATGTCGTCTTTGAATTACTTGCGATCTGCGCCGCCTGCAAAGCCTCCGCTAACTGCCTGTTGTAAATCTCCCGTTCCTCTTCCTGCTCTTTACGAATCCTATTCTGCTGTCTCTGGTTGATATAATATATTATGCAGCAGAGAAAAAAGGCGATCAGCATCACCACCACAACAATAAAAATATTATGATTGACAGAAGTTCCTTCCTGCTGAATCGCCTCAATCGGTACATACCCGATTAGATAAATGGTCCCATCATTCACGGACCACATATAATTGAGCGCATTCTTATTACGAATATCATGACGGAACATGATATTCCTTCCATTCTTCACACATGATTCTACCTCGGCCAAAAGTGTTTCTTCCTCAATCTCATTCGCCCGATAGAAGTCCTGTAGATTCAGATGACCTGCATCCCGTTCTCCCATTCCCTTAGGTTTTAAAACAAGACGCTCCGTCTCCGCATCCATGATATACAGCATCGCTTTGTTATTATAAAAAACATTCGGAAGAAAGTCATCGAGAGTGTCATAGACATACTCAACATAGAGGAATGCGATCTCCTCCCCGTTCTTTATGACTGGACATTTCATGGAATAAGCCCACGTTCCCATATAATTCAGATACGATTGTGAGATTGCCACACCGTCAACCATGCCACCGGCAGAAAAGTTCAGTTCCTCCTCCGTAAAGACTTCACCTGTATCAGATATTCCTTCCGTTTCTCCCGCTCGGATCAACGATACCTTCACCATCGTTCGACTACCGCTGTAGGAGATCAGATGTTCCTCCAAATCCTCCGATGCTGCAATATCTTTCGCCATCAGCAGCTGGAACTCAGCCTCCTTGCTCAACATCGCTTCTATCGTGCATTTGATCAGATTAAGACTTTCACTCAGATTTTGAACTGCTGATGCTGACATTTCCTCAGAGATTCTCCGTGATACAGAGAAAACTACCGCTCCCAGAACCAAAAAAACTAAAATAATAGAAAGAAGCAGGGAAACCCCTTTGTCTATCTTTCTTCTACTCTGCTCCTCTTTCATTGCCATTCCCCATTTACAATTCCATGATATTGGTACACCATACCACATCTATTTATTTTATTATATTATCATGAATCCCTACTCGAAACAAGCGCACCTTCGCTTTACTCCCTTCAAGTTTGATGTCTCGCAGCAAGTTGACGGGGTATCAAATCTGCGGCCTCATAATATGTATTAACATGCGCCTTTGCATATGTGGCTACCGCAATTGGACGTATTCCTCTTGTACTCTTTTTGAAATACGACCCTAAGGATAGTATCATTGCAATTAGCGGATTGATTTTCAGTCCGTTCACCTCATATTCCGTCGCATTAATTGTTTCTTTAGTCGAAATGTTTACTATCAGCGAAAATAGCATTCTTGTTTTCTTGATGAATGCTATTTCAAATTGTTCCTTTGCGTGTACTGCTTCATTTGTTTACAAAAAACCGCAGCCTATCAAGAGCCATGATCGGGCTATTATTTGAAAATATCTGCCGCACGATTGCCAAAAAAGCCGTCGTACAGCTTGTCCATTATCATAATTAATAACAGGCTTACCCAATTCTTTCTAAACACCCATATCCTACATTATGATACCACCATGAATAGAAGTGGGTGTTTAGAAAATTATGCACACAAAATCGGAGATTTTGGCGCGTTCACGGAGTCCGCAGTGTAATGCGTACTCTTGATTGACAGGTTACTTCTATAATAATAAGTTTTGTGTCACTTACCCCATATATTCTCTCAAAGTCCTATTCCAGCGAAAAAAACACCGTCACCTCTCCACTTCCAAGCGCATCTTCCCAACCGGTCAGATCATCAATATGCCCCAATCTCGTGTAGCTCCAGGAATTAGAACCATAGAAAATAACAATCTGACTTCCATTATATAAAACGATATCCCCGGCCTGTGTCGTGGTCTGGCTGTTGTTTACCGGAAGGCTTGCTCCCAGAGGACCTACCTTTTCAAATCCGGAATAGTCACTCATCTGGATTGCTACCGGTCTCTCCTGCATCATTTCCACCAACGCAGACACTGCTTCATTCTCTTCCAGTGTCGCTGAAAATACCACATCACCAACCTGCACATTCATATTTGCCACTTTATTTTCCTCCGTATTATTCTGAATATCTGTTTCTGCCGTATCCGTTTCATTCCTCCCGGTTTCCTTCACAGATTCAGCTTCTCTTGCATCCTCCATCGATTCTGCCACGTTTTCAGATCCATCCACTATGGTATTCTCTGATATTGTTTCATCCGCAGTTTTCGTGGAATCCATAGCCACAGAGGATTCATCTGCATTCTTCGAGTTGCTCGAACTATCAGATTGTGAGGAACTCTCTATCGTAGAAAGTTCTGCCTGGCGGCTGGGTGTCTGAGCCTGTGTATCATTCTTTCCACAGGCTGCCATACAAGACAGGATGATGGCCAGATATAAAACTGTATAAAATTTTCTCATCGTATACCTGCTCCTTTTTTAACTTTTTCACATAATTTCATATCGGGATTGCCCTTATAAAAACAAGGATTCCAAACAAGCTCAATACTACTCCGAAAATCCGGTTCATCTTCAGGAAACTGTCCACCCGTTTCTCTTTTTTGGCCAGAGCAACCGCAGCAGCAAGCCCTCCCCACCATAGGTAGGTTCCAACAAACACTCCCAAAACTACCAGCCATCCACCCGCTTTTGTGTTATCTCCTGCAATACCAAACCAGGAAAAAGCAAACAGAAAGGTCAGGATTGCCGCCGGATTCCCATAAACAGGACAATGGTTCCTCCCACCAGATGAATAGCCCCCTGGCATTGCAGAAGAAAATCTGAAATTATGGTCAGGCCAATCAGAATACCCTTAAAAAACATATTCACCTCTTGTCATTCACTGCACATTACTGTCAATGCTCCTAAACTCTTCCCTGATTCTTTTTTCCAGAGAATCATTCCTACAGGAATCACCAGCGCTTCTGCCAGCACGAACGCCCACCAGATCAATGACAACTCACCAAACCAGGAAACAGCTGTAATCAAAAGCACCGGCATGACCACCTGCCTGCTCAAAGTAAGCAGCATACTCTGGACTCCCATTCCCAATCCTTGAAAAGCGGATGAAAAGGTAAGGCATACATTGGAGAGAAGATAGCTTACCGCCATGATCCGCAGAGCCGTCAAGCCTATCGCAAGCATTTCTTCCGAAGCATCAAACAACAAAAGTACCTGTTCCGGCACGATTTCCATAATGAGAAAAAATACACTGTAAAGCATAACGGAATACAGCATCGCCCACCGGCAGCTCTGATATATCCTTTCCGGTTTTTTCGCTCCATAATTGTACGCCACAATGGGAATCAGCCCGCTTCCCATCCCATTCACCCCGACAGTCACAAGCCCCTGTATTTTTACGCAGGCTCCATAGACGGCAACCGCCATGGGTGTAATGGCCATGAGGACTGAATTCACATAAATTGCCAGCACAGAAGTAATTACCTGCACAGATGTACTTGGTATCCCAACTTTTAAGATTGCCGCCATATACCCTGTATCTGCCTTTATAGTAAAACGGATTGGAATTTCCCGATTCCATCTGCGGTTAATAAAATACCCGGCGAAGCAGCCAATCCACTGGCCGATTACGGTAGCCAGAGCCGCGCCTGCCGTCCCCATAGCCGGAAGTCCAAAGTACCCGAAAATAAGGATTGGATCTAACACCAAATTGGTGATGGAAGCGGCAGAAAGCGTAAATAAAAACAGTGAAGATTTTCCGCTTGCCATCACAAAACGATCAAACACCCATTGTCCCATCATACCCAGGGAGCCCAGCATACAGATTCGCAGGTATGGGATTCCATATCCCATAATGGTTTCGGCTCCGCCGGACTGCCATCTGAAATAGGGTTTCATCACAGTTAGTTCCAGCATAACAACCAGTACCCATGCCAGAAATGCCAATACCAGCGCGGCAGATGCCGTTTTCTTTACTCTGTCCTGGTTCTTCTCTCCTAATGCCCTGGAGATTACCGCATTCAATCCCACAGCAATGCCAAGTCCCATGGCAGACATAATGATCTGAACCGGCGCCGCCAGTGATAATGCAGTCAATGCCTCTTCTGATATCCTGGCAACAAACACGCTGTCCACAAAATTATAAAGAGAATTGATCAGCAGGGAAATCATCAGCGGCAATCCGGTTTTCAGCACTAAACCTGATATTTTCGCCGTTCCCATAGGATTCTCCTGCGGCAGCATTTCTTCCATGTAAAATCCCTCCATTCAATAAGCCAAAAGAAGTGTCAGGCGGTTTTTTCCGACAGGGTGGTATATGTCTCTTTTACTGCTTTTAAGCCGCCAATCATTACCTCTCCTTTTGCAAGTTGATCATCCATGATCACTTCTCCTACCTCCGGCACACAGATCCGGCCGGACAGCGGATTTTTGATACTGTCAACTTTTGTTGTAATGACTGCATCCACTTCCGATTTCTCGAAAGCAAGGTCGGTATCCACCATTTCACAATCGACCAGTTTCAGGTTCTTACAGTAACACAGAGGCTGCGTCCCGATGATCTTACAGCGGATCAGTGTCAGGCCGTCCGAGTACCATGCCAGATATTCCCCTTTAACCACGCTGTCTTTGACGGTTATGTTCTCTCCATGCCAGAACGCATCCTTTGTATCAAATACGCAGTTTTCAAAGGTGGCGTTTTTGATATACTGGAAGGAATATTTTCCCTTAAACTCCACGCCGCGGAATGCCAGATCTTCCGACCGCATCATAAAATACTCGCTGACCGCCGTGGTATCTTCCATGCGGATTCCCCTGGTAGACCATCCGAACTCCGGAGAGATGATATCGCAGTTTTTGATTACAACATCTCTGCACTCTCTGAGCGCCTTGATCCCATGCAGCTTCGTATCCGTAATCTCTACATGGTCGGAATACCAGAGAGCTGCCCTGCAAGCTTGCGTCATTTCCGAATCCTTAATGGAAAGCCCATGGTCATGCCAGAAGGGATAGCGCAGATTGAAAAAACAATGCGCCGTTTCGATATTTCTTCCCTCTTTGAAGGCGCTCTCCCCATCTGCCGGCCCGTCAAAAGAGCAGTTTTGCACCAACACATTCTCGCTTCCATAAAGAGCACGCTCCATGTCAAAAGTCTGATTTTCAATTACTTTCATCTTGATTTCCTCCACTTCGATTTCATAATTTTTTTGTGTTTCTTTACATTAGTTTGATATTTCTTCAACACAGGTATCTGCCATCCTGATTTTCCACCGACAGGATACTGCAGTCGAAAAGAACTTCTTCTTTTTGAATTTCCCGTGCCAGCAGTGAAGTGATATAAGCAGCAACAGCCGCATCAGAGGCGGCTCCTCCCTGCTCCAAGAATGTGTCAAATCCATACTCCCCTTTATACCGGATCATTGACAATCCTGTTTCTAGTACTCCGTACTGAAAACCCTTGTGCAAATATTTCGGTCTATTTTCCCGATTGCACAAGCCCAGAATACTCAACGTAGCCCGCTACGCCTCCGTTTCTGAACTTGTACACTCGAAAAAATATCCTCGAAAATTTGCACAGGAACTTCAAGTACGGAGTACTAGTTCCGTGATTTCAGAAGTAGGAGTGACCCGGACTGCATTTTTATCCCTGCTTTCTTTTCCGTTTCCTTCTCTCACTGCATCTTCTTCCTCTGTCTGGCTTTTCCGGCTTTCTTCGCTATGGCTCTTTGCCGCGTCCTGCTCACCGGAACCTTTTCCGCATCCTGACAGCAGCTCTGCCGCCCCCAGTATCAAAAGCAGACATATCAAAAATCTCTTTTCACTTTTTTCACTTCCTTTTCTGCGACTGTAGCTATGTGTATCCTACGAAATATACTTTAACTGCTTCGGATAACATCCACCTAACAGAAAAATAAACAATTTCTAAGTCAAATACCCCGCAGCAAGCTGACGGGGCATCCAACTTGCAACGCAGCAGAGCTGCGGGGTATCTGACCCTCGCGGCATTCGCCAAATACTCGTGCAAGCACGGTACTCGGCTCATTGCTCGCGGGAATGAATTCTTGCAGATTTCTCAATTGCTTTTTGTTTCTGGATTTATCTTAACAAGATTGTTTATAGATAGCAAATACTTATACTTTATTCATTTAACTAGGCATTTTCTATGATTATTAGCACACAACCCATCTCTCCTATTCGATTAGACAATCAGACGGGGACAACGTTTCCCTCTGTTCGCACGTTGCATATCTGTTAACTCCTACTAACATAATCTCACTGAGGTGTATAAAAAAATACGCCAACCCAGAAAGTCAAGGTAAAGCGCTGGTTTCGTACCATGAAAGACCAGTGGATGGCAAGCCTTGATATGAGAGAATTTCACACTCTTGATAAACTCCGTGGAAGTCTTTATGCCTATGTCTCCCAGTATAATCAGAAGATCCATTCTTCACTGAACGGAAAGAGTTGCTTCTTTACCGTACATGAGCATTACCCCTTGTAATGTATTTCATCGTAGCATGGCGGGATAAAAGATTTCACAAAGATATCTAAACAATTGCTAAACTTTACAGACTGGTTTCTTTCCTGTCGGCGTTCTCTGGATCTGATAGATCAGATAATCCAGACAGGAAATCCTTCTTTCATCCGTGTGTACTCTGCCAAGCAAATATTCTCTCTGATGTTCCAGCAGTTCCAGCTGCTTTGCCTGCTGTCCTTTATCAAACCATCCCAGAAAATCTTGGATCATTCCGGTTTCACATCCGGCATCCTCCAGATTCTGTATAACGGATTCCCTGCTTCCTATAGCTACCATTCCTGCACCTCCTGACGTATTTGATAGCCGCACAGCTTGCTGTGGAGTTTCCGAATTTAACTATAAATCCGCACAAGAAAAATAGCAAATATTTATATATAATCCATTTTTATAGTTGAAACCTATTGTAGCTTGTGATAGGATTTTTTTAACTGACATGGGTAATAAGGAGCGAAACTATGGAAATACGTGTACTTCAATATTTTCTTGCCATCGCAAGAGAGCAAAGCATCATACGGGCTGCCGAGTCTCTTCATCTCTCACAGCCTACTCTTTCCACACAGATCAAAAATATGGAAGAGGAATTGGGAAAACAGCTCCTGATCCGCGGCACAAAGGGTTCCCGCAAGGTTACGCTGACGGAAGAGGGAATGATTCTTCGGAAAAGGGCTGAGGAAATTCTGGATCTGGTAAAGAAAACGGAAAATGAAATTACCTGTTCCGATGATGTGGTCATCGGAGATGTCTATATTGGCGCCGGAGAGACAGATGGTATGCGCCTGTTGGCAAGAGCTGCCGGAAGATTAAAAAAACTTTATCCCGGAATCCATTACCATATTTCCAGCGGCAATTCTGTCTTTGTCAAAGAGCAGCTGGATAAAGGACTGATTGATTTCGGGATTATATTCGGAACGCCTGATACAAAGAAATATGAAGTATTAAAGCTCCCGTCAAAGGATATCTGGGGTGTCTTAATGCGAAAGGATTCGCCATTGGCAGAAAAAGAATCTGTCTCTCCGGAAGACCTGTGGAATCAGCCATTGCTGATATCACAGCAGGAGACTGAGGGCGGCAGAATGTCCCAGTGGATGAAGCGCCGCCTCTCGGAGCTGGATATCATCATGACTTATAATCTGCTGTTCAATGCTTCCCTGCTTGTGGAAGAGGGTTTGGGGTACGCTGTCTGTTTTGACCGTATCATCAATACTTCCGGTGACAGTATGCTCTGTTTCCGCCCCCTGTCACCGTCCATTGAGATTGAAATGTATATGATCTGGAAAAAATATCAGGTCTTTTCCAAGCCTGCGGAAAAGTTTTTGATGATGATGCAGGAGAACATGCAATAACACAAGTAGTTTACTTTATCACATACTGGTTATACCGATTCCATGCGCCTTTACGCTGTTATTCTAATATTAAATGGATTTACGATTACGCCAAGTTAAAACATTGTCTATCGTTACAATATCCAGCGTGTCCTCTGTTGCGTCCGTATCTTCTGGATGTAATGTTTTATACAGTTTCAACAAATTCTTTTTATCTTGAAACTCCCCCGCATCCACATAATCAGATATTTGCCGTCCATTCTGTACTGCTTTTGCCGCCTGAAACATTTCTTTCCATATCTGTTCCATATAATTTCCTCCATTTTTTGATAGGTCTCGATTCCTCAGTATGTCAAACTGGAAATGGTTGAGAAAGACGCTATATTGAAATCCAAAATCTTTGAATAATGCCACTTTTACTTAATCCCACTGTATCAACAATTTCGTTTTCCATCACTCCACCGTTTTTAATAATCGTCCTTTGCGAAGCTACATTTTCCTTATCGCAGGTCACTAAAACCTTGCTTTCTCCAAACGCACGGCAAAAAGGTAAAACCAATTCCAGCATTTCAGACGCATAACCTTTTCGTCTTTCAGACGGACGGACACTATATCCAATATTACCCCCAAAATTTTTGAGAAAATCCGATAATGGGTGTCGAAAATCAATCATACCAACAACAAAATCGTCTTTTCGCCTTACCGCTAAAAACACTTCTGATGGAACATATCCGCTTTTATATTTTTCTCTTAATCTTCTCTCAAATTCAATCCACTCATCAAATGATTGGACATCTTTAAGACCTGCACAACCATCAAAACTATCTCCACATTGTAACATTTCTTCTTTATATGACATAACTTGTTCTGCATATAGTTTAGATGGCCTAATCAACATCAATTCATG
>CAJUQJ010000070.1 GCA_910588215.1 uncultured Lachnospiraceae bacterium
AAGAATCTAACCATTTCAGACAGTTCGCTATTAACTTAATGACATTGATTCACGGCGCCCTGCACCTTGTTGCATGGGCATTGAGTACGTAGTGCTCACCGATACCTTTACGGTTTCAGGCATCCAACAGTTCAGCCCTAGTACTCCGTACTTGAAGTTCCTGTGCAAATTTTCGAGGATATTTTTTCGAGTGTACAAGTTCAGAAACGGAGGCGTAGCGGGCTACGTTGAGTATTCTGGGCTTGTGCAATCGGGAAAATAGACCGAAATATTTGCACAAGGGTTTTCAGTACGGAGTACTAGGCTTTACTGCCACGCCTGACTTACCTGCGCATTATTCCCGTTCAGAAAGCAGCAGCATCAGGTTTACCCGGCCTGCTCCCGCAAATATTTCTGCAGATAATTCCGCAGTCCCTCCGCCGCCGCGCTCCTTCCCCTGCCACTGTCATAGACCAGCCGGATCTCCCGCTTTGGCGGTTCACAGTCAAGCGGAATCCGCACCAACTGCCCCGCATCCAGCCAGGGCTGAGCCATCTCTTCCGGCACAAATCCGATTCCCATACCCGCCCGGATCAACGGAATCAGAAGATCGGAAGTCGCCACCTCCGTATCCAGCCCAATATCCACATTCCGCCGAAAGAAGAATGCCCGATAAAGTTCGCAGGTTGCCGTGCCGCTGCCGATTCCCACCCAAGGATATGCCTGCAGATCCTGCAGACTCCATGGTCGGCAAAACGTTCCGCCGGAATCACCTTCTTCTCCCTTCTTTCCCTCTCCAAGCTCTCGGTACGGCTCCCCGCCTGTCAGTATCTCCCGAAAACCGGTCAGTTTTGTGCCCACCAGATGTCCCGCCGTCTCGAAAGGCGTGGTGATCACGGCCAGATCCAGCCTGCCAAAGGAAAGCTGCTTCAAAATATCCGGCGTGGTATGATTGTGAATTTTGATCCTGACTCTCGGACAGGTTTCCTTAAACGACCGCAGCGCATCCAACAGAAATAAATGCAGCGCCGTTTCTGTCGCACCGATGTCCACCGTCCCCGTACCGTCGATCATCTGCGTACCGATCTCCTCCTGCGCCCTTAACAGCTGATGAAAAGCAACCTCCACATGGGCATACAGACGTTCCCCCTCCTGTGTCAGCGCGATCCCTCTCGCCTCCCGCACCAACAGCTTGCATTGCAGCCCTTCTTCCAACAGTTTCATGACTCTGGTCACATTGGGTTGATTGCTGCCCAGCGCGGCGGCAGCCCGGGTGATGTTCTTATACTTTGCTACATAATAGAAAATTTTGTAATACTCAAAATTAATATCCATCATACGCCCCGATCATTACAATAGTCTCTTGAATTCGCCACTGTCTTTATGTCATGATGCCAGGGTCAAAAGGTCATGTATGACATGCTTGTATGTCAATACATGACTTTTGACCCCAGCATCATGTCATACAATATTACATACAATATTTATATATATATTATATAATCAATATATTTTTAATATTTCTTTGTTGGTATTATAATACGATATTGTATAAAAGACAAGAAAAGTAAGAAAGGACCGAATCTTATCATGAATAAAGACTTGACCAAAGGCGACCCGCAGAAAGTGCTCTGGGCCTTCTGCCTTCCCATGTTCGGAAGCATCCTCTTCCAACAGCTCTATAACATTGCCGACTCCCTCGTGGCCGGCCGGTTTATCGGAGAAAATGCCCTGGCCGCCGTGGGAAACAGCTATAATATCACCCTGATCTTCATCGCCTTTGCTTTCGGCTGCAATATGGGATGTTCCGTCATCGTCTCCCAACTGTTCGGTGCCAAAGATTACGCCCGGATGAAAACCTCTGTCTATACCACCCTGATCGCCAGCGCCGTACTCTGCGCAGTGCTGATGTTTGCCGGGTTCCTGTCCTGCGACATCCTGCTGCGGCTGATGAAGACACAGGAAGCCATCATGGCGGACTCTGCCCTCTATCTTGATATCTACATACTGGGGCTGCCCTTTTTGTTCTTCTATAACATCGCCACCGGCATCTTCTCCGCACTGGGAGACTCGAAGACGCCGTTCCTGTTCCTGGCCTTCTCCTCCACGGCAAATATCGTGGTGGACATCCTGTTCGTCGTCTCGCTGCAGATGGGTATAGCAGGCGTGGCGTGGGCAACCTTCCTCTGCCAGGGTATCAGCTGCGTTTTCTCTGTGCTGCTGATCTTAAAAAGACTGGCAAAGATCGAAGTACCGTCCGGAAATGCAAAAATCGAAATTTTTTCCTGGGACCTGTTAAAGAAGATCCTCACCATCGCCATCCCCAGCGTCCTGCAGCAGTCCTTCATCTCCGTCGGCAATATTCTGGTACAGGGCTGTATCAACAGCTTCGGCGTCAGTGTTGCCGCCGGCTACTCCGCGTCCATCAAATTAAATAACCTGGTCATCACCTCGTTTACCACCATCGGCAACGGCATGTCTAATTTCTCCGCCCAGAACATCGGCGCCAGAACCTATGCCCGGGTCAAAGAAGGCTTCCGGGCCGGATTAAAACTGGTGTGGACCCTCTGCCTCCCGCTCTGCCTGCTCTACTTATGCCTGGGCAAGTATCTGCTCCTGCTCTTCATGGACCAGTCCTCTGTCAAGGCGCTGCAGACGGGACAGCAATTCCTGTGGATCGTCTCCCCTTTCTATTTCGTGATCTCCGCCAAGCTGATCTCCGACGGCGTCCTGCGGGGCGCAGGTGCGATGAAACAATTTATGACCGCTACTTTTACAGATCTGATCCTACGAGTGATGCTGGCCTTCGTGCTCTCCGCAGCCATGCGCTCCGAGATTGGCATCTGGCTCTCCTGGCCCATCGGCTGGTGCCTGGGAACGGTACTCTCCCTTCTTTTCTACAAAAAGGGAGAGTGGCACGCAGGCTCCTAGACCAGACACTTTCCGAAAGGCACGGCGCACTATCTGCCTTCTGCCAGCCGGACTTCCACCTGTTCCAGCAATGACTTGTCGATAGATCCTTTGAACATATCCTGATACCCCCGCACGGAGCGTCCCATATATTCTTCCGCGATCGTCGTCAAGTCAAGCACGTCCCGCAGCTTCTCCACGATCTCCGGTTCCGCCTTCAGCTTCCACATCGGCGTATCCAAATCATAGGTCTGCCCAAGCGGCTCCACCAGCTGATAGGATACCGTGTAGGTGCCGGCATGCAAGTGGCACACCCCTTCCTGCACATCCGCAAACATGGGATTCGTCCGATCCTCATAGATCTCCTGAGGCGCCTGTGGCAGCGTAAGAAGCGCGCTGCAGTTGAAGGGTACCGTCACGGACAATGTCACATGCTCCCTGTCCGTCAATTCCCAGCTGCAGGCATAGACACCGGAAGCAGAGTCGTAGGATGCCTCCATACTGCGCACCCGCCGGTTCAGCGTCGGTGCAAACCTGGCCTTTCTGAAGCCCGGCGCCTCATCTATGCTGTCGATACCGGCCGCATGGCGGAACATCCATTCCAGCACGGAACCGTATGAGTAATGGTTCATGCTGTTCATGCTGGTTCCCGAAATAGTGCCGTCCTCCAGCAGGCTGTTCCAGCGCTCCCATACGGTGGTCGCCCCCAGCTTCACCTCATACAGCCAGCCCGGGTATTCCTCATTCAATAACAAATGATATGCCAGCTCGTCCAAACCGTTGTCCGACAGGATATTGCTCATCAACGGCGTTCCCACAAACCCTGTCCGCAGCTTGCCGTGGCTGAACTGGAACAGCTGCAGAAGCTGCTGCTTCGCCAATTCCTCATTCTCCGTAAGATGATATTTCAACGTCAGAAGCAGCGCTGTCTGAGTCTTGATGCAGCACCTGCCGGTGGCGCTGTAGTATTCCTTTTTCACTACTGCAAACTGCTCCCCGGAGAGCCTGTCATATCGCTCCTCTTCTTCCTCGTACCCCAGCACATGAGCCGCCTTCGCCACCAACCCGGCGCTCACCGCATAGTAGAGATTGGCGATAAAGCCCTCGTCCGTGGCGCCCAGCACCTGCTCCGAACCACCCTCCGGATGGTCCAGCGCCAGCCAGTCGCCGAAGTGGAACACCTTCCGCCAGCCGTGGTCGTCTCCGTCCACCCGGCTCACATAGTCCACCCAGCTTCTCATGCTCTCAAACTGTTCTTCCAGGATGCTCTTGTCCCCGAAGAACAGATACAGGTTCCAGGGAATGATACAGGCCGCATCGCCCCACACGCAGGCAGAATCTTCCACCCCGCAGGAAGGCACTACATGAGGCACCCCGCCGCCCAGGGCGTGCTGCTCCTTCCCCATATCGTACAGGTACTTCGCATAGAATGCGTAAGAATCCGTCAGATACATGGCTGTCGGTGAGAATACCTGGGCGTCGCCCGTCCAGCCCATGCGCTCGTCCCGCTGCGGACAGTCGGTGGGCACATCTACGAAATTATCCTTAAGTCCCCAGCGCACATTCTCGATAAAGCGGTTGAGCAGCACATTGCCCGTCTTCATGAATCCGATCTCCTGGAAATCGCTGTAGATCGCCAGTCCTCTAAAGTCCTCTTTCTTCAGATCCGGAATGCCCTGAATCTTCACATACCGGTAGCCATAGAACGTAAAGTGGGGCATGATCACCTGCTCACTGCCGTCTGCTATATAGATATACTCGGACTTCGCAGTTCTGAGATTTTCATTGTAGAAATTGCCGCCCTGCAGGATCTCGCCCGTCTGGATATGGATCTTCGACCCTGCCGGCTGCTGTACCCGCAGCGTGAAGAGTCCGGTGATCTCCTGCCCCAGATCGAAGACCAGCTCTCCCGCAGGCGTATGAATCAGTTCCACCGGCTCGAACGTCTCGTGCACCGTCACCGGCAGGCTCATCCGCTCCGTCAGTACCCCCTTCGGCGGCTCGCAAAGCTGCGCCTGGCAGATCGCCGTCTCTGCCAGCGTATCGTCCCGCAGTTCACCGTCATACAGGTTGGAAAAGGCGATCTTACTGCGCCGCACGCTCCAACTCTCATCCGTCCCGATCACTTCCTCAGAGCCGTCCTCATAGACGATGCGCAGTTCTGCGATAAGCTTCCACTCACTGCCGTAGAAGCCCACATCCTCCAACGCCGCATAGCCGAATCTTGCCTTATACCAGCCGTTGCCCAGCAGGATCGACAACCGCCCCGAAGACTGCAGCAGACTTGTCACATCATAGGTCTGATACTGTACCCATTCGTTGTAATCATTGCTGTAAGGCGTCAGATATTCTTCCCCAATCCGATGTAAGCTGCCCGCCGCATCCCCCTGCTTCGCCTGGTAGAAGGCCTCGTACAGCCCCAGGCCGCTAATATAGAGTCTGGCCCATCTGACCGGTTTGTCCACCCGCACATCCTTCTCAAAATAAGGATGCCGCTTCTCCTTACTGTCACAGGTGACCCACTGCCCGCACCAGTCTTCCTGCATCTTGGCCGTCTCAAACCACTGCATCTCTCCCACAGCCTCTTCTCCAGCCTCACTGCGTACCGTAACAGTCCAATGATAGCGGGTGTACGGTTGCAATGCCAGCGATACCGGATATGCCAGACTGTCCGCATTGGTGTCAAAACCAGAATCAAACAGGATCTCCCCCATGCCTTCATCCAGTGCGATCTGCAGCCGTGCCGCCTCCTGCCTCCTGCCCTCGGCTTCCTTCACCTTCCATGAGAAAACAGTGCGCGGCATTCGGAATCCCAGCGGGTTCGTCAAATGATTTACTTTCATGTCATAAATCTGCATACAATATCCCTCCAATTTCTTTTATCTTCAATATATTTGACTGGAATCTATGGTCAGGTTTTGTCATCTGACGGTATCTGCGCAGGTCTGACTCTCCCATCGCTCGATCACACAGCTGTGCAGCTTGTCAGCGTTGTCCTTGTCGTAACCGATCCCCACAAGCAGTATTTCGCCTGCATAATCCTCCAATGCCTGCGTATACTGTCTGTCCTTGATCTGCCGAATCGCCGTCCGGGCGGATTTATCATATTTCAGTTCTACCACCAGTGCCGGTTTCCCCGTATGCGGCAAAGGCAGGAACACAATATCCGCAAAGCCTCTGCCGGTGGGCAGTTCCCGAATCAGCCTGTAATCCTTTCTCGCACTGTAATAGGCCAGGCCGATGGCACAAGCCAGTGAATTCTCATCATTGTAGGTTAAGATAGAAGAAACTTCCATATGCGCCCGGTCAAGGGCCTCGGCCACCCTACTCTCCCGGCCAGCCAGCGTATCTTCCACCAGCCGCTCCGACGCCTTCAAAACGCGCATCACCTCCGGCCAGCCGCCCGTACTCATAGCACTCTCAAATTCCTCAATGATCTCCTTATTGGGGATAAAAGCCTCCTTCCGCTCAGAATCGTAAGCCAGATATCCCAAATGGATCAGCAGCGTCAACACGTCATCTTTCAAATCCAGATTACGCATATCATTACGAAAACTGCGCGTATTGACCCGGACACGGCCGCCGCCGAGCATCTGCACTATATCTGCCCTGAGTCCGTCGAAATCCATATCTATATAAATCTTCAGCGCATCATACACTTCTGTGGAAACCCAGTAATTGGAAAACCTGCGGTTACACATAGCCTCCACCACGGACCGCGGGTTAAAGATATGCTGGAATCTTGCAAAACTGTACCCATCATACCAGCTGCAAGTCTCATCGAAATCCATCTGAAACCGGTCGCACAATGCTTTTACTTCATCTTCCGTGAATCCGGTATACTCCTCCAACGCCTTCTGGTCTGTCATCGAATACTCCCAGAACATGTTGAGCGCCGAGTGCTCCCCATATTTCTTCACCGGCAGGATTCCCGTCATATAGGCAAGCGCCACATAAGGCTGATCCTTCAAAAGGTTTCTCAAAAAATCCAGATACTGTTTCTGTAACCCCTCTGAAGTCTGCCTTTCACGCATGACGCAGTCCCACTCGTCGATCAGAAAAATAAACTGCCTGTCCGTCTCCACAAATATTTCCCGCAGCGCCACAGCAAGCCCCCTGTCCTGACTGTCTAAAAGCTCTCCATATTCTTTTTTGAGTTCACGCATTACCTCCTCGGTCAAATATTCCGTAACTTTTTCTGGGGCGGCCTCGATCAGGAATTGCTGCATGTTCAACCAGATCACATCATACTGGTTCAAGTGCTGCCGATAAGTCTCCTCTCTCTCAATCTGCAGTCCTGCAAACAGATCTGCAGAATCACAGCCACGGCTATAGTACGCGGCAAGCATTTTCAGTGCCATGGATTTTCCGAAACGTCTCGGCCTGCTGACACAGATAAACTTCTGCTCCGTATTGATGTACTCATTCGTACAGGAGATCAATCCTGTTTTATCTACATAAATCTTAGAACGAATGGATTCCCAGAATCCTCTGTTTTTCGGATTAACATAAAACCCCATAGGCCAGACCTCCTCTACATTTATCCTGTCAACGTCCCGCTTCTGTTTAACTGCAGACACCAGACCGTACAGTCATACTCAAACCCGACTGTCACTGCATCGACTGAACCACAGCTATATGTCATACCGTCAGACTCCGTCCACTCCGTTCTCCTGCTCTGCTTCCTCCTTCTTCCGTGTCACATGCAGATATCTGCGCAGTGCACACAGAATACCCACGCTGATGACCGACACGAAATCATCCACCGGCGTCGTATCACCCAGGATCATATGCCTTGCCACAAGGAAGATCAGCACTTCCATGACATTGTCAGAATTCGGCCGGCACAGCATCTGCAAAAACTCAATGCCGATGACGATGACAAAGACATCTTCCAGAAAAGGCTTGAACGCCGAAGTGTCCACCGCCAGCGAATGAAAGATCTCAAAATCCTTCAACAGACTATAAACGGACAACAGAATGCCAAACAGCACGATAACTGCCATCACACTCTCCAAAGCTTCTCCCGTCCGCTGAATATTTTTCTTAAATCTGCTCATAAATCGTTCCATAATAATCACCCATCCCAAATCTGCTGCAGCTACACGGCACCGTCCCTCCGTATTGAAATAACGCTGCATTCTTACCTCTCCATAGATATGATTTCCTGATACGATTTCATTCTATCATTATCTATCGGGGATGTAAAGAAAACAGCGTTCTTTCAACAGATGCACCCGTTCTGTCAGTCCGTAGACCTCAGCCGCTCCACCAGACTGTCCTTCTCCAGATCGTGGAAACACAGATAAGGAACAAGCACGGCAAACAGAAGCAGCAGCGGCGTACAGATCACCAGCGGCAGAAGCGTAAACCTAAAGGTCGTAAAGCCGCCCTCCACCAGGATCCGCACACCGATCCCCACCGCCAGGGAACTGATCACGTAGGTACACAGCAGTGTGATCCATGCATAATCCATTCCTTCCCAGACAAGCAGTTTACATAATTGTGACTTCGTCATTCCCACGCTCTGCATCATGGCGAACTCTTTTCTTCTGGACACGATGGCGGTGACCATGGAATTGACAAAGTTCAGCACACCTACCAGAGCGATCACGATGCTGACCACATTGCCCATCACCGCGCTGGATCTTGTCTCACGGTGATACTGCGCGGCCTTGGAAGTCCGGGTGGTAAGCGGGATGCTCACTCCCGTCTCTGCACTGTAACGATCCAGCATTTCCTGGGCAGCATCCAGATGCGCATCCTCCACGTCAAAGAATACTTTACGCGGTGTATTCTGGGGCCAGCGCTCCCGAAAAGTCTCCATGGGCACGATAAACTCCAGATAATGCCGGTCCTTATTCTCTGCACCTCCCTCTTTTGCCCCTGCCGTAACGACCGTGAATTCGTCGAGCACCGCCATGATGGTATATTCCCGGCCCTCGATCTCCACGGTATCTCCCACCGAGACCGTAGGCAGCGTCTGTCCATCTTCCTTTGTCATGGCAAGACCGGCAGCAATCGCATATTTTCCTGTGGCAAACTGCTCCGCATCATAGCTTCCGGCAAGTACATGCGCCGCATCGGTGTAGGCATCCAGCACAATGCCGTCCAGACCGTAGACCACCGCCCCAGCTCTTTTCTCATCCACTGCTTCCTGTATGGACTTTGGTCCCACAGGATCATAAGATGCCCAATCGGCCAGCACATCGTCCGTATAAAAAGCCTGCATGTTCGCAATGGTCTGCTCACTCAGTGCGATTTCTGTCTCATGACTGTATTCGTAACCGATGCCCTCCAGGCCTTCCAGCGCCTCCACCTGCGCGATCAGTTCCGGATCCAGGGTATCACCGTAAGGGTCGTATCCCTTCATGTACTCTTCACTTGTGGCCTGATCCATCTGGAAATCACTCAACATCAATTCTTCCAGATACTTTTCCATATCAAAAGCGGCATTCTTGGCATAGAAGGCGCTCATCAGTGTCAGCCCCAGCGTCAGGGAACAGATGACCGTCACGGTGCGCTTTCTGTTGCGGCCCAGATTGGACCACGCCAGAGCAGGCAGACCGGCGCTGCCGCTGCGTCTTTTTACAGAGCGTCCGCCCCGCTGTACGTCATTATACCGAAGCGCCTCCATGGGAGAAACCTTCCCTGCCATCTTGGCCGGACGCATACAGGAGATCAGCACGGTCAGACCCGCAAACGCCGCCGAACCAATAAAGATCAGCGGGTTTACTGATACCCGGGCGTCTTCCATCTGGATCCAGACAGGCACCAGCACCATACCCAGCAGATACCCCAGAAGCATGCCGACCGGAATTCCCAGAAGGCACAGCCTCCCGGCCTGCCCATAGATCAGCCTCTTCAACTGTCTGGCCGTCATGCCCAGCGTTTTTAACTTGCCGTAGAACTGGATATCCGTGGTCACGGAAATCTGGAAGATATTATAAATGATCAGGTAACCGGCCACAAACACCAGGATCATCCCCAGATACATGGGCAGGCTCTCCTGTGCCGCCATACGGTTCATGTCCGGATCATAGGCCAGATTCACGCCGTATTCCAGCTCCGTCAGTCCGGTATCCTCCAGAATCCGGTCCATGGTCTTCTCAATCTCTCTGTCACTATACAAATTTACCTGCCCCATGCAAATGCCGGCGAGTCTGCTGTCCGGCACCTCTTCCGCAGCCCCGGAATCTGCGGCCTCCAGCTGTGCCGTCACGTCCTCCACAAACTCCCTGCTCACCCAGGCCATACTCGCATAGGAAGATTCATTTCCTTCCCAGAATCCGCACAGCGTGAATTCCGACACCCTGTTCTCTTCTTCCTGAAAATCCGCGATCCATTCCAGAGTCACCCGCTGCCCCAGCTCATGGGGGATGCCAAGCTTATCCAGCACGATATTATCCAGCGCGATCTCGTCCGCCGTCTGCGGCATTCTGCCCGTAGCAGGCTTCGCAAAAGAATGTTCCGCATAGCTCTCATCCGCAAAACGTATCTCCACCTGCCGCCCTGCCAGCTCTTTTCCCCTTCCAATCCCTACAACCATACTGTAGCCTACCTCGGCTACGTCGGGATGAGCCGCAATCTTTGCTGCCTGCTCCTCAGTTATGCTCTTAAAAGAAACCTGCCCATCATATCCCGTCTGCCGGAAAGTCATCTCGATCATATTCCTGCTCATGCTCTGGCTCAGCACAAAGAGCGTGGTAAACAGCAGCGTCGTCAGAACGATGGCCAGCGCCGCCACCAGATTGCGCCCTTTGTTCTGTCGGAAAGTTCTCCTGTTCAAAACGGAAATCGGTCTGAAATTCATCTCGCCCCCTCCTTCCCTGTCACGATCTTCCCATCCTCAATCCGGATCACCCTGTCCGCCTGCACCGCAATGTCCGGATTGTGGGTGATCATCACGATGGTCTGACGGAACTGCTCACTGGTCACTTTAAGCAGGCCAATCACATCGTCGCTCGTTCTGGAATCCAGATTCCCCGTAGGTTCGTCTGCCAGGATGATAGACGGCTTGGAGGCAAGCGCCCGGGCGATGGCCACCCTCTGCTGCTGTCCGCCGGAAAGGTTGTTCGGCAGACTGTCCAGCTTGCTCTCCAGCCCCAGAAGCTGCACGATCTCCATGATAAATTTCTGATCCGGTTTCCGACCGTCCAGTGTGATCGGGAAGATGATATTTTCCCAGACTGTCAGCACCGGTATCAGATTGTAATTCTGAAAAATAAAACCGATCTGTTTGCGGCGGAAGATCGTCGCCTGTTCGCTGGTCAGCTTCGACAGCTCCTGCTTCCCGATCCTCACGCTCCCTTCGCTTGGCACATCCAGCCCTCCCAGCATATTAAGAAGCGTTGATTTCCCACTGCCGCTTGTCCCGATGATGGCGGTAAACTTCCCCCGCTCGATCTCCAGATCCACACCGTCCAGTGCTTTCACCAACGCTTCGCCTTTTCCATAATATTTTTTTAATCCTGCTGCTTTTACGATTGCTTCCATGTCGTAATCCTCCTTGTCAGATCCCGTCCATATGCCGACAGCCTATGAACTGTTTCGTTAAGAGAATTGTAGCAGTCTAAAGTTACAGATCAGGTACAGAAATGGTACAGTTTTGTAACAATCGCCACGGGTAAGAATCAAAGCCCCCACTGCAAGCAGCCACCCGGCTCGTTGTTCGCGGGAATCAATCCACCACCCGCATCCTAAATGTAACGCTCTCCTGCCGCAGCATTTTCAGGCAGTAAAGCGGAACTGCCACCGCCACCGCAAACAGAACCGGCAGCACCAGCCAGAGCGGCAGCAGCGAAAACCGCCATGTGATGCACCATGTATTGGTGTTGGCCAGCCACCACCGGCCCCAGATCCATGTGACCGCCGACGTGACGGGCAAAAGGATCAACAGCATTATCCCATAGTAGAGCAGCCCCTCCCACAGCAGCATGTTGCGGAGCTGTCTTCCGGTCATGCCCAGGCTCTCGTAGACTGCAAACTCTTTTCTGCGCACCAGCATCCTGCTCACAAGAGCGTTACAGAAATTCAGAATACCGATCACCAACATCACGCTCCCCACAAAAAAAGGGATCATATACTGGTGAAAAACGGCATTATGAAAATTCCACCGGTAGCTGGTAAAGGATGTCACCGTGACCCCCGTCCCCTCCAGCAGCTGCTCCAGAAACGCCTCGAATGCCGCCTGCTGTTCATGGTCGATATCCACCGCCACATTGCGGATGCCATGTTCCGGGAAAAGGGCGTCGAATGTCTCCATCGGCATATAATAGGTCACATTAAACTGTGCCTGTCTACTGTTCGCTCCGGAAACCATTGTGCTCTCGTAAGGAAGCGCCGCCATGATCTCAAACTCTCTGCCGCCCAGCTCTATTTTGCTTCCCACAGGCGGCGTTGTCCTGATATCGGGAGAATCCGCACCCGCAGCAAGGACATAGTCACCCGTGGCAAATTTCTCCGGTACAAATGTCCCTTCCATGATAATGCCCTGCGCCATCGCATTGTCCAGCATCAGTCCTTCCACCCCCATCACGACGCCGATATATTCCCCGCTCTCCCGCAGCTTCTCGTAACCGGCCATCCAGTCCGGATCCCCCGCCATGACCTCCTTCTCCGGCACGCCGTTTTCATCCTCTTTCTCAAACGAATCCACGATTGGTGCACGCATCGCTTCATCCGCATACAGAGGCACTTCCATGGAACTCACCGTCCCCATATCCGTCACGGCAGGATGCTCTGTGAGCGCCTGCAGATGTTGTGCCGTGATGCTCCGGCTTGCCGGATTGTAACGCTGCAGAGTCGATGTGGCGGATGCATCCTCCAACCGATAATCGCTCAGGGACAGCCCGTCCACATACTTGTCCTCATCATAGCTGGTCTGCTGCGTCCAGATACCGCACAGGATACACAAGGACAGCAGCAGCGAAAAGACTGTCAGCAGCGACTGCCCTTTCTGTCGCGCCAGTCCGGAAACCGCCATCCGCCAGACGGTGGTGCGACGCCTTCTCCCCCTGTAGTTCTTCTTTCCCGGTCTGCCTTCCACAAACCGCATCGCCGAGGCAGGACTGCTCATCCCCACCCGCCGAAGCGGCAGCATACAAGCCGCCAGCGTAGTCAGCCAGGCAAAAAACGCCCCCGCCGCCAGAGGCCAGATGCGGAAAAACCGGATTGCCGGGTTCTGCTCCATCCCGATCACCACATAGGGAGCCACCGCCACATGCAGCAAAAGGCCCAGCCCCCACCCCGGCACTACCGCAGACACGAAATAAAAGGCCACCTGCTCCACGGCCAGCACCCGGATCTGCCGCGGCGACATGCCCAGACTTTTGACTCTTCCATAGAAACGGATATTTTGTCCCGCAGAAATCCGCACGATATTGTAGATCATCAACACGCCGCACAGCACCACGATCAGATTCATCTGGTAAAAACCCATTGCCGCACTGTCCGCGAATTCCCGTCTGGCTTCGTTATAGGCCAGGTTGGTCGTATAGGAGACCGTCTGCAGTCCCACACGATCAAGCATATCCTGTGCCTGTTCCTCCAGATTTCCCGGCCGGTACAGCGTTACGCCAAGCGCTGTCCGCGCAAGCGCATCGGGACACAGCGCCTGCGCCGTCTCCTCCGTGATCCACGCACAGGTTTCCGTCTGCCCCATCAGACTTTCCCACCATCCGCACAGACGAAACCGGTCCGTCCTCTCTGCCCCGCCGTCCGCCGGCTTCCAGCGAAGCACCACCTCCGTCCCGATCTCATGAGGAATGGCCAGCGAATTCATGGTAAGCTCATCCAGCGCGATCTCCCACTTCTGTTCCGGCATCCGCCCCGCAAACGGCACCGATTCCGTGGCCTTCGCCCACCCTTCTGACACAGCCGCCAGCTTCACACTGCGGTATTCCATCATATCGTCGCTGAGAGTCCCCACTGCCGACAACGTAACCGCCTCCCGGATCCCGCTCAGCTTACACAGCGTCCGAGCCTGCGTTTTACTCATATCAAAGAACAGAATATGGCTGTTGGAGCCATACATCATCCTGTAAGTATACAGATAACCGTCCCGGATCATCCCGCCCAGCGAAAAGGAAAAGGTGTACAGCATGCACACCAGCGCCACCGCCGTCACCAGAAAAATGCTCCGCCCCTTATGAAATTTGATATCCCGCCACACCAGCCTGCGGCAGATTTTCAGATTATTATTCTGCAGCATGATTTACTCCATTTCTGCGCTGCTTTTTGCGCATATCTTCCCCTCTGGATTACTTTATCCAGTCCATCGAAGCCGCCTTACTGACTTACGATCCGACCGTCCTTCATCTGCACCACCCGGTCCGCAAGCTGCGCCAGCTCCAGGTTGTGCGTGACAAGCACCAGCGTCCGATGACTAAGCTGCGCCGTCATCTTCAAAAGCCCCGCCACATTCTGCCCATTCTGCGAATCCAGATTGCCCGT
>CAJUQJ010000071.1 GCA_910588215.1 uncultured Lachnospiraceae bacterium
CTATCATACAGGTTTGCTCCAGTTTTGTATAGGTACTCATTATCTACCGTTTACTGCCAGTGTCCTGTGAGCCGCTATAATCTCCAATAGTCCATTTTCTTTCATACTGTCATTTCTCCTGTCCGTACTCTTTCATCAATAACGATAATTCTGATTCTTCATAACACATTCCTTCTATAGTAACAGTGTCCCAATAACGTATGAGAATAAGAAAAAGCAGGAAACCCCTGTTCAGATTTCCTGCCCTTGCTTACTGTCTGTTCTGTATTGTTTGTAGTATTACTTATGCAAGTTGTAATTCTCCTGCCAGCTTCTCTATTACTTCTATAGGAAGATTGGAAAATTCTGCCACTTTGTCCATTGATAATGCTCCATCATTCAACATACGCTTAGCTGTCTCAATCTTTTCATCACGCTTTGCTTCATGCCTCTCACTTTCAACATACGAACGCATGATCTCTTCTTCGTCATACAATACCATCATAATTGATACTACCTCACTTTCCCTGTTACTGAGATATTCCCTTAACACATCCCTGTTTTTACAGATTCGGATCGCCTCCATGACCGCTTTCCGTGTCCTTCCGTGCTCCTTCATCTGTTCATTACATATCTTTGTAAACAGAACATACTGGTTGATGATATCCCCTTCTTTACCATCATATATCATTTTTACTCTTACATCAATCCCACATTCTTTTCCACCAAAGAATTCCTGTGACAATGAGATTTCAGATGGCTTTGTCTTCCTCTCCCCTGTGAAGATCACATAAATCTCCGGCATTGGCATCTGTACTTTTTTGCTCTTATACAGATTCTGTTTGGTACGTTCAAAATAATCATGCCATGTCTGCACCAGATACATTAAGGCTCTCACTATGATATTCACCGTCCATACGGAGGACTGTGTTTCCACAAGGATCATCAGCTTATCACCCACTGTAAACCCAAGGTCATTGTAAATGTTGTCTGTTAATACATTCTTGATCGTTATATCATTCAGATCATCCTCTGTAACATCAGTATCTTCCGGATGGAGTGCTTTATACAGTTGGAGCAGGTACTTCTTATCCTGAAACAGATCCGCAAATACACTGTCCTTGATCGTCCGCTTCATCACCTCTTTCTGCTCTGTTCTCTCACTGTTTATCGTATCCATATTTATTTTATCCATTCCTCTCACCTTCTTTGCAGACACATCATTCCGAAAACTTCTTTATGTCTTTATGATACCACAGTCCTATTGGTTTTACAATGAGATTTCTCCGCGTGTATAAACTGTAACACATGTCCTGCCAGAAACAGGATTATTAGAAAGATGGACTGTGAAAGCCCATCTTTTCTAACGGATAACCATATCCATATAAGCTGTCCCTAATCTGACATACTGACTGTTAATTCCATCATCAAACCTCATACTGCCGTCTCTTCGATCTCCTCAATCTCATCCTTTTCTCTATTATAACGATACAGATTAAAAGAGAGGATCTCTTCCGGATCTACCTGGGTCGTATTGACTGCCCTTACCATCTCCCTGTAGGAATCATACTCCCGGTCATCAGCCAGCAGCAGCGTCTCATGTAGCGAGCTGGGTATGATCAGCAGGTCAGAATGCAGTTTATCCGCCAGATCTTTTATCTTCTCAGAGTAGAGCATTGCCGATGCGCCGAAGATCTTTTCCTTATTGGTCAATACATACAGCGGTATACTGCTCTCTTCCATCCGGAGGCCCGGCATCTTATCCAACAGCTTCTGTATGGGCACTAAAAGTTCCGGCATCTTCTGTTTCATATTCCGCCGGGCTGTATGGTATATTTCCTCCGCTGTCTTTCCCCACATATCCAGATGGCTGTTGTAGATCGGAATGGATGCCCTGCCAAACGCTTTTCCCTGCATCGCATAGTAAAAGACAACAGCCAGGTCATGCCATCTGAAATACGGCATACTTTTAAGCAGCTCCCTGTTTTTTTCATAGTTGATGACCTTATGGAAGATCCTGTCTTCCACCTGAGAAAAATCCCCGAAAAAATCCATATCCAGTTTTATATTGTGGCTGTGCTGTTCATATAATGCTGTGATCTCCTCCACGATCTCTTCCACATCAGCGCCATCCTGATACTGTTGGTAAGGCTCTTCCAGATAGATCGTGGGAGACATACTGTCCTTTTTCTCCATGATCACTATCCCTGTCCGTGTGATATCATTATTTTTGAGAACTTTTGTCGCTGTAACTGTATAGCCTTCTCCCATTTTCTGCTGTACCAGTCCTGTGATCCTGTCCGTAAACTCATTAAATTCCATCATTTCCTCTCTTCTCCTTCCTATGCCGCTTCACTGCTCTTTGTCTTAGAGAGAGCCGCCATCACTTTCTTATAAAGGTCCTCTCCCATATTCCCCGGTTCCTGTATCTTATATCTCTTTTGTACTGTCTCTATGGTCACTCCTGTTCTGTCAAGTTCTGACTGTAAGGATGTCATCTGCTCTGCAGTAAGGGTTCCCTTCTGCTTTTCTTTCTTCTGTTTTCCCGGAGCGGATACGCCTTTTTTACCTGTATTACTTCCGGGAGCATCTTTGGACTTCATTGCATAAACAGCCTCTCCTTTGCCGTTCACGACTACCAGCGCAGAGATCTCCTTACTATCGTTATACTCAATGGAACTTACAGAAAAACGTTCATAACAGTAATACTTCTTTTCCTGATTCCGATTTCCTGTATCTTTACTCTGTATATCCGCTTTCCCTGCCGGTATCCAGATAAAAGGCGCGGTATAGAGTTCCCTGCCGATCCCCCAGTTGAAACAGGCACGCTTAAAACTGTCGGAAGCCTGCCCTTTTTCTTTCTCCGAACAGCTCATCGTCCCTACATCCTGCTTTGCGATCCATTCTCCGGAGTCCTTATCCAATATCTCCACTGTGCAGTAGAGATTGCCGTCTATGCACTGGTGGCTGCGTTTCCATCCGAAAATCCCAAAGGTCTCATCAAGGATCTTCTGATCTACCCTTGCATCTTTATAGAGTAAAAGACTTAAGCCCTTCTCATTGACCATGACGATCCTGCATTCGATCTCATCTGCCTTAAGCAGCCTGATCATATCCTGTTCCATCGTCACCCTCCTTTTCATCACTATATACTTCGTCTGCCATTGCTGAGACTGATTCAAGTTCATTACAAACGTAAGTATTCAGTTCATCATAAAAGCTGTCCTTCTTTCCCAGCCATTTCTGGTAGACAGTCTCCAGTATCCCATAGTTGAGGTTCAGCAGCATACGCATGGTATCTGCTCCCAGAGTATCAGCGTGCTCCACAAGGATCTCATACAGGTTCACATAGATCTCTATCCTGTAAGAATCCATAAAGATATCCTCTTTTTCCTTTTGGAACATAGAATCTTTGAAGAGCAGCAGCTCCATATGGAGCCGCTGTAATAATAATTCTCTTAATCCTTTTTCATCCATAGACTGATCTCCTATGCTGCTTTCACTTCAAACCGTCTGGAATGGGAGACTTTACCGTAATCGGCATAAAGTTCAGGCCTCTCTTCCCGGATGCGCTTCGTATCAAGTTTTGTGGAGTCGATGTTCTTCCATGTGACGCGGAAGCTGTCACTGCTCGCCAGCTCATTATCCTGCATGAAGAGTTTCACTTCCTGTTCGATCTGTTTCTGTTCCTTCTGCAGTTCGGAGATAAAACCAAGGATTTCTTCACGCCTCCGCAGCTTTTCATCAAATCCCACAAGTTTGATGGCGCTGGCTTTCCTTGCCGTATGGAAATACTGTTCCAGCACTTCATCACAGGCTTTACTGCCATCCGGCTGCGGCATGGTTCCCGGCACCACATGGTTGTTCCAGAACTCTTCTTCTATCGCTGTGAGCCGTCCGATCAGTTCATCATCCCACTCTAATCTGCGGTAGGTAAATTCCCTGCCTAAGATGACTGCCGCGATATACCACACACGCTTTCCGGTTACCGCCATATAGTGATAGCACTGCATCACATAATGGAGCGGAATATTTCCGTCCGCCCATTTATCCGCATTGTAGGCACTGGCTGTCTTGCATTCCAGCCCCGCATCCTCGCCTACTACAAGACGGTCAACATCTGCGATCATAAAAGGATGCTCCTTGCTCCGGTACATGAAATTGGACTTCCTGACCTTCAACCCGGTGGCCTCTGTAAATCTCTGCGCCACGTAGTCTTCCAGATCATGGCCGATACGGATCGCTTCGCTGTCCTGTTCTTCCACAGATTCACTTGTCTTATCCCGAAATACCTTCATGGCACTGCTGTAAGGGTTCACGCCGCAGATCGCCCCTGCATCGGAACCGCCGATCCCAGATTTCCTTAAGCGGAGCCATTCCGCGTTGTTGACTCCTGCTAATGCTATTTTTTCAAACATGCTGTTCCTCCTCTGTTTTTTTGCTCAGATATCTTGTAAAAGTCATCTCCGGCAGCAATGGTTCCGAGAATGCCGGATATTTTACACTGCTGCTGTTTCTTATAAAATAAAGAAGAAGGACAGCCGGAACATAACGCCCAGCCGCCCTTGCTTCTCCTTCCCGTGATATACTGTTTTCCTTTGGACACCTAAAGGGTTCCTATTTCTTCCTGTTTATGCCGCCTTCACAAGCTGGTATGCCTTATCGATCAGCGGGTTGCCGTCTACCGTGCGGGCAAACAGGTTTTCATTATAGTTTGCTGTCCTTCTTAACGGGCTGCTGTGTGTGGCAAAGTCTGACACTGCATTGATGAATCGGTAGGCATTATTTCCCACTTTCTGCAGATCAGGAGCATCATAATACCGCTGTTCCATATCTCTACGGAGTTTGATCATATTTCTGCTCTGCACAGGCGTAGGGTCCTGCTCCATTGGTAAGAGCATCTCTATATACTCTTTTACCTGTGCATCTGTAACCTTCTGCCTGCGCAGATGTTCGATCTCAGTCTCAAGGCATCCCATATATTCTTCTGCCATAAAGAGAGTATCCTTCGCCTCTTGTATCCTGTTTTGTATGCTGCCCGTATGGATCATGGAAAAACTTCTCTTTGCTGTATCCAGTGCAAGATTCAATGTGTTGTTGCACACTACCCTTACAGGGGTGACGGCCACTTTTACAGCGCCGGAACCGTCGTGTGTGTTGGAGAACACCAGATAGGGGCTGATCCTCTCCCCGGCGATGATATATTCCCTTGGAAGTCTTGCAAGAATCCATACCTTCTTTCCTTCCTGCAATGAGCCTGCAGTCTCATACCGTACCCCTCTCCCCAGCAATTCATCCGTAAAGCTGAACGCCTCTGCGTTCTGCACCACCTTATAGCGGTCAGACACCACACCCAGTATCTTCCTGTCAGAGCTGCGGATGTTTGCCTTATATCCTCTCACCAGTTCATGACCCTCTGTATAAACCGGTTCCTGCACAACGTTCCAGTCAAGTCCTGCAAGCCGTAATGCGTCTGACGATGTCGGCGCCTTCATAACAATTGTTCCTAATCCATGCCATGGTTTCTCCCTCACAGAGAACATAGTTTCTACATTTGCTGCCATCTGTAACATCTCCTTTTCTTTAAATTTTTTCTCATCAAACAGATCGATCGGGATACAAAAAGGAGCCTCCCTGTGGAAAGCTCCCATCTGTATCCTTCGCTCTGTCCTTTTTCAGTCTTTTCCTGATCTTGTCCATCATCTGATCTTTTTCCATGATGCCTGATGTTTTCCTATTACAAAGTGCTGCATTGTAAGAGGGTTATGCATCTGCAGTCTTTAATTTTCCTATGCTGCCGATGAATCTGACAATGGACATGGCCACAGAAATGACCGCTGCTGCGATCTTTAAGATGTTCTCAAATAATTTCAGTCTGCCCATATATTCCTCCTTTCCTCCTGCCTGTCTGTATGGCGCTATTGGAAGAATATATCAGTATGGATTGTGCATATACGATAAATAGATCTATGATCGTAGTCACTTTTCTGATACAGGTATCGGTACTTTCCCTGCTTGTTCCCTTCATCCTTATGCTATCACTATAGATATTCTTTCTTTCCAGTTATTCACGGACATCCGTATATAATTCAAAAATAGAAGAAGAGCTTTCTCTGATTTTATTTTATCAAAGAAAACCCTTCTGCTATTATCTATATGCCGATCTTTCACCTGTCACAAATAAATACAGCCCTGGCATACACTTTTTGAGAATGATTCCCGTAATAATGCAACCGGTTATAACAGACATTGGAATCAACAGATATTCCAGCAACAGATTGATCGGACTTGTCGGAAGCAGTCTCAAACATACCTTACGTATAGAAGTTAATGTCATCTCATGCAGGACATAGATCATAAATGTCCACTGGGACATCCAGAGGAAACTCTTTCTGATGCTTCCTCTGACATAGATCTCCCGGGAAATCCGTACCCAGAACAACACACCTGTCAATGTAAATATACTTCTTACTGCACCGATATCCAAAAAATATGCAGCCAACGCCCCTACAAGATATGCCGCGGATATCTTTGTCATTGAGATCTTGTCCAGAACTGCCATATGTATCTGCATCTTAACGATCGCAGCCCCCATGAGGGACCATGCCAAAGCTGTCTTACAATAAAAACTGAATGGAAAGATCGTCAGCAGGATACCTATGCACAACATGATCCTGGGAAACCTGTTTACCACTGCCTTTATGACCGGAAAGATCAATATTATCACAATCAGGTCGCGGATAAACCACAATGGATAACACTGCGGAAAATTTCGCCCTATTCCATAAAGTCCCAGCCATTCTTTGGCAGAGCTTTGCAGGATAGGCGTATTGTTTCCAGAAAAGTAAACTGTTGTAAATGGCAGACTCTGCAGGACAACAAATACCGCCACCCAGAATGTATTCCATATAAGATATGGCAGAAGCAGTGTCCTGATCTTTTTTTTCAAGACTGTGCCATATCTTTGCTCTGATCGAAACAACAGGATCGCAGAAAGCAGAAAAAATATCTGTACATTACAACCTGCTATGACCTGTGACACTCCCTTTTCGATCACCTGCAGCCATCCCGGCAGGTAAAGCATGTTTGTTCCATCTGAAAAATTAACTCCTGTAGTATAAGAATGAAAATATACGACTAAAATAATAGCTATAAATTTTATAATTCTGATCCTGTCACTTTCTTCTTTTGAAAGATTATACATATTTTCCTCTATTCCGAAACACTTTGCACTGAGGCTGTGAGCAGAAGTCAGGAGTTTTCCGAAGGAATACTCCGATTCTGTTCTGCGATCAACAAAATTTGTGACGCCTCGACACAAATTCTGACACATATCAATATCCGGTACATCACACAGATCTTCTGATTTTTCAAAAAGAAATGTCCTGTCCTGAAATTAGTAATCATTAAATTATGTATCTTTGACCTCATCAGCCTGTTTCATTATCGTACTATTCCGACTCATTTTCCTTTCGCCGCTTGCTCAATACACCTTCAATAAATTTCACCGTATATCCTCCGGCTCTGGCGATCTTTGCGCGCTTACGCCTGTCCGTCTCCTGCTTTGCCAGATCCGCTATAAATTCAGGACGGTACAGTCTCATAGGACAGTCGATCTTGTCCCCACGAAAATACTTGAACAATTTCAGCATGGCATCACGGCCGATCAGCTCAAACAACTCCAAATAGCTGTCATTTAATGCCTCTGCCTCATTACCGTCAACATTGAATGCCTCATAGATCATCTCTTCATTTATATTGTCCAGATCGATGTTGATCACAGTATCGCCTCCTTGTCTGTCAAAATCTTAACAACATCTTCTTCCTTAAATCCAGTCGTTAAAAGGAACTTATAAAGGGTCTTTATATTCGCCTTTATAAGTTCCTTTTTTAGATATATCATATATGGATTCCTTATCCTTCAAATAAACAGATCACTCTGTTTTCATAAATACAGAAATTCCCCATCGTCCAGCCAAAGTACACCATCACTTCCAAGTGGCAGCGGCACATCACTGATCAACGTTCCCCAGAAATTGACCATGATGCCTTTTTTGACTCTTGTCGGATCACCCTGGCTCTCATCATCATCGGCAACTTCATACTGGTATCGTCCCTTTGGTACGGTACTCCTGTCTATACGCATGTCACTGAAATCACACTCGATACCACATACTATTACCTTCGTAAATTTTTCCTTATTGTAGTCTAACTGCATCCTCATAGCCTCCTTTCATTGCTATCCAGCATCAATGCACGGGTTCTCTTATCGATCCCACTCGCCATCTGTGCTACCCTGATATCTCTTTCGTTAAATTTATCAAAGCCCTCTTTGGGTGCATCCGCCGGAAAGATACCCTGTGCATTTATAAACGCAGACATAAAGATATCCAATTCCTCATAAAATACATTTCTGTAAAACATAAATTCCATCTCAATCTCCAGTTTCTGTGCTTTTGTACAGTAGATGCCCAGCTTCTGTCGTTTGCCTTTACTGCGGTAATATCTCCTATCCCCTGCAGCCGTCATTACCTTATAGATACACTGCACGAGCAGCTTTCTTTCATGCTTCCCATTATAAGAAAATAATGTATATTCATATTCTTCGCTCTGCAGTTCATCCAGTGACCGTATGCCATTCTTTTCCAACATCTTCTGCAGCATCTTTTCTGCTGTGTCTTTTTCACCGCCTACACCTCGCTCTGCTAATGTCTGCAGTTTTTTGATCCTTTGTATGGTCTTTTCATCCATTTTTCTTACCCACCTCTTTCTGACGTTAGTCATATCTTCTTCCTCTGCAATATCTTCTCACCATACAGGGAATCGAACCATTCGATATGCCAATACACACCCTGCAATTCGCTCTTAAATTTTCCCCTTGTCTTACACCCCTCCTCTACTTTCTAAAATAATCAATTTGAGTCTCCTCCGCGGACTTCAGTTCGCAACCACATCTGCATATTAGACCAACTGTGAATTCGCTCTTTCATCATATTAAGAATATATATTCGACTTGATCCTTTATCCGTCAGCTATGCAAAGCAATGGTTTCTATTATGGCTTGTATCCAAAATTCTAATACTATATAATTGTAAGAAAAGGAAAGCAGGTGCAGAATCATGAATAGAGAGACCAAAGAGATCCGGATCGATTCTCTGATCCCTTTTAAATATCACTCAGGACAAACATATACCGGTGAACGGCTACAGATGATGATGGACAGCATCCAGCATTCGGGACTGATGAATCCCATCATTGTCCGCCCTGTTAGCAGTAATAAATATGAAATCATATCTGGCCACAATCGTGCCAAAGCAATAAAAGAGTTGGGACACAGTGTCATTCCGGCAGATATCAGATATGACTTATCTGACGATGAAGCTATGCAATTATTCTATGAAAGCAATCTGAATCAACAGTCTTTTTCTGATTGGAATTATTCACAGAAGATCGAAGCTGTCAGATATACCGTGAAAATGATCAAAGAATATTCTCAACAGGGAAAACGAAATGATTTAGCAGGGAAAGCTTCTGACAAACATGGAGATGAAACTTCTGTCCAGACTGGACAGAAGTCAGGGATGAATCCCCGATCGTCTACAACAAGGGACAAAATGGCTCGACGGCTTGGAATCTCTACAGCTACTCTGAGTAAATACAGGCGTATCATCAAACTCCCTGATGAACTGGTCACAGAAATCGCACATTTACTCGATGAGAAAAAGATATCATTTGAGGCTGCTTATATGATTTCTGACCTGGAGGATGAAGATATCAGGCTGTTGATAAACTCTATCAATAGAAATCCTGAACAAAAAATTGATCTTGATCTTCTAAAGACATTTGGAAAGACTAATAAGCGCAAAGGCGATGCTGCAATCATTTGTCCGATAACATCACGAGGTATCCTGGCGGTTCTGACAGCACAAAAAAAGAGTTCCTCCTCCGATATTTTGACTCCAATCCGTAGAATTGACGTCATAAATGAGATTCAGGCGAATAAGCCGCAATAACTATCTTTCCTATGGTAAGCGGCAAATAATTGGCATCTATAATAGGAGCACTGCCAGAGGTATCCTACAGATAGTGCTCCTTGATCGTTTAACAGCCGTAAAGTACCTTCTTATCTAAAACTTTTGTTTCTTTTGAAACTTCAATATAGAGTTTTGGCTCACAAGCTGCTACGCCTGTGCTTTATGCTTCTTTTGCAGTCACCTCAACCCTATATACCTGTTCTTTCCGTCTGTATCTTCTATCACCTTATCCCCAGACCACACTCTATATATCTATACATTAATCTCCAGATTTCTATACTCATGCCACCATCACCTTTAACCATATTTTATAAAACATTTACAATCGTGTATCTTCCTAATGTCTGCTATCTTCTGCCGTTCTCCTTCGATCTTTCTGATGATCTCATTTAAGTCCTTCATACTAATATCCTCCAGCTTGACACCATTTATAAAATCCTCATGTTTCTGTACAAAATTATCTCTGGCATGTAACGATCTTGAAAGTGTTGCACATCTGTTGCATTTGATAACAGATATGCAACTCTCATACTCCGTTTTCCCTTAAAATCCCAAAATCTGCAACAGGTCACTTGCATCTGCTATCATATCTGCAACAGCATCTACTCAATACTAAGATCATTACAGCGACAAATACATATTTCTTCCGCTCTCCACTTTTGGCAATACATCTAACTGATAAAATCAAGTACACTGCTGAGTTCATCCGGAAGTCTCCCACAGGCTTCCGGTAATCCCACTTCTTCCATCATTGATTTCTCTGGAATCTTCTGTACATTCACAGTGTCAATACCTGCCAGAAGCGCCCCTACCAGTTTCATGCCCTGTTCCTGCATTTCCTCCCGTACTGCTATGAGCATCTGTTCATGAAATTGCTGACGTTCTACCATTTCAATCTTCACACTGAGATATTCTTCCAATACTCTTTTTACATAGGAAGTAAGGGAAGCAGAACTCCCTGCCGCTTCTGCCAGTTTCAGATACAAGTCGCAATCTGCTTCATCAGACATATTAAAACGAAGGAAGATGGATCTTTGTTTCCCTGCCATCACCCCACCTTCTTTCCTGTCATCTGATTCGCAAGGAACTCATAGCCTTTTGCATTCGCGCACAGGTCACAGTCATAAGCTGTATGGCTCCTGTACTTTCCTGCATGGTCACGGGCCATTACTGCACCGCCGCCTACATAGATGATATTGATATAGTCAAGGCTGTAGCCCCGTTCGGAAAGTTCCAGTTCCAGAGAATGTATCTTTTCCCGCATCATCCCACGGATCAGTTCCGCATAGACTATCGGGAAATTGCCCGTTTCCTTTAACATGACCTTCATGATCTCATGTTCCGGAATGTCTTTCCCGGTCTGTACCTTCATATCACGCTGGATCTCTTTGATCCACTTAACCATGGCCTTTTCGATCGTGATAGACCGGCTCTCGATCGGAAGCCCATTCCGTACATAGACAACATCCGTAGTCTTACTGCCAATATCCACGATCAGGTAATCATCCTTCATATTGCCAAGTCTGGAAGCAATCGCTGAATAGCATTGTGGACATACGATCGCTTTTATAATCGTCACGGCATAATCTTCTCCTTCATAGGAAAATTCCAACATATTCTGCTGTTCATAGTAATCAATCAGTTTCAGCTTGTCTCTCCCATAATTAGAAAACGGTAAACCGACTGCCAGTACGACTTCTGCTTTATACAGACCTTCTGTTCTCAACTCCATGGCAATGCCGGCCATTGTACGGAGCCTTGCAGAATCATCCGATATCTTATCCTCTGTAATGGCTGATCTTCCCTCTCCTACTTTAAAGTATTCCCCATCATGGAACAAAGAATTTTCCTGTAACGTTGGCTCTACAATTCCGAGCCTGTGTACACCATTGTCAAATATGAAATTTGCTGTCTTTCCAAGCTGATAGCCGTCATCATAACCTATAATGCATCTTCCTTCGCTTAATCTGACCATCTTTCTTCCTCTCCCTTCTATACACTTGATCCTCTGCACGATATCTTCCCCTGCTTTATGTATATCTGCAGAATATCTGTTCCTTCCGTGTCGCATTATCCCGTATGGCCACCTGCGGGTACTCTGCCAGAAGCTGGTCTTTTTTTAACATAACATCCTCCATACTTCTGCACGAATACCACCATCCAACACGCTTCTCTGTGCCATCAATCGGATAAACATAGATGCCCTCCCATGCAAAATCATCCATATTTGCACGCACATAAGCATTCAGTTCGATGATAAAATCAGCCAACAGGGCAGCCATCACATGCATGGCTTCTTTGCTATCCTGCAGCGTCTTAAAAGTACCAAGGCTTTTTCTGTAGTTCTCGTCCTCATAAAAATATTCAATCCACAGATCAAGATAGATACCTTCGTTGTTCCCATAGGCAAGATTACTCCGCAGGTCAAATTCACAGTTTGTGATTGGCAGTACATTTCCTGTTGCAAGTCCATAGTCCAGAATATCGGGCATTTTGTTCTTTACTTTCAGGATAATATTTATCCTATTGAATAATTCTTCTGTTGTCATTGGTCTTTTCATCATATGAAATCCTCCTATAAATGCAGAAATCCCCGTGCCTAAAATGGCACAGGGATCACAATAATATCATGATAAGAATATATATTCACAAGGATATCTCATACGCTTCCAGACAGTCAAATAGATATTATATCATTTAACGGAATCGTCTTCAATTCTAACAAAAACACCTATTGGGAATTTCCTGCTAATGCCGACTCTGTGCTTTATCCTTTATTTCTCTCATATTTAAATTTCCATATAATACAAACATACTTTCCTACATCATTTTGAATTATCGCGCATGGCCTAATTCCACCTTACTCGTTACCTATGACTGGTCTTAAGTCTGCGTAATAGATTTATTTGCGTTTACTTGTCGTCCTTACCTCCGCTTCTAAACGCAAAAATCCAACTATCTAATTGAAAGTCGGATAATGTTTTGATATTATAAAAATAATGATGGCGGACTTACGACCGAAAGGAAGTGAGATTTTGGACGCTATCATTGCATTGGCCATTTCGGCGATAGGATGCGTGTTCTGTAACATGGACTTTTGCACACTGTTTACTTTTATCAGTGTCTCAAACATCCTATATAAAAACTGGATTGACTACATCAATGATAAAACTGCCAGACGGTAGATAAGATACTTCGGATAAACTGTTGTCACACCAACAGCAAGCTACTTGCGATTTTTAAAGTACGACATTCTAATGTAACTCATCAACTGCCGCCATCTTATTTATTATATCAATATACAAATAATTCTTAAATCTGTTATTCATCTACAAATATCAACATATTACAACTATATGCGTTAAATTTTCAATGTTCTGTGGTATAATTTCCTCATCAAAAGATACTGCGGGAGAAACGTATATGAGCTATATTTTTGAAAAGAATGCAGAAGCATTTTTGTCCTCTCACAATGTTGATATCCATAATCATTATTATAAATCCTCAGAAAATTATTTAAAAGTTAAAGATACAAGGATAGTTATAAACAGTCCATACAGCATGCCTTTAGAAGAATTCATTGAGCGTTATCTATTATCTGAACAGGAAGTGATAAAAACTTACGAAAGTATTTACGAAATGGGAAACCCTTACAAATTTGATGATAAGGATTGTGAAGACATAGCTGTAGCAGAAGAAATTATCCTCAATGAACCAGTAGACAAAGAATCCGAAAAAACAATCGAAGAAATTGTCAATAATTTTGTAAGACCGAGAGGTTTGATAGATCGGTTAAATACTTACCTTGGCATTGATTTAGAATCATTTCCAAACAAAGATAAGAAGTACAAACGTGAAAGGTGTAAAATACTATACTTGTTTTACACTCTGGAGAAAAAATATGCACATACCAATGTTTTGATGTTACTTAGTAATCCATCAATGGAAAATATAGATAATTCATTTATAGGTATGCAGACTCACAATGGGGAGATTATCAAATTAATTAAAGAATCCCTTGAAAAGGAGCTGCCTTTAGCGACAAAGGAAAAAATTAAAAAAGATATAGCTCGTATTTCCAAAACTTGGGATGCCGTGATGGAGAATGCTTATTACCTTATGGACTTTATGTATGAACCTAAAAGTCGTATAATGTATACTCAAATAATCAGCTAAGAATTACGCCCAGT
>CAJUQJ010000072.1 GCA_910588215.1 uncultured Lachnospiraceae bacterium
TTCTTGACTGTCTTTTCTTTTGCCATCTCATCATTAAGTTACTATTATTATATCCCATCGTGAAAGGACTCACAATCTGATTTTTCCGAAAGCATAAATGAAATACACAAATCAGATGTCTCCCAAACACATCCCAACATTCATCCGGTACACCATTTACTACACCATTTTCCCATAAAATGACGACTTTTGATGAACTCTGATAAATAACAGAATATGCCGCAAGCCCCGTAAAACAGGCACTTACGGCACACTATGAAACAAGTCGGAACGCACCCTCCACTGTCAAGAGGTGAGTGCTAATTATTTTATTAAAATTTTGCAAACCAGTGTTTATGCAGGTTTGTGGATTCTAAAATTTCTGCTATTCAAAGATAACAGGTGTTTTATATCATTTTCTATTTTTTTGGTGTAGTAACTCAGCCGCCAACCACCTGCGCATGCTTCTCCACTTGCGGAGCCCATCCCCGAATCGCTCCCGGCCCCAGCTCACGCGCCGCTTCTCCCCATGCCTGATACCAGCCCCACCCGCTGATGCAGATCAGCATCTGGCCACCGCCCGATTTTGCATGGTGAATATGCCAGTTATTCCGGCCGGCCGGTTCAAATGTCAATCATGGGGTAAATCCTGCCTTTTTCAGCTTATCAGGTCCCTTGTTTCCTGGAACAAGATCAACATAACCACAGGCGGCAACATGCCCCTCGTCGGCAAAGCTAATAGTAAACGCCCCTTGCAGCATTCCCCCTCATCATAGGTACCAATAATCAACACCTGTTGCTACTTGTCAATGACGTATTCATCATTTTTTATCACTTTTTCTTGGTCTGCCCTCTTTTCCATGCTCTAAATCATGGAGAACGACACGCTTTAGCTTGTCCTCTACGCTTTGGGTACTCATAGAAGAAAAATGTACCTCGACTAAGTAGGTTGTTTTATCAATCTTCTTTTGCAAACAGGGCGTTAATCGCCCTGTGGTGTTGGTCTGAATGTTGTCGCTCATTGTTCCTCCTTAATGGCAAAATAGAGCATATAGATTTCAATTCCTATATGCTCTAACGCTGTTACTATATTTGATTTTGGTTGATACGATTGATTACGCTAGCTGCATAACCTCAGCTTCAATTTCTTTTAATTCATCAAGTGACAATAACGGAACACAATCCGCAATTTCATCAAGTGTCATTTTACCTTTTTTAATCAATTTTTTTGCTGTTTCCCTTGCGCTTTCCTGTGCCGCTTCATACCGTTCACTTCTTAATAAACGACTTCATTATCTGTTCATCATCAAACAAACTCATCATAATCGTCACAACCTCCTTTTCCCTTTCAAGCAAATATTCCTTTAAGACATTCCTGTCCTTGCATATGCGGATCGTCTCCGTAACTGCCTTTTGTGTCATGCCATGCTTTTTTGTCTGCTCATTAAAAACTTTACAGAAAATAATGTACCCAAAAGATGTGCGGATTAAAATTGGTTAAGCCGTTTCAAATTGGAAAAGCATTTCAGAAGATTTTGGCGATAGGCATCGGTTCCAGCCTACTTGATTTGGGGACCGTATTTCTTGCGATTATCATGAATAACCAGATCATGAAATACGGCAGCATCACGGAACTTGCCGTGTATGGTGTCATTGCGACAATCGCATCCCTCTTTCAAACACTGTTCTGTGGCGTGGGACAAGCTATTCAACCGCTTGTTTCCGCAAACTTTGGTGCCGGAAAAAAAGAACGGGTACAAAGTGTTTTTCGGATGTCCTTGCTGACGATTCTTGCATTGGGTGTCGTTTTCACGAGTATGGGTGAATTGTTCCCGGTGCAAATCACAAAACTTTTTATCGCAGCGACGCCGGAGGTACTCGCGGCTTCTCCGTAAATTTTCCGCTCCTATTTTTTACTGTTTTTGCCGCTTGGTATTGCGGTGTTTTCCACCTACTATCTGCAATCTATTATGCGCGGGCGGATATCAATGATCGTTGCGGTCCTTCGCAGTATCGTAATGAGGAACTTTGCTCTGCGGTCAATAGAATTATTCCTGCTCCAAAACCCCCGCGATCTTCTCGATCATTTCATCCTCCTTCAGGCGGAATTTGATCTCCACCCTTCTGGATGCAGGCATATCCACTTCATTCGTGTCATCACCGGAAACGTCCTTTTGATACACCGGGCTACTCCAAGATTTCCCGTTGACGGTAAGGATCTTCTGCAGTTGCTCAATCTTGGCTTCACTGAGTCCATTTCTCTTATTCAGACAGAAATCCGCCACAGCATTGGCACGCGCATAAGACAGTTCCATATTGCTCTGGTAGCTGCCGTCCGTATCTGTATGTCCTTCGATGATGATCTCAGCGATATGCTCACGGAACTGATCCTGCAGCAGCACGTCCAGATACATCGGGATGATATTTTTCAGTGTCTCCTTACTGTCCGCAGTAAGAGAAGCACTGTTATAACGGAACAGCACATCAGAAGAAAAGGTAATAGAACCCGTCTGGGCATCCACTTTCATCGAGGAATTGCTGAATGCGGACTGCAGCGCCCCGATAATATCCGTGCGGATGCCGACGATATCCTGCAATTCCTGCTTTGTCGTCGTCAACTCCTGTCGTGCATTCTCAATTTCCAAATAAGCGTTGTTCAATTCTTCCTGCGTCAAAGCCGCCTGATCGTAAGCCTCCTGCAGCTGCGCCAGGGAAGACGCCAATTCTCCGTTCGACTTTTCAAGCTCTGCCTTGGAAAACTCCAAATCCTCTATCGTCTGATCCAGCCGGCTCTGTGCCGTGTCAAGTTCCAGTCTTGTCTGCTCTAAATCGTTCGTTTTCTGTCTGTATATAGCAAGAGTGATTGCTATCATCAGGATAAAGATCAACAGCAAAGCCGCCAACATATCCGAATATGACTGCCAATAACTATGCTCCGCAAAAGCCTCCCTGTTCCTTCGTTTATTTTTCATATAGGTTCCTCATCTGTCCAAATGTATAAATCTGGCTGCTGATCTCATCGCTCATATCGCTGCACGTATCTGCCAGCATCTTCTTCTGCTCCGCAAGCTGCCTGGCAAATAGTTCCTGCCGCTCCATGACCTTTGCAAGCGCCTCCTGCACGTTACGGTTTACCTCCACTAAGGCCGTGACCGCCTCCACCATTTCCGCCGCATTGGCTGCACTGGCAGCCTGAGATTCTCCGGCATTTTTCAGGGTATTGCCAAGTTTCTTAAAGTCCGCATCCAACGCAGACTGCATCTGCTCTGTGAATTTGTCCACGATATGCTCAACCCCTGCCGTCTGCTGTGCCGCATCCCCCTTCATCAGATCCAACATCTGTTTTAGGGAATTTGCCATCCCTGCCTGGTAGATCAGCATCGTCGCCGTACTGTCATTCTCCTTTGCAGCGCAAGGCTGTGCGGTCTGCCGGAACACCGACAAGAATTCACCCAATACCTCATAGGCATCCGCCATGGTGCTCCGATACACAACATTGAACACCAACGAGAACAGGATACCGTATACCGATGTATGGAAAGCCACTTTCATACCGGAAAGCAGAGAACCCACATTATCGGAAATGGTAAAGATATCATCCCCGCTGAATGCCCCCATACCCATGGACAGCCCAAGAAACGTACCCAGGATACCCAGACCCGTGAGCGTCCCGGAAACCCCTGAATTATAGAAGTTCATACCCACTCTGTCCAAAAGATCCTCGTTGATATATTCTTCCAGATCACAGGAAACCCCTGCTCCCCGTTTCGTTTTACCGCCTTTGACACGCAACCGGTACTTGTCAAATGCATCCTGCAGGTCTTCCTCCTCAAAAACCTTTGCATTGTCCTTATATTCTGCCCAAAGGTTCTTTCCGTCAGCGTCCTTATACGCCTTTTGCAGACGGATCGTGACATCCTCCAACTCGTAAGTAACTCTGTTCAACCTGCCGAAACCAACAGAGGATATGATAAAAAGAATCCCGATGATGACCAAAAATACGATATTGATGACCAGATTCGTATAAGAACTCCACTCTCCTGTAAATACACCATTCAGATACAAAACAAATGCCACAACAACAGCATATAAAAAATACAGTACATAATACAGCTTACTCTTCATCCGTACACCCGTCCTTCTTCTTACTTGCCTACGTGTTCTTTTATACTTGATACAGTGCGTTCAATCGACAGGGACAGACACGCTCCTTGTCGATTGAAGATCCTCTCTACTGTTATAATATAAAATTATCACTTTCTTATTCAAAGCTCAATAATCTTAAGGATATCTTAATATACATATTCAGCCTATTGAAAAGTTGATCTCATCATTTCCCACTCCGAAGCTTCCGATAAAGTGCAAAATACATTGTCACAAAGCAGGCCAGCCCACCGATGGCATTAGAGATCGGTTCCGCCAGAAACACCCCGTCCACGCCAAAGCCCAGCTTTGGTAGAAGCAGCGTCAGCGGCGCAACTATCACCGCCTTACGAAGCAGAGAGAAGAAGATCGCATGGCGGGAATACCCCAGTGCCGTGAATGCCGACTGTCCGGAAAATTGAAAAGACATAAAGAAAAATCCAAAAAAATATAATCGCAGAGCCCCCACACCAGCCTCGATCATAGCCCCATCCTCCGTAAAAACGGACAACAGCAGATGCGGGCTCAAGATCACCAGTAACCACGCCAGCAATGTGTAGATAATTCCCAGGATCGTCGTAAAGCGAATACCCTGCCGGACCTTATCGTACTCTTTAGCCCCATAGTTATACCCCAATACGGGCTGCGCGCCGTTCGTAATGCCGCTGACCGGCAGGGACAAGATCTCTCTGGCAGAATTGATCACCGTCATAACGCCCACGTAGAGATCGCCACCATAGATCTTCAGCGTCGCATTACATACCACCTGTACCAGACAGTTCGTTCCCTGCATTATAAAACCGGACATTCCAAGCGCCATAATTTCCTTCGCCAGGCTGCCTTCTATCCTCAGGTTCTTCTTCTGAATAGGGAGCAGCGCCCTTTTTCCCGTCAAAAACCGCAGCACCCAAATGCAGGAAACCGCCTGGCTCAGCACCGTTGCCAGCGCTGCGCCGCCCACCCCCATATGTAATCCGAAGATAAAAACAGGATCCAGCACCAGATTCAACACGGCCCCAAGCAAAGTTGTCAGCATTCCCACCCGCGGGAATCCCTGCGCATTGATAAATCCGTTCAGTCCTGTAACGAGCATGGTAAAAGGGGTTCCCAGCAGATAGATCCGCAGATAGGCATCCGCATACAGATAGGACGCATCACTGGCACCGAACAGATAGAGCACCGGCCTGCGCAGCACATAACAAAACAGAAAAAGAATAAAAGATGTCACAAGCAGAAGCGAAAAAGTATTGCCAAGTATCTTCCCTGCCCGCCCCTCCTGCCCTGCTCCTCTGGCGATGGAGAAAAGAGGCGTACCGCCTGTACCGAAAAGAAAAGTAAAGGCCGCGATCAACGTAGTCAGCGGAAACACCAGGCCAATTCCCGTCAGAGCCATACTGTCCGCTCCCGGCAGATGCCCGATGTAGATACGATCCACCACGTTATACAGAAGCTGCACCAGTTGTGCCAGGATCAGCGGTATAGCCTGGGCCACTATATTCTGCCAGACCTTTCCTTTAGAAAAATCAGTTGACTGCATAGATTATATCATCTCCATTTCCATTGAAATAACACGTGTTACAATTCTTGATGCTGCGCACACCACTGGACAACATCCATTACGTCCAGTATGGTTTCTGGTCCTTATGCGTAAAGTTCGTCATCTGCTCCTTGTACCTTCGCAGGATTTCTTCATACTGCGCCTGCAGTGCATCGCCAATCCTCCCGGATGCTTCCAGACTTCTTAGTCTGTCCTCAAACTCCGCCAGATTCTGCTGTGCAGCGTCCTTATATAGTTAACGACATTAGAAATTTCGTTTTCGGCCTTGCAGGAGCTGCCGTATACGGATCCTGCAAGAGCCGGAAACAGAAATTTGTTATGTCGTTTACTATAATTATTGGAAACATTCATCTGCAGCCGATTCAAGATCTCTTCAAGATCTTTATTCTATCATATTTTTGCTCCATTACAAAGCGTTTTACGCTGAGGACGCGAGCAGAATTTCTCTCTTGACATTAGTACGAAATCATACTATACTGGCGTTGTTGGTACGATTTCATACTATTTTTGAGAGTCCGATTTGCAAAAGCACGAATCCAAAGACAAGCAATATTATCTGCGAAAGCGATTTGTAAAGCAGATCTATACAGGAGAAAACGACTATGTCAGACAATTTTTCCAGAGAAATGAAACGCTACAATTACTTGGTTGGGGAGATTGACGCTACCTATCATGAGATATCCACCAGGCTGGGCCTCTCGGACAGTGTGATGCGGATCCTCTATACCATCTGTGACAATGGTACAGACTGTCCGCTACAGAAAATCTGCCGACTCACCGGCCTCAGCAAACAGACCATCAATTCCGCTCTGCGAAAGCTGGAAAATGAGGGCGTTATCTATCTGGAGCCACTTGGCCCCAAGAATAAAAATGTCTGTCTGACAGAATCCGGGAAACGCATGGCAGAACAAACCGCCGGGCGTATCATGATGATGGAGAATGCTATCTTCGCCTCCTGGCCCAGAGAGGATATGGAACGTTATGTTGCCTTGACAGAGGCCTATCTGCGGGACTTGCGCGCCATGTCTTGTAAGCTGACCGACAGATGACCTGCCGAACGCCAGGATGCGCACCTGCTGCACCGTTCGTAAACACCCAAATTTTCAAAAGGAGTAATGAGACCAATGATACAATTATCAGACCACTTTGATTACAAACGACTGTTACGATATACACTGCCCTCTATCATCATGTTGATCTTCACCTCGATCTACGGTGTAGTTGACGGGTATTTTGTATCCAATTTCGTAGGAAAGACGGCTTTCACCGCCGTTAATTTTATCATGCCGGTCCTGATCATCTTAGGCTGTGTCGGCTTCATGTTCGGAACAGGCGGCGGCGCTTTGATCGCCATCACTATAGGAGCCGGTCACCGAGAAAAGGCGAATCAGCTTTTTTCCATGCTGGTCTATGTTTCCCTGGCCTGCGGCATCGTTTTGGCAGGATTGGGGATGTTATTTTTGCGCCCTCTTTTATCCATGCTCGGTGCAGAGGGACAGATGTTAGAAGACTGCGTCACCTATGGAAAGATCCTTCTTCCCGCAATCTGTGCCTATATCCTGCAATATGAATTCCAATGTCTGTTCTCCACGGCGGAGAAACCGAAACTGGGACTTTATATCACGGTCGCAGCCGGACTGACCAACGCCTTTCTGGATGCACTTTTTATCATTGTATTTCAATGGGGACTGCAGGGTGCGGCGGCAGCTACCGCCATCGGACAGTGCATCGGCGGCCTGCTTCCCATCCTCTATTTCGCCCGCCCCAACACCAGTCTGCTCCGACTGACAAAAACGCGTTTGGACGCCGCCGCACTATTGAAAGTATGTATCAACGGTTCTTCGGAACTGATGAGCAATGTCTCCACTTCCCTTGTCAGCATGCTGTACAATGTCCAGCTGTTACACTACGCCGGAGAAGATGGAGTCGCCGCTTACGGCGTGTTAATGTATGTCAATCTGATCTTCCTGTCCGCCTTTATCGGTTTTTCCGTAGGCGTCTCGCCGGTGGTCGGCTATCACAGTGGCGCAGGAAATTATGATGAGCTCAAGGGACTACTAAAGAAAAGTTTTATCATAACAGGTGTATTTGCAATTCTTATGTTCCTTGCATCACAGGCATTGGCAAAACCTCTCTCTTTATTGTTTGTCAGTTATGACAAGGAACTGCTGGACATGACGCTGCGCGGCTTCTTTATCTTCGCCTTTTCGTTCCTGTTCGCCGGATTCGCCATCTTCGGCTCCGCCTTTTTTACTGCCTTGGGAGACGGCCTGACCTCTGCGCTGATCTCCTTTCTGCGGACGCTGATCTTCCAGATCCTCGCCGTGCTGCTCCTGCCGCTTATCCTGGGCCTGGACGGCATATGGATCTCCATCGTGGCCGCGGAAATAGCCGCCGTTATTGTTGCAATACTGTTTCTGCGCGGCAAACGGAACAAGTATCATTATTAATCACCGCCGTATACCTATTGCAAATCTTCGCCTTTCATAGCTTGGATGGCCATGCGGCCCGCCAAGCGGCAGGCTGAGCATGATGGTAGTTTCCTATGAAAGTACAAAGAGCCACAGATACACGGTTCCCCGTAGGGCGTATCTGTGGCTCTTTTATAGTTGGTGACAGTAAAATCATCGCTTATGATCACGCCAGAGATTTCATGTCGTAAAAATAGCTACTGTAATATAAATACATCGTATTTCTTCAGCACTGTCTCCTCCGTTACGTCCTCTCCGGAAAGCAGATCTTTTTTCCCGAGAAGAGCCGCCGGTATATGTTTCTCCTGATCGGTAAAGTTTAAGACAAAATAAATCTTCTTTTCCCCTGCGCTGCGGCAGACGATCTCCAGTCCATTCCCATCCGAAATCTCACTTTTCACATCTGCATCCATTGCCGCCTGCTCCAGAATGCCGGAAATCCCCTGTTCTTCCATATGCGTACCCACATAGTAAACATGCCCCTTTCCGAAACTGTTTCTGGTCACTGCCGGCATTCCCTGATAGAAATCTTTGCCGTATTCGCCAAGGCTTTCTGCCCCTTCAAGATGCATCAGGTCACACACAAGCCCGCAGCTGCAGGATGTGCCGTTATGCATAACCACTTCGTTGCACTGTTCCGGCGCCAGAGCATCGATCTCTTCCACCCACACGCCAGCAAGCTTCCGCAGCGGTCCCGGATAACCACCCAAATGCACATTATCCGACTGTCCTACGATACCACTCATGTAGGTGGTCACAAAAGTGCCTCCATTTTCTACATAAGTTTCCAGCGCCTCCACCATTCCATCCTTCACCATGTAAAGCACAGGTGCAACGATCAATTTATACTGGCTGAAATCTGCGTCGCAAGGTATCATATTTACGGCAATATTCCTGTCATAGAAATACTTGTAATACTCATGGATATGTCTGACATAAGTCAGGTCGATAGACGGTCCGCTCGTATACTCCAGAGCCCAATAGTTGTCCCAGTCGAACACAATCCCGACCTGTGCCTCATTGCGGCTGTCCAGTACCGCATCACCCAATCTTTCCAGTTCAGCCCCCAATTGAGCGACTTCTCTAAATACGCGTGTATTCTCCGTCCCCGCGTGGGCGATCACCGCTCCATGGAATTTCTCACAGGCACCGACGCTTCTGCGCAGCTGGAAAAACTGGATCGTATTCGCTCCGTGCGCTATCGTCTGATAACTCTGTGCCCGCATCTGTCCCGGCCGTTTCAGGGAATTATACGCCTGCCAGTTCTGCTGGCTTGGCGTCTGCTCCATCAACATGAACGGCGCATCCTTCAACCCTCTCATCAGATCATGGCACATGGCTGTCTCACTCCACGGCGTATCATACCTGGGATAATTGTCCCAGGAGACAATATCCATCTCCTTCGCCCATTTGAAATAGTCCAGCCCTTTAAAAGTACCCATCAGATTAGTCGTGACCGGCGTCTCCTTGTCAAAAACCCGAATGGCTTCCCGCTCACCGATGAAATTCGCTAAAATACTATCTGAATTGAACCGTTTATAGTCCAGAGAGATTCCGGCGAATGCCGTCCTGCCATTCTCCATGCCATCGCCCAGCACATTGGGCAGTACGATCTCATCCCAGTCGTAAACGGTATGCCCCCAGAACTCCATATTCCACGCCTGGTTCAACGCATCCAGCGTGCCGTATTTCTTCTTCAGCCAAACCCGGAATGCCTTCTCGCAGTTCTCACAATAGCATTCCCCGCCGTACTCATTATTGATATGCCAGCACTTTATATGCGGGTTGCTCCCGTACCGCTTTGCCAGTTTGCCTGCCAGTTTTGCCGAATATTTCTGATAGACCGGAGAATTCGGACAGGCATTGTGTCTGTGCCCGAATTTGTGATGTCTTCCCTCGTAGTCCGTCCGCTCCACCTCCGGATAGCGCTTTGCCATCCATGCCGGAATCGCGCCGGTGGAAGTGGCCAGCACGATATCGTACTCTTCCCTGCTGAGCATGTCGATGATGTCATCCAATTCCGAGAAATCGTACTCTTCTTCGGACGGCTGTATCTTCGCCCAGGAAAACACATTGACCGTAGCGCTGTTGATATGGGCATTCCTAAACATCTTCATGTCTTCCTGCCAGATCTCTCTCGGCCACTGATTCGGGTTATAATCCCCGCCATACAAAATCCTCTGAAATGTTTTCATATTTTGATCTTTTCCTCCATTCCGAAGCGTCACAAACTCCTTGATGAATAAATTCCACCTGTGCGGTTGCAATCCAATGACCAGTCTGCATGCCATTTATGGCAATGCAGGCAAGGCATTGGATTAGCAACCCACTTCCAAATGAGCAAAATGCGGATGCGCAAGCAGACGCAAAAGCGCGTAAGCGCGGGTTTTGTGAATGTGGAAGTCGGGTTGGATGCTCCTTGGAGCGTCCAACCGCACAGGTGGAATAAATTGCATTTTTTCCAGCATAGCATACTTACCCCCAGCCGTCCACAATCCTTTTAAAAAACAGTCCCTTTAACAAGAGACTGAATGCCTGAAACGAAAGATTCGGCCGGAAATATTTCCTATATCGGCAAACGCGAATAATCGAAAACACTTCCTGTATGAGCAAACAGGCATGGGAAGCCAACAGCTCCCATGCCTGCTAATCATCATCGAAATACGACTACATAGAAAGTTTCCGATATTCGTCGGATCCCTTGTAATTCTTGCTCACGCCGTCATCCTCATACAGCATATATTCTGCCCCTGCAAATCCCAGCATCGTCATATGCTCCAGATCAAGCGCCTCCACGTATTCTGCCGCATCTGCCAGCGGGATGCACTTACCGCTGCGGATGAATAACGGTACTTCGTTCAGGGCGATTTCTACATAATGGTGCCCTTTCGTCAAAACTTCCTCAAAGATCGTGCCGTCCGGCAGGAACTTGACAAATTTCATCTCTTCCGGCAGATACACATAACGTCCCTTCGCATTCTGGGTGTAAACCGGTGCGATCATGATCTCATCACCCAGCATGACCTGATCTTCCACCTGCAAAGCCATGGCATCTTCCGGGTAAACGAACGCCAACGGTTTAAAATACAGGTCGTTATTTAATGCAGCCTTCATATACTCACTGTACAGATAGGGGATCAGACGGTAGCGCACGCCGATCACATGCCGGAAATCCTCGATATTCTCAAACTGATAGCACTCCTGCTCTCTCGTCCCCTGTGCCGTATGATCGCGCATCAACGGCATAAATACACCAAGTGCCAGCCAGCGCAGCAGCATGTCTCTCGTCACATCGGCACCGAATCCACCCAGATCCGCACCACTGTATAAGAACCCGCACATATTTAAAGACGGCAGCATTTTCAGGTTCAACAGGATATGTGACCACCAGGACTTATTATCTCCTGTCCAGATGCCGCCATAGCGATGCATCCCGATATAGGAAGAACGGGAGAACATCAGGAACCGCTTGTCGGGATCGATCCGCTCGAAGGCTTCGCCGGCTGCTCTCGTCATATAGTAACCGAATAGATTGTGTACCTTATCATGGCGCACCCGCCCGTCCTTTGTATTATGATAAAAACGTCTGTAATCTTCCTTGCTGTTAGCCAGACTGCCAATTTTCCACATCAGCGGCCATACAGATGGTCCGGCAAAACGTTTCTTGCCGGCTTCTGCAGCATTTTCTTCACCGGCTTCGCCTTTATTCCTGTTATCCGCAGCCATCTCCCCGGCTGTGATACCATCGCCACTCTCATTCTCCAAGAAATCCTGCAGCGCTGCCTTTAACTCCGCTATCCCCTCCTGAGAATAGAAGATTGCCGGCTCATTCATGTCATTCCAGAAGCCCTCGATACCCTGGTCAGTCAGAATCCGGTACTTATCACCAAACCACTGCCGCGCCTCCTCATTGAGCACATCCGGGAAATGCGTATCCCCGGGCCAGACCGCTGCCACGAAATCACTGCCGTCCTCTCGCTGACAGAAGTAACGGTTCTTCACCCCTTCCTCATAGATATCGTAACCCTTTTCCACCTTCACACCCGCGTCGATGATCGGGATCAGCCTGATATTCCTGTCTTTCATCTCCTGCACAAAAGCCGGGAAATCCTGGAAATTATCCTCATGTAGTGTAAAGTCCTTGAAACTCTGCATATAGTCGATATCCATATAGACCATATCAAGCGGAACGCCGTTGCTCCTATATCCGTCCACCACCCTGCGGAAATCATCCTTCGTCTTATATCCCCAGCGGCTCTGCCCGAATCCAAAGGCATACCGGGGCGGAATATAACTTCTGCCGATGATCGCGCGAAACTGCTTCACAATATCATAGGGGGAATCTCCGTCGATCACAAACAGGTTCAGGTCCGCATCTTCACATGACACCTGTAATGTATCTGTCTTCGTATATCCGATATCAAAAGTGATTGTTGACGGATAATCGAAAAACAGTCCAAATGTCTCTCTGCCAGCCACGACAATAAAGTTGTGCGCGCCATACAGGGATCGCTTATCCTCCGTATGGTTCGGATCGTCTGTACAGTCACTTGTATAGCAGTACCCCCGCTTGTTCAATCCCCTGTTGGCCTCCCCAAGGCCATACACGATATCATTCTCCTCCATCTTGTAGGTAAAGCGAAATCCCTGCTCCGTCTCAATGCGGCCATAAGCCAGCGTACCTGCCGCCACTGCCACCTCTTCCACTACGGCTTCTGTTGTGAATGGTTTACCGTATACATACTTCTGAATCATGTCACATCCTCCTGTTATTTTCCCACGTTACAGGCCGCCAATCCAGGTTACAGCATTCCTGACGCTTGGCGGGCCGCATGGCCATCCATGCTATGAAAGTCGAAGACTTTCATAATAAATACATTATATATCCCTGTTTTGGGAAACACTTCCATTATTTTGGTGGAAAATTACACAATTTTGACTTCTTGACCCCGAATCGAAAACGTCCCTGTCCTGCCCGGCATAGGCGAATCCGTCAAACACCCTCTTCCGCCTTCTCTCTGCTCATCCTGAAAACTTCCCTTGCCAGTCTGAGCATAACGCTTCCATTCAATACTGCGACCAATATACAGACTATTCTCAGCCATAAAAGCTCACAATAATAAGTAGAAACTCCAATCAGCAAACTCAATGTAATCCAGGGTAAAACCATCCCTGCTGCAGCATACATCCTGTTCGCATTCTTCACAGTCATATCCTCCTTTCGCATAACAGCCAGCACTCTCCTGCATAGCACAACTCAATTTCTAAACACCCATATCCTACATTATGATACCACCATGAATAGAAGTGGGTGTT
>CAJUQJ010000073.1 GCA_910588215.1 uncultured Lachnospiraceae bacterium
TTCAATTGAGCCTATTTTTTTCGGCTCAGTTTTTCATAGATTACTTGACACTACCATGGGCAGTCTTGGCGCGATAAGCGGCTTCTTTGCCGGAAGTGGTCCATTCAGCGTGTATACCCAACTGTTGCAACATCATGCTAACGCTCTCACAGATGTTAAAGTCATCGTCTACCACCAAAGCACGCAACCCTTCCAATTCTTTGAGCTGTTCCACATTTTTATCTACATCCTGCAGTTTCAGGGAGAATTCCACGGTGAAAGTACTGCCCTTCCCAACTTCACTTTCTACGGAGATTTTGCCGTTCATCATTTCGACGATATTCTTCGTTATCGCCATGCCGAGTCCTGTTCCCTGTATACCGGATCTTGTCACGGTTGTCTCACGTTCAAAAGGTTCAAAGATATGCTTCACAAATTCCTCGGACATGCCGATGCCGGTATCCTTGATCATAAAGATATAGTCTCCGTAACCATGGCGGAAGGTAGTGTTCTGCATAATGCGGAAGGTGATTGTGCCGCCTGCCGGAGTATATTTTACCGCATTGCTTAAGAGATTGATAAACACCTGATTCATTTTCAGGGCATCCGCGATCACATCTTCGTTAACTACTTCAAAAGTGTCAATGAACAGTTTCAGCTGCTTTGCCTTTATCTGCGGCTGGATGATATTGACCAGATTGTGCATCAGTTCGGAAATATTACATTCCTGTTCTTTGATCTGCACTTTGCCGCTTTCAATACGGCTCATATCAAGAATATCGTTGATCAGGCTCAACAGATGATTGCTGGAAGAGAGAACTTTCTGCAGGCAATCCTTTACCTGTTCTTTATTGTCAATATGACTGACGGCAATGGTGGTGAATCCAATGATAGCATTCATCGGCGTGCGGATATCGTGGGACATATTTGAGAGAAAAGTGGTCTTGGCGTTGTTGGCGTGCTGTGCCTGCATCAGGGCATCTTGCAATGCCTGTCTTTGTGCTTTCTGTTCCTGTACCTGTTCCGTAATCTCCTTGGAGACTACCATCACCATGATATCACCTGTCTTATCGTCCTTTGTCATGATAAAAGACTGGCGGACGCACATCTGCTGCTTTGCAGAAGCCTGTCCCCAGTAATCCACATCTATCTGGGTATCTCCCTGATCAAAACGTTCCTGTAGATATGCTGTATTGACCATGGAGCTATATTCATCAATAGATTCTTCCAACACAAAAGCTTTCCACTTTTCAAAACATTCGGAGGCATGGCAGGGTGCTTTCAACCCGACTGGTTCGAGGAGGGAAATCTGCTTCCCGTTTGCCGTATGGACAATGTCGTTTTCAATCATATCTTTGGTGAGATTGAATTCAAAAGTGCAGAAAGCATTGGATGTTATGGCAATCCGATACTGCCTTTCTTTACGGTTTAAAAGTGAATTAACATCGTGATTTTCCTGTTCCAGCAGTTTTTTCTCTTGTCTGGCGCGGAAAAGCAGCAGGACTACATAGATGGCAAAGAGAAGTAACAGAACGATCTCCAAACGGATGCCGACAAGATTTTCATCCCGGATCATAAGCTGAGTAACATTTTTGGGAAAGGTCTGTACAAGAACAAAATCGTGGTTTGGCAGCCATGTGACGCATAGATTGTCGGTCAGACTGCCGGAATCACAGAGAAAAGCACCTTCACCGCCGTTTGCGAAAATATCCTTGGCGCCGGTGGCGGTATGTTCGTCGATCACATTGTTCTGCAGCAGAATATCTATCAGATTGCCTTCATAAGTTCTCTCATTGTCATCGGATCCTGCGATCACTCTGCCGTCGGGCGTGCATAGAAACAGGCCGGCCTGTTCGCCGAAGTAAGTGATATTCAGCATATCGTGCAGATACTCTTCAGCCAGATAGGCTCCTCGCAGCACACCTATGATTTCACCGTCATAGTGGATCGGTGCATAGAAACAAGCCATTATCTCATTGAAAAAATGGGGGTCAAATATGATATCCGTACCTTTGCCGCCGTTCATGCCGTCCAAATAAAAGGTACGGTCAGATACATCAGAAGTCCTGCCGTCACTGATATGGTCTATACCATTGGAATCCGTGAAAAGAAGTACGTCAAACAGAGAATGTTCTACAAGTTTGTCCAACATGGAAAGTGTGATAGTAGGTTCAGTCAATCCGTCTTCTATGAAATAAACATAGGTGGTGATCAGATCCAGAGCATTGTTGAGTTCTTCATCGATCTTGACAGCCGTAGAGCGGGCGGAGTCAGCCGCATAGCTTTTGTTCCGTTCTTCCATCCGTCTGCTGTTCTCGGACGTATACCAGAAAAACAATAAAATGATCGCTGTTAGGAGAAACAGAGCATAAGCGACATCCTGTAGTGATTTTCTACCCCTCATAAAGTAATACCTCGATTCTGCATGTATGATATGCACACATGCATTCATACAGATGGTCTATACGAATGCATGGCGCGTTCACAAACAGCGCAGCAGGTGCGCTGTTCTGATCGACAGTTGTTTCTATCATAACATGATTGCAGGATGGCAACAAGAATTACCACAGATATTTCTCTGCTGCATGGATCGAGAAATTGAAGTTTCTTATATGCATATTTTTTGACTGTTCTTCCACTTTCAGATAATATCGGCGCATCCAGTCTAATTGCTCTACGGTACCGTCCTCAGGGTTTAGGCGATTCCTTATTTCCTCATAGCTTTCCGGAAATCCTTCCTCTTGGATATAGTCATTTATTTCTCTGATATAGATGTTATATTTGTCGTTGAGCAGGATTGGCGCCGCATCTGTCGACAGGGTGGAAAGATATCTCTGGTTATCATGGATATCATAGTCATCCAGATAGACCAGGTGATCCTGGTTAAGATTATAGCGGGCGATCCAGTAATCAGGGTGTGCGAAGGAGAGCGCAATATAGAACACAGTGACTGTCACCATACTATAAGGAAAGAGCGGAAAACTGTTCCGGTAGATAAATACGGTAACACCTATCATTAGCAGGAAGATGACTACAAGTGCCCAGAGTACAAAGATCCGCAGCAGTGTAAGATTATAGCGGTTGATATACATCAGCATCCTCAGGGCGCTGGAAAGGATCATGATAAAAGTGCATCCGGAAAGAACCGTGAGCAGTATCTTCAGCACGATATTTTCCCGGAAGAGATAGAGGAAGATCAGCACGATGATCAGGTTCAGGATACATACGGTCAGTAGTTGGAAGAATCCTTCTCTGGCGTATCTGGAGTAGGTATACCCTTCGGGAAGCTGCATATTTCCGATAAAAAGATACAGAATCTGGATCACGCTGAAGATCAGATAGACAAAACATAATGCCGCTGTGATGATGATCGCAGTAATCGGTTCCTGGTGTCTGTGATCCGTCTGTGATTCTTTGATGTTTTTCATGGCAAGGGCTGCAAAAGCCGCATAAGAGCAGAAGAATACAGAGACTGTTGTGAGCAGTATGCCGAATATTGTCTTGAAGTTGATGGATTCCAGTATTCTGTCAAAGATCCCGGCAAATACCGCATCAGCGCTGGATAAGAGCAGAATGACGATCAAAAGCAGCGGAACGGTAATGACAATACCGATAAAAATAGGGATAAAGCAGCTTTTTTTACCACTTTTTTGCTGTTTTTGTGCATCAAAATAAGATACCATGTCTCCGAAAGGACAAAGCAGACAGCTGATAGTGGTGCCGATCATCTGGAAGAAGGCTGTAAAATATTTAGGAAATCCCCAGCCCTTGTCGGTGTACATCGTGTGCAGCATCAGGATAAAGGCGAGCAGAAAGATGCCGCATTTATTCAGGAACAGCAGTTGCGGGGAGTCAGTGAGGCAGTTGGAGATCCCCAGAAGCTGAATGCTGACGAGATAGAAGATACTGCTTTTTTTGTAAGGAACCCCTAACTTTTGCATAGAGAAGTAGAAATAGAAGAGGGTTCCTGCGACGAAAAAAAGGGTAGGTGATACCGGATGCGTTCTTATACAGACAGAAAGTATAGAAAACCGCATAGAGAAAGCCCCCGATGCTATAGAAGGAGAAATGTTCTTTCATAGCCTTCGTGTGGACGGTGTCAGGTTTTGAAACGTAGACCGGCTGAGGCGCCGTGTACGGGGTGTTGTTCCTGGGCTGTGCATTGGCAGCAGGATACGGACTGTTCAGTGTTTGAGCAGCAGGATATGGGTTGTTCTTATATTGTGTTCCGTTTGCTGTGGCTGGTTGTTCCCGATCTGAGATATTTACATGTTGTTTTATCTGTTCCATATTGGACTCCTTTCTTGTATAAGATGCTTTGCTATGAAATTCTTGGATTTTCATAGGATGGATGGACATGCAGCCCGTTATAAGTTTACTTTGAATCGGCAGAGGCATTCGTATCTTCCGTGGAATCTTCGTCCTCCACATACTGTAACAGATCGCCCGGCTGACAGTCTAATGCCTTGCAGATCTCATTCAGAGTAGAGAGACGGATTGCTTTTGCCTTGTTATTTTTCAAGATGGACAGATTCGCAAGGGTAAGATCGATTTCGCCTGCCAGTTCGGTCAGTCCTTTCTTGCGCTTCGCCATCATTACATCCAGATTAATGATGATCGCCATGGTAGTCTCCTTATTATAGTATTGTCAGATCGTGAGGTCATTTTCCAGTTTGTAGGTCACTGCCTTGTCAAAAACGCCCGCCAACACTTTACTGAATAACCCTGCGATCACAAAGACAAGAATAATGATAAAGATGGAAGGCGTAATAAAGATAAAAAGGCGGCATGCGGTGATGACTGCGATAAAAAAGCTGTAGGTGCTCATTTTCTCAAGGCTTTTGACATTCTCACGAATAAAGCAGTCGTCGTCTATGACAGTTCGGAACATCCTGCGCAGTTGCTGGACGATCAAAATGGCGAAGATACCGGACAGGAACAGGACGACACATAAAGAATAGTAATTCTCTGCAAAATAAGTGCTGTATCTGCCATAAAATCTGACACTGAAGGGCAGCGTTATGATGACGAGCATGCCGGAATAGAACATGAAGTCAAGCAGATACTTGGTGAAGAGTGTTAGTTTGTCTTTCATAAAAGCAGTCCTTTCTTTTCATTAATGATCTTTTGTAATGATACAGTAACACCATTGGAAATGAATGTCAATAAAAATTTATCGAATATCAATAAATAATTATTAAATGTCAATAATATCAACAATATAAAAAGAGCACTCTCTGAAAATGAAAAACAGAGAATGCTCTTTTATACGTCTTATTGCAAAACTGCCTGAAATGTCATATCTTTCTTTACCGGTGCACTGGGGTCGGGAACCTCGCCATCGTCAGCGGATACCCATGTATTCACTTGTACATGTTCGGTAGGAACCTGCGGAAATTCCGGCAGGGTGTCATTATCCAGAACGTACAAGGTATCATAGACGACTCCTTCGACCAGCAGTGTGATTGTGTGAACGGGAACTTGATCTGTCCATGCCCGGTCAAGGAAATCTTTACGGCCCTTGATATAGTCTGCGATAAAGGCAATCTGCTCCGACCGGTCGTTATCATATCCGTTCTTTCTATACTGTTCTTCCCACCGCATATGATCCATAGACGCGGAGGCAGCAGTGATCTCATGAAGCATCGGAAGTATTTCGTCGGCAAGGAGCGTCAGATAGGGACTGACTTCTTCCGTATAGCAGGCGACGATTCTTTCATAGACTTCCGGTTTATTGTACAGGCTCTGGAATAGGATCGATGAATCGCTGTGGGATGCCAGTCTGGAAAGCCGTTCGGGTGAGGTGGAGATCTGTCCGAGGTAAGCAGGAGAATTTCCCCAGGAAACATCATAATCCCAGATTGGTCCGGCGTAAAGCCTGCCGTCTATCGTATCCGAATCTTTGTAGAAGTAAGAACTCGCCACGCCGCCGTCATAGTTGGCAGTCACTTCTTCCAGCAGATATTTGCGCACAAAGGATTCTACGTCGATCAATTCCTGGTAGGACTTTCCGGTGATGCCGTCGATGCCCTCCGCGGAAAGAACGGCATTCTCCACACTCTGAACATAATCATTGATATAGGCGATCTGAGCTTCGGAAGTGTACTCAGGTTCGCGGACGATAAAACATTCCTTGGCATCCGTGATAAAATAGCTTTCGTTTGTCTCCACTTCTTTTAAGAATCTGTTGTCAAAATCCCGTTCGATCAGGTAACCGCCTGTGATATCCTCCGGGTCATGTGGAATCTGCTTAGCCTTGGTGGTGTCAGTCCAGGCTGTCTCGTAAATGCCAAGATCATCGGTATCATTTTCGTATTCAGTGGCTTTCTCCAGATCTGAGATCTGCAGGCGGTTGTCTTTGATCTCAATCTTCTCCACTACATAGTAATTTCCCATGTATTCTTTGTTCAGATACAGATCGACAAAGGTGCCGTTGTCCGATTGCGCAAGGCCAAGGTGACTGCCTAAGCTTCTGGACAGAGCGTTCCGGACCAGAGAAGAGTCGGCGGAGTTAGAGATAAAGACCCATTTCTTACCGGGTTCCATATCGAGAAAAGGTGCAGACTCCGTGAGCTTGATCTGATAAGGCTTCTTGTCAAATTCAGTATAGGAAGTATTACCCCGGCCCTTAATATATTCCAGAGAATGTTCCAGACTGATACTGCCATCCGGTTCCAGTACGGTGATGGTCCCAGTCTCTTTCACGTTTTTGTCATTGTTGATCTGGTCGGACGTTCCGGATTCTGTCTCAATAAAAACCGCCGGAATGTGTTCCGAATACATCCATACAATAGAGTCTGGATCGATATCCCCGGAGATTTCCGGTTCTAGCCCGGTCTGTTTGCAGGCTGAAGGCAGGAAACCATAATATTGTTCGTTTTTTGGCCATAGAGAGATCTCCTGGCCGGCCACTGTGAAGTGGAGAGGAGAAATCTGTTCCGGTTCGCGCCTCTCTTCCCGGAGATGGGAGAGAATGACGACACAGACCGCTGCAGCTAAAAGTGTGCTTACGTAGAGGCAGGCTCTGTATTTTCTGTTTATTTTCATTTTGTTCCTTCTTGGTCTGACTGTGCGTTACGCTGTTCCTAATCTTCTATAGTTAACGACATTAAAAATTTCGTTTTCGGTCCTGCAAAAGCTCCCGTATATGGCTTTGGCAGGAACCGGAAGCAGAAATTTGTTATGTCGTTTACTATAAAGCAATGGAAAGTCCTATCGGACAATGGTCGGAACCCATGATATCCTTGTAGATCACGGCATCCTGCAGCTTTTCTTTCAGGCATTGTGAGACGAGGAAGTAGTCGATACGCCAGCCTGCATTCTTGGCTCTGGCGTTGAACCGGTAGGACCACCAGGAGTAGGCGCCTTCCAGATCTGGGTAGAAATGCCGGAAAGTATCGATAAATCCTGCCTCTGTGAGCGTTGTAAATTTAGCCCGTTCCTCGTCTGTAAAACCGGCGTTCCTGCGGTTGGTCTTCGGATTTTTCAGATCGATCTCCCGGTGGGCGACATTTAAGTCACCGCAGAAGATAACAGGCTTCTTTTCTTCCAGTTTCTGCAAATAAGAAAGAAAATCATCTTCCCACTGCATACGATAGTCTAATCGTGCCAGTTCATTTTGCGAATTGGGCGTATAGACGGTGATAAAGTAATATTCGGGATACTCCAGTGTGATCACACGTCCCTCATGGTCGTGCTGTGGGATTCCTATACCGTAGGATACACAAAGAGGCTCCTTCTTTGTAAAGATCGCCGTACCGGAATATCCTTTCTTCTCTGCGTAATTCCAGTATTGATGATAACCAGGGAGTTCCAGTGCGATCTGCCCTTCCTGCAGTTTGGTTTCCTGTACACAGAAAAGATCTGCGTCCTCAGACAGGAGAAATTCCGTGAAGCCTTTACCCACACAGGCTCTCAGGCCGTTCACATTCCAGGATATGAATTTCATGATACTGTTTCCTTTCTTTTGTGTTGTATTTTTGTAAAGACTGCTCTTTGGAGCATTCAACCGTACAGTTGGCAATATTTCACGTCAATGATAGTATTCCGTTATTATGTCATCCACGATCTCTTGCGATAGTTCGTACATGCCATTAAGCCGCTCTTCATAATTCTCCTTAGTCAGCCTTTCTTCCCCTCTTACAAGCTTATCATAGATATAATAATTGATATCTTTCGAAAAATGAACGATATCCATATAGTTATCCAGATTCGTGATGACATCCTTATCATCCTGATAGAAATAAACTTCCGCATTGTCGTATTCAAGAAGAGCTTTGACGGCCTGCTTCTCATTATAGATAACGGCATCTCTTTCACCGCTCCTGTATGCGTTATCCCACCAGAGCATGGAGTAAGGTGAGAAGAAGAACTTAAAGGTGGTCTCCGGGTGTGCCTCCAATTGTGCGGTAAGCAGCGCGATATTGCCTTCTAACTCTTCCTGGTTGACAGTCTCAGGCTTCATAGTCTTGACAGAAGGAAGTCTCGTATAGAGACCCATTGCCATATCCTGCCCGAAATATTTCCACTGTGCCCAGTTATAGGAATTGCCTTCGTCATAATCGCCGATGAAAGAATAAGCCAGCATGTAAGGAAGCTTTTCCATTATAACATCCTTATTCAACAGATAAGGATAATCATTCAGCGGGTTCTTATCGTATAAGTACATGGGACAGCCGGTAGATTCGTAAGTGGGCTGTGTGCTTGCCGATAAGGAAGACGGATCAATGTTGTAGAATACGTAGTTCAAGTCATGTTTTTCAAAAGCGTTATCCAGAAGATAGCACAGATCGGCAGTTGCGCCGTAAGAGCGGATCGCTTTGATTGTCTTACAGTCAAATCCCTCATCAAACCAGTGATCATTATAATTCTCACAGACCGATGATCCCACGATAAGGGCGTCATAATCAAAAGTGCGCAGTGTTCCGATACATTGGTATTCTTTATCTGTGAGCACTGCTTTTAAACCCGGAAGCGGTTCATGATATTGATAAAAAGGGTCGAAGACGATCACCAGGGTTATGACCGCCGCCAGCATGATAATGATCCTTATGAAAAAAAGTTTGAGAAATTTCTTATCTGTCTCCATGATCAACCTCATTTCTGTGCCGCCTCCATGTACGAGATCATAGAGGCTATACGAGCTTGTGACATGTTTTCAAAAATCCTGATTTCTATATTGTGACCGTATCGTAATGCAGAACAGGAGCGATTAAAAATTAAAATACAAAAATGTGCTTACCTGTGATAACGATATGATGCACCACAGGAGCAAAATGCAGGCGATCCAGCATTTCTTTGAAGTCATTTCTCCCTGCATGGTGCGTTCGTATGCGGTAGGCCTAAAGACCAGGAAAAAGGATAGCATGAACAAAAGGAGCAGGAAGAACAGGTACATATAGTTTATCAAATGCGGCGCTGTCATATCCAGGGCTTGTCTTATCACGTACAACTCGGAGATATCCAGCTGTGCGGCAATTTCATAGATCTTGCCCGTGTAACGTCCGGAAAAGAGATTCTGAAACAGTTGTATGGCGCCGGACATACTCTGGCTTCTGAAGAAGAAGAGAGATAGATTAAACAGCGTAAAAGTAAAGATCCATCCAAGCCAAGGCGGGATATGGAAGCGCGCTGGTCTCTTCTCTTCCCGGCCTCTTACGCCGATAATACCCAGACTGTCCCATACTACCAGTAATCCCTGCATGGCTCCCCAGGCAACGTAGGTCCATGCCGATCCGTGCCACAGGCCGCTCAAAAGAAACACAATAAAGGTATTGAGCAACATACGCACCCGGCCTTTCCTGCTGCCGCCCAGCGGGATGTAGACGTAGGTGATAAAGAAACGTGACAAGGTAATGTGCCATCTCTGCCAGAACTCTTTGATACTGCAGGATCTGTAAGGCGCATCAAAGTTGACGGGAAGTTCTATATTGAACATTTTGCCAAGCCCTATGGCCATGTCGGAATACCCGCTGAAATCAAAGTATAATTCAAAAGTGTAAGACAGGATCACCGCTACGGTGGAAATACTGTCGAGAGAAAAAGTCTGTGCAAATCCATAGTTTGCCACCAGGGCAAAAGTATCCGCCAGCAGCACCTTCTTGGAAAGGCCGAGTATGAACAGATAAATACCGCGGGCGAAAGACGAGGCGTCGAAACGTCTGCGGGAGAGATCCTCGAACTGTGGAATCATTTCCTTATATAACACAATCGGTCCGGCGATCAGCTGCGGAAAAAAGGTTACAAAGGTAAGGTAATTCAGCAGAGAATAGTGTTCCGATCTGCCAAGACACCTGTCAATGACAAAGGATAACTGCTGGAATGTAAAGAAGCTGATGCCAAGGGGCAGCAGTATATGTTTCAGCGTATAGTCTGTGTGGAAGACATAGTTGATATTTTCTATGAAAAAATCATAGTATTTAAAATAAAACAAGATGCCGAGGTTCAGGAAGATACCGGAGCAGAGTCCTATCCGGTTCCAAAGTCTCCTATGTGCCGAATCCTCACGGACAAAGGTTAACAGGAAGCTTAACGTGTAGTTTAAGCCGATACTGGATAAGATAATAGCCAGATAGTATACATTAAAGTATCCATAAAACCACAAAGACATACCGGCCAGGAAAAGATTGGCCAGTTTGTATTGCTTAAGACGATTCAGTCCATACCAGCCGATCAACACGGTCGGCAGAAACAGGAAGATAAAAATATAAGAGTTAAATAGCATATAGAATCTGAATTCCTTTCAGGATGTTTAATGAGATTGAAGGAGTAGCATAATTTCCACATGTGAGGTTGCGAAATTTTAATAGGAGTCTTGGGAAATTACGGTGTCAATATACATATTTTTCATAATAAGGTAAAAACTAGTACCGGGTATAGTATATCAAATAGACCGCATAGAGACAATAAAGAAACAATTAAGAAAATGAAGGAGCGAAAAAGACGTTATGAAAAAGATCGTGACAGCTATAGTAATCGGAGGAATTTGTCTGTTGAGCGGATGTGAAGATCAGCTGCCGAAGGATGATCTGGTCAACAACGGTCAGGCTTTTGAGATGAAGCAGGCGGAGGATGATGTCCAGGCCGGCAATTTTCCAATGTTAAATAAAGAAAGATTTATACCGCTTACGGAACTGAAGGAGAACGTGAAAGAACTGCTCGGAGATAATTATTGGCCGGAAGTGGATCTGACGAAGGAGGAACTTGCCCAGCGGATCGGTATCAAGGAAGAAATGTATGTGGATTTCCTGGCAGAAAGGCAGGTGTTGGATGCGCATATTGATACGATGATCATTGTGCAGGCGAAAGAAGCCTATGTGGGGGCGGTGGAGCAGGCGCTGGAAGATTACCGTACGGCCATCATAGAGGAAAACAGCAATCATCCCCAGAATCTGGCCAAGGCTAAGGCTTCCCGCATGGAAACAATAGATAATTACGTCTGCTTTGTACTGCTGGGGGCCGATACGACTGCCGTCGCCGAGCAGGGTGAAGATAAGATCATTGCCTTCTGCCAGGAAGAGAATGAACGGGCGTTGTATGTGTTGGAGCAAGATATATTGGAGCAGCTGCGGGACTAAGGTATCCGGTGTGCTACCCGGGAGACTCGAGGGTATGACGGACTGTGCGTGATAGTAGCCGGATCGTTCGTATTGATGGGATACTCGATTGAGAATATGAAATTTAGTAATGACATGGGAAAAAGGGTTGTGTAGAATAGTAGCAGTGATAGACTGCTGCAGTGGAAGATAGAAATCTTTGGCAGTAAATGATAAGGGAAATAAAGGTTCGTAAGAATCGATCCATATGAGAAGAGAGGAGCGTGATCATTAAATTGAATACAGAGGATAAAGGTATCAGATTGATCGCTACAGATTTAGACGGAACATTGCTTCATTCCGACAAGGAAGTTCCTGCAGGGTTCGAGGAATGGGTATGTGCGCACCCGGAGATCAGGATGGTGATTGCCAGTGGTCGACAATATTATAATATAAAGAAGCTTTTTCCAAAAACAGGGGACAGGATGATCTACCTGGCGGAAAACGGCGGAATGGTGGTGGAGAACGAAGAAGTCATCTACGCCAATACGATAAGAGAAGAGGATGTGATCGACTGCATTGAGCGTTTTCAGGAAGAGGAAGGTCATGTGGTCATTCTCTGTGGGGAAAGATCGGCGTATATGTGCCATGCAACTGAGGATGCGGAGCGGAATGCACATATGTATTATGAAAAATTGAAATTCGTGGAAGACCTACGGGCCTGTGTCCATGAGGATCATATGATCAAGATTGCAGTTTTCTTCCGGGATTATGATGCGGATACATATTACAGGGGCATGAGAAAAGTGCACGACAGACTGAATGTGGTGTTATCGGGAGACTGTTGGATCGACATTGCCAACAAAGAAGTGTGCAAAGGCGCGGCGCTTCAATTTCTGCAGGAAAGATACGCCATAAGTGCAGACGAGAGTATGGCATTCGGGGATTATCTAAATGACGAGAGCCTGCTCTTGCAGTGCAAAGAGAGCTATGCCATGAATAACGGGCATCCGCTTTTGAAAGAAAAAGCCAGGTATATCGCGCCGTCCAATGATGAAGACGGGGTGATGAAGGTTCTGCGTATGATCGGGGGAGCAGTTGAGGGATAAAACTATGCGGTAAGTCGTTTGCGACAGGAAAAATGGGGAGACGTCGAGAGTGCGTCTCCTTTTTTGATGTTATTTTCTGAAACTTTGCAAATTTCTTCCAATTGTATGATTGGACACTCTAAAGAGCATACAACTTGACTGCCGTATTCGCAATTCATGATATTTATCTTAGAAATGTTTGTATGATCATAAAGGAGGCAGACGGATATGAAGAGATATGGCTATGTGAGGGTATCTGCGAAAGATCAGAACCCAGAGAGACAATTCCTGGCGATGCAAGGGCAGCAGATCGAAAAAGGCAACATCTATATGGATAAGATGTCGGGGCAGGATTTTTCCAGACCGCAATACTTGAAATTATTGAAGAAGTTGAAAAAGGGCGATGTGTTTGTTATCAAGAGTATCGACCGACTCGGAAGAGACTATGGAGAAATTCTGGAACAGTGGCGGATTATCACTAAAAATATCGGTGCAGATATTCAAGTGATCGATATGCCGCTTCTGAATACGACCTGCGGAAGTGAAGATTTGACCGGTACGCTTATTGCCGATCTGGTACTGCAGATTCTAGCATATGTGGCAGAAACCGAGAGAATTTTTATCAAACAGCGTCAGGCGGAAGGAATTGCTGCAGCGAAATTAAAAGGTGTAAAGTTTGGATGCCGGAAAAAAGATGTACCAAAGGAGTTTAAAAAATATTACAAAATGTGGGATGATGGAGAAATTTCTTTGAGAAAAGCAGCCAAGGCTTTGCAAATGAGTTATTCGACATTTTATCGCAGATGTATGGAGTGTAGAGGAAAAAGTGAAGAAAATTGTTGCAAATTGTAGAC
>CAJUQJ010000074.1 GCA_910588215.1 uncultured Lachnospiraceae bacterium
AAATACTACCAAAACAGGAGGCAACTTATAAGACGCCGATTATTTGCCGCTTACGTTCCTTTTTCTTCATCCTGTTCACCCCTTCTCATTCGTATTCATTTCATACTCATATACTGAGTTCCTTCATAATATAATAGCGTCCCATGAACTTGTGCATAAAAAGAGCAGGTAATCCTATCTCTGATAAGACTTCCTGCTCCTCATGCCTTTTATTTTACTTTCTTCCTAACTCATCTCATAGTAATTTCACAAAATCTTCCGGCTCGACCACTTGGACTCTCGACTGCTTAAAATCTGACAGATTCCGCGTGACAATGTAATCTACTGTTTCCGCTACCGCACATTCCTCCTGTAAGCAATCCTCAAAATCCAAAAACTGCTCATTATCAATAGCCGAAATGATCTTTTCTGCGTTCAGGTCTGATATCCGAAATATCTCACAGAGATTTCTGATAAACTTCCGTCTCTCTTCCTGAGAATAGTCTTTGCGCAGCACATAAAATATATTTGGGATGCTGTGTGCCGCCAGATATCCTGTGATCTCCCTGCTCGCACACTTTGTCATAATGATCTGTGCAGCTTTTTTATGTGGCTCCCTCTTTAACAGGACATCCAGTATGATATTTGTATCAACCAAGATTTTCATACTTTTCTGCCCTCGCTTCCCTCAGTTCTTTCTCAGAATCAAAATCATCCGACAGACGCTTCTCCATACTCAGGATTTCCGCAAGCGCATTTTGGGCTCTTTCTTTATCTTCGTTTCTGTCTATGGACATTGCTTCCAGATTTTGTAAGATATTGATTACATACGTCATATTGTCTTCCGGCATACGGCGTATCATCTCAACCGCTTTTTCCTTCATCAGAGTCATATCACAGTCTTCCTTTCTTCGTACACAGACTTTCTTATGTGTTTATGGTAGCACAAAACAACCATTCTTACAATGAGATTCCTTCGCGCCACATGATGCCGTATCTATCTTGCCGCCTGTTTATCTTTCTCATGTCTAACCGCAATTATACGTCATCAGGCAACAATCTTCAACATCTCCTCATCCCTGCTGTACACATACACATGATCGGATAAACGTTCTTCCGCTTCTACCAGCGTATCATTGACCGCCCGCACCATATCAGCCAGCCTCCCATATTCTGCTTCTTCCTTTGACGGCAGCACGATTGTCTCATGCAGAGAACTTGGCAATACGATAAACCCGTCTCCTACCTGATCTGCAACCATCCGCAGGGTCTTCTTATCAAGAATCTCCGCTGCCCCAAACCGTCTGCATTGATTCGTCAGGACGTACATATCCGTATCCCGTGAATCATTACCGTCTTTTTCCGGGAAGCTAATACCCGTTATACATTCTGCAATAGTTCTGATATCGGTAAAATCCGCTTCACCGTCAGCGCACATATTCATCATAGCCGTCTGGTAGAGGTTTTCTTCTTCCTGTCCCCACATTTCCATATGTCCGTTATAAATAAGGATCGTCCCGATATTCTTCCGTGCATGGTCTCTTACCGCAGCATAATAGACCACCGCCAGATCCATGAAAGCCCTGTGCGGTATCTTTTCAAGCAGTTCCTTATTCTGCTTGGCATTAACAAGTTTCGGATAAATATCCCCGCGGATAGTTTCCCATTCCCGGAATCCTGATATATCGAAATCCGGCGTATCCTCCGCATGTTTCAGGATGAGCCTGTATACCTCATCCACGATCTCATCGAATTTCATTCCATCAGATTTATATTCCCTATAAGCCCCATCCAGATATACACATGGTCCGATATCTGCTTCTTCTTTTACGACCTCGATCCCGGTCAGCTTCACATCATTGTTTTTGATCACATCACGTTGCCTGATTTGAAATGCGTCTCCCAACTTCATACGGATCTCTTTTAATACATCCTCTGTAAATTCCTCAAAACTCATCATTTGTCCTTCTCCTTCCATTTTCCCTTTTATCCTGACTATGCCGCTTCTGATGATTTCGTCCGCTTCAGCGCAGACATTACCCTTCCGTAGAGTTCCTTACTCATCGCTCCCGGCTCCTGTATCTGGTAACGGTTCTGTACCGTCTCCATGGTTACGCCTGTCCTGTCAAGCTCCGCCTGTAAAGAGTCCATCTGTTCTTTAGAAAGGGCGGCAGAATCTTTCTGCGGTATCTCCTGTGCCGCTTTCCCTTTATTACTATTTTCATCAGCGGGTTTTCCTTTACTGCCTCCTGTCGATTTGGCTCCTTTTGCTTTCAGCTCATATACCGTCTTTCCCCCATCATTTACAATCACAAGTCCGCTGATCTCCCTGTTGTCATTGTATTGTATAGAAGAAACAGAGAATCGGTCATTACAAATATAGCGGTTCTCTTTACTCTGGATCGAAACCTTCCCTGCCGGCAGCCAGATAAAAGGCGCCGTATAGAGTTCCCTGCCGATCCCCCAGTTAAAGCACGCCCGCTTAAAGCTGTCTGATGCCTGTGATTTTTCCTTTTCAGCATAGCCTGTCGTTCCCACATCCTGCTTTGCTACCCATTCCCCGGTTTCTTTATTCAAAATCGCTACGGTGCAGTAGAGGTTCCCCTCTATGCTCTGGTGGCTCCGCTGCCATCCGAAGATTCCAAATGTTTCATCCAATATCTTCTGGTCTACCCTTGCATCTTTATAGAGCAGCAGGCTCAAGCCCTTTTCGTTGATCACGGACACCCTGCATTCAATCTCATCTGCCTTAAGCAGCCTGATCAGGTTCTGTTCCATCCTTTTCCTCCTCTCCCGCATACGGATCTGCTTTTTTCGGGATTGTTTCCAGTTCGTAACACGCATACTCCCTCAGTTCCGCATAAAAGCTGTCCTCCCTATCCAGCCATTCCTGATAAAGATGATCCAGTATGCCAAAACTCAGCCCCAAAAGTTCCCTTATCATGCCACTCTGTAAATTTTCTGTATATGCTAACAGAATTTCATACAGATTCACATAGATTTCAATCCTGTAAGAAGCCTTGAAAATATCCTCTTTTCCCTGTTGGAGCATAGAATCTTTAAAACACATAAGTTCCAGATGGAGCCTCTGCTGTAACAGTTCCCGCATTTCCTTTTCTTCCATAGCACCCTCCTATGCCGCCTTCACTTCAAACCGTCTGGAATGGGATACCTTACCGTAATCAGCATAAAGCTCCGGTCTCTCTTCCTTTATCCGTTTCGTATCAAGCTTTGTGGAGTCGATGTTTTTCCATGAAACATTGAAGCTGTTGCTACTCGCCAGTTCATTATCCTGCATGAACAATTTCACTTCCTGTTCGATCTGCTTCTGTTCCTCCTGCAGTTCAGAAATAAAACCAAGGATTTCTTCACGCCTCCGCAACTTTTCATCAAATCCGACCAGTTCTATCGCGCTGGCTTTCTTCGCTGTATGGAAATATTGTTCCAGCACCTCATCACAGGCTCTGCTCCCATCTGGCGGCGGGATGATGCCCGGCACCACATGATGATTCCAGAAATTATCTTCTATGGATATCAGCCGTCCGATCAGTTTCTCATCCCAGTCCAGTCTGCGGTAGGTAAATTCCCTGCCTAAGATGACCGCCGCAATATACCACACCTTTTTCCCTGTCACAGCCATGTAATGGTAGCACTGCATCACATAATGGAGCGGAATGTCACCATCCGCCCATTTATCCGCATTGTAAGCACTTGTTGTCTTACATTCCAGTCCCGCATCTTCTCCCACTATCAGCCTGTCCACATCTGCGATCATAAAGGGATGCTCCACACTTCGGTACATATAGTTAGACTTCCGCACCTTTAAGCCGGTAGCCTCCGCAAACCGCTGCGCCACATAGTCTTCCAGATCATGCCCGATACGGATTGCCTCACTGTCCTGTTCTTCAACTGCTTCACTTGTTTTATCCTGAAATACTTTCATGGCGCTGCTGTAGGGGTTCACGCCGCAGATCGCCCCTGCATCGGAACCGCCGATCCCTGATTTCCGTAAGCGGAGCCATTCTGCATTGCTGACTCCTGCTAATGCTATTTTCTCAAACATGTTTATTCTCCCTTCCTGCCCGGTATCTGTCCCGGACACTGGCAAAAGAATAAGGACAGCCGAAACATCATGCCCGACTGCCCTTATTCGCTCTTTGTTCTTCCCGTGATATACTATTTTTCAGACCAAAAGGTTAAAAATCGTTTCCTGTCTATGCCGCTTTTACAAGCTGGTATGCCCTGTCGATCAACGGGTTGCCGTCAACCGTCCTCGCAAACAGGTTCTCGTTATAATTTGCCGTCCTCCTCAAAGGGCTGCTGTGCGTTGCAAAATCCGACACCGCATTGATAAAGCGGTACGCATTGTTTCCTACTTTCTGCAGATCGGGAGCTTCATAATACCTCTGTTTCATATCCATGCGGAGTTTGATAATGTTCTTACTCTGGATTGGCGTTGCATCTTTTTCCATCGGCAGAAGCATTTCAATATATTCCTTCACCTGTGCATCCGTCACCTTCTGCCTGCGTAACTGCTCAAACTCAATACCGAGACTGTCCATATATTGCTCCGCCATAAAGAGCGTGTCCTTTGCCTCCTGTATCTTGTCGTTAATGTTGCCTGCGTGGATCATAGAAAAGCTTCTCTTTGCTGTATTCAGTGCAAGGTTCAAAGTATTGTTACATACCACCCTTACAGGAGTCACGGCTACTTTCACAGAGCCGGAGCCGTCATGTGTATTGGAAAATACCAGATAGGAGCTGATCCGCTCCCCTGCAATGACATACTCCTTTGGCAGTCTTGCAAGGAGCCATACCTTCCTTCCCTCCTGCAATGACCCGGCTGTCTCATAACGCACCCCTTTTCCAAGCAGTTCATCGGTAAAGCTGAACGCATCCGTATTCTGTACCACCTTGTACCGCTCGGATACCACGCCAAGCACCTTCCTGTCGGAACTCCGCACATTTGCCTTATATCCCTTTATTGGTTCCTGATTACCAGTGTACACAGGCTCCTGCACCACCTTCCAGTCAAGCCCCGCAAGCCGAAGGGCATCTGCTGATGTGGGTGCTTCCATAACTATTGTTCCCAATCCATGCCACGGTTTCTCCCTTACGGAGAACATTGTTTCTACATTTGCTGACATAAAACCATCTCCTTTTCTCTTAAATTTTCCTTGCCAGACAGAGGTGGCGCAACGAAAATAGGAGCTTCCCCTATGGAAAGCCCCTGCTTAGATTTTTTATTCCGTTTTTCATCCCGCCATCAATATCTCATTTGCCCTCTGTCGTTCTTTCACCGCTTACAGAATTTTGCTTCTTTACAAGTTTCTGCATTATGCCTGCTCTGTTTTCATACTGAAAGCCATGCCAATAAATTTGACAAAGGCTGTAAGCGCAGCCACTAATGTGGTTACTGCTTTTAAGATGTTCTCAAATAATTTCAGTTTGCCCATACCCGTCTCCTTTCTTTCCATACTCATACCATGTCTGATGGTATGCTTAATGCTATAGAAAGAATATATCAGTATAGACTGTGCATATACGATATAGGAATATACGAATACGCTACGCCGCCCCTCAAATGCCAAACATTAAATGATCCCGGCTATATCTAAGAAGTATAATTTTATCTAATTCCTGCTAAGATTCATAATGTTCTATCATTCTAAAATCGCCCAGATATTCTCCATTTCCATACATCTGTAATACAATAACATCTTCGTTCTCTGATTCCCTTAATATAATTTCATCTCCTGTCTCCATTTCAATTTTATAAGCACCCTCTTCAAATAGCTGTATTTCACCTAAAGATATTTCTTCCTCATCCGTATATACTGCAGCCGACCCAATTGCTGTTTTCCCATCTTCCTGTGATGTATAAATGCTGATGCTTAAATAACCCTCTCCTATGCTGTCACTATATCTTCCGCTTAATCTATAATAGTCTTCAATTGCTATAGCAGAATCTTTCAGCGTGTTTTCAGTCACTTTATCGTCTCCGCAGAGAATACCAATCATTGCATCAGCAGACATAGTTCCCTTAATCATTTCATACTCACCGGCAATCTGGTAGGATGTATATTCTTCTTCCGAGATTTCTGTTTCCCCATAATAGTAAATAGGCGTGTCACTGTATTCATCTTCCCCATCCACTATTCCATCAGCATTTGTATCTCTAATATACCGAACGCTGATATCTTCATCGTAAACATTCACAATGGCATAATCGTCATTAACCTTCATATAGGATTCATAAATAATTGCTCCAGCGCTTTCCATATTAGAGTTGTGAATGACATTTTCCCCCGGCAGATACTCATATCCAACATTACCCATAGCACCATAAGACCACTGATCCATCAGTGTAACAATCCCCTCGTCAATGCATGTAAATACACTGACATCGTATCCGGGATGATCCGCCACCAATTCCGGCACACCATTGTCAACTAAATCAATCAAAGCAAACTGAATGGATTCATCCTGTGCCGATAACTCTTGGATTTTATAGCTATACTCTTCCCTATAATCTGTCTCAAACCCAAATATCTCTTCCTGCAATGGTTCTGATGCTATGGCATTCACAGTGTAACTATTCATGACAGCCTCAAAGATTGGTTCATATGTATCTGCCATGGAAGCTGTATAGGAACATGTTACTTGATACATGTCCTCCCCGATCCCATACCAGAAAAATGTAATAATATCATCACTGCGCAATCCTTTCGTCCGATATTTTAAAACCTTTGCGGAAATATCCCCCAACTGCCTGTCCTCCAAACCAAGGAATTTACCATATTCATTCACATTTTCCTCTACGGAAGCCTCGTCCTGTGTGTACACACCATAAGGATCTTGATCCAAAATAACATTCACTTTAAATGTTGCGATATGATCCGCAGTATTTTCAGAATCCATCATTTCTACAATATTATACTCTCCCGGTGCATCTACTATCGACCACTTCGCCGGATACCGAAAAGTTATTCCCGTATCCTGATCAGTAAAGGTTTCCGACAAATCAACATTTCCCGGCAAGTCAGACCCTTCACTCTGTTCCTCTGCGTACTCTTTAACATCCGCTTTTTTCCCTACCATAACAATAGTCAATGCAGCAATCAGAATCAAAATAATCGAACCCGCCAACACTGGTAATTTCTTCGACTTTCTCTTCAACGGTACATTTTCTTTCATGTTATGGAATGAATCATCCTCAGAACCGCCAAGCATTTTTTCTCTTGAAAGTTGTTCCGCAGTGCTATTCACCACATCCTCTTCTTCTGACGTCATTTGAACTTCTTTTTCTGGCAGCATCTGTGCACCACATTTATGACAAAACATTGCTCCATCAGGCAACTTTGTCCCACATTTATAGCAAAACATAATTTTACCTCCGTTTTTATACTTGCTCATATGCACTAACTCTTTTCCATTCTCATCAATAATATCCTTCGTAAACTTTATCGAGCAATGCTTCGGAAACAATGTCTGATTGCGGTTGTCCGTTCATTTCCATATTTGCAAAGTAAAAATGATCGCCTTTAATCCTAAACCTAATTTTGATATCAGCTTTTTTATCTAAGTAGGTACACTCTCCAGTGAACACAACATAAACATCTCCATCTTCTTTATGCTCGCTCCATTTCCCATTATCAAAGAAAGAATCAAAAGCCTCTTCTACTGTTATGGAATTGCTGTAAGACTCCAAATAAGCATCCCGCACACCCTCTCCCGGCTTATGTATCCTTGTACAAAAAACAATAACAAGCAATATCCCTATTCCCGCTCCAATTTTCCACTTCAACGGCATATTCTTTAATCTGTCAAACATCCCCTGATATGGTACTTTTTTCAGATTTTCCAACATCTCTTGTGACATTTCTTTATAATGTTTAAGCTGCTTCTCTCTGTTAAGCCTATCCTGATTGGTCTCATAAGAATTTTCAGCATTAGGCATCACTTTCTCCGTTTGATCTGTTGCCGTTTCTTCTCCGTTCACTTTTTCTCCACACTCTTGACAAAATAGCGTTCCTTCTGGTAATTGATTACCGCAGTTGCTACAAAACATAATCATTCTCCTCCTGTTTGACTTTCTTCCCAGATTACTAATATCAGATATTGTCTTCCATCCTGCATCCACAGAACTGACAAAATTTCGATCCTCTCTTTATTGCCTTTCCACAATTGGTACAAGTACACATTTCCACATTAGATATGTTTTTCTCTAACACATCCTGATTACTTTGTGCAAAGTCCACATCTCCCTTATCCCCACCTTCTATATTCGCTTTTTCCTTTACCACCTGCAGTATTTTCCAGACAACAAATATTACAATAGAAGCTACAAGTATAATAAAGATCAGCTTACCTACAAACCCCAAAACTGCACCCACCATACTGAATATCTTTAAAATAATTCCTTTAATAATCGCTATTTCAAATGCGGTAAAAATTGCAATCCCAAAGAGTTCTGTCGCACATCCTCCCGGAAGGTCAAAATATATAACATCAAATATTTTATGATATAGCACAAAGTTAATAATTACCAAAACCAAAATTCCAATTCCCAATAATGTGTCCATTACATACCTCTTTCATCTTTTGAATACTTTTGTCGTATTCATCAATTTTGCTAAATTATTCCGTCTCATTTTCTTTTCGACGTTTGCTCAATACCCCTTCTATCACCCTTGCAGAATATCCGCCTGCCCTTGCAATTTTTGCCCTTTCACGCCTATCTGTTTCATTTTTCGCAAGATCAGCAATAAACTCCGCACGGTACAGCCGCATGGGACAGTCAATCTTATCCCCGTGGAAATGCGTAAATAATTTAAGCATTGCATCACGTCCAATCAGCTCAAATAGTTCTAAATAACTGTCATTCAGTGCCTCAGCCTCGTTTCCATCAACATGAAACGCTTCATAAACCATTTCATCATTGATATTGTTAAAATCAATTTTAATCACTCTGCTCACCTCCAATCCTACCAAAGTATACCAGTATTACTTGACATAATTTCAATTATAAAGCGATTGTTTTTACGCACAACAAAACGTAATTATTTTTCGTCACATAAACTGTTTACATTTTATCCGTGCATGGTGTATTCTAATAGCCTTGCTTTAATAAATGCCCGACTATCGCATCCAATACTCCACGCCATAAATGTATAAACCACTGACTGCCACTAAACTTTTTTACTAGAATTGGGCTGATAAAATAGTATGCCCGTATAAATATTCTCCCACAAAAATGTCTGGCTATTGCTTTATCACGATAGCTGCGCAATACCCATACTTGAGGGCAGTCATATGAACCATAAACTGCTGTGGCGATATAACAGCCTTCCTTCTTCACTGTAAAACCATGCTCTTCAAGCGTTTTATTAAAATCAGAAATAATTTTCTCTTTGTACCTTATATAATCTGACTGATACTTATCATTATTCTTAATTGCACTGTCTATAACCATTGTTAATGCATCATACACTTCCTTTAACTCGTGGGTTGTGAATGTCTTTTTATCCCCCGCCAGTCGTGCGAACTCTCCTCTATTAACTATAAATGCAGCTTTATATTCATAAAACGTAGAATATTGAAAATAAAAATCTCTTTCTTCTTCTGTGTCCACCCCAGTAACATCAAGCGCTTTCAAATACATTTCATCAATTTGCTTATGATGTTCAAGCATCTCCATATCACCAGTCTTATCGATTGATTTAAAAAAGTCATTAGCAGCTTCCTTGGCTAATTTTATACGCTTTTGGTATTCCGAATTCATTTTTCTTCCTTTCCGCAAAATTTCTTATATGCATTTTTCAGTATAAAAAACATCTTCATTTTATAACATTTCCTTTTGTTCATTGAAAACTGACGGTATCATTCAGTTTCCTTCTCTTTCCGCCTCTTGCTCAACAATCTTCAATCACCCTGACTGAATATCCTCCCGTCCATGCGATTTTAGCACGTTTCCTCCTACGTGATTGATTTTTGGACAAGATCAGCGATGTACTCTAAACGGTACAGTCACATAGGACAATCAATTTTGATTACTCTGTTCACCTCCAATCCTACCAAAGTATACCAGTATCACATGACATAAATCCAACCATAAAACATTTATTTTTATGCGTGATAAAATGTAATTATATATTATCGCATAAACTGTTTACATTTTTTGCAACATAATATGTATTTAGGTTTTCACCGTGGATTATACAAATGGATATTGCATTTCCGCTTACATCCAAACATGCTTGCCCCCTATTCCTGCAGATATACAAAATCACCATCATACAGCCACAATACATCATCGTATCCAAGCGGCAACGGCACCTCACTAATCAGTGTTCCGAAGAAGTTCACCATGATACCATGCCTTACTCTTGCCGGATCACCCTGACCCTCATCATCATCGGCAACCTCATACTGGTATCGTTGTTTTGGTACGGTACTCCTGTCTATACGCATATCACTGAAATCACATAAGATACCACATACACTGACTTTCTGAAACTTCTCCTTCCTGTAATCAAGCCTCATGATTAAATACCTCCTTGCTCATTTCTCGTATACGGAGCCGTCATCATACACTCTGTAAGTGACTGTATCACCGCCAACACGCCCAATAATCTCAACAAAATCCGATGCCGGAACCGTTTCCAGAATATAATCCAGACGTTCCAGTGCCTTATCCTGAGCATTCCTAACTCTTTCTGTCATATCCTTTGCCATATCTTTCTCCAATCTGCCCTCGTAACCTCCGGGACGGGCAATCGGGTAGGAGGCTACCCATTAGTTGAGCAGCCGACCTCCCACACCACTGTACGTACCGTTCGGTATACAGCGGTTCAATAGTTTTCACGATACTTTTAGATAATAGTCAAGCATGGAGATATAGCCCAGCTTGGCTATTATTTTATTGGTAAGGGCTACTCTTAGTATCTGCGCTGTCCTCCAGTAACCTTTCCGGCTGTTGGCAATCTGATGTACCTGCCATTCTTCCAGCTTTAATGCTCTCAAGTTTCGATACCTCGTCTTCACCCTTTTCCATTGTTTCCAATAGATTGCCCGTATCCTGCGTCGGAGCCATTCATCTGTCTCCGACATCAGTCCTTTCATGTCTGCAAGTTTATAGTAATTTATCCACCCTCTGGCATACTCCGCAAGTTTCTGTCGCCGGTAGTCGTTACTCCACCCTTTGCTCTTCTGTGTTATCTCCCTTAGCTTGCCTTTCATCTTTTTGGCACTCTTAGGGTGTACCCGGAATCTGTACTCCCCTTTGTTCCTGTAAAATGCGTATCCCAGATATTTTATTTTGCTGACATGGGTTACTGTTGTCTTGGCTCGGTTTACTTTCAGGAATAATTCTCCCTCTATGAATGGGATTATGTTCGCAAGTGTCCTTTCTGCGCTTTTCCTGCTCCTGCAGAATATCAGCGCGTCGTCCGCATACCTCACGAACCGGTGCCCCCTGCGTTCCAGTTCCTTATCCAGTTCATTCAGCATCACGTTCCCACACAGCGGACTTAACGGCCCGCCCTGTGGCACGCCTTCCTCCGTTTTCTCAAAGAATCCGTTCTGCAATACTCCTGCATTCAGGTATTTGTGTATCAGCGATACCACACGTCCGTCCTTGACTGTCCGTGACAGTACCTCTATGAGTTTGCTGTGGTTTACCGTATCAAAGAACTTCTCTAAATCCATGCTCACCACATATACATACCCTTCCTCGACATTCTTTTTGCTGGCTCTCAATGCATCATGCTGGCTCCTTCCCGGTCTGAACCCATAACTGTTCTCTGAAAACTGCGGTTCAAACAGCGGCCCCAGTTCCTGGGTGGTTGCCTGCTGAACCAGGCGGTCTACAACAGTGGGTATTCCCAGTTTCCTGACCCTGCCTTTTTCTTCCTTGGGTATCTCTACCCTGCGGACTGGGTTAGGCTTATATTTCCCTTCCCGTATCTTCTGGATGATTTCGCTCTGGTTTTCTTTCAGGTAGGGCAGAAGTCCATCCACCTGCATTCCATCAATCCCGCCTTTGCCTTTGTTTGATTTCACTCTTTTATACGCTTTGTTTAAGTTGTCTTTTCGCAAAATTAATTCCAGTAGATTGTCCGCCCAAAAGTCCGTGATGATGTGGTTGTTTTCTGTAATCCGCTGATAGACGGACACTTCTGCATACTCTTTCTGTTCCGCAGATACCATTTGCAGATAGTCTTCCATATGAAGTTGTCTGTCCTTAAACCCATCTTTGGTTACATTCATTT
>CAJUQJ010000075.1 GCA_910588215.1 uncultured Lachnospiraceae bacterium
ATTTAATTCCGACTACATTTCAGACAATCATTATTTTAGCCGTTATCGCTTTGCTTTCCGTTATAGTGATTGATTATATGTATAAAAAGAGAGGGGATGAATGATATGTTTCGCATGGTTAAGACCGAAATATGGAAATTAAAGCGGTATCATATGATATGGGCAGGTGTTTTTCTGATGCTGCTTTCCGTCCTGTTGACGCTTTTTTCCGCAACTGCATTGGACGGAACAGTCTGGACATTTTCTTTCTTTACGGAACAGGTGATCAAAAATAATGTTACTATGATTTTTCCCATGTGTATTGCTTTGCTTGCCGGATATATCATAGCAAGGGAAGTAGAAAACGATACGCTGAAAAGCATTTTGACAATACCTGTTTCATATAGCAGTTTGTTGTGGGGAAAGCTGCTTGTATGCGCATTGCTTTCTTTGTTTTTTGGACTGGTAAGTGCGGCATTTACGGTAATCGCTGATTTGATGATGGGATTTCCGGGAATTTCTGTAACATCAGTATTGCAGACATTTATCCAGATTATTTTTAACTGCCTGTTTTTGTATATTGGTGTCATGCCTGTTATTGCATTCGCCGCCCGTATACCAAACGGACATATGATCGGAACAATTATTGCTTTTGTTTATGGTTATGGCGGTATGTTTGCCTCTGGAAATGCTGCGTTAGCCAATATTTATCCCGTTACTGCAAGTTTGGGTTTAATCAGTTACCGAAGTTATGATTCTGCTGTACATTGGAATGTATCAACCTGTTTGTTTAGTATGATTGCGGCATTGATGATTTCTGCAGTTTTTGTATTTACTGCAAAAGGAAATGTACCAGTTAAAAAAGCAAAAAAGCGTAAAAAGTCAATAGCCAAAAAAGGTTGGTAAGTGGAAAATATAGAAATGAAAAAGAAAAAGTCGGAAACTTCCTTGTAGCGTCCACCATTTCTTGATAAAATGTTCATACGGGTAAAATCTTGATTACGTACATAAACCACACAGAAGTGACCGGCCCAGCCAAAGGTAAGGTCACTTCTTTGTAAGTAATTTTATCGGAGTTGGCCGTCTGTCGGCAGTACCCCTATGTAAATAGATCGTATTATGTTTCCAGGAGAGTAAACGGATGAAAGATGAATCCTATAACAACAAAACAGAAACTTATATCAAAGGCAGGGTATCGGCAGTAGTCCCTGTATATAATGGGGAGAAGCATTTAGCCAATATACTGGATTCGATATTAGAGCAGACCTGGCCGCAGATAGAGTTGATTCTGGTGGATGATGGTTCGAGTGACGGAACAGTGGCCGTAGCAGAAGGCTATCGTGAAAATTTTGCGGTTAGAGGTTATGGATATCGCATCGTACAGGCGGACCATAGAAATGCTTCGGCAGCGATCAGTCGTGGTCTGCCTTATGTGACAGGGGAATATCTGATCTGGCCGGACAGTGATGACAGACTGGAGAGAGAATCTGTAGCAAAAAGGGTGAAATTTCTGCAGGATCATCCGCAGTATCAATGTGTAAGATCGCTGGCGTATTATTACGAACAGGAGACGGGAGAGCAGATTTCGGCCGATGAGAAGACAGGCGATCTGTCCAAAGAAGACTTGTTCTGGGACATATTGTATTCCAGGACATATGTGTGCTGTGGATGCTATATGCTAAGATCGGAGAGTTTCTTTAAGATATATCCTGAGCGCCATATACCGGAATATGATGTGGGACAGAATTTTCAGATGCTTCTGCCATTTATGTTTTACCATCAGTGTCCGACGATACCTGAGCAGTTGTATGGGGTATGTGTCAGGGAAGGAAGTCATTCGAGAACGAAACTGACGAAAGAAGAAGAGTACAGGAAATATCGCGATTATGAATTGCTTGTGGATGAGATCGCCGAGATTTGTCATATAGAGGACAAATCATCCAGGAAACGTATTGCATTTTGGAAAGCAAATCGAAGATTTCATCTTGCTGTCAAATATGGGAACAGGAAAGAAGCGATGAAAGCTTCAAAATTAACGGTAAAGTATAGCGACCAGCGTCTTTGCCTTAGATTGAAGGACTTTATCGGGCGTTGTTTTTACGATAAGTGGATCGTTAGGCAATTTGCGTATTATAGCCATAAAATAAGTAAATTCAGGAAAAAATAACTGGAAAATGCAAAAGATGTTTAGAGTACCTGAAGATTTTGTGCTATGATGGTAAAGATATTTATTCAGAAGCCGAAGGATCTCTTTAGGGTAAGTATATGCTGAAAACGATAAAAGGAAAACTGATCGCTTATTTTTCAGTCGCTTTTTTGTCTGTGGCTGTCATAATCTGTGCCTATTATTATTATACGAATTATCACCTGCAGGAAGATCAGATCATTGAAAATGTCGGCTCCAACATCGACTATATTCAGAGTAATATTAACAGGATGCTGATCAGATGCGAGGAATTTTCGGACAAAATATACTGGGATGACCAGATCACCAAGATCTTGACGAGACAGTATGATTCCAGAAAGTCTTATTATAGTCTGGACCGCGATCTGGTCAATGCGATCGGTAATATTTCGCTGTATCTGGATAATGACGTCATATCAAAATATATAAACGGCATTGTCATAAAGGGAAACAATGGAAGGACTATAAAATATGGGCTGGATGCGGATTATATCAATCTGGAAGAACTTACGCAGACAGACTGGTTTCAGAAGAATAAGGACAACGATCATCTGGAATGGCTGCCGATGATCGGGCACGACTCTCCGGTCATACAGGACAAATATCAGCTTCCTGTTGTGAGAAAGTTGATACTCAATTATACAGGCCGGAACGTTGGATGGATGTTTATCTCCGTATCCCCGTCTGTCATCAAGGATGTGGTGAAAGATTATGAACTCTCCAGTGATGACATTCTGATCATCTGCGATCGAGACAGAAACTGTATTTACAGCAGCGATTCCGGGCTTTGTGGTACGAATGTGGCTGGGCTTCTGGATTCCTGGGGAGATGAGCGGGAGATAAACTATAATGACCAGAAATGGTTTGTTGTAAAGGACCATTCGGAGTATTCGGGTTTTATGATCATACAGCTGATCAATAACCGGGTCTTCAGGAATCAGAGTGAAATACTGCTGAAATCCACCGTTATGATGATCATCATCATACTTGTGGTGATATTTGTGCTGACAAGCCTTCTCTCTAATATCCTGATGAAACCTATCTCCAATATAACGAGAAGAATGAAGATCATAGCAACCGGCGACTTTTCGGTAGACGAGTCGCTGGAGGGGGATGATGAGATCGGAACCCTTGGAAAAGGGATCAACAGGCTTTCTAAGAGTGTGGACTCTCTTATGAAGCAGATGAGAAGGGAGGAAGCGCTTAAGAAAGAATTGGAGTACAAGACGCTGCAGAGCCAGATCAACCCTCATTTCGTGTACAATGTACTGAATTCCATCAAGATTATGGCACAGCTCCAAGGGGCGGACAGCATTTACACTATGGTGGAGAGCTTTGGCGAACTGTTGAAGGAAGTCTCCAAAGGCGTGGATGATAAGATTACCATACAGAAGGAATTTGAGCTGTTGGAACGGTATGTCTATCTGCAGAAGATCAGAAAGAAGGGATTGATCCGCACGGAATATCAAATAGAACCCGGATGCGAGAACGCTTTGATTATCAAATTTCTGCTGCAGCCGCTTGTGGAAAATGCGATCCTGCACGGCTTTGAGAGAAAGAAGGGGATGGAGATCATACAGATCAGCGCCAGGAGAGAAGGAGATAATCTTCTGATCCTGATCCGAGATAACGGTATCGGTATGACCGAGGAAGAAATCAGTCAGCTGTTTCGGACGAATCCGGAGAGTAAGATACAATATAACAAGATCGGTGTGAAAAACATTCAGGAAAGGATACAGATCTTGTATGGTACCGAATACGGTCTGTCCTATGAGAGTGAGCCGGACAGATATACGATTGTGAGCGTGCTGCTGCCGTTTGAATCAAAAAGGGGTGAGGATATTGTTTAAAGTGGTTTTTATAGATGACGAGACATTGGTGAAGGTAGGGCTGCGCTCTATGCTGGATTGGGAGATGGAGGGATTTGAGATCGAGGGGGAAGCTTCCAATGGATGCGAGGGCCTGGAACTGATCTTACAGACAAAGCCGGATCTTGTGATCACGGATATCACTATGCCCAAGATGGATGGAATCGAGATGATACAGAAAGTGAAGGAAAGCGATCTGCAGCCGGTCTTTATTGTCCTTAGCAGTTATGACCAGTTTGAACTTGTAAAGAGAGCGATGCAGCTTGGAGCCCGTGATTATCTGCTGAAATTGAAGTTAAACAGCGAAATGCTTCGTGAAATGCTGGAGACGGTGAGAGAGGAACTGGGAAAGAGAGGAGAGGAGGCAGGCCACAAGAGAGAGCGCTCCGTGTGGGAGACACAGGAGCTGAGGAAGGCTTTTTTAAAGAAGGCGGTTCTTGGCAGCCTGGTACACATGGAGAGCGATGGCATCGATCCGGAATGGGAAGACAGACCGGTGCGCATTATTTATATTATGACCAATGCGCAGCATGTGATCGGTACAAAAGAGGAGGCGGAAAAGAAGATCTATCTGGATACCATACGGAATCTGATCGAGGACATCTGCAGGGAGTTTTTTGAATCCTGCTGCATTGAGTGGGGCAACGGAAGATTCCTGATCGTGTGCTATGACCAGAGCCGGGAGAATGCGAAAGACGATGCCAATATGATGGCGGAAGCGATCATTGACGTGCTGATGCAGTACAGTAACATCCGGGCCTCTATAGGGATCAGCGGTAAAGTAACAGGATATGAAAACTATAAGGAAGCGTATCTTCAGGCCAAAAGAGTGCAGGATCATCTGGCAGTGGAGGGATATGGAAAGGTCAGTTTCTTCGAGGATACGCCTGAGACCGAAATACTCTCGAGGAGAGGCGTCTCCGGCGATGCGTTCAGCGCTGAGAAGCTTGCGTCGATCTGCGAGACGCTGCATCTGGAGGAACTGGAACAGGTGGCCGGCCAGGTCGTGGAGAATATCAAGGAAAATGGGGGCAAGCTTGACAATGCCGCGTCCCAATGCGCCAGATTTATGTGCCTTTTGGAGGAATACTTAAAGCAGAATTGGGGGAACCGTTATAAGGGCGTGAACATCAACGACTATATGAAGCGGTTGTACCATTCTGACACCATTTCGGAGATCACGGAGGTTTTTGACCGTTATACGGAGGATGCGAAGACATTTTTTGCGGGTCAGAGCGATAATGAGCAGGAAAGGATCGTGCGGGAGGCGAAAAAGTATATCAGAGAACATGTATATGAGAATATCAGCCTGAAAGAGATTTCCCAGGCCCTCTTTATCAGCGCAGGTCATCTGAGCGCGACTTTTTCCAAATATGAGTCCATCGGAGTTGCCAATTACATCAATAAGGTAAAGATTGAGGAAGCAAGAAAGCTTCTGATGAAACAGCGGCTTAAAGTCTACGAGGTAGCGTTTCAGCTGAAATATGAGAATGCAGGTTATTTCGCTAAGGTGTTTAAGAAATATACGGGGTGCACGCCCAAGGAGTATATGGAACAAAAATAGGGTTTGTGCCAGGCCATGGCCGCTTATCTATAAATAATTACTGTTTTCTGAAAATATTACATGTATAAAAAATAGGAATGTGCATATAGTATATAAGTGGATCGCGTTTAATTAAAATAGTGTACAAAATAACGAGAGAGTTGCTTCAAGCGGCTCTCTTGTTTTGTTATACTTGTCACATGAAATACAAATACTTAATTTAAAGAAAGGAAGGGATACATGAAAAAGTACATGGGGTATGAACTGGGAAGGGTAATGATCCTCAATCTGGAAAGGGATGATCTGTTACTTGAGACCATAGAGCAGGAACTGCGAAAAAGCGGAATCAGAAATGCTCTTCTGACGAGTGCGATCGGTTCCCTGCAAAAGGTGGTACTTCATCGCGTGGTGGGAATGGGAAGAGAACCCGAGGATGAATTTGTCACGTTGGAAAAACCGATGGAACTTGCGTCCCTCCAGGGAGTGGTACTGGATGGAAAAGCGCATTTTCATATGGTCGTCTCAGATGTGGAACAATCTTATACGGGACATTTAGAACCGGGAACCAAAGTCCTTTATCTGGGAGAAATCTCTCTGGTGGAGTTGAAAGGCGTATCACTGTGCAGAGAAAAAAATGAAAACAATATCGGCATGATCGTGGAGAAGGAGGAGAGGCAATGAGGAAAGAAAGTTTAAAGAAACTGTTCTCAATATCACTGACGGGAGCACTGACAGCATCTACCTTACTGACAGGTTGTGGAAGTGCACCAAAGGAAGAAGCAAAGAAGCAGGATAGCGTAGTACAGGAAAGCGCGGATGGGGAAACTGCTGCGGCAGATGATACGAAGGGTTCGGGAGAAACGATCGAGATCAAGCTCTCCACCACATGGACCCAGGGATCGGTGGTTCAGGAGGAGATCGAGAATCTGATCGCGAAGTTTGAAGAAGAACATCCGGGCGTAGTGATCGAGCATGACGCACTCTCCACGGCGGATCTGCGCACCAAACTGACGGTCCAGGCGGCGTCAGGAGATATGCCGGACGTGTCCTGGTGTCCGCAGAGCTATGCAAGGGAATTTATTAAAGACGGACTGATCATCGACTGGTCCGGCATTGTGGAAGAAGATTCCGATTGGCACGCATGGTTTGCGGATCCTGTCTTTGATGCTTTGACAGAACCGGACGGCAAGATCCTTCTGGCGCCGCTGGAAGCAAGTATCGACGGACTCTATTATAACAAGGCTATGTTTGATGAGCATGGCTGGGCTGCACCGAAGACCTGGGATGAATTTATGACGCTGATCCCTAAGATCAAGGAAGCCGGGATCACACCTATTGTTACAGGCGGTAAGGACAGCCGGTTCGCGTGGATGGCCTCTGCATTTCTGGTAAGAGCAACAGGACTCGATAATTTTAAGAGCCTTTGCTATGGAGAGGATATGACAAACTGGAATAATGAATCTACCGGATTCCCTACGGCAGTTGCGAAATTTAAGGAGATGGTGGATGCAGGAGCGTTCCCCAACGGTGTGATGGGAATGAGCGCGACGGAGGCAGATCAGATGTTCGCCAATGAAGAAGCAGCTATGTATTATGAAGGTGCATGGAAGGTGGGCAATTTCGAGAGCGCAGGCGGAGCCGAGTTCCTGGAGAAGCTGGACAGGCTTGACTGGCCGACAATGACGGACTGCCCGGATGGAAATCCTGATACGAGAGTGGGCGGCTGTTTCATCGGTGTAATGGTAAGGGCAGGCAATGAACCGGAAAAAGAGAAGCTTTGTATTGAGCTTGCAAAATCGATTTGTTCCCCTGATTTTGGGATTCCGATCATGGAAAAGGGCGGCCAGGTATATCCCGGTGTGGCAGAATATGATAAGTCTACATGTTCTGAGATCATGAATAAGATGATCGAGGCGTTCCATTCTGCAGACAGCTATATTCCTTCCATGGATGGGATTGCTCCTCCGGCGGTGGATCTTGCGATCAAGCAGACGGCCTTTCCCGGTATCATAACGAAAGAATTGGATGCCAAACAGGCAGTTAACGAAGTACAGAAGGCGGCAGAAGATTATGCAGCCTCACTGGAAGCACAGTAATTGCTGATATTACAGAGAAGTACCGGCCGCCAGGCGGCCGGTACCCTTAAAAAGAGGTGTAAAATGCTTGGAAATAAGAAACAGAAAGTGTTGATCTATCTTGCTTTGACGATTGCCGCAGTGCTTGTCATACTCCCTCTTATGTGGTTATTTTTTACATCCTTTAAGTCACGGACCGACCTTGCAAAGAATACCTGGGGACTGCCAAAGATCTGGGAATATTCCAATTACATAATAGCCTGGACGGGATCGCGTATCCCGACCTATATGTGGAACAGTGTGAGGGCGACGGCAACAGCGATCCTGTTGACGGTGGTGTTGGCGACACCGGTAAGCTATGTGGTATCTCGGTTTCGGTTCAAGGGAAATAAATTACTGTATCTATTTTTTATCGCAGGAATGATGATCCCGATTCATTCCACCGTGATTCCGATCTATACCATGGTGGGAAATATGAAGCTGAATAACAGTCTGGAAGTGCTTGGCCTTGTATATGGTGCGTTCAGGATTCCCATTTCCATCTTTATCCTGGAAGGGTTTATGTCCGCTCTGCCAAGAGAACTGGAGGAGTGTGCCGTTATCGACGGATGCTCGGCGGCGAATATCTTTTTTAAGATAATCGTCCCGCTGTCCAAAGACGGTATTGTAACGATCTCTATCCTGACGGTTCTCTCTTCCTGGAATGAGCTGTTGATCTCCATGCTGCTGATCAGCACGCCGTCCAAAAAGACTTTGCCCAACGGACTGATGGGATTTATCACGGAGTATAACTCGGAATACACACAGCTGGCGGCCGGCATTATGATCTCTATCATACCTGCTGTTTTATTCTATGCATTTGCACAGGAAAAGATAGAAAAGGGTATGATAGCAGGCGCGATCAAAGGATAAGGCGGGGGATGTGAAATGAAAATTACAAAGAAAAGCAGATTGACGATCATATTATTTATCTTACCGGCCCTGATTGTGTATCTGATGTGGGTGATCTATCCGATCATCAGCGCTATATGGATGAGTATGCAGAAATCCGACACGCTGCACAGCAGTCATTTTGTGGGAATTGAAAACTATATCAGCGTATTGAAAGCCAGACTTTTCTGGAAATCCATGAAAATTTCATTTATATTTATTATTTTCACTACGATCTTTCAGGTGATTCTTGGATTCTTTTATGGCTATCTTGTGTATCTGCAGCCCAGGGGATACCGAATCTACAAGATTCTGCTGTTCGTCCCCAATGTATTGCCGTCTGTTGCCACTGGCTTTATCTGGAGTTATATTTACAGCCCGAGTATGGGGATCTTAAAGCCGTTCATGGAGGCTGTCGGTCTGGGACAGTATTACATATCGCCGATAGCGGATCCGAAACTCGCGCTGGGAGCGGTGATCTTCGCACAGATCTGGTGCGGCCTGGGGGTGCAGGTGATCCTGTTCAATTCAGGATTTATGAATATCCCGTCCGAGGTAATAGAAAGTGCGAGGCTGGACGGGGCAACAGGCTGGAAAATGATAAAGACCATGGTCATTCCCATGTCCTGGGATATTACGAAAATGGTGATCATCCTGCAGACGATCGGTGCGCTCCGCTCCTTTGACCTGATCTATGTCATGACAGCCGGCGGACCCAACCATTCCACAGAGGTGCTTCCCATGCATCTGTTTGTGAATGCATTCCAGAACTTCAATCTTGGATATGGCAATGTGATAGCGGTGGTGTTGTTCTTACTTGCGATGCTGATCACGATCGTGATGAGAAAGGCTATGGAAAGAGAAAGTCTTTACAATTAATAATAGAAAACAATAATAACATGTATGGAGGAAAAACAAATGATGACAGATGCAGAATTGATTCAGGAAATCAGAAAGTACAGGTGTTCCGATCTCTCCGATGGGATGGATGCCATCGGGCTGGTGGATAAGGGAACCATGAATGAGGCTATGCGCCCTTTGCGGCCCGGTATTGAATTTAAGGGATTTGCCTATACCATCAAGCTGCTGCCAAAGTCGGATGCGGTGAAGGTATGCACGACTGTAGAAGAATGGAAGGAGGAACTGGGGAAGGCCTGCAATCAGATCTATAATTTCGTCGGCCGGATCACGCCTGAACGGGCAAAGGATACGGTCATCGTAGTGGATATGGAAGGCGTAAGAGGCGGCCTTTGGGGATCTGAAATCGCAATGACTATGATGGAGCGGGGAATCGAAGGAGTTGTCCTGGATGGCGGATGCAGAGATTCCTATGAGGCAAACCTGGAAAATGCACCTGTTTTCTGTACGAAAAGAACCTTTACTCATGCTTACGGAAGAGTGGAACCGGGTGATCTGAACATTCCTGTAAATTGTGCGGGTGTAACCGTGAAACCGGGCGACATTGTCTGCGCGGATGACGACGGTGTACTGGTCATTCCCAGAGACCGCGCGGAAGAAGTGATGATGTTTGCAAAGATGCAGTTGGAGGATGATATTGCTGTCCGGACACAGCATTATAACAATTTAGGATTTGCACATGACGAAACGTTGGAAAGAATGAAATAATGTTCCCATAATGTGGGAGAACCTGATCTTGTGGCCTGCAGGAGCGCTCCTTCTTAAAGAGCGTTCCTGCGGGTGTTGTTCGGCAAATTATCTGCACCTACATCCTTCACATTAAATGCGCCTGTATTTCAGATGGTATGGATAAACATTCAAAATTTCTGCATCTGTTTGCGCAGCTTATTTAAGGTCAGTATTGTATAAACAATTCCAGCCAGTTTCCTTTTTCCGGTGCCTATCGCATGGGAAAAAAGAAACAGCATCTGAATTGTCTGCTGTCAGTTAACTATTCGCAAAACGTGAGAGCGGACGTACAGTAGGTTCTGGTAGGGTTGCTACGATTATTGAGTAATTGTAATTTATTCAGTAAAAGCAAGGCTTTCGGGGGGAGACTGTCTGAAAACCCAAGAGCTGTTATGCTGACTGAATGATAAATCC
>CAJUQJ010000076.1 GCA_910588215.1 uncultured Lachnospiraceae bacterium
AAAAGACCCCGGAGGGGTTATAGCAAACCACCAGCAGAGCTGGTGGTACTGACTTGGTTTTAATACTTTTATATTTCCGGTGTTACTGCCATGGTATAGTATCATAGTGGTTTCTCCTCAAATTCCGATTTGCTGAACTGAATTATAACATATTTTATTTTGGGGGCTCAATCTCAATTAATGAAATTCTTAATGATGCTTGTATAAATTTTTCTCATTTTTTCCGACATATAAATATGAAAGCCATTAATAGTAGACATGTGATTGGAGGAAAGGAATTATGAGAAAAGTATATGTTCCAATTACAAAGGATGAATATGCACGGTTTGGTACATTCAAGGATAGGAAATTAAGATAGGACAACCAGCATCCAGCAAAAAGGCTACGGTTACTACACCTATATACTTTACAGAAGAAGATGCGAATTTTGTGTGCTACAATTCATTTTAGATACCTCTCTGTTCAATAAGATTTTCACTAACCTGCAAGTCAGTAATCTTATTTTACTCTGAGGTATTTTTTCTCAACCTTCTTTCTTGGAATTCCCTATACTTAATGATACAGGAAACTCCCTTTTGATCAGTTTATCAGTACAATATGTACCTTCGGGCATTCCGCCTTGATCTTCCCCACCGTCTCCTGCCCGTCCATGCCCTCCATGTTGATGTCGAGGAACACGATACCGCATTCCCGTACATACCCCATATCCGCATAAAGCTCTGTTCCGGAGCTGTATTCCCTTATTTCAAAATCATGACCGCAGCCTTGACGGCATCACGCAGTCCACGCTCACAAAGCAGCTCCGGGAACTGGAAGGTGACGTTTTCCTCCACCGGGAGATTTACAATGAAATCCCGCCCAAAGTGGAATATTCTCTTACTGAATTCGGCGAGAGCTTCATTCCCGTCCTGCAGACCATGATGGCATGGAGCGAGACATACCTCTGTCCCGACTGGCAGAATCTGTATGAAAAATAACCCGTTCATGCACGAAACGACTATAAGCACAAACGCAAACCGCCGTATGAGCATATCCCAGCTGTCCCTATCAAAATCGCGGACCGCCGCATATGGCGATGAACCATAGCGGCGGTTTGTCTTTTGTATTATTCGGCATTCAGTTCCACCAAAACAATCTCCGGCCGGTTATTGAAACGCAGTGGTATGATGCTGTTCCCAATGCCACGGCTGACCACCATATTCGTGCTGCCATCTGTATACAGCCCGGCATCATATTCAGGGAACAGCCCCTGATTCGGGGCGACCACTCCTCCGATAAACGGCAGGCGGAACTGGCCGCCATGTGCATGGCCGGCAAAAACCAGATCGATGCCGCTTCCCACATAAGTCTCAAACAGCTCCGGTCTGTGTGAGAGCAAAATGGTATATCCACCGCCTTCGCCGTCATTCAGATTTTCTAGTTTCGTACTGACCATAGCAGGGACTTCACCAAACATATCCCCCTTGACCGTAAAATCAGGATCAGCCAATCCCATGAGCGCTATACTTTCCCCATTCCGTTCCAAAGAAACAGCCTCATCCTCCAGCACGATAACCCCTGCCGCTTCAAGCCCGGATTTCAAAGTATCATATTGCGGGCTGGATGCTTCATGGTTGCCCGTCACAAAATAGGTCGGGGCAATCTTGACGGACTCCTGCGCGAAGCCAAGTGCTATCCCTACGTCCGTGTGACTGGCATCTATGAAATCCCCGGTTATCACGATGATGTCCGGCTTGCTTTCGGACAGTAGTTTTAACAGTTTCGCATTATTTTCTCCAAATTCTGCGTTATGAAGGTCTGATACCTGCGCTATCCCAAAACCCGAGAATGCGGCAGGGATACGGCTGCTTGAAATTATAACTGTATTTACCATCAATGCCGTATTGCCCCATATCGTCCATGCAGCAAGAATGATGACACACAACACTGTGGTTAGGATGATATTTCTTTTTCGTCTGCCTATTTTCATAAACTGCATTCCTCCTTCGATGACTGTGTGTCAGGATAACTTATTTCCTCTGTCTATATGCTAACCGGATTTTTTAAAGAAATTTGTATTGTAACTTTCGCGCCGCCCGCAACAGCAGAATTTTCTAAAATAATCTTCCCATTGTGTTTTTTTGCTATGGATGCTGCCACATACAGCCCAATACCATAATGAGACTTTGAAATCCGACTGTCATCCTCCATAAAAAATTGTTCTGTTGCGTGCTTTAAGGCTTCGTCAGAAAAACCTTTTCCTGTATCTGTAATCAGGAAAAAAAGTTCGTTACTATGTTCCTCTATTTCAAAAATGACCTCTCCACCCTGCGGAGTGTGTTCTACTGCATTAGATAACACATTGATAAGCATCCTTATAAGCAAATCGTGATCTGCCATAATATATGCAGGATAATGCCCACAATCCCAATGCAGACTAATGTTGTTCACCGTACATAAACCATCAATTTGATTCTTAAGTTCCAGTAGCAAAGAATCTATACTGACCCTTTTCATACAAGGTTTATAGCTGTCCCAAGATTTTGCAGCTTCAATCAATGCCTGCACATACTCCTGCATCTGTAAGGAGCTGTTCTCAATGTATTCCGCACACTCTCGCTGTTCTGCTGAAAGAGAAGTGTCAAAAAGCAGCTCCGTATTGCCGCGGATAATAGTAAGCGGGGTTTTCAGATCGTGTGCCAGAGCAGAAAGTTGGTCCTGTCTCATTTTGTCATCATGCCACTGCCTCGCAAGGGACTGACGCAGCGCAAGCCTCATGTGGTCGAGCGCATCCAACGCCTGATCCACTTCAAACAGCCTGCTTTTTTGAATTTCAAAATCTAAATCCTGCTGCTCAATTTTGTGGACGACAGTCAGAAGTTTATCAATCTTTTTTCCAAGATATTTTCCAAATATAAAAGATATCACAATCAGAGAGAGCATGATTTCCAGCAGGATGGTAACGATCAAAAGCCAGTCGGCAGACGGAAACATACTTCTCAGGGTCGCATTTCCAAATTGCGCCGTCATGCGGTATCTCAAAATCAGGATTTCTTCTTCTCTCTCAATGACAGAATAAAGATACGCACCGCCGCTTGTTCTGCCATTTTCCATGCAGGTATTCCAGACAGTTGGGCTATACTCCCAGCCGATAGATCCGCCTTTGTAGCATCCGTCTTTTGTGAATAAGACATACTCACAAAGATGTGGTATATCAGATTCTTCAATTTGCCTGGCAGTTTGAAGGGTATCTTTTTCTCTTTCTATTGCGGCGCTTATACTTGTCAGCGGATATATGGCCCCTATGCTCACGCAAAAAAGGTAAGCCCCCACATTAACCGTGATTACAATAAAAACTGTAAGTGCAAGGCACAGTGCATATCGCATGAATACTGAACGCAGTTTTTTTACACCCATTTATAGCCAACCCCCCATACAGTCTCTATCGGAGTTAAATTGTAAGCTGTCAGTTTACCGCGGATATTTTTGATATGGGTGGAAATAACAGAACTGTCACTTTCCCCATCAAAGCCAAAAACAGCTTCATAGATTTGTTCCTTTGCAAATGTCTGTCCGTGATGAAGTGCAAGATATTCGCAGATTTCATACTCGCTTTTGGTCAGTGGAAGTTTTTCGCCCTGAAACTCCGCTTCTTTTGCGTTAATCTGAAACATGATGCCCGAGATAGAAAAGGCGTTTTTCTTTTCTCTTGTATCACGCCGCAAGTGGGCATTTACTCTCGCCCGAAGCTCATCCGTTCCAAATGGTTTTGTAATGTAATCATCAGCACCAATCCCTAATCCGCGCACAATATCAGCCTCTTGTATCTTGGCCGTTAGAAAAATAATGGGGCAGTCTACGCATGAACGTATCTGACTGCAAAATTCAAATCCATCCAGTCCCGGCATCATAATGTCCAGCAAAATTAGATCATATTTGGAAAAGTTCATATTAAGTGCTGTGCGTGCATCCGATATCAGGCTGATCAAATGCCTGTCTTTTTCCAGCACACGACGGATAAGCTGAAGCATTGCAGGCTCGTCGTCTACTACTAAAATATGTCCCATTGTTCCGCTCCTTTAAGAATATATCATTTTTACCTCCATTCCGAGGCGTTTTACGCTGAGGACGCGAGCAGAATTTCAAATTCTAACTGAAGTTGTTCAGTTTGTTGAACTAAATTGCTCATCAGAGAATTTATTCAACCTTGTTCTAAACAATGACAGGATAAAATCCTCATTTCAATCAGAAGATGTTCCACTATATCGTGAAAACCAAAATGCTGCCAGGCCTATTGTACCAAAAGTAACAACGGTACAGAAAATAATCCCTATCCGATTTTCGAATGTCCCCACAGGATGCAGATTGAACAGATATGCCAAAGCACTTTCCGCGAACCGCACTCCCAAGCCATAAGGAATCATATACCACAATCCCGTACCCAGACCCGTCTGCAGAAGCGCTGACAGCAAACTTCCAACCACACCAATGCTTATACATAAGTTTCTCCCAAAACGGAACGCTAGGATCAGATGCAGTCCGTACATCATAACATTGCTTCCCCAAAGTACAATCGAAATTATGGCAAAAAATCTTACCGTAAGTTTGATTCCTGTCATATAAGAAAACGGAACCCCAAATAGCACTGCACTAAGCGCAGTAGAAAACAGTCCCGCCAAAAACAGGATGACGAGTTTTGAAAAGATAGCTTTATTGCGACTGGGGAGCGTGAGTATATTTTGGAAATGCCCTGCCTGTAATTCCTGCTCTGCAACAATCTGACAGATAACCGAGATTACAAACGGATATGCAATTGCAATAATCTGTGCAAAAGCTGCCAGCTTATTCAGTTCGCTGCCGGACGACAAATGGGAATAGAGCAGCATAAGAGTTGACCCCAAAACCGGAAAGAGCAGATGAATCCCCAAAAACCATGAATGCCTCAGCTTATAAATGTCACTTTTCAGATACCGGTAATATTCACTCATGTGCCCAGCCTCCCCTCGAAAACAATTTTGAACTGCCCCATGAAACAGCTAATGCAAACATCAGACTGACAATCACCGCCGGAAGAACATACCCAACTGATAAGAGCGCAGAGCCATCTTCAAGTGGAATCCCATTAACGTGCATTTTGAAGAATGGGCATACAACACGGGCCGGGATTGCATAAGGGACAAATAAGAACCATTCTTTCTCAGCACAGACAGCAGATAAAATCGTGTTCACAGCTAAAGATACAAATACTGTTTTCATATATCCCATGAAACATGCTAACTGCATAATAACAGGAATCTGCCACAAATAAGTCAGGAAAAGGAGCATACAGCCAATCAGCCCATCCAGAGGAGAAACCGTAACACTTGCCGCCATGCCGACAACAGTTGTTGCAATCCACAGAAAAAGGTTCGTCACAAAGAGCAGAATAACCAATGCTGCCGTTTTTCCAAGCCATATTTTATCGAACCGTATAGGCAGGAAAACTATGTTCTGCATCTCGCTTTTTTTCTCCCGGGCAATCATGCTTGCTGAACATAGCGAAACTACAAGCGGCAGAATCATGAAATACCACCAGTTATATGTTGAAAGCTGAACATAGCTGCCGCTTAACAGATATCCCAGCAACAATGTGACTAACGGAGCCAAAATTATCAGCTTCATAGAAAAAGTATGACGCATTTTCAAGAATTCAGATTGAATGATAGCAAACATTGATCAGCCCTCCCCTCCGGTGCTTCCGACAACTTCCATAAAAATGCGTTCCAAATCCGTATCTTTATGGACTTCACCTTTATAACCTAACTTCCCATTTGAGATAATACCGATATGGTCTGCAATCAGCTCGACCTCTGATAAAATATGGCTGGATAATATAGTAGTAATCCCTTTTGCTGAGAAAGAGCGGACCAATTCACGCAGATCCTGAATACCGATAGGGTCTAATCCGTTTGTCGGCTCATCCAAAATTAAAAGTTTAGGTTGAGCCAATAATGCAAGCGCTATTCCAAGTCTTTGTTTCATGCCTAAAGAAAACTGCCCTGCTTTCTTTTTTCCTGTGTTGGTTAATTGTACCGTGGTAAGGACTTCTGAAATCCGCTCATCTGATAATCCCAGCGCCAGGGTGCGTACTTTCAGATTTTCATATGCTGTCAAATTATCATACAGCGGCGGATTTTCAATCAAAGCGCCAATTTCTTTCAAATCATTGCGGCTCCAATCATGTCCGTCAACCTCTATCCTGCCGGACGTTGGCTTAAAGATTCCTGCAATCATTTTCAAAATTGTTGATTTTCCAGCTCCGTTCGGCCCCAACAGACCATAAACCGAATTTCTTTCTATACTTAGAGATATACGGTTTACCGCAATCTGCCCTTTAAAACTTTTGGTTAGTTCCGTTGTTTTCAAAATTATGTCCATACTCTGCATATCCTTTCTATATTGTTGTTACAGAAAGAATAGCAGATAATTTTGAAGATTTCATAAAGATACGGATAAATTTATTCTTTCCTATCGCCTTTTTTCAGTTATATTATCTATTGCCCATTTACTCCATCTCCTTGAACGTACCAGCCATTCTCAGACATTATGAAACGACTATTTTCCGGGAGCTGAAAGCAAAAAAGAGCCGTCAACCAGCCCTTTTCTCATGAAATCATCTATCCATTCAGTCTTTACCGCTTTACTCCAGAACAGAAGTTCGTACCCTCACTAATGTAAAAATGTCCCTAAAAGCACACGGAAATAATGTATCTCTGAGACCTATGCAGTGCCGAAAGTGCCGTGTTGACGGGCTTTGTAGCATAAAACTCTTCTACTATTAATCACATCATCTACTTGCGAAATCTTCATTCTACATAACAAATCTTTTGCCCCACCCAATTCGGGATTCGACAAAAAACCTTTGCTTTTTGCGGAATCCGCTATAAAATGATCTCAGCGGAACGCTCCGCAGCGTTTGACAGATGCGAGGGAATCTGTTAATAAAAACAGTTTCTGTGTTGCTGTGCGTAAAACGCAGAATGAAAAAACGCTTCATGCTGACCTGTTTCTCGACGAATTACCTAGCTTATTACTGTAATGATTATCTTAGGAAAATCCGTTCTTGGACCGCAGCGGATATTCAAATCGGGAATGGATACGCGCACCATGTAGGTTACGGATAGGGCAAGGCTCTCCATGAACTGCACTTTCCCTTCGCTGATGATGGTTTTCAGGATGACTTAATGCAAAAAGCCCATCCCCTCTCAAACCAATAGCTATCTTGTTTCCATCAGATCTTCCTCCGTAATCTGCCGTATTACCCTGCACGGGTTACCTGCCGCCAAAGAATAAGGCGGGATATCCCTTGTCACCACACTTCCGGCGCCAATCACACAGCCTTCCCCGATCGTCACCCCGCCGCAGACCGTCACATTAGAAGCCAGCCAACAGTCGCTGCCGATAGTAATCGGCTTGGCATATTCCAGATTATACAACTCGCCGTTTTCTCTTGTCCTCACATTCCTCTCTTTGGGGCAAAGCGGATGCATGGGTGCCGCCAGAGTACAGTTCGGACCAAACAATACATTATCTCCAATCTTAATAGGGGCACAGTCGAGTACCGTAAAATTAAAGTTCGCCCCACAGTTTTTCCCGAACGTGGTAAAGCAGCCATAGTCAAAATAGACCGGCGCCTGAAAGAAAGTACCCTCGCCCCTGTTCGGCACCAGTTCTTTTAAAATCTCATTCAGTGTCTTCCAGTTATCCTCATCTGTACTGTTATACCTGCGGGCAAGCTTCCTTGCCTTAATCCTTAATGCGGATAGTTCCTCGTCAGACGGGTCATACAACTGCCCTGACAGCATCTTCTCTTTTTCCATCCTCAAATCCTCCAAAATTATTATAATTGCTGATTCCTTTCACAGCGGTATGCCAGAAGCGCAGTTCCCTCTTTCCCGGGCAGTTTCACTTCTACATGCCCGTTCACGCCGCTTTATGCGACCTCCTTTGTCATGTCCCAGACATCAATAATCTCTATACCATAGACATGCTCTGTGGGAAGTTCCAGCACGCCGACCGCATTACAATGGTGGCTGTAATAAGCCAGATATGTCTCTTCTCCTGCCTGCCCTCCGAATACCTTGCCGTCTAACATCATCTGCCTGATTTCCTGCCATGTGACCTGCCCGGCCGGCAAGGCAAAGGGACTGCTTTCGCTTAAGTCATATCCGCTGTATGTGAGAGCCCCCGGAAGCGACTCTAAGATGCCTTTGAGAAACGCAATCCACTTGGGAATGAGTACAATATCCGCCCTGCACACAGGTTTTCCAGCACCGGTCAACCAACTCAAAAGCCGAGATATTTCCCATTCGAAAGAAATATTTCCCTCATAGCAGCACTCGTCCACTATAAGCGGTTTTGAAACTCCGCGATCTTCCTGCTGATTTCATCCACATTTTTAATCTGTAAGCAGATATGCGTGGTATCCCGATTGGCAAAATCCCACTGTTTTATCATATTATGATTGCTCAGCAAATGTCCGAAAGCATCCTGCCTATGCAGATACACCTCAAAATACTCCCAGTCTTCCTTCCGATATTTTATAATATCATATTCGTTGGCAAGACTCCACCGCAAATTAGGAAAAACAGAAAGTCTCCTCATCGCATACCCCAGATAGTTCAAATAACCCATCAGGCTACTTTTCAAGAATATACAAATAACATATCCTATGCCACCGCCAATAGCAAGTGATAAGAACAGTCCTATAGATACCACAATCAGACTTTCATAACGTATCATTGAAGAAAGTTGCTTTTTTGACATTCCCACGGAGCGCATAAGTGCAAACTCCTTACATCTTGTTATAATGCCAGTCAATATAGAATTCAATAAATTCATTACTGAAAAACAACCTATAAATATAATTGCAGCAGCAAGTCCAAGTTTTGTTCCCTGCAAAAAATTCTTATTTTGAGCAATCGCAGCCGAAAGGGTGACAACATCCAAACGCGGATTTTTCTGCCAAAATCTGTTCTATTTCTTTTTCCGCCTGTTGTTCAAAATCATTTTCAACACGGATTACATATTGATATGTTAAGTTACTGTCTGAAATCTTTTTCATAGAATCAACTGATAATAATAACATATCAATCTTATCCCCATTATTTCCTATTTTATTTTCATCAAGAATTGTTGCTATCTCAAATTGCATATTATCACTATGTTTTCCGTCAAAAACCTTTAATATGACAGATGCGCCGACCTCTGGCTGTATACCGAAAGTTTCTCGAAAGTCACTTGGTCTGCAAATAATAAGCTGATTATGCAATACTAATTTTTTATAATCAGGAATTTTACCATCTGAAATGCAACTCTGTATTAATTCCATATCATCCTGTACAAATGCACCACCGATGAAGTACTTGAGTGACCCACATATAAAAAATAATCGCTGTATTCTGCTATTTTTACCTTACTTGTGTCAGCACTCCCATATCCATCTCATACACCCTGTCACAGAGCAGGTTGATGTCCTCCCGGTTATGACTGATGATAAGAATCAGCTTTCCCTCCTCCTTCAGTCCAAGCAGGAGCTTTCGTATCTCCTCCACGCCATGATTGTCCAGCCCATTCATGGGTTCGTCAAGGATAATCAGACTGGGATTCTCCATGATAGCCTGTGCGATACCCAGCCGCTGGCGCATCCCCAATGAGTATTTCCCTACCCATTTCTTATCATCAGGATTAAGACCAACCATGGTGATACACTCCCTGATGCGCTCCTTTCCGACCACATTTCGGATGGAGGCAAGATATCTCAAATTGCGAAATCCGGATTCTCTGGGCAAAAATCCCGGTGTCTCGATGATGAAGCCGGTATCCTCAATAAATTCCACATCGCGCCCGACCTGTTTTTCTCCTACCCATATCTCGCCCTCCGTGACAGGCATAAACCCGCACAGACACTTGATCAGCACCGTCTTTCCTGAACCGTTCCTGCCCACAATTCCATAAATCCCCTGCTTAGGTATCTCCAGATTGATATCCTTCAATATCATCTGATCGTCTATTGTCTTAGAGACATTTTTAAAAAGAATCCTTCTATCATTCATTTTTACCTCCATTCCGAAGCGTTTTACGCTGAGGACGGGAGCAGAATTTCAGATTCTGCTCTGCGATCAATAGAATTTGTGACGTTTCGGCACAAATTCTAACTGAACTTGTTCAGTTTGTTGCACTAAATTGCTCATCAGAGAATTTATTCAACCTTTCAGTCTCCATTTCTTTACTTTTTTTGTTCCCTGTCCCAAGCATATTACAATAAAAAACGTG
>CAJUQJ010000077.1 GCA_910588215.1 uncultured Lachnospiraceae bacterium
AATGCAGAGCAATCCGTAGGCATCAGGGGGCAAAAAACCTTTTGACCCCAGCATCATAATAATACTGTTATGTGAACGGATCATGACCTGTAGGACAGGGGCAGTACAAAGACAAGACATAAGAAAGGAAAGAGAGTAAATGAAAATGAGTAAGAAAATCATGTGTCTGCTTGGGAGCGGCATGTTGATGGTGACACTTGCAGGATGTGGTGCACCAGAAGAAACACGGGTACAGGACGGGCAGCAGGCGGCAGAACAACAGGAGCAGGAAAGCCAGCCGTCAGAAGAGCAGCAGGGGCTGGTGACGGATCAGCAGCAGGAAGCCGGACAGCAGGCAGATTCCCAGGCACAGGAGAGCCAGCAGCCTTCGAAGGAGGGTATGGAAGAGTCGGCAGGACCGCAGAACGAGGAGGATGACGCTTTGGCAGGTGAAAGCGCTTCAATCAGAATCTGGGGGCCGATCCTGCGCCTGGAGGACGGTAATCTGGTGATCGACAACAGATCGGATGTGTCATTCCGCGGGGAGATGGTGATCACAGTGGATCCGGAATATACCAGGATCCTGGACGGGGAAAATGGTTATCCGGTGGAAGTGTCGGAGCTTACCGAGGGAGAAGCCGTATTCGTTTATATCGGACCTGCCGCAGCGATGAGTGAACCGCCTATCGTGAATGCCACACTGATCCTATGTAAGATTCCAAGTGATCTGCGGATTCCCGATTACGTGCAGGTGACGGCAATGGAAGAGCAGCCGGACGGCAGCTATCTGTTGTCCGGGAATAACGGAATACAGTATCTGGTTCCGATGGATTGTGAGATCCTGCCTTATCTGACGCGCAATATCGTGACGCTTCAGGATATTCAGACAGGAAGCAGCTGTCTGATCTGGAGCGATGAGAAAAGAACGGTGCAGAAGATCGTACTGTTTGCGGACGGAGAATAAAGCGTAAAGTTTCTGATCCTGTTTAGTCATTGATCTCTTTTGTATCCTGTTTCCCATAGCTTTTTCCCCAGAGAGGCTGCAGCCCCTGGACTACGCCGGAAAGAACAACATTTGCCATGACATTGTACAGATAAGTGACAAACAGGCTCCCTACGACAGGAAAGATGTAGCCACACGGCAGTTTCATTTGCACACCTGATAAAAAGAGGCGATGCGGGTAATTTTCATACCTGCACCGCTTCTTTTCTATTGGAAAGAAGTAGTGGTCATGATAGAGATAAACTTTTTCAACAGAGGGCTTACCGCATTTTTTCGATAGAAAATACCATAAGACAAAGGCTCGTTGCCGGTGATCGGAATGATTCGGATGTCCGAACTGATGAAATTCATCTGCGGCAGGATGGAACAGCCATAACCGGCTCTTACCAGAGTAAGGAGAGCCTGCAGATTATCGCAGATGTAGATGGATTCCGGAGGGATATGCTGTGCGATGCGGTTCTGCATTTCCGCTGCCTTGAATGGAATGGCATAAGAATTGCAGACCACAATATTCTCCAGATATAATTCTTCTTTTGTCAGCTCTATCCTGCCGGCGTAAGGGTGGGTATCCGGAACGATGCAGCAAAGAGGGATTCGGAACAACTCCTGATAGATGATGTCGCTTTTTAACGGAATATCATCCTGAAATCCAAACAACAAATCAATCTCTCCTTGATAAAACAGCCCCAGAATGAAACGGTGAGGTATCACTTTTAAAAACGGATACAGTTCCGGAATCTGCGCCCGGCATGATTTGAGGACTTTGCAGAGCAGGTCCAGGATTGCCTCGTCCGTGCAGCCGATGGTCAGGATCTGGATACTGGAGGACTGGTGTCTCTGAATTTTCCGCGATGCAGCGTCCAGTCTTCCGATTACGTTTTTCGCGTCCTCCAGAAAGCTGATGCCTGCCGGGGTAAGGGTCACCGTTCGGGTGGTGCGGTGCAGAAGCTTAGTTCCAAGCTCCTCCTCCAAAGAATGAATCTGCCTGGACACCGCGGACTGGGTAATATTCAAAATTTCTGCCGCTCTGGCGAAATTCAAATTTTCCGAAACCTGGATAAAACTTTTTAATTGGTCAGTATTCATGGCGCCACCTCGATTTCCGCGGAATATTTGATTATTGCGTTTTTGTCATTGATAATACCATATTGTCAATTCTCTTTCAAGAGGGAATGTGATTTAATATAGCATATAGCTCGACAGGGTTATATGCTAAGAGTCTGTCAGTAATGGCTGGCATATTTTTTTGGATAAAGGTTAGCACTCGAAAAAAGAGAGTGCTAACAATAAGAAGAAAGGCAGGTAAGAGGAATGAAATTAAGACTGTTAGGCGACAGAGTTATTTTAAAGTATCAGGAAGCGGAATGAGCTGCGAAGGGAAGAACATACAGATACAGGTTAGGGCAGGGTCAAAAGACCTTTTGACCCCAACATCATGAATTCAAGGAGGTAAGAAGATGGATACAACGGTAACAAAAGCAAATCCGCTTGGTACGGAACGGATTGGAAAACTGGTCCTTACGTTTGCGGTTCCAAGCATCATTTCTATGGTGGTCAACGCCTTGTATAACATTGTTGACCAGATCTTTATCGGACAGGGAGTAGGGTATCTTGGCAATGGCGCCACCAATGTGGTCATGCCCATGACTGTGATCGCGATTGCTTTAAGCTTGCTGATCGGTGACGGTGCCGCGGCATACCTGAGCCTGAAGCTTGGCGAGGGAGATGAAAAATCAGCGGCCAGGGGCGTGGGCTGTTCCATATCGGTCATGGTGATCGCAGGGGTGATTCTCTGTATTCTGTTCCAGCTGTTTCTGGAACCTCTGTGCGTCTTGTTCGGCGCGACGGAAGACATCCTGCCTTATGCCATGGATTACGGACGGATCATTTCTTATGGGATCCTATTCTCTTCCATTGATTCCGGAATGGCGGGCATGATCCGCGCGGACGGCAGTCCCAAATACAGCATGGCGGGACTTCTCTTGGGATGTATCACCAATATCATTCTTGACCCGATATTCATCTTCGTGTTCCATTGGGGTGTAAAGGGAGCAGCATGGGCAACGATCGCCGGACAGATACTGAACGCGTTCCTGTATCTCGCCTATATCTGGAAATTCAAGAGCATCAAACTGGATAAGGAATGTTTCCGCATTTCCGGAAAGGTTATGGCGAAGGTCAGCAGTCTGGGCGTATCCAGCTTTATCACGCAGATCGCCATCGTTCTGGTCATGGCGGTGACAAATAACATACTGGTATCTTATGGCGCGCAGTCGAAATATGGCGCGGAGATCCCACTGACGACCATTGGCATCACCATGAAGGTGAACCAGATCGTCTCTGCTGTCCTTCTTGGACTGGCGACCGGGGCGCAGCCCATCTTTGGCTACAACTACGGAAGTGGGCAGAAAGACAGGGTAAAGCAGGCATACCGCATCATCCTGACCGTATCTACCATAGTTTTGGTCCTGGCATTCCTGGTATTCCAGTTCGCGCCTATGAGCATTGTCCGGCTGTTTGGTTCCGAGTCGGAGCTGTACAATGAGTTCGCGGTGAAATGCTTCCGGATCTTCCTTCTGGCGTGTCCGATCAACGGGCTGCAGATGGCAACGGGCGTTTTCTTCCAGGCAATCGGAAAACCGACACAGGCAACCGTCCTGTCCCTGTCCCGCCAGATTGTTTATCTGCTCCCGGCGACCTTATTGCTGCCGCTGGTATTAGGGGTGGAAGGGGCGTTATGGGCAGGCCCGCTGGCAGATGCGCTGGCGTTTATCACAACTCTGATCATGTTGAAATTATATTGGAAAAAAATTTAGGAGGCATCTATGGAAGGAAGAATTATTACGATCAGCAGGCAGTGTGGAAGCGGCGGGCACAGCATTGGAAGCGAACTGGCCAAAAGACTGGATGTGCCGTTCTATGACAAGGAGATCATTGAAATGGCGGCAAAGGAAAGCGGATTCCACAAGGAATTTGTTGAGGAAAAAGGGGAGCATATGAACAGCAGCCTGCTTTTTAATATCGCCCGTTACGCGTCATATGGGGGAAGAGGGCGCTATGAGGAGTATCAGCCGTTGCAGGATCAGCTATACTTTGCGCAGGTAAAGGTCATTAAGGAACTTGCGGGGAAAGGCCCTTGTGTCATAGTAGGCAGGTGTGCGGATTATGTCCTGCGGGACAGGAAGGATGTGCTGAACGTCTTCATCCATGCGGATATGGCGTTTAAAAAGAAGCGCTGTATGGAGAGGGGGCAGTTTTCGGACGAAAACGCGGATGATAGGATCCGCAGGAGGGATAAACTGCGGGCAGACCATTACCGGTACTACACAGACCAGAAATGGGGGGATTCCTTAAACTACCATTTATGTCTGGACAGCGGCATGTTCGGTATTGAGAAATGCGTTTCCATGATCGAAGATGCCTGTAAAGAGATGGGTTCCCCTTCCTGAAAACAGGGATTATATTTGAAAGATGAATTGGAAGAAACAGGAGGCATTTATGTTTAAGACACTTTTGAAACAGATCGGAGATTATAAAAAAGATGCCATCCTCACACCGGTATTCGTGGTCCTGGAAGTCATCATGGAGGTCATCATCCCCATTATGATGGCCGCCATCATTGACTACGGCCTGGCGGATCAGAGTATTGGAAGGGTGGTGATGATCGGCCTTGCCATGATCGGGGCGGCCATGCTGGCCTTATGGTTCGGGGTAGAATCCGGCAGGACGGCATCCAGCGCCAGCTCCGGATTTGCCATGAACCTGCGGCAGGCAATGTATGAGAGGATACAGACATTCTCTTTCTCCAACATAGACAAATTTTCCACGGCGGGGCTTGTGACCAGAATGACCACGGATGTGTCGAATGTGCAGCAGGCATTTCAGATGTCCATCCGCATCTGCGTCAGGGCACCCATCATGCTGGTCAGTGCCATGGTGATGACATTCCTGATCCATCCCCGGTTTGCCCTGATATTTCTGGTCGTGATCGTCTGCCTGGCGGCCGTGCTGGCCCTGATCTCGTCAAGGGCAAACCCGACCTTAAGGCGGGTGTTCCATGAATACGATGAGCTGAACGCCAGGGTACAGGAGAATGTGAACGGGATGCGTGTGGTGAAGTCCTTTGTGCGGGAGAAGTATGAGACCGGACGATTTGAGAGGGAAAGCGAAAAGATCCGCAGCCTGTTCGTAAGCGCGGAAAAGCTCCTTGCCCTGAATTCCCCGGTGATGCAGTTCTCCATGTACTCCTGCATCCTGCTGATCTCATGGATGGGGGCCAAGATGATCATCGCAGGGAGCCTGACGGAAGGTCAGCTCATGAGCATGTTCACCTATGTCATCAATATCCTGATGAGCCTGATGATGGTGTCCATGACCTTTGTGATGCTCATTATGTCGAGAGCATCGGGGGAGAGGATCTCAGAGGTTCTGGCCGAGGAGCCGGATCTGTACAGCGTACCCCATGCGATCAAGGAGGTAGCAGATGGCTCCATCGATTTTGAACAGGTTGGTTTCGCCTATCCTTCCAATCCGGGAAAGGAAGTGCTCAGTGACCTGACCATCCATATCAGGCCGGGGGAGACCATCGGCATCCTGGGCGGCACCGGGAGCGCCAAATCCTCCTTTGCCGCGCTGATCCCCAGGCTTTACGATGCCACAAGGGGCGAGGCACGTGTGGGCGGCGTCCCGGTGAAGGATTATGACATGGCCAGTCTGCGGGACAATGTGGCCATGGTCCTGCAGAAGAATGTGCTGTTTTCCGGTACGATCAAGGAGAACCTGCGGTGGGGAAAGGAAGACGCCACGGATGAGGAGATTGTCCGTGCCTGCCGCCTTGCCCAGGCGGACGAATTCATCCGGGATTTCCCGGCCGGATATGATACACGTATTGAACGGGGCGGGGCAAATGTATCCGGAGGACAGAAGCAGAGGCTCTGCATTGCCAGGGCGCTTCTGAAGAAGCCGAAGATATTGATCCTGGATGATTCTACGAGCGCTGTGGACACCAAAACGGACGCACTGATCCGCAGAGCGTTCCGGGAGGAGATACCGGACACCACGAAGATCGTCATAGCCCAGAGGATATCATCCATCCAGGATGCGGACAGGATCCTGGTATTCGACAATGGCAGGATGGAGGCGGCGGGCACTCATGAGGAACTGCTGGAAAGCTGCCCGGTCTACAGGGAAATCTACGAATCACAGACAAAGGAGGGCGGAGATGATGAAAGCGGGAAATAAGAAGAACATGGGAGCGACCTTAAAGCGCCTGATCGCATATGTTCTGAAACAATATAAATGGCAGTGCCTGCTTGTGGCGTTGTGCATCCTGGTCAGCACTGCCGCGAATATCGGCGGAACCCTGTTCATGAGGAACCTGATCGATGACTACATCCTGCCTTTCGTGAATCAGGCTCGTCCCGATCTGACCCCTCTTTTACGGGCATTGCTGGTGATGGCGGCGGTTTACTACACGGGGGTGTTCTGTACCTGGGCCTATAACTTCATCATGATCTATGTGTCCCAGGGAATGTTAAAAACCGTGAGGGACGACCTGTTTGGCCATATGGAGCGTTTGCCGGTCCGGTATTTTGACACAAAGTCCCACGGGGACATCATGAGCATCTATACCAATGACACGGACACCCTGCGGCAGGTGATCAGCCAGAGCATGCCCCAGATGCTGTCCGCAGTGATCACGATCGTGGGCGTATTTGTTTCCATGCTGGTTTTGAGCCCGACCCTGACCATGATCACCGTGGTGATGGTCATCTGCATGGTGTTCGCCACCAGGACCATCTCCTCAAAGAGCGGATATTATTTTGTGAAACAACAGACGGACGTGGGTAACCTGAACGGTTATATAGAGGAAATGATGGAAGGCCAGAAGGTAGTGAAAGTATTCTGCCATGAAGAGGCCTGCGTACAAGATTTTAAGGAACTGAACGGGAAGCTGCGTGACAGTGCCAACAACGCCAACCGGTACGCCAGCATCCTGATGCCGGTGCTGGGCAATCTGGGGTATATGAGTTACGCAGTGATCGCCATGGTGGGAGCCTGCCTGTCCATCTTCGGCGGGCAGATGACTCTTGGAACGCTGGCATCTTTCCTGCAGTTTTCCCGTTCCTTCAACCAGCCTATCTCCCAGCTTTCCCAGCAGCTGAATTCCATCATCATGGCGATCGCGGGGGCGGAGAGGATCTTCGGGCTGCTGGATGAAGAGCCGGAAGGGGACGGCGGATATGTGAAGCTTGTGAACGCGAGATACGATGCCCAGGGGAATCTGACAGAGGTGCCGGAGCGGACAGGAATCTGGGCATGGAAGCATTACCATAAGGCGGACGATACCACCACCTACCAGCTCATGGAGGGGGACGTGGTATTCGACCATGTGGACTTTGGCTATACGGAAGATAAGGAGATCCTGCACGACATCGAGATCTTTGCCAGGCCGGGGCAGAAGGTGGCCTTTGTGGGAGCTACTGGCGCAGGGAAAACAACGATCACCAACCTGATCAACCGCTTTTATGATGTGCAGGACGGCAAGATCCGCTATGACGGCATCAACATCAATAAGATCAAAAAGGATGATCTGCGGCATTCCCTGGGGCTGGTGCTGCAGGATACCCATCTGTTCACCGGGACTGTCATGGACAATATCCGCTACGGAAAGCTGGACGCCACGGAGGATGAGGTCATCCGGGCAGCAAAGCTGGCAAACGCCCATGACTTTATCATGAGGCTTCCAGATGGGTACCAGACGCAGTTGAAGGGCAGCGGCAGCAGCCTTTCCCAGGGACAGCGCCAGCTCCTGGCCATCGCAAGGGTGGCGGTGGCAGACCCGCCGGTGCTGATCCTGGACGAGGCCACCTCAAGCATTGACACCCGCACGGAAAAGATCGTGCAGGACGGCATGGACCGGTTGATGAAAGGCAGGACGGTATTTGTGATCGCCCACAGGCTTTCCACCATCAAGAATTCGGACGTGATCATGATACTGGATCACGGGCGGATCGTGGAGCGGGGAAACCATGAGAGCCTGCTGGCGAAGAAGGGGATGTATTATCAACTTTATACCGGTAAGCTGGAGCAGGAGTGATCGGAAACACAGATAGGAAAGGTTATGTTATAGATAGACCGTCAGCACCACACTATTCCGTACCAAAGAAACCAAAGACCATAAGACAGCAAGCTATGCACATTACGCACAGTACCGATTACTACGGAATCCCCCTTATTCTTTATCACATAAAACCAATTTTCATCTATTGACATTTAAATAAGACTGCAGTAGTCTATATAGTAAGGACTACTGCAGTCTTATTTGAAAGGAGTGAATATTACATGGATAAAGAAACTGTAAAACTTTTTGATTCCGAACTAAAAGTTATGGACATTCTTTGGAAAGAGGGTAATGTACCGGCAAAGCGTGTTGCAGACGTTCTTACAAAAGAATTGGGTTGGAATAAAAACACTACCTATACGCTTATTAAGCGTTGTATAAAAAAGGGAGCTATTGAACGTTCTGAACCTAATTTCATGTGTCATGCGCTTATTCCCAAAGAAGAAGTACAGGAAGCCGAAACGAATGAACTGATTAACAAAATTTATGATGGTTCAGCGGACAAGTTATTTGCCGCACTTTTGAGTAGGAAGAAACTTTCTGTTGAAGAAATTGAAAAGCTGAAAAAAATTGTTGCTGATTTGGAATGAGGTGATAAGTATGACTTTGCTGGAAGTGAGCTTTTCCGGGGCTGTTTTTATTATAGCGGTTGTGATAATTCGGGCAATAGCAATAAATAGTCTGCCTAAAAAAACGTTTCTTGTTTTGTGGGAAATGGTGCTTTTGAGATTGATTATTCCGTTTACTATTCCGTCTGCGTTTAGTATATATACGCTTATTAACAACACTATATCTACGCCCACATTTTTTGAAGCAGAAACAAACAATGTTGCTTCTGCTGTATCACGGGAATATTTTGTATTGATACAGGGCATAGAACGGCCAGTGACAAATATCCCGTTTATTTCTGTTTGGTTTATTGTCTGGTGTATTGGAATGGTACTTTTTGCCGGATTTTTCATGGTATCTTATTTACATTGCCGGATTGAGTTTCGGACGGCTTTACCAGTCAATAATGCCTTTGTAGAACAATGGATAAAAGAGCGCCCTCTCAAACGGCGAATTTCGATTAAACAATCCGATAGAATTTCCACGCCGTTGACGTACGGTGTTTTCCACCCTGTTATTTTAATGCCAAAGCAAACGGATTGGAAGAATATAAACCAGGTACGATATATTTTCTCACATGAATATGTGCATATTTATCGTTTTGATACCATTGCAAAGCTGATTGCTGCATATGCCCTTTGTATTCATTGGTTCAATCCTTTGGTTTGGGTAATGTACATTCTTTTTAACCGCGATATTGAGCTGGCATGTGATGAAAGCGTAATAAGACAATTTGGCGATAAATCTAAGTCTGCCTATTCGTTAATGCTTATCAGTATGGAAGCAAAGAAAAGTGGGCTGTCACCGCTTTGTAATAATTTCAGTAAAAATGCTACTGAGGAAAGGATTACCGCAATTATGAACACGAAACGAACGACAATTATTACTTTTTTATCTGCCTGCCTTATCGTACTTGTTACTGTTAGTTTGTTTGCTACGTCTGCAATAGCTTCAACTGGTAGTAAGACGAGTGATGCACTTGTTATCAATGACTCAAAAACAACCACGAGTGACTTTGCTGCAGATAAAAAAAGCGCTATGACAATTATCCATGAAAGCGCAGACATTCTCCATTACGAAGATGGCGCACCTTATATTCACGATATACTTACAAACAATACCGACAGCACCATTGTAGAAACCCAATATTGTATGTTGGCTTATAACGAAAATGGTTTGCCACTAAAGCTATATTGGAATTTCCTTGACAGCAGTGCGGAAAGCAACTTTGAAAATATAGTCCGGACAATGACAAACATTTTACCCAATCAAACCGAAGAATACCGTGGCGGCTGGTCACTATATGACGGTGAAATCATGGAGGATTTTCCGAAAGTTGGGAATGGTGAAGCGAATCAGGTTGCATATTCATTGTTTTGCTTAAAGCAAGTTGTTTTTGAAGATGGCACAGTTTGGAATAACTCCAACTATGAAAACTGGTTTAAGACGTATGCGGGAAAAGAAATAGCTATAG
>CAJUQJ010000078.1 GCA_910588215.1 uncultured Lachnospiraceae bacterium
TTCCATATTTGACAGGCATATCAATTCATTTATGCTCGCATAATCCCTGATATTGTCCTTTTTATCAGGATTTTTATCCCGCCATTGCTTTGCTGTCATACCAAATAAAGCCATATTCAGCACGTCAGCCTCCGATGCGTAGATGATAGAAGTCTGCTGCGGCGTAAGTTCCGGTGGAATAAGATTGACCTTAATCGCATCAGTATGTATCCGATAATTAATTTTTGCCAATTCCCTTTTGGCACTCCATCCAAGCAGAGCCCGTTCTTCTTTCTGAAGATTCCTTTCATTTAATAATCACATTCCATTTACCGTTTTCAATTACATATTGAAATTCCGTTAAATTATCATCTTCCATCACTTGAAGAAGTGGCGGTAGGTCATTTACAGTATTCATCTTTGACAGGTCTGCCTTTTTTACCCAAATCATTTCTCCCTCCTCTGATGATGTTACTTCTCCGAGAAATTCGTCTGTATGAAATAAAAATACAATGTACCGCCCATTCTCAATGGGAAATTGCTTGATTCCACATAATCTTGGATTCTGAATATCAAGTCCCGTTTCCTCTTTCATTTCCCGAATGACAGCATCTATGATAGATTCATTTTTCTCAATATGTCCTCCGGGCAAAGTCAAACCTTTCCAATCCTCTTTTAATCTATTTTGTAGAAGGTAATTATCATTTTGATGAATCAGGCATAAAACCGTTAATTCGACATTTTCTGTTCTCTGCACACGCTATCCCTCCATGTACCGCTCTATTTCATTCCAGGTCTTTACCGTCAAGATATTTGTATCTTCTGTGTAAGGCAAATCAATCGCCCCTATGTACCATATTGGCAGCAGACCGGCATATAAAGCGCCTTTTACATCGCATTCATACTGGTCTCCGATGTACCAGACTTCATCCGGCTCTAATCCAGCTTTTTCCAAAGCTAAATCAAATATTCTTTTGTTTGGCTTGCGGAAAATATAATTGCTTGAGGTAATGATAAATTCAAAAGCATTTTCCGGAAGCAGTCTGTTGATACGTTCTGCAACCACAGAAGAAGCATAAGAAATATTGCTGATTACGCCTGTGCGGATACCTTTGTTTTTCAAATATCCCAAAAAATCTTTGATACCCGCTGTAGGCATTCCCGGAGCAGCGGCATTCCAGAATACGGTATCAATTTCGGAGTTGCTTAATGCAATCTCTATTCCCTGCGATTCATAAAGGTAAGGTGTAAACATAGTATTTGGTATCTCTATCTGAAATAAGTGTCTTTTTTCAGGATCAAATCTCCCGAATTCCCGATTGATTTCATTTGCTTTAGCTTGCACCTGCTCTGCCGACAAATGATACTTATTTCTCGTAGCATACTGTAAGACAGCTTCTGTTCCCTTTACGCCGTCAAATTTCTGTTCTGCAATCAGCGTCTGACCATAATCAAACAATATCATTTTGGGTATTTTCATGTCATTTACCTCCACACTCAAAATATCCCTCTTGTATCAGTAATTCCAATACAAGCGCCTCTCGTTCCAATATTACCTGAGTGAAATCATCCAGTATCGTTTTCCTGTTTACATCTATCGCAAACTGCGGCTTCAGGAATTCAAGCGTAAAGCCTTCGTCCGCTTCATACTTGTCCAAATTTTGTTGTTCTATATCCTTGGGGGTTAATTTATCGGTTCAAAGTATAGCAAATTTCCTCTTCATTTGATGCACACAATACTTCTGTTATTATCGCAGATTAGCAGTCCGATATATGACTCTTTATGGAAGAAATATCTCCTTATTGGTCAGAACCCTTCTTCCTGCCGCTGCCTGCGCATCTTTCGCCTTTTTATCCCCGCTTCCCACTCTGCCTTTTCCGCCTCTGTCTCAACGATCAGTCTCGGCACTTCCACCGGCTTGCCGTCATCGTCGATCGCCACCAGCGTTAAGTAGGCTCTGTTTATGGGCTTCCTGATCCCGTCGATGCTTTCTATATAAGTGTCTACACGCACCTCCATCGACGTCCTGCCTACATAGGTTACCCGTCCGATCAATACGATCAGATCTTTCAGATACGCTCCCCGGATAAACTTCAGATTATCTACGGAGGCCGTTATCACATCCCGCTGCGCATATCGGATTCCTATCAGCCCGGCCAGCTCGTCAATCCATTCCATCAATTTTCCGCCGAACAATCTTCCCGCACCGTTTAAGTATTCCGGACGCACCTGATAAATCTGTTCCATTCTGGACTCCGCCACTGTTTTTTCCATGTGAATCTCAATCCCTTTCCCTTACAACAAAGTGGTTTTCTGCTGTTACCACGCGCCAGCAATGGATACCAGTTCGCGCACCAGAGTATATTTGCCCCTCACTGCTTCAACATCCGAAAGCCCTGAAGAAGCATCATAATATTCATTATTCCGTGGTACAAACCCGCTTTCATCGTGGACAGCCACTCTACCCTGATCTATGAAATCTACCAGGCCCCAGTCTCCGAAGCTTCCATCTTCTTGGGCTGCGGATCCATAATACCAGCAATAAATGGATTGGCCGTCTTCCTTCCTAAGCCGATCCCAACACACAAATAATTTCCCGTTGGATTCGACCAGCGAATATATTACAGTATTACTGTCTCTATTCCCGCCCATCCTATACAACAATTTTAAACGAATCACAAAAGCATGACATAACCTATTAATGAAAACAGCGGGTTTTATTTCCCTGGCAAGGTGTACAAAGTACATTACAAGATCAGCAGATCCTTCTCATACAGCACCCTCATCCCAAGCGTCTTCTGCATCTCGCCAAACCGGATCACCACCAGTTCCCCCTGCACTTCCTCAACCACGCCTTCCCCAAACTTCCTATGCCGGAGGATCAGCCCTTCCCCGATCTGTGCCGCATATTTCTCATATTCTCCTCGGTTAAAAGGCCTTCCTGCTGTGGCATTCCCTCTTTCCTGCTCTGATATCTTCCGCGTTTTTTGTACCGCTTTCTTCTTCCTGCCCACAAGTTCCTCACACAGACTGGATTTCTGGTCCAGCTTGAACACCGACAGCCTGTTCTTTGCCCGGGTCACACCTACATAGAAGAGACGGCGTTCTTCTTCGTAAGTCTCCCGCTCCTTTTCATCCATGGATTTGGCATTCGCGGGTAGCCTTTCGGGAAATATGCCGTCGATCACATCCAGCAGATAGACATTGTCATACTCCAGCCCTTTGCTGGAATGGATCGTAGATAAAATGACAGGCTGTACATCCAACGTACCGCTTTTATATATGACAAAATCCTCTTCCTGTCTCCCTTCCTGTCCTCCGTTCATTCTCCCTTCCATGATCGCCCGCAGCTCATCCAGTCTCTCCACAAACCGCCCCGGAGAGTTTTCGCCCTGTCCGATCATTTTCAGGATAAACACTTTACTGTCTCCAATTTCCATTCGCTCAAGATAATCACCGTATCCCATACTGTAAACGATTCTGGCAATCGCTCTGTCCGCCCGCTCCGTCACCAGACATCTCAGATGCATCTGCAGCAGTCTGCAGCTTTGGGCAGTCCTGGCCGGCAACTGTCCGTTCCGCAGGGCAATCTCCATAATATCCCGGCCCTCCCTCTCGCTGGCGTCGCAGATCTGCAGCGCATCCTGCTTCCTGATATAAGTAGCAATCTTATAGTAGATCTGCAGGAAGGCAGCCGTATCCTGCGGGTTTATGGCAAAAGCGATGATATTGCGAATATCCGCTACAACCCGATGTGTGAAAAAAGTCATCTCCGCATTGCGAAGTCTGTAAGGTATGCCCTTCCGCTCCAACCGGTCCACAAGGGGCAGTACGTTTTCATGATTCCGGTACAGCACTGCCGTCTGTCCCTGGCAATTCTCCGCCATCCTGGCCAGATGATCGTACTGTGCCTTCCGATCGCTCAGTACGATCTGCTCAATCTCCTCACCTGCAGCTCTGGCCGCTTTCATGTGCTTCTCGTGGCGCAGGATATTTTTTTGAATAAACCGATCCGCCGCCGCCACGATCTGTGCACAGGAACGGTAATTTTCCTCCATGAGTAGTACTCTGGCCCTGGGATGATCCTTTTCAAACGACAAAAGCGCTTCCGGATAAGCTGCCCGGAAGCCGTATATACTCTGATCCTCGTCTCCCACCATAAACAAGTTGTCCCGTCTGCCGGCAAGCAGTCTGATGATCTCATGCTGGATCTTCGAGGTATCCTGCGCTTCATCCACACAGATATACCTGTATTTATCTTGAAAGCACTGCAGCGTCTCCGGACTTTTTCTCAAAATATTGTAAGCGTATATCATCTGATCGTCATAGTCCATCTGACCACCGGCATGCAGTTCTTCATTATATGCCTTATAAATCTCTGAAAATCTTATATCCACTTCCTCATCCAGCTGTTTGATCTCTTCCTCCGTCAGCATTCTGTTCTTGCTATAAGTGATCATGCTGCGAATGCCTTTCAGATCGCTTTCAGTAGCATGATCGCCCTGTATCCGGCGATAAATCTCCGAGAGCATTCTGGTGATCCTGTCATTCTCCTTCACCAGGGAAAAAGGCGTCTTGCCAATCTGATTCCCATAATATTGGATCACTTTGGCACAGATTCCATTTATGGTCCGAAACTCCAAACGACTGCCAAATCCGTCTCCAAAATACAAGCGGAACCGCTCCTCCATATCGTGGGCGGCAGCTGTCGTATACGTCAGCGTCAGAATATTTTCGGGAGCGATCCCGGCACAATAAACCATATAGCCGAGTCTTGTTACCAGCACGGTCGTCTTGCCGCTTCCGGGAACCGCCAGCAGAAGAATCGGCCCGTCTATGGAGCGGACCGATTCTACCTGCTGTTCGTTGAGCCGGATATGAAATTTACTGTAGAATTCTTCGTATGTCATCTTTACCTCTATTCCGAAGCGTCACAAATTCTGTCGGTCTTTTCTTATGGATTTGCGGTCATTCGACCATTACCCTGCACCGCTTCTTATAACAGGCAATGGCGTATTTCCAGATTGTCTTCATCCCTTCTGCCCGGAATATCTGCGCATAATCCCGTATTTCGATCTGTTCCAAAGCCTTCCGGCATTCTGCTTCCAGATCAGCGCTTTGCGCATACTTAACTTCGATTGCGATTCCGATCTCCTCATCTTCGATCTGTATCTGAATATCACTATATCCGTCTCCGGATTCTCTGTTGGAGGTTACGATCCAGGACGCCTTAAATCCAAGTATCCCCAGCAATATACCATGATAAAAGTTCTCCTTCGTTGGTCTTCTCACGAAAGTGTCCCGGATGCTGATCGTCTTCTTCAAATACTCCGTAAACTGCTTTTCCACACCGTCAGCATCGCCTCTTTTCATAGCCTCGCAGAACCTGTTCACCGCTTCGCCGTCTTTACGTATATTCTCCCGGAACATCTTCATGATCTGCCCGGTGAACAGATTGCGAATCTCTCTGTTCGGGATCACCAGCCGGAAGAAATCCCCCTCCGTTCTGCCCTGCTGTGTCAAATATCCGGTGCTGAACAGGACACTCCAGACATTCTCAATAGAATCGTACAATTCTTTGTAAGTCAGTTCTTCATGAATCTCCCTGACTACAGCCTCCCCGGCGATCAAGCGTTCGATTTCATGTCTTGCAGCCCCAGCATCCGCCATATCGATGAAATGCCTCACGATATCATTGCTGCTTGTATTTGACCAATAATTACTGGGCACTGCCGTCCTGTCCGACCGGAGTTTATCACAATAACAGATCACATCCCAGGGGCAATAGATATCCGTATCTCCGAAATGATATCCGTCGTACCACTCTTTCATAATGTCGTAAGCATCCGACATCTCATAATATCTCAGAAGCGCCCTTACTTCCTCATCGGTAAATCCAAAATATTCATCATACTGCACATCCGAGATCGTCATCACTTTCATATTATTCAGCCCGGTAAAAATACTTTCCTTCGCTATGCGCAGACATCCCGTAAGCACGGCGAAATACAGATTGTCGTTTGTTTTCAGGGCATTGCCGAACATCTTACGCAGCAGGGTCACCATCTGCTCGTAATAGCCTTTCTCATTTGCCTTCGCCAGGGGCACATCATACTCGTCGATCAGGATGATGACCCTGCTGTCATAGTGCTTATGCAGGAGCATGGACAATGTTTTCAAACTGGCTGTCAGCACCGCTTCTGACATGGCAAACACCCCGTCGCTGCCTCCGTCTATCATTGTCAACTGTCTATACATTTCCTTCTCATTATCCGTAAGGCATCTGCTCCCTGTCAGGAACTGAAACCGCAGCGCTTCACTGCCGATCACGGAACACAACATGGAACGGGCCGCCGCAAAGTCATCCCCTTCAACATCCTTCAGACTGATGGAGATAACCGGAAACCGGCCCATATATTGCTCACAGAGTACCATTTCCTCCGCGATCCTCAGACCGTCAAATATCTCTCTGTTTCCCCCGATTTCAAAGAAGGCCTTAAGCATACTCATGTTCAACGATTTGCCAAAACGCCTGGGACGGGTAAAAAGATTTACTTCTCCCCACTTTTTCAACAGATCTACGATCATACCTGTTTTATCTATATAGTAAAACCCTTCCGTCCTGATCTTCTCAAAATTCTCGATTCCTACCGGAAGCTTCTTTTCAATATGATCCATCTCCCACACCTCCCGAGACGCTGCCAATGCGCCTCCAGGCCAAACCGGCCTCCGGGTTCTATTCTGCGCCTGCTTTTTACATTGTACTTGATATCCGGACTTTATTCAATTTCATTTCGTCACATTTACTTATCCCATGAAAAAGAATCCTGGATTCCGTTCCGCCGCACTATGACAAAGGTGGCCCGGACATCACGTCCAGGCCACCTGCAGGCACACCGCCTAAATATGATTCGCGACCTCAAACGCATCCCAGATCGCATACATAATATTGCTCACCTTCTTTGCATCCCCCAGCAGATAAATCTCCGGCACCTTGAACTCCAACTCATGATACAAGCTGTCCTCTTCCTTGTAGCCGACGGACAGAATCACACTGTCGCAGACAATATCCTTCCCGCCGTCCGCACACTCCACGCTGAGCACGCCGCCATGATACCCTTTGGCCTTCGCCCCGGTCACCACTTCAATTCCGTTGTAAGGGATCAGCTCTTCCAGCATGTCCTTGTTCGCATGGCACAGTGGTCCGTTCACAGCCAGAATCTTGTCAAGCGCCTCCACGATCGTGACCTTCTTACCGTGCTGCGCCAGCCACAGGGCCGTCTCACAGCCTACCAGGCCGCCGCCGATCACTACGGTACGCTCCCCGCAATCCTTCTTCCCCAGCAGCACTTCCGCCGCCGTGAAGGTATGCGCGTCGTCTCCCAGAGAAAAGACCTTCGGCGTAGAACCGGTGGCCACGATCACCGTATCATATCCGCCGTCCAGCGCCTCCTTCGCCGTCACCTCATGGTTCAGCTGTACCGGCACGTTCAGCTTCTGCAGCTGTACCCCATACCATTTCGCCAGCGCGATATCGTCTTCCTTGAACTCCGGCGCACCGCCCGGTAACAGATTACCGCCCAACTGCGCGCCCTTCTCGAAAAGCACCGGCTTATGGCCTCGCAGCGCCAGCACCCTTGCCGCCTCGCAGCCGGCAACGCCGCCACCCACGATCATAACCTTTTTGGCTTTAAGAATCGGCTCATAGGCCGTCACCCGTTCTCTTGCCGCCTGCGGGTTAACTGCACAGTTGATCATAGAATATTCCTGGATCCTGCCCATACAGCCTTCATGACAGGAGATGCAGGGCCTGATCTCGTCCCGCCTGCCGGCACGAAGCTTATTCACATAATCCGGTTCCGCCAGCAGCGGCCGCCCCAGGCTGATGATATCACAGTCCCCGTTTTCCAGAGAAGCAAGCGCCATATCCGGGTCGTCCATGCGTCCAGCACACAGCACGGGCACGTCTACCACTTCCTTCACCATCTTACAGTAAGTCCGGAAAAGCCCCTTCTCCTGATACATCGGCGGATGATTCCACCACCACGCATCATAAGTGCCAACATCCGTATCCAGCGCATCATAGCCGTAGGAAGCTAAAAGCTTCGCCGCCTCTAAGCCCTCCTCGATATCGCGGCCCTTTTCCTCGAACTCTTCTCCCGGCAGAGCGCCCACCCGCCAATCCTTGATCATGCTCTTTACGCTGAAACGAAGCGCCACCGGGAAATCCTGTCCGCAGCGGGACTTGATCTCTTCCACCACTTCTCTCGCAAACCGCAGCCTGTTCTCCAGTGAACCGCCGTACTCGTCCGTGCGCAGATTGAACATGGAGATGGCAAACTGGTCCAGCAGATACCCCTCGTGTACCGCATGAATCTCCACGCCGTCAAAGCCTGCGCGCTTCGCATTGTAAGCCCCGTCTCCGAAGGACTTCACGATACTGTGAATCTCCTCCGCCGTCAGCGCCCGGCAGGTCTTGTCAAGCCACCTGTGCGGAATCTCCGAAGGAGCCACCGGGGGAAATTCCCCCAGATTCGTGGGAATCGTCACACGCCCGAAGCCACCCGACATCATCAGGAAGATCTTACTGCCGTAGGCGTGCACCCGCTCCGTCATCTCCCGTCCCGTGCGGATAAAGTGCACCGGATTGTAGGTGGAATTGGGGCAGTTCGGCATACTCGGCTTCTCCACCTCACAGTCGGAAAAGGTAACCCCGGTGATGATCAGACCGGTGCCTCCCTTTGCCCGCTCCACATAATAATCAATGCCCCGCTGGTTAAAGCCGCCCTCCGAGTCCGAAAGCCCCAGCGGCCCCATAGGCGCCATGGCAAAGCGGTTCTTGATGGTGAGCGAACCGATCTTCACCGGTGTAAAAAGTTTCTTATACATCCTGTAACCCTCCTGTTCGTAGTATTTTCTCAACCCTTATGCGTTCTCACGGCCTTTGCAGTAAATGCAAAGACCTGGGCTGAACTGTTACATATTTTTTACTATAAGAAAATATTACCATCGTCCGGCTCCGTCCACTATCAGCGAAACCATATCACCTGCCAACAATCTTTTTATACAATGCCCCTTACCAGTTCCAAAATCCCCTTCTCTTCCTTCCTCTCCTCCCGCACGATGACCGATATCTTCCACGGCAGAGAATCCGAAAGACTGATCATACGCAGACCATCCGTTCTGATATCGTCCCAGTGAATATCGACTACAATTCCCAGACCGATCCTTTCTTTACAGAAACGATAGATCAGCTGTCCCTCCATCGTCTTCACCACGATATCCGGCACAAACCCGAAATCCCGGCACCGCTCCACCAGACTGTGATAGCAGGAGAATTTTTCATTCAGTGAGATCAACGGCTCCCCCTGCAGATCCTGCACGGACAGGCTTTCCCGTTCATAGAACGGATGTCAGATGAACGCCGTACACGGGATATAGGGAGAGACGCCCGGCAGCAGGCGCCAGAACGCAAGAAAAGCTTGTGTTTTGGCGTCTTTTTTGTGTAAAAAATTCCTCTTTATATTGCGCAATATGTATTGACATATTGCGCAATATGTGTTATATTATAATCACAGAAGGAAATAGAAGAAAGGAAGGAATTTAACCATGAAAACAAAGGAAATCGGGGAAGCAATCACAAACTTTTTAAACACGGATCCG
>CAJUQJ010000079.1 GCA_910588215.1 uncultured Lachnospiraceae bacterium
CCTGCCGTCGGGCGGGCCGCATGGCCATCCATGCTGTGAAAGTCGAAGACTTTCACAGCATAATTTATGAAATTCCTGTATCGTTCACGATAACAACGGGACGGTTCCGCTAAACCGTCCCGCATCAAACACTACTTCTATTCCTATCGCAGTCTCTTAAAGTCCTCGCAGATCTCTATTTCTTCCTCTGCCTCTATCCACAATCCGATCTGCCACATCATCGCTTACTGCCAGACTTCCTTCATAGAAGTTGCAAGTCCTGCCAGTCCCTGGATCTCGGACGGAATGATGATCTTCGTCGCCTTACCGTCGGCCGCCTTCTCGAATGCTTCCAGACTCTTGATCTTCAGCACTGCCTCATCCGCACCGGCCTCACGGATCATACGGATACCGTCTGCGGTAGCCTTCTGTACCTTCAGAATAGCCTCCGCCTCACCTTCTGCCTCACGGATCATCTTCTCTTTCTCCGCCTCTGCACGCAGGATCGCCGACTGCTTCTCGGCCTCTGCTTCCAGGATCGCGGATTCCTTCTTACCTTCCGCAACCAGAACGGTTGATTTCTTCTCGCCCTCCGCGCGCAGGATCGCTTCACGGCGTTCACGCTCTGCCTTCATCTGTTTCTCCATGGCATCCTGGATCGCAGACGGCGGGATGATATTCTTAAGTTCCACACGGTTTACCTTGATGCCCCACGGATCCGTAGCGATATCCAGGGATGCTCTCATCTTCGTGTTGATCACTTCTCTGGAAGTCAACGTCTGATCCAACTCCATCTCACCGATGATATTACGCAGTGTAGTGGCCGTCAGGTTCTCGATCGCCATGATCGGATTCTCCACACCGTATGCGTAGAGCTTCGGGTCCGTGATCTGGAAGAACACTACCGTATCGATCCGCATAGTTACATTATCCTTGGTGATCACCGGCTGCGGTGCGAAATCCACCACCTGCTCCTTCAAGATAACCCTCTTGGCAACCTTGTCAAGAAACGGCATCTTGAGGTGAAGACCCACCGACCAGGTCTGCTGATAAGCGCCCAGCCTCTCCACTACATAAGCATTTGCCTGCGGCACGATCTTGATACAAGATAATAAGATCATCACCAGCAAAAGTAAAACTACTACAAAAGCTATAAGTCCACCCATAATCATACCCCTTTTCTCTCTTCGACGATCAACTTTACACCGTTGATCCCCAGTACGGTAGTCACTGTGCCAACCGGAAGCCTTACACCATCGATCCGTGTTCTGGCGGACCATTCCATCCCGCCCACGTTAACCTGACCGATACCCTGCAGGTTGTCGATCTCACTGATCACGATCGCCTGCCGTCCCACCAGACTCTCCGCATTGGTCCTGACTCTGTCCTTGTTAAAATACTTGACCGCCAACGGCCTTGTAAAAATGATCAGCACGCCGGATACCACAAGAAACAGAATGACCTGCACCACCATCGGCGCCCCTAAAACTGCCGCGATCGTCGCGATCAATGCACCGCCTGCAAACCAGATGGTCGTGAGTCCCATTGTCAACAGTTCGATGACGACTAACACTACGAGAACGATCAGCCAAAACATCGTCATACTCATATCAGCAAATAAAGCCATAAGACCTCACCTCTTTTCTCTGTTGTGTATCAGTATGCTTATAAATTATTCTACTATATTATATCCTGACCTGCAAGTATCATTCTCTTACCAGAAAACCTGATTGTCGATCTGGATCCCGTCATGGTTCCCGGCTCTCCTGAAATGCGTTGCACCGCCCACATTGGTCTCGCCATTGATAGCCGCCCGAGCCGCCTCATAACAGCTGTCAGAGATCTTGCCGCTTGTATAGACCTTAGCCACTTTACCGTTTAACGCCGGTGTAAACTGTCCGGAAGCAAAAATAACGCCCGATACCGTATTCGGATATGCCCCACTCCTGACACGGTTCATCACGACCGCACCCACTGCCAGCTTCCCGTTATAAGTCTCACTGCCCGCTTCGCACTGGATCAAAGCCGCCAGAAGCTTGGTATCGTCACCGCCTACTACGACTGCGCCCTGATTTGCCTTCAGTTTCGCCTGCCGCTCAGCCTCTTCCCGCTCTCTTATCGCCGCCAGTGTCTCCCCGGCATCGATATGGAAATCTACATCCACAAACTCCGCGGACACATAGCCCGTCTCTCCTTCGTAGTCTACACTGATCCAGTCGTCATTCACGAATTCGATCATCTCCAGCTCATCGTCACCGGCCAGGAGTCCGAAAACCTCCGCTTCGGTATCAGGTTCCCTGCGGACACGCAGCGTCTCTGTCTCGATCAGCACGATCAGATTACCCACATCATCAGCCATAGCCTCAGCCTCTTCCCCAAACAGAAGATATTCGTCACTGGCCCATCCGATCAGGTCACCGCTTTTCATCCGCGTCCAACCGTCCTTACGCTCCAGTATCCTGCCGCCACAATCCTTGTAAAGCACTCCAACCTTATCAGATTCTTCACTCGCCTCTGCTCTGACGTTCATAGCCACCTGCACATTGACCATCACCAGGTCTGACTCTTCCTCCTGCTGCAACGCGCTGGCCTCTGATATCTGAGTCAACTCTTCGATGGCCTTCTCATCGACTGATTCCACCGTAGGATCTACGATCTGCGAGATTCCCACGCTCAGGGAATCGAAATATTCTTTCTTCGTAGCCGCTCTGACATCCAGACAAAAAGCCGCCATAGCCAGACAAAGAATAAGGGCGGTGAACAGAATCCGTACTTTCCTGCCTTTCAGCATAAATACAATCCTCCATCTTCCTTTATGATACTATAAATTTCTCGATGTTATAATACTAAAATATTACAAAATTGTTAACTGCATAAATATGGATAATTTTAGCAAAACACCGTATCTTTGTCAAGTTTATGCGGCTTGTCTCATTTTTATTCTATTTTTATATTGATTACATTACAGTAAAAGCTAATATTTCTTAACCTTTTTGTCATAATTTCCGGGTCTGTTCCACGACAGCCCGCAGAGCATCTATCACCGCCCCACGCATTCCTTTCTCTTCCAGAACACGCACACCCTGTATGGTCGTACCACCCGGAGAACATACCATATCCTTCAACTCTCCCGGATGTTTTCCGCTCTCCAGCACCAGTTTCGACGAACCGTAAACAGCCTGCGCCGCAAACTCATATGCCTGCGCCCTTGGCATGCCTGCCGCCACTGCCGCGTCAGCCATTGCCTCTATGAACATGAACACAAAGGCCGGAGAACTGCCGCTGACGGCACCCACGGCATCCATCAAAGATTCCGGCACCAGACTGGCACGTCCAAAACTTTCCATCAGCTTAAGGCTCAATGCCGTCTCCTCCGCTGAGACACGGCTGTTAACGCAGACACCCGTGCATCCTTCTCCAACAAGCGCCGGCGTATTTGGCATACAGCGCACCAGTTTTATTTCTTTGTGGAATGCCTGTTCGATCCAGGCGATCGTTTTGCCTGCTGCGATGCTGATCACCAACACGTCATCCGATACCACATCCCTGATCTCTTCGATCACCCCCTGAAAAAACTGCGGCTTCACGGCCAGAATCAAAATCTCCGCCTCCCTCGCCACCGCGGCATTGCTGTCACGTGTTCCTATGCCATATATATTATGTATATTCTCCAACGTTTCGGCAGTCCTCGCAGAACCGATGATGTCGTCTCTTTCCACGATGTTTCTCTGCAGCATACCGCCGATCATCGCCCTTGCCATGTTACCAAGTCCTATAAATCCTATCTTCATTTTTACCTCCATTCCGAAGCGCTTTGCGCTGAGGACGCGAGCCAAATGTCAAATTTGGCTCTGCAATCTCGAGTTTGTGGCTCCTGCACAAACTCGCAGTTGAAAAATCAGCACATCAGTGTGATTTTTCAACTTTACCTCCATTCCGAAGCGCTTTGCAAATTCTTGTAAAATCTCTTTAAAACATTGAACATATTGAAAATACTAAAAACATTTGTTTTTATAACAATAGATATCTTTGAATTCTCCGTTCTAAATGACACAATCGTCATCAAATCTTGATTTAGTATTTCCCCATCCAAGAAGTCATATCCTCTTCCGATTTACTGGCTATCATGCATGTCACCTTTTAGCACCGCAATTTATCACATAAATAACATATGATTTTATATTGTGCAGTTTTCTCACTTCCACGCTCGACAACGTCATTTCGCTAAATCCTGATTTGACTTTCTTTTTCTCTATTTATCACTTCTGATCACTTCTGGTTACATCTTATCACAATGTTACCTATTTCCATATTCTTTTCCCTTACTCTACTGTTGACCATGTCGTCTCTGACGATATGCCTCATAAAATAACACTGTAGATGCTACTGCTGCATTCAAAGATTCCACGCTGCCTTCCATCGGAATACAGATTTTCACATCTGCACAAGCTGCCGTTTCCTGCCGTAATCCATTCCCTTCATTACCGATCAGAAAGGCCGATGCACCACTGTAATCGCATTCATCATAGCATTTCTCAGCTTGCAGATCCGCCGCATAAACACAGATGTTATTTTTCTGCAGTTCCCGGACTGTCCCGCAAATATCCTCTGTATAAACAAATGGTACACGGTATACGGATCCCATGGTAGAGCGGATCGTTTTCGGATTATAGATATCCACCGTATGACTGCTCATGAGAATGCCGTCTGCTCCAACCGCTTCACCAGTCCGAAAGATCGTCCCCAGATTCCCCGGATCCTGTATGTCTTCCACGAGCAAGTAGAGCTGCTTCTTACGCCCCGTCTCACCCATGATACTGATACTCCTGCCGGTATGTTTATCGACACACTTCCTTGCCTGTACCGATGACAAAAGATCTTCCAGACGGTATTGATACTGCTTCACCAGTGTGAGAATACCCTGCGGTGTTTTCGTATCGGACATTTTATCAAAAATATCATCTGCAACGATCTCACAGAATACCTTATCCAGTTTCTTCCCGTAGACTTCGCGCAGTTCTTTCTCTGCCCGTTTCGCGAGATATACCCGCTCGATCTTCTCTGTAGGTGCTTCCGCAAACATCTTAACGCCTTCCACGACAAATACACCCTGCCTGTTGCGTACTTTCGCCTTCTGCGTAAGTTGAACCACTTCCCGCACTGATCTGTTGCTGAAACTCGTGATCATCGATTTCCTCCCATCTGTGCGCACAACACATGGTAATTCCCCGCAAATTCACCATCTGCGGGGAATCATATCTCACATATTATAAGCCGCCTTAAATAGCAAGCACCCTTGCAACCTCATACTGGTAATCCTGAATCTCCTTGTGCATGTTCAGTGCCTCTTCGATATCAAAATCAAGGAACTCTCCATGCTGATAACCGACCACTCTGTTCGTCTTGCCTTCGCAGAGGATATCTGTCGCATAGGCTCCCATGATAGACGCATAATAACGGTCCTTACAAGTAGGCGCACCGCCGCGCTGCATGTAACCTAAGATCGTCGCCCTTGTCTCCATGCCCGTGGCAGCTTCGATCCGTCTCGCCATAGACGTAGAGTGGCCAATCCCTTCGGCATTGATGATGATATGGTGTGTCTTGCCCCGCTTCCTGCTGGCAATGATATTATTGATGATCTGCTGCTCATTATAGTCATACTTCTCGGGAAGCAGGATGTCCTCAGCGCCATTGGCAACACCGCACCACAACGCGATATAACCGGCATTTCTTCCCATAACTTCGATGATGCTGCACCGTTCATGCGAAGAAGACGTATCTCTGATCTTGTCGATCGCTTCCATCGCCGTATTGATGGCTGTGTCAAAACCGATCGTATACTCTGTGCAGGCAATATCCAGATCGATCGTCCCCGGAATTCCTATCGTATTGATCCCGTGTCTTGCCAGTGCCTGCGCACCCCGGTAAGAACCGTCGCCACCGATGACGATCAATCCGTCAATTCCATATTTATGGCAGATCTCTACGCCCTTTAACTGCCCTTCCTCCGTGCGGAACTCCGAACAGCGTGCCGTACCCAGGATCGTACCACCCTTCTGGATCGTGTCTGATACCGACCATCTCTCCAAATCTATGATTTCTTCATTCAAAAGGCCTCTGTAGCCTTTCTTGATCCCTTTCACCTTTACACCGTTAGCCAGCGCCTTCCTGACAACTGCACGGATAGCTGCATTCATACCCGGCGCATCGCCGCCGCTTGTCAGAACACCTATCGTCTTGATCTCTTTCGCCATACCCACACCATGCCTTTCTATGCTGAATCTATCTGTATTTTACTCTAAACAGGCTTGTATTTCAATATTTTTTCGATATTCTGTTTACACTACCTTTACGTTTTCCTCGCCATACAGCGCTGTCAGTCTCTCTATGAGTTCTTCTCCCGCATTTACATTCCAGTTGCGCGGCAGTGCATTCATGGATTTCGGATCTGCCACATAGATCACCACGCTGTCCTTGCCCTCCGACTGGCGAAGCGCATCGAACAATTCATCTTTATGCGCCTCGTATTCCTGCTTCGTAGAAAATTTGACCCATAGTTTTCTCGCCACATTTTCAAAAGGCGTGATCTGCTCACAGATCAATTTACCGTCCTTGTCTTCTTCAATAGAGACGCGTCCCCGGATGAAAACCTTGTTATCCTCAGCGATCTCCTTGCCAAACCGCTCGTACTGCCCCGGGAAAACGATGACCTCCACGGATCCTAACAGATCCTCCACCTGCAGGAACGCCATCACCCTCTCATTCTTCGTGTATTTGATCTTTTTCTCCGAAATTATCCCGCCGATAGTGGCCATCCTGCCGTCCTGCACCGCCATCTCCCCGGTCTCCTCATCCAGCAGGAAATCCGCCGTGGTGTTGGTGATATTCTTATGCCACATCTCCTGATACTCTTCCAACGGATGGCCGCTGATGTAGATGCCCAGCACCTCTTTTTCAAAAGCCAGCTTCATCTCCTTAGAATACTCACCCACGTCCGGCATTTTCACCTCGAAGTCTTCCTTCTGGTCCTCGGATACGATATCGAAAAGGGACATCTGTCCAGCCATATTGTTCTTCTTATCATGCTGGATATTGTCCATGATCTGGATATACACACTCATAAACTGCTTGCGGGTGCCACCCAGGCTGTCCAGCGCGCCGGCCTTGATAAAATGCTCGAAAGCCCGCTTATTTACTTCCTTATCTGACATGCGGGTGATAAAGTCCTCCAGGTTGGTATAAGGCCCTCTCGCCTTACGCTCCGTAACGACCGCATCGATCACCGGACGGCCCACACTTTTAATAGCTGTCAGCGCATACCGGATCTCATTGCCCGACACCGAAAAGCCGCTTTCCCCTTCGTTGATATCCGGCGGCAGGATCTGAATCCCCATACTGCGGCAGGACATGATGTATTCCGACACTTTATTCGGATTATCGATTACCGAAGTCAGAAGTGCCGCCATAAATTCCACAGGATGATAATATTTCAGATAGGCCGTCTGATAAGCCACCACCGCATAGCAGGCCGCATGGGATTTGTTAAAAGCATATTTCGCAAAATCCATCATCGTATCATAGATATGATCCGCCACCTGCGCGCTGATTCCGTTTGCCACGCATCCCGGCACACCCTCTTCCGGATTGCCGTAGGTGAAGTTCTTGCGTTCCTGCTCCATCACATACTGCTTCTTCTTACTCATGGCACGACGCACCAGATCGCTGCGTCCCATAGTGTAGCCGCCCAGATCCTGCACAATCTGCATGACCTGCTCCTGGTAGACGATACAGCCATAAGTGGGGGCCAGGATCGGTTCCAGTTGGGGACAGTCGTAGGTAACGGACTCCGGATCGTTCTTGCCCTTAATATATTTCGGTATAAAATCCATCGGCCCCGGACGATACAGGGAAATACCCGCAATCACGTCCTCCAGACTACGCGGTTTCAGCTCCTTCATAAAGTTCTTCATCCCCCCGCTCTCCAGCTGGAATATACCGTCTGTCCTGCCGGTGCCGATGGAGGAAAGGACAGCCTGATCGTTGTAATCGATAGCGTCAATGTCAATGAAGATGCCGGTGCTCCTCTCTACCATCTCAACCGCATTCTGGATCACCGTCAGCGTACGCAGCCCCAGAAAATCCATTTTCAACAGACCCAATTCTTCTATGGTGGTCATCGTAAACTGGGTAGTGATGGACCCGTCAGACCCACGGGAAAGGGGAACGAACTTGTCCGCCGCATCGGGACAGATCACCACGCCCGCCGCATGCATGGACGTATGCCGGGGCAGTCCCTCCAGGCGCTTACTCATCTCGATCAGAGTATGCACCTGCTCGTCCTCCTGATACAGCTTACGCAGCTCCGGGTTCATCTCCAATGCCTTCTTGATCGGCACACCCTGATTCTGCTCGTTGGGGATCATCTTGGCAATAGAATCCACGAAAGCGTAGGGCAGATCCATCACACGCCCCACGTCGCGGATCACACCCTTGGCCGCCATCGTACCGAACGTCACGATCTGCACCACCCGATCCTTTCCGTACTTACGGTTCACATGATCGATCACCTCCTGCCGCCTTTCAAAGCAGAAGTCCACATCAATATCCGGCATGGAGATACGCTCCGGATTTAAAAACCGCTCGAACAGCAAGCTGTATTTGATGGGATCGATATTGGTGATCCGCAGACAGTAGGAAACGATACTGCCCGCCGCCGATCCACGGCCGGGTCCCACCGCAATGCCGTTTTCACGACAGTAATTGATATAATCCCATACGATCAGGAAATAATCCACGAAGCCCATATCCTTGATAATGCCCAGCTCATATTCCATACGCTTCTGCAGCGCCCCATCATCCTGCGGATACCGCTCGGCCATACCGTCCTGGCACAGCTTGTTCAGATAGGTCCAGGAGTCATAGCCCTCCGGCACCTCATAGTGAGGCACCTTATATTTGCCGAATTCAATCTTCACATGACACCGGTCGGCGATACGCTGGGTGTTCTCCACCGCCTCCCAGGCGTAAGGGAAAAGCCCCTTCATCTCCTCCTCGCTCTTCACATAGTACTGGCCGCCCTCATA
>CAJUQJ010000080.1 GCA_910588215.1 uncultured Lachnospiraceae bacterium
TACTACGTACTCAATGCCCATGCAGCAAGGTGCAGGGCACCGTGAATAGTAACGTGCGAAGCACAATTTTGTTCTCAAGTATTGTATGACGGTTTGCAGAAGATAGGAAAATATTGTATATTATATCTTGAGACGGATAGAGACTATCCGACTGGCTGTCAGGGTATATCAACTGAAACTATATTGTACCAGAATGAGAATGGGAGGAGAATCTATGGATACGGACAATGATCAACAGGAGATGCAGGAAATCTGGAAAAAATTTAACAAACAGGGTAACAGTGAAGGCGGCGTTAAACCTGCTCCGAAACTGACGCCCGAGGAAGAAAAGAGAAGGAACCTTAAGCAGATAGGTATCTATCTTCTGATCACGTTTCTGATGACCTATGTTGTGGAGATCTTCGTCATTATGCCTATGGCCCAAAATGCAGATGCGCAGCAGGCTTATTTTGTCCAGAGTGTGATCGCCAGCGTGATGTTCTTTCCGGCTCTGGGGGCCCTGGTCACGCGTCTTTTGACGAAAGAGCGACTTACGTTGAGAAGTCTGATGATCACGATCAATCTTAAGAAGAATCTGAAGTATTACGGATTGGTGTGGTTCGGTTTTGATCTGCTGATCCTTTTTGGCGCGGCATTGTATTTCCTGATCTTCCGGGATCAGTTTGATGCCGGAATGGGTTCCATGAAAGCGCTCTTTGAGGCGCAGGGACTGGAATCTACACAGACGCAGGTGCAGCAGGTAGTGGTGGTACAGCTTGCGATGGGAGCGGTGATCGCACCCTTTGTAAATCTGTTGAATTGTTTCGGAGAAGAATGGGGCTGGAGGGGATTTTTGCTGCCGCGGATGATGAAACAGTTTAAGGTAGTCCCGGCCGTTCTTTTAAGCGGGGTGATCTGGGGACTCTGGCATCTTCCCCTGACCGTTATCGGACATAATTATGGCGTCGATTATGCCGGCTATCCTTTTACGGGAATCCTGGCTATGTGCCTGTTCTGTACTGTGATGGGGATTATCCTGTCTTATGTTACGATCAAGACAAAGAGCTGTATTCCGGCCGTTATGGGACATGGCACCCTGAATGGATTTGCCTCTGCGGGAATTTTGTTTACCTCACCGGAACGTCCCTGCAATGTCTTCCTGGGACCGGCGCCCACGGGACTGATCGGCGGAGCCGGGTTTATTGCAACAGCCGGAATTCTTTTGTACCTTTTGTATAGGGAAGAAAAAGAAGTACCGGAAGATCAACAGATTTTGTGAAAGGAATAAGAGTAATGCAGAAATCAGTACAGAAAGCGATAGAAGAGATTACCTACAGGAGCAAAACTTTTCCGGCGGAGGCATTCCGGACTATAAGTGAAAATAGAGAGGAAGCCCTGCCTTATCTGCGTGCGGCGATAGAGAAGGCGATTCTTGAAAAAGAGGATTTGGATGATGGCTACGAGCTGCATTTTTATGCCCTGTTTTTTCTGGGTGAATTTCAGGAGAGGAGCTGTTTCTCTTTGATCATGGAACTGGCATCTCTGCCGGAGGATACACTGGATTGTCTGATCGGGGATCTTGCTACAGAAGGGTTTAATGATATTCTTTACAATACCTATAATGGAGATCTTGAACTGTTGAAACGTTCGGCCAGGAATTGTGATATCAATGAATATGTGAGATGCGCAATGCTGGATGTGATGGGGCAGCTGTATCTGGATGGTGAATTGGAAAGAAAAGAACTGCAGGATTTTATCAGGGAGTTGGTGCATGAGAAAAAGGAAAGCGGCGAGTATATTTACAGCAGATTGGCGGTTATGATCTGCGATTGTCATTTTGTGGATATGCTTCCGGAGATCAGGTGGCTTTATGAAGCGGACAGGATAGAGGAATTTGTGATAGGGAAGTATGATGATTGTGTTGATATGATGTTTCAATATCGTCCGCATAAAGAACGGTTTTGCAAAACGTCGGTTAAGGCTGCCGGATTACGGAGCTGGGCGATGTTTGAGCAGGAACCGAAGGACAGTTTTGATGAAAAAGCGCTGAGGGATTATATCCAAAAGGTGGGGGCAGACTACAACAGAAAAAATAAAGAGATAAAGGTGGGCAGAAACGATCCATGCCCATGCGGAAGCGGTAAGAAATATAAGAAATGCTGTCTGAACAAGCCAAAACCACCGGCGGATCTGATCGAGAGCGAGCAGGAAAGGAAAAAATGGCTGGAAGAATATCCGGGGGCGGCTCAGATACGGGAAGCGGGAAGGATATATCTGGAGGATTATTATGATGCTGAAAGTATAGAGATCGATAAACTGGTTTATCTTGCGCTGCATCACAGAGCGATTCCTATATGGCACAGTGAACCGGAGGAAACGGTAGAGAAGAGAAAACTGCTTTATCTTAAGGAAGCCTATGCAAAATTTGCAGAGAAGGCCGGTAAAGAAGAAACGGGGACATTTCGGGAATACGATGAAAGATATTCCATTCATTATCAATGTCAGGAATGGATGGATGCTTTATTGCAGTTGTTAAAGAAAAGCGATGACAAGGAGCTGTATAAAGAGGTGTCGAAACGCTGCAGGAAAATGAAATAAAGCGGTGACGGAATGGAGCGGACATGAAAGTTGTATTACAGAACTTGACGAAAAAATTTCCCGGCAGGGGGAAGAAGAACGCCGGGGAGGTGACGGCAGTAAGCGGTCTCACCTTTGAGATCCCGGACGGGGAGCTTTTGGGGCTTTTGGGGCCTTCCGGGTGCGGTAAGAGCACTGCGCTCAATCTGATCAGCGGGCTTTTGAAGCCGACTGCCGGGCGGATCTTTTTCGGAGAGGACGATATCACCGACCTGCCGCCGGAGAACAGGGGCGTGGGGCTGGTGTTTCAGAATTATGCGCTGTATCCGCATCTTACGGTAAAGCAGAATATCCTGTTTCCGCTGCAGAACCTGAAAGGAAAAGACAGGCTGTCGAAGGCTGTCATGTTATCGAAGGCAAATGAGGCGGCCAGGCTTGTACAGATAGATGAGTTGATGGACCGCAAGCCGGGGGAGCTTTCCGGCGGGCAGCAGCAGCGGGTGGCTATTGCCCGGGCGCTGGTGAAAATGCCCGGTGTGCTGTTGCTGGACGAGCCTTTATCGAATCTGGACGCCCGCTTGCGCCTCCAGACAAGGGAAGAGATCAGAAGGATTCAGAGGGAGACCGGTATTACCACCGTTTTCGTGACCCATGATCAGGAAGAGGCCATGAGCATTTCCGACAGGATTGTGGTGATGAAAGAAGGAGTGGTACAGCAGATCGGGAAGCCGCAGGCGGTCTATGACGATCCGGCAAATCTGTTTGTGGCCAGGTTCCTTGGCACGCCGCCGATCAATGTGTTTGCCGGGCAGTGCAGGGGTGGCAGGCTGTATCTGGGAGAGGATGCCGTGCTTGGCGTTTCGGGCATTGCCGATCAGGAGGTTTATGTGGGCGTGCGGCCGGAGGGCTTTGTACTCTGCGAGACGGGCAGCCTTAGCTGTGAATTTGGCAGCGTGGAGGTGATGGGGCGCGATATCAGCGTGGTCTCCAGGCATGGAGCATCCTTAAATCCGACGGTCCGTTCCATCATCAGTGCGGAGAACCGGGTGGATGCAAAGGATGGTACAGTCAGATTTTCCTTAAAGCCGCAGAAGGTGTTTCTTTTCCGTAAGGAGACAGAGGAGCGGCTCTACGGTGAGATATAGTAAACGAAATTTCTAATGTCGTTAACTATGACAGAGTGATGTAATGATATATTGTGCATAACGGAATCATGAGCTGTATCGCATTGAGAGGCAGTGTCATGGCTTTCCGGAAAGGAGTGCGGAAGAGATGAAGAAGAGATGGAGGGACAGCGGCCTTAAGGGCTGGCTGTATCTTTTGCCGGCGATTCTTTTTCTGGGGGTGTTTATGGTATATCCCCTGATCGATGTTTTCGTCTATTCCTTCGAGGAGGGGTACAATTCTGCATCCCAGACGCATTTCGGGATCGGCGCTTACAATTATTCTTATGTGCTGCATGATCCTTATTTTCTGCAGGCAGTCCGGAATACGTTTCTGCTGGTGATCATCACGGTGCCGCTTTCTACCGTGATCGCGCTGCTGATCTCTGTAGGGCTTAATTCCATCAAACCGCTGCGGAATCTGTTCCAGACGGTCTATTTCCTGCCTTATGTGACGAATACGCTGGCGGTGGGGCTGGTGTTTATGATTCTGTTTAAAAAGACGGCCTACTCGGACGGGCTGATCAATCTGCTGCTCGCATGGTTCGGCGGCAGTTCCGTTGATTTTATCGACGGGCCGTACTGGGCGAAGATGTTTGTCCTGTGCCTGTATACGATCTGGGTGGTGATGCCCTTTAAGATCCTGATTCTGACCAGTGCGCTGGCCTCAGTAAATCCGCAGCTTTATCAGGCGGCCAGAGTGGACGGTACTCCGGCGTTCCGGATCTTTATGCGGATCACACTGCCGATGATCTCCCCGATGATCTTTTACCTGATCATTACGGGCTTTATCGGGGCATTCAAGGCGTACAGCGACGTGGTGGCACTGTTTGGGACTGATTTAAATGCCGCCAAGATGAATACGATCGTGGGATACGTCTACGATATGCTTTACGGGGACAGCGGCGGATATCCTTCCTACGCGTCCGCGGCGGCGATTCTGCTGTTTGCGATCGTGTTGACGATCACATGTATCAATCTGCTGGTCAGCAACAGGAATCGAAATCATCTGCAGAGCAGATAAACAGATTGAGAAAGCAGGGCGGATGAGAGTAAGACTGTATCAGAAGACGAGGAGAATCCCGACATGAGTGGTGGCAGAAACTATAGCAATATGAGCAGTGGCAGAGACTATATTAGAATAGAGAAGGCGGCCAAAGCCCGCAAAACCACGGCGAATGCGGTCACGTATTTCCTGCTGGCAGTCTGGGCGGTGATCGTGCTGTTTCCTTTTTACTGGATGCTCTTAACTTCCGTCAAGAGCTACAGCGCCTATAACGCGGAGAGCATTCCGAAGTTTTATACCCTGTCGCCTACGCTGCAGAATTACGCGGATGCGTTTACGGCGGTGCCGCTGGGCCGCTATCTGATCAATACAACGATTTTTACCGTGGTGACGACGGCATTGATGCTGGCGGTGATCACGCTGGCGGCTTTCGCCTTCGCAAGACTCGACTTCCGGGGAAAAAATGTGCTGTTCGTGCTTTTCCTTTCCCTGATGATGATTCCCAGTGAGCTGGTGATCATCACCAATTTCGTCACGATCACCAATCTGGAGATGCGCAATACATTTCCGGGGCTGATCCTGCCCTCTGTCACCTCCGTCTTCTATATTTACCTGTTAAAGGAAAATTTCGAGCAGATACCGGACAGCCTTTACTATGCGGCGAAGGTAGACGGGACTTCCGACTTGAAATATCTGTTTAAGGTGATGATTCCGATCTCGAAGCCGACTTTAATTACGATCACCATTCTGAAAGTGATCGAGTGCTGGAATTCTTACGTCTGGCCGCGGCTGATCACCGATGACGAAAACTATTATCTGGTGTCCAACGGTATTCAGGAGATCCGGGAAAACGGATTCGGCCGGGAGAATATTCCGGCTATGATGGCAGCAGTGGTGGTCATTTCCGTGCCGCTGATCGTGCTGTTTCTGATCTTCCGGAAAAAGGTTATGGCCGGGGTATCAAGGGGCGGAACGAAAGGATAGGCAGGAGCGGGTTTGAAAAGGAAATGAGTTTGCAAAGGGAATGGATATCGCTATGAAAAGAGGACTTATGAGAAGTCTGTTTGAGGAACGATACAAATATGGAATAAGCGGTCTGCCGGGGGAAACATACAGACACGGAATAAGCAGAGTGTGTGCGGTGGCGCTTATGCTGTGTGGTTCGATTCTGCTCACCGGCTGTCACGGCAGCGAGGGGATGCGCAGTTTTGCCGTGCCGGAAGAGTTCGATCTTTCCAGAGAATATGAAGTCACTTTCTGGGCCAAAAATGATACCAATAAGAATCAGACGGCCATCTATGAGAAAGCGATCGAGGATTTTGAAGATCTTTATCCGAATATCACCGTGAATCTGCGTCTCTATACGGATTACGGCAAGATCTATAATGACGTGATCACCAACATCGCCACGAATACCACGCCTAATGTGTGCATCACCTATCCGGATCATATCGCCACCTATCTGACAGGCGGCAATCTTGTAGTGCCTTTGGATGAACTGTTTGCGGATGAGCGGTATGGCTCCGGCGGGAGCGAGGTACGGTTCGATGCGCCGCGGGCGGAGGAGATCATCCCGAAATTTCTGGAGGAGTGTTCCTTTGGCGGCCATTACTATGCCATGCCGTATATGCGGTCCACGGAAGCCTGCTACGTCAATAAGACTTATGTGGAGGCCATGGGCTATACGCTGCCGGAAACGCTGACCTGGGATTTTGTGTGGGAGGTATCGGAGGCCGCCATGGCGATGGACGGGGAGGAGAATTATCTGGTCAACGGCCAGAGCGTCATGATTCCTTTTATCTACAAGTCCACCGACAATATGATGATCCAGATGTTACGGCAGAAAGAGGCAGGGTACTCCACGGAGACCGGAGAGATCGAGATCTTCAACGACACCACGGAGGAACTGCTGTATACCATAGCAGAACATGCGAAAAAAGGGGCCTTTTCCACATTTAAAATTTCCAGTTATCCGGCCAACTTCTTCAATGCCGGGCAGTGCATCTTCGCGGTGGATTCCACGGCGGGAGCAACCTGGATGGGAACGGACGCTCCCCTGTCCGATATCAGTGAGGACAAGATCGTGGAGTTTGAGACGGTGGTGATGCCGATTCCGCAGTTTGACCCCATGCATCCGAAGATGATCTCGCAGGGGCCTTCGGTCTGTATTTTCAATAAGGAGGATCCGCAGGAAGTGCTGGCATCCTGGCTGTTTGCGCAGTATCTGCTCACCAATGAGGTGCAGATCGCCTATGCTGGGACAGAAGGCTATGTGCCGGTCACTTCCAAGGCGCAGGAGTCGGAAGAATACAAGGCGTATCTTGCCGCCTGTGGCGAGGATGAGGCGCACTATGAGGTGAAGATCGAAGCGGCCGGTCTGCTGTTGGATCATATGGAAGACACCTTCGTGACGCCGGTGTTTAACGGTTCGGCGTCTCTGCGTGACGCCGCGGGACAGATGATCGAGAATACGGTGAAGTCGGTGCGGAGGAAGCAGACGGTAGACGATGCCTATATGGAAGAGCTTTATGCGGATGTGTCTTCGCTGTATCGTCTGGATCAGATTGAGCGGCGAAGCGGCATGACCTCCGGCAGAAGTGATCTGGGGAAGCTGCCGCGGACAGCGGTGATTCTGCTTGCCAGTCTTGGCGGGGCGTGGGGGCTGATCCTGCTGTATGTAGGGATCGGGATCGTGAGGAAGAAGAGGGATCACTATTCACGGTGACCTGCAGCAATAAGAAAAGGGTTACAGTTCACGGCCTAACCGGCCGCAAACTGTAACGCATCCAACCCATTCCAAGTCGCCTTCGGCGAGAGGCTGGATGCCTGAAACCGTAAAGTTATCGGCGAGTACTACGTACTCAATGCCCATGCAGCAAGGTGCAGGGCACCGTGAATAGTAACAGAAAAGGATCATAGACGTTATAAAAGGAAATGATTGACATATCAGAAATAACGCGTATAATTTATGTCGGAATGAAATTCATATGGCAGAGTAATGTCGTGTAACAGTGAAAATAGGAAAGAAACGGTTACTGTTTACTCTGCGAGACACCTTATATAAGGTGAAAAAGGAGGAAAATTTATGAAGAAAATGACAGCGTTACTGATGGCATTTACGCTTGTGTTCGCATGTGTGGGCTGCGGCTCGGACAATGCAGGTGCGGCGGAGGAAGCAGCACCGGAGCAGGCGGCGGCAGAGGATGCAGCAGCGGAAGAGACTGAGGCAGAGGAAGCAGCTCCGGAAGAGACAGAAGCAGAGGATGCGGCGGAAACAGAGGCTGAGACAGCAGAAACCGATAGCGAAGAGCCGACTGAGGCAGAGAGCGCCGGTACAGAGGAGAAATCCGAAGGCGTTATGACTTATGCAGAGTATGCGGCAGCAGAGCTTGACACGGAAGTGGTAGTGGAGACTTACGTGCAGGCGAAGCAGTCCTGGTGGGAGGATAAAGCGACTCTCTATACGCAGGATCAGGATGGTGCATATTTCATCTATGAGATGGCATGTTCCGAAGAAGATTATGAGAAGCTGACACCCGGTACGAAGATTAAGGTGACAGGTTATAAGGCAGAGTGGTCCGGTGAGGTGGAGATCATTGATGCGACATTTGAGATTGTAGAAGGCAATTACGTGGCAGAGGCTATGGATGTCACTCCTTATCTTGGACAGGATGATCTGGTGGATTACCAGAACCGTTACGTGTCCTTCAAGGGTATGACCGTTGAGGCGGCAGGCCAGGATGACGCAGGCAACGACGTGGCGTTCCTTTATAAATGGGACGGTTCCGGTCAGGAGGGAGACGATCTTTACTTTAACGTATCTCTTGACGGAGCAACCTACACATTTACCGTTGAATCCTATCTGTGCGACAGCTCGACAGACGTCTACAAGGCGGTGAAGGAACTGCAGATTGGTGATACAATCGATATGGAAGGCTTCCTCTACTGGTATGAAGGCGCTAACCCGCATATCACAGCGGTACAGGCAGCAAACTAGGTTTACTGGAATCAGTGGAAAAGTGCAGATATTCTGTATACGGGTCTGAGACTCTGCAAAGCGGGAGTTTGTGCGATAAAAGAAAAAAGAAGATGTCATATGCAGCAGTTTTGTTGTATATGACATTTTTTTGTCAGGGGTCAAAAGGTGCTCTTTATACATTTGCCTTTCATAAAAAGCAGGGGTGAACTGTCAAAATATCTATTACCATTGCTATGTTACCTTATCGTTATGCTTATTAACTCAACTTTCCCACCTGCATAGTTGGCGTAAATGCTTGATTTTTCAGGCAAA
>CAJUQJ010000081.1 GCA_910588215.1 uncultured Lachnospiraceae bacterium
TAAAGATCTGCCCTCCCCCTGCATAGCAGGGGGGTTATTTTTGTCTGTGACACAATATGATAAGCGCTTCCGGCCTTGAAACCGTCGGAAGCGCTTTTCTGCAATATAATGATGCGGTATGAAAGCCGCCATTTTACAGCTCTAACTTATTATAAACTTCAAAACAATCAAAGGTCGCAAAATAATCCTTCGGTGTCTCAGCACGTCTGATCAACTTAACGCCGCCGTCTTCCTGCAGAAGCAGCTCTGCCGATTTCAACTTTCCGTTATAATTATAGCCCATCGCAAACCCATGCGCTCCTGCGTCATGAATAACCAGATAGTCTCCCTTATCGATCTTCGGCAGCATTCTATCGATCGCGAACTTATCATTATTTTCACACAGAGACCCGGTCACATCGTATCTATGGTCGCAGACACTATGCTCTTTGCCGAGCACTGTAATATGATGATATGCCCCGTACATTGCCGGACGCATCAGATTAACGGCACAGGCATCTACACCGATATATTCTTTATGGATATGCTTCTCATGGATTGCCTGTGTCACCAATATACCGTAGGGTCCCGTCATGAAACGTCCCATCTCCGTATAGATCGCGATATCTTCGAGTCCTGCCGGGACGAGTACCTCCTCATACACCTTCCGTACTCCTTCCCCAATCACGTGTATATCATTACCGGTCTGCTCCGGAGCGTAGGGAATTCCTACGCCGCCTGACAGATTGATAAAGCTAAGCTTCACTCCGACCTGTTCCCTGATCTGCACTGCCAATTCAAAAAGCTGCTTTGCCAATTGCGGATAGTATTCATTGGTCACGGTATTGCTGGCAAGAAAAGCATGCAGCCCAAAACGCTTAACACCTTTTTCCTGTAAGATCCTGTAACCCTCAAACAGCTGTTCTCTCGTAAATCCATATTTGGAATCACCGGGATTATCCATAATCCCGTTACTCATCTGGAATACACCGCCCGGGTTATACCGACAGCTCATCGTCTCCGGGAGAGAACCGAGCACTTTCTCCACGAACGCAATGTGTGTGATATCATCCAGATTAATGATGCCGCCTACCCTGGCGCAATACTCGTAATCTTCTGCCGGTGTATCGTTAGAAGAAAACATGATCTCATGGCCATCGATCCCCACTGCCTCACTCAACATCAACTCTGTCAAAGAAGAACAGTCACAGCCGATCCCATACTCGTGCAGAATCTGTATCAAAAAAGGGTTTGGACATGCCTTGACCGCAAAATACTCCTTAAATCCCTTATTCCACGCAAATGCTTCCTGCACTGCTTTCGCGTTCTCCCTGATTCCTTTCTCATCATACAGATAGAACGGCGTGGGATAAGTCTTAACGATCTCCTCTATCTGCTGCTTTGTCACAAATGGTAATTTACTCATTCTGTTCAAGATTCCTTTCGTTTCTTTTTATAACTCCCCAGTCACGTACTTTACCATATTCCATAGACATCGTCAAAGCATCTTCTTCAAAATCTATATATTCTCGATCTGCCAGTCGATCGGCGTTACGCCGTTCGCTTTCAGAAACTCATTACACTTACTGAAATGTCTGCATCCAAAAAACCCGCGATATGCCGACAATGGACTCGGATGGGGCGCCTTTAATATCAAATGTTTTGGATTGGTCAACATAGGAATCTTGCTCTGTGCAGGACGCCCCCAAAGCAGATAAACGACTGGCCTGTCCTGTTCATTTACTGCCCGGATGACTGCATCCGTAAACTGTTCCCATCCCTTCCCCTGATGGGAATTTGCCTGATGTGCCCTCACAGTCAGCACCGTATTCAACAGAAGCACTCCCTGATCCGCCCATTTCTTCAAATAACCGTTATTCGGAATATAGCATCCCAGATCCTCTTGCAATTCTTTATAAATGTTCTGCAATGACGGCGGTATTTCTTTCTGATCCTGCGGAACGGAAAAGCTCATTCCGTGAGCCTGATGTTCGTTGTGATAAGGATCCTGCCCCAGCAAAAGTACCTTCACCTCGTGCAATGGAGTAAAATGAAACGCGCTGAATATCTCTTCCGAAGGCGGATAGACCACTCTCCTGCCGTACTCCTCCCTGACAAAATCATACAACTGCCTGTAATATTCTTTGTGAAACTCAGGATTAAGTGCCACTGCCCAATCATTGCTTAACATTGCCATACGCTTTCTCCTAACTGCCTATATTCTGACCGGAATTCCTTTTCCCCGCAGGAAATACTTTAAATCCCCAATCTCCAATTCCTTGAAATGAAACAAAGATGCCGCCAACGCCGCATCTGCACCACCCTCAGCAAAGGCCTCATAGAAATGTTCCATCGTACCCGCACCACCAGACGCGATCACCGGAACAGATACTCTGTCAGCGATCGCTCTGGTCAGTTCCAGATCATACCCGGCTTTCGTCCCGTCCCCGTCCATGCTGGTAAGGAGAATTTCCCCGGCCCCAAGCCTGTCCGCCTGCATCGCCCACTCTACAGCATCGATTCCCATGTCTATTCGGCCGCCATTCTTATAGATATTCCAGCCGCTTCCATCCGGCCGGCGCTTCGCATCAATAGCAACCACAACGCACTGACTGCCAAACTTATCTGCCGCATCGGAAATCAGCCGTGGATTCATGATCGCCGCGGAATTGACTGATACTTTATCGGCACCTTCCCGCAAGATCACTCTAAAGTCCTCCACCGTACGGATGCCGCCTCCCACTGTAAAAGGAATAAAAACTCTCTCCGCAACTCTTCTGACCATCTCTACCGCCGTTGCCCTTGCATCGGAAGAAGCCGTGATGTCCAGAAACACCAACTCATCCGCTCCCGACCTGTCATAGGCTGCCCCGACTTCTGCCGGATCACCTGCATCCTTAAAATTTATGAAATTAACACCTTTGACAACCCTGCCGTTCTTCACATCGAGGCAGGGAATGATCCGTTTCGTATGCATTCCTTTTCACCAACTTATACAAAGTTTCCACCTGTGCGGTTGCAATCCAATGACCAGTCTGCATGCCATTTATGGCAATGCAGGCAAGGCATTGGATTAGCAACCCACTTCCAAATGAGCAAAATGCGGATGCGCAAGCAGACGCAAAAGCGCGTAAGCGCGGGTTTTGTGAATGTGGAAGTCGGGTTGGATGCTCCTTGGAGCGTCCAACCGCACAGGTGGCAAAATTTTGTAGTATGACGCTCATAGCTAACTACAGACCTACTCTTCATGAAATACTCGTGGAAATCTGCATGAAATTCCTGAGGATATGCATGCCCACATCGGAACTTTTCTCCGGATGAAACTGACATGCAAATACATTCCCACGCTCTACGGAAGCATGTATGTCAACCGCATATTCTGTCGTGGCCGTGACGATCTCCGGTTCATCGGCACGCAGATAATAGGAATGAACGAAATATACATAGGCTCCTTCCTCTATCCCTTCAAACAGACGGCCTGCATTCGGATATCGCAGGGAATTCCATCCGATATGAGGAATCTTCAGTCCTGTCTCTTCCGGTAACCGCACAATCTTCCCCGGCAGAATACCCAATCCTTCTACCCCTTTGCTTTCCTCACTGCTCTCAAATAACAGCTGCAGGCCGAGACAGATCCCCAGCAAAGGGATACCCCGGCTGACGGCTTCCTTGATCACTTCTACCAGGCCGTATTTATGGAGTTTTCCCATCGCATCGCCAAAGGATCCTACTCCCGGAAGAATAATGTGATCCGCCGAAAGGATCTCCTGCCTCTGCCGCGTCACTTCAGCGCATCCCCCTAACGACACAATGGCTTTTTCCACACTTCTGATATTTCCCGCATCATAATCGATCACTGCAACCATTCCAAAACCTCTGTCCTTACAAATCACCTTCTGCTTCAGTCGCTAAATCATCCAATTCTGAACCAGCTGTCTCCGCACCATCTGTTTCCAAACCATCTGGATTGTCGATACGCTCAATGATCTCCTCTTCTTCTGGCAATATGTCCTCTTTGACCTTCGGCTGTTCCACATCTGGCTCTTCAATCCCGGTACCGTTAATGATTCCGTACAACTTCTCGGAATAAGACAGGTCGTTACTCGATGACAGAATATCTAATGCATCCGCTTCCGATACGCCATAATTACCGGATAACTGCGCCAATATCTGCGCATATACGCTATCTACCTCATCAGCTATTCCATACTGCTGTGCCTCCATCCGAAACAACTGGCAGCGCTCAACGCCTTCGATCAATGCATTCAGTGCCTCCATCTGCATACCCAGTTTATTATAATTCTCATAGGACCGCAGCTTCGCTCTCACTTGCAGGATAATATTACTCTTCTGCAGCAGTTCTGTTTCCTCTTCATTCAATTCTTTGCCGTAGAGCAGATCATAAACTCTCTCATACTGCCCATCATCATAGCGCTCCCGTGCTTCCTGCTTCTGCATGTAGTCTGGTATAAACATATTCACCACAATGATACATGCCGCTATAGATGTACAGAATAAAACCACGAATATGATCTTAGTTCTGGAGATTTTTTTCTCAGGTACAGCCGGCTCTTCTGCCTTAGGCTTTTTCTCTTTCTTTGGCTTTGGCTTCTTGGGTTTCTTCTCTTTTGCTTTTTTCTTAGCGTCCTTCTCTTCCTTTTTCGCCTTCTTTTTCTTCTCCTTTTTCTTCGATTTCTTCTGATCCTCAGCGTTAAGTTCGTCTAACAATTCTCTGTTCTCGTCAGATAAAGTACCAAGGCGCATTCCATCATCGGTTCCGTCTGTATTTTTATCCGGAAGATCTTCCTCATCCTCGAGCAGGAATTCCAAAAATCTTCCAAAAGCCCCCTGCTTCTTTGGCATATCCTTCCCTTCCTTTGCCGCTTCATCTTTTGAATTTTTCTCTTTGCGCTTTTTATTTTTCTTCTTTCTATTTCCCTTCTTATCTGACGGCATATCTTCTTCCTCTTTCGGTACGATTTCCTGAATCCTGGGCTGATCCGCGTCCGATATATCTTCCTGTCCCCAGAAATCGAACGCATCGTTATTCTCCTCTGCCTCCTCCATCGGATTGCCCAAAAGAGCCATCATATCATCATCTTCCATCAAACCCTTGTCTGCCTTCTCCAACAGATCATTGATCTCCGAAAGATCCTCATCATGCCCGATGCCTGCTAAAAGTTCAGCCAGTCCTTCATCATCTTCACCTGATTCCTCCAGTGCAAAATCATCTCCCAATAACCGATCAATATCCTCCTCTGACATAGTACCGGCCGGCTCAAGTTCTTCATCTACCAGATTCAGATCGATAAGTTCCTCCGACATAGATTCTTCCAGCATAGAATCTTCTGTTTCTGATTCTTCTGATAGTCCTTCGTCATCCGATATCAGATCACCCGCAGGACTCTCTACCTCTACGCTGATGTCATCCTTTACCGTCTCTTCCGGCTGATCCTCCTCCAGTTTCCAGTCTTCTAATATAAAGTCCTCATCCTGTTCTGTATCATCTGGCAGAATATCTTCCTCCAAATTCCAATCATCCAATGCACCGCTTTCCTCCTGCATTGACTCTTGCATCACACTATCTTCTTCCAAACTCCAATCATCTATCTCCGGCTCCTCTGATGCTACCGGCTTCTTCGCTAAAATTTCGTTCTCCAATGTCTGATTCTCCAATTCAACTTCATCATCTATCTGCCGCTCATCTGGCAAGACTGCTTCTTCCCATTCTCCTGCCTCCTGCAATTCATCCGGCAAGACTGCTTCCTCCCATTCTTCTGCCTCTTGCAATTCATCCGGCAAGACTGCTTCTTCCCATTCTCCTGCCTCTTGCAATTCATCCGGCAAGACTGCTTCCTCCCATTCTTCTGCTTCTTGCAGTTCATCCGGCAAGACTGCTTCTTCCCATTCCTCTGCTTCTTGCAGTTCTTCTGGCAAGACTGCCTCTTCCCATTCCTCTTCCTCTGGTTTCTCCATTACAAACTCATCCAATCCAATCTCTTCATCTGATAAGCCTTCTTCTGGCAAATTCTCTTCTTCCAGCAGATTTTCCTCTTCCAAAGCCCAATCTTCCAAGCCGATCCCACTTCGTATCTGTGATTCCTCCGGCAAATTATCCTCTTCTAACGCCCACTCTTCATCCAGTCCAAATTCTTCCAGTAAGTTTTCCTCTTCCAGTGCCCACTCTTCCAAAGCAAACTTTTCTGTTTCTTCAGGCTCTTCCATCAAATTCTCTTCTTCCAGTGCCCATTCTTCCAGCTCGGCTTCTTCCGGTTCGTCTGCCACCTCCGGTAAACAATCCTCTTCCACATCCCATTCTTCTAATGCAAGAGATTCCTCTTCTTCGGAATCCACTGACAGAATTTCCTCTTCCGGTGACCACTCTTTCAAATCAAAAGATTCCCAATCCTCTGATTCTTCCTGCAGATTCTCTTCTTCCGGCATCAAATTTTCTGCTACCGGACTCGTACCCATGGAAGCAAGCATCTCTTCTATGGCATCTGTGCTCAAAGCCTTATTAAACTCTGTTACCGGCACTTGATCCAGACGGTCGTCTTGCACATGACTATCTTCTGAGTCTATCCTTTCCTGAGAAGCATCCCCAATAGATGCAAACAGCGCCTCAGGAGAATCCTGCTCCTTCTTCTTTGGCTCTGTTTCCACTTTCCCTTCACCCGCAAGCAGATTTTTCAAAAGATTATCTAAGTATTCTTCACTTGAGCTCATAATTTTTCTCCAAAAAATTTTCCTGTCTCATTTTAACATATACCGATGCATTACACAACTTAACTCATAAAGTCTATTGCATTTGCCTGAATCCCCATTCCTCTATCTCCTATTCCCTCTCCCACCTGGTATAATCTCGAATGAACACGATACAAGAACGCCTTTTGATTATAATGAACAATCTTCTCAAATGGAAAACGAACCACCATAGGATATTCCATGCCGACCCCTAATTCCAGCACACATAGATTCCTGTTCACAGTCCCTTGCAGCCACCTGGTATATTCTCCCCAGCTTTCTAAATAACCTTCTTCTGCATATTTCGTCACTCCCAATTGATTATACCGCAGCTTACTTCCACAGTACCTACAGACAGGTTCCTGCAATGCCTGAATCGGAAGTTCCTTCCTGTAATATTTCATGACCGCAGCATAGCTTTCGCCTGGGATGTCGCTTAATACACGACGACAATTCTGATCACACTGCATCCGCCGAAAACCGCCACATGGTGTCACAATCCTACTCTCATCAAAACCTGTTGCATATATGTAATCATCCATACACAAAGATACAATAAAATAATCTTTTCCCTCGAGCATTTCTCTCAAGTTACCATATGCCATTCTCCATTTATTCTGTGTAGGCCGAGAAAGTATCATCTTCTGTAAAAAAGGTGTTATCCACACATACTCCTCACGGTCGCTGATTTCTTTCTCTATTTCCTGGTACCGACTGTCCTCCAATAATGCGCTCCAATCATATTGGAATTCTTCTCCCAATCCCACAAGAATCTTTTCAGCCGCATTTATTTTAGCATGTAATTGCTGCAATCTTCCATCCCCCATCTGCCACCGACCACACCCGCACCAAATAAAAGCCGGGAATTTCCCAGCCTTTATTTCTATATATATATTTCGATTTACTATAAATTCAAAACCAGATCATCTACCACGCGTACAAGATTACCTATCTCCGGTTTTGAAAGCTGTGCATTGGCCCCAAGCGATGCACCCTTCCTCTTCATCTCCTCATTGACCAACGAGGAGAATATAACAACCGGGATGTCCTTCGTCTCTTCATCTGACTTAATAAGCTTCGTAAGTCTATGTCCATCCATCAACGGCATCTCGATATCTGTTATTACACACTGCACATGCTGCTTCAAAGTGCCTTCCCTCTTACACTCCTGAATAACATCATATGCCTGCTGTCCATTCTCCGTATGGATCAAGTTAACGTACCCTGCCTTATGTAAGGAATCCACAATTAACTTATTTAACAATGGAGAATCCTCCGCAACCAAAATAGGTACATCTATTCTATGTCTCTCACCGAGTTCTTCTATATCTGTCATCTTAAGTCCGGTTTCCGGATTGATATCCGTAACGATCTTCTCAAAATCAAGAACTATGATCAGGCGCTCGTCAAATTTAATGATTCCTGTTGATACTCCTTCTTCCGTAGTCGATACAGCAGCCCCCGGCTTAATGATATCTCTCCAGGAAACTCTGTGTATGCCAATAACAGAATCAACATGAAACGCAATATCCAACTTATTAAAGTTTGTGATGATAAATAATCCTCCCGGCTCTGAAGTCCCACGCTGCAGACAATTCTTAAGATCGATTGCCGTGATCATCGTATCACGCGGCATAAAAATACCTTCAATACTGGGATGTGCATTCGGCACCGGTGTTACAGCCTCATAGGTAATGATCTCTTTGATCTTAGCAACATTAATTCCATACGCATTACCATCCAGTCTAAACTCAAGTACCTCCAGCTCATTAGTTCCATTTTCAAGCAGAATCTTCGTATCCATGTAATCCACCTCACGTTATTGTTATATATTTAGATAATACATACTAAATCTATCCAATTGCAAGTACATTTTCAATATTCTAAATATAAAATCTACTGCAATCACAAATATAGATTTATTATACCATAAAAAAAATAAAAAAAAAACACTATTTGCATTTTTTCGCAAATAGTGTGGACAATACTTTTTTAATTCGACATACCCTCAAAACCGAACCTGATGATCTTCCTACAATGATCTTTCCAGACAA
>CAJUQJ010000082.1 GCA_910588215.1 uncultured Lachnospiraceae bacterium
CCCGTAGGCTCATCCGCCAGCAGCAGCTTAGGCTGGTTCACCATGGCCCGACCGCAGGCGCACCGCTGCTTCTGCCCGCCTGATACCTGATAAGGGAACTGGTCACGGATATCCTCGATCTGCAGAAGCTTTAAGATCTGAGCACAGGCCGTCAGGATCTCCTTCTTCGGCTTTTCCTGCAGCGTCAGCGCCAGCACGATATTTTCCTCGATTGTCAACGTATCCAGAAGATTGTAATCCTGAAATACAAATCCCAGATTATCCTTACGGAACTCCGATAAGGCATCCTCGGACAACTCGGTGATATCCGTGTCCTCATAATAAATATGCCCTGCCGTTACCCGGTCGATCGTCGCCAGCAGATTTAAGAGCGTCGTCTTCCCCGATCCGGATGGTCCCATAACGCCCACAAATTCTCCCTTTTCCACCGTAAAACTAACACGATCCACGGCCTTTGTCACGTTAGCCGCGTTGCCATAATATTTCTCCACTTCACATATACGGATATAGTCGTTCATTTTCCGTTCACTCCTTTCAGCAGTCTGTCCACGGCACAGGCCGCCCGCCCCAACTAAAATCACACCGTTCTCCAGGCACACCCTGCCTGCTGCGCCCGGCTTAACAACAGTTTAGCATCCTTCCGTTTCCTTCCTATAGAAAAAGATTGAAGTTATCTTACTTTTTTGAAAGATAACCTCAATCCTCCTGTTCCCTGTCTATATAGACGCTGATCGGAAACAACAGCGTCATCCTCGTTCCCCTGCCGTATTCCGACTCGGCCCGCAGTCCGACTCCCAGCTTATCACACAGCTTCCGGCACAGATACAGTCCCATGCCAGTGGCCCTCTCATGGTCGCGGCCGTTACTGCCCGTAAATCCTTTCTCAAAAATACGATAAAGCTCCTCGCTGCGGATTCCCACACCGTTGTCCTCCACTGTCAGGCACACTCCGTCCCGCTCCCGTTTCGTCCGGATCCGGAAGACCGGCTGTTGACCGCAATACTTCACGCTGTTTAAGATCATCTGGTTTACGATAAAATTAACCCATTTTCCATCCGTGTAGACCGGATCCGGACAATTCACCTCCGCCCGCACACCGCTCCGGATCAGCAGCAGACGGTTCCTTTCCAGGACGTCTTCCACCGTCTCCTGCAGATTCGTCCTGCGGATGATAAAGTCCTTGTAGACATTCTCCGATCTGGCGTAGTAAAGCGCCATATCCACATAATTTTCTATTTTTTGATTCTCCAGGCTAACTGCCCGCAGAATCTCCCGCAGCTCGGACAATCTGCTCCCGTTCTCACACAACAGCGAAATTCCCGTAATCGGCGCTTTCACCTCGTGCACCCAGTTCTCTATGTATTCCCTGTACTCCTTCTCTGCCGTCTCAACCTGCCTGATCCGCTCGATCACGGACTTGTTCGACTGCCGTATCATATCCCGGTACAATCTGTCTTCCAGCTTTGCGGATGACGGCAGCAATTCCCCCAGCAGATACCGCCTGTCCACCTGCTCCAGAATACGCCCCGTTTCCTCAAAATATTTCCTTCTCCCAAGATAAGTAACTACCAGCCAAACACACACAATCATTCCCCAGAAGATCAGAAGGATCGCCACATTCGCACCGCTGTATCCTGTCAACCTTAAGAATACGCTCACCATCCCCATACAGACCAGATGCAGCGCCAGAAGAAGAAACCTGTCTTTCAAAAATGCAAGCACACTCATTCTCATATCCGGTACCCAAGCCCTCTCTTCGTCACAATCAGCTCATGCACCCCGATCGATTTTAATTTCTCCCGGATCCTGGTCATATGCACACTCAATGTATTATCGTCTATGAAAATCTTATTCTCCCACAAATACTCGATCAGATCCGTCCGGGAGACATATTCCCCAGGTCGTTTGAAAAGCCTGTATAATATCTTCATCTCCGCCTTGGTAAGTTCCGCCTGCTTATCCCTGCATGTCAGTACACACCCGGCAATGTCCAGCCGCACATCCTTGTGGACAAACTGCGTCTGCTCCTTCAGCCTGCCGCCCATGGTGCGCTTCAACACGGCCCCGATCCGCGCCAGCAGTATCGGAGCCTGATAAGGCTTCGTAATATAGTCGTCCCCGCCCTTTAAGATACCGTTCAGTTCATCCATGGAGTCCGTACGGCTCGTGAGAAAGATCACCGGCACGACCATTTCTCCACGGATCTGCGTACACAGATCGAATCCGGAGCATCCCGGCAGATTGATATCCAGCAGGATCAGATCCGGCGACTGTTCCGCAATCTGCGGCAGGATATGGTGAAACTCAGTCAAGACCGCCACCTCATACATCGCATTTTCCAACAATATTTTCAGTTCCCGGCGGATGACTGACTCGTCTTCTATGATCAGAATCTTTGCTGCCACGATCGTCTCCTCCTCAGATTGATTCCCCACACTCCCGCGCTCATTTCTTTCTGCCGACGATCAGGTCATAGCTCTCCGCAATCATCCTTTTGATCTCCTCTTCCGGCACAGAGCCGTCCAGAATGACCGTATTCCAGTGTTCTTTATTCTGATGCCATCCGGGAATCACGGCCTCGTACGCGTCCCGCCAGAAATCCCTCCACTGCGGATCCACCTTCACATTGACCCATATCCTGCCTTCCCGTTCATAAGTCCACGCGAAAGCCTTCCTGTTGCCCCGATAACGGGCCAGCTGCCAGTTATCATCATGAAAAGGCGCATCCAGATATACCTCCTGAAACGTCATACAATATGCCAGCACTTCCTGCCTTGTTGTCATCCGGCGGTTCCCTCCCGTTTCAAAAACACATATTTCTCCGTATCGGATAAATCGCTGCAATAGGAAAAGCCCAGGCCATGAAACTCCTTCATGCCTTCTGGCCGGCAGATATTGTTCTCCGCCAGAAAACGCACCATCTCGCCCCGTGCCATCTTGGCCAGTGTGCCCTTCTGCCTTACCTTCCCGTCAGCCAATTCTCCGAACTCCACAGTGATAAACTCATCTTCCGGCGTTATGTATTTCTCGATGCACTGCGAATATTCCCGGGAAGCCAGATTGATGATCACCCGATCCTCTTTGGTCAGGCTTTGATAGAGCCGTGCGCCCCAGAACGCATATAAATCTCTGTATGTACCCACTACCAGCTGCGCCTGCATCTCCAGACGGTAAGGCACAACGCCGTCAAACGGCCTAAGCAGGCCATAGAATCCCGAAAGAATGCGGAGATGCTCCCCCAAATAGGAAAGCGCCTCCGCCGTAAGCACACCCGGCGCCATATATTGATACTGCAGGCCCTCGTAGGACATCACCGCCGGCGTCAGTCCCCGCTCCAGATCCATATTCCGGAACCGCTCATAATTCAACTCCGCCAGCTTATCATTACATTTCCACAGCGCCTTCGCCTCCGCATAGGACAGTGCCTGTATTGCCGCCATGAGCGTCTTCGTTTCCGCAAGGAACTCCGGCAGGCCGCAGGCCGCGAAAGAATCCGTATCCACATTCATTTTCTTCGCCGGTGAGATGATGATTTTCATTGATGAATGCCTCTCTTTCCCAGACTGCGTGTCTGTAAACCGGAACGCTGTCAGCGCCGGCCCAATCTCTATTCCTCTTCCAGCTCACCCAACATCTGCGCCGGATTCTGCTCCGCCTTTACATTGCCGAAGGCTTTCACGATCACGCCTTCCTCATCGATCAGATACGTCGTACGCACGACGCCCATGCTGACCTTGCCGTAGTTCTTCTTTTCCTGCCAGACATCATAAGCCTGGATGCAGGAAAGCTCCGGATCCGACAGAAGTGTAAACGGCAGTCCGTACTTCTCCTCGAACTTCTTGTGGGAGGCCACGCTGTCCTTGCTCACGCCCAGCACCACCGCCCCCTTTTCCTGGAACTGCGGATACAGCTGGCCGAAATTGCAGGCCTGCTTCGTACAGCCCGGCGTATTATCCTTCGGATAGAAATACAAAATAACTTTTTTGCCCTTATACTCTTCCAATGTGTGTATCTGTCCGTTCTGATCCGGCAGGGAAAATGCCGGCGCTTTAGTTCCTGTCTGTAACATGTTCTGTCCTCCTCTTTTCTGTTGATCGTCTCGCTGTTTGTCCTGCATACATGCAATAAGCTGCACAGTATTCTCACCGACCGTGCAGCTTATGTGCCGTTCTAAGCAAAAAACATTACCATCATACTATGCGCATTCGTTATCTATCTTATACCACTGTACTCCACCATATCTGCCCAGGAGCCGTCGTTTGGTCACACGGCTTACTTTCCTCACTGCTGGCCGGAAACCTTCGGCAGCTTCGCAATGGCCTTCTCAAGCTCCGCATCCGCAGGAACGTAATCCTCCATCTCACCATCATTATATCTCTGATAAGCGACCATGTCGAAATAGCCCGTGCCTGTCAGACCGAATACGATATTCTTCTCTTCTCCTGTCTCCTTGCACTTCATCGCCTCGTCGATGGCAACCTTGATCGCATGGCTGCTCTCCGGCGCCGGCAGGATTCCTTCCACTCTCGCAAAAGTCTCCGCCGCCTTAAACACTTCCGTCTGCGCTACGCTTCTCGCTTCCATAAGTCCCTGATCATACAGCTCGGAAACCACTGAACTCATGCCATGATAACGTAGACCGCCCGAATGGCTGGCCGAGGGAATGAAACCGCTTCCCAGCGTATACATCTTCGCCAACGGACATACCTTACCCGTGTCGCAGAAATCATAAGCGTAAACGCCTCTCGTCAGACTCGGACAGGATGCCGGCTCCACCGCGATGATCTTATAATCCGCCTCACCTCTTAAGATTTCCCCTGCAAAAGGAGAGATCAGGCCGCCCAGATTGGAGCCGCCGCCCGCACAGCCGATGATCGTGTCCGCCTTGATACCGTATTTATCAAGTGCCGCCTTCGTCTCCAAACCGATGATCGACTGGTGCAGCATTACCTGAGACAATACGGATCCCAACACATAGCGGTATCCCTCCTGCCCGGTGGCCGCCTCCACTGCCTCCGAGATCGCGCAGCCCAGGCTTCCCGTCGTCCCCGGAAATTCCTCATTGATCCGGCAGCCGACGTTCGTCTCCATCGAAGGAGAAGGCGTTACTTTCGCACCGTAAGTACGCATCACCTCCCGGCGGAAAGGCTTTTGCTCATAAGAACATTTCACCATATATACCTGACAGTCCAGTTCAAAATAGGAACAAGCCATGGAGAGCGCCGTTCCCCACTGCCCTGCGCCGGTCTCCGTCGTCACACCCTTAAGCCCCTGCTTCTTCGCATAGTAAGCCTGCGCGATCGCGGAATTGAGCTTATGGCTCCCAGACGTATTGTTGCCCTCAAATTTGTAATAGATGTGCGCCGGCGTGCCCAGCCTCTCCTCCAGACAGTAAGCCCGCACAAGCGGCGACGGACGGTACATCTTATAGAAATCACGAATCTCTGTAGGAATATCGAAATAAGCCGTCTCATCATCCAGTTCCTGCCTCGCCAGTTCCCTGCAGAAGATGCCCGAAAGCTCCTCCACCGTGATCGGCTGTAGTGTCTCCGGATTTAAGATCGGTGCTGGTTTTTTCTTCATATCTGCGCGGACGTTATACCACTGTCTCGGCATTTCCTGTTCTTCAAGATAGATTTTGTATGGGATCTTCTGTTCCATTGCTGCTTCCTCTCTTTATCACTTATTCTCCGATACGATTACTCTATAGTACTTTACCACATTATCGGCAAAGTGTTAAGGCTCTATTTCAAACGTCCCTTCTTTTCCGCCCTCCCCCAGGAGATCGTGGACTGGTCAAACATCTTCCGAAACTGCGAGGGCGTGCACTGATTCTGTCTCTTAAATGCCCGGTTAAAAGAAGCGATACTGGAAAAGCCTGACTGCAGCGCTACATCCATGATCGATACTGCCGGATTCTCCAGAAGTTCCTTTGCTTTCGCAATACGCAGGGAGGTCACATACTCGGGAAAAGACATCTGATAATACTCTTTAAAAAGACGGGAAAAGTGGTACTTGCTGAATCCCGCAAAGGCCGCTGTATCCTCCATAGATACGTCGTTCATATAACGCTCTCTGAGAAATTTGGATATGGCCTCAAATTTCTGGTCGTAGGCTTTCTGCTGCGGCGTCTTCAGGGCAGAAAGCTCACTCTGCAATATTGTATTGTGTTTCCCTACAACAATGAAGAACCGCAGCAGCAATTCATACATCCGCAACTCCCGGAAAGCTTCTCTTCCATAGAAGACATCCTTGATCCGCAGCAAAAGTTCCAGCGGATTCTCTTCAAAAGGAACCCCGTCATGGATATCCAAGATCGGATCAGAGAGAAAGACCTGTCTATTGGCCGCAAAATCATGAAGCTGAGGTAGAAATATATTGGAAAACTGAAGAATCAGATTGGGTTTATCCGTCTTCTGGGCAATGGAGTGGAGTGTTCTGGGCGCAATCAGCGCAATCTGGTCACGGTTCATCTGCCACGTCTCCGTGCCCAGGCTCAATGTATACTCATCGTTGAGCGGCGCTATGATCTCCATGAAATCATGCCAGTGATTCGGAAAAGTATAATAGTAATGACCATACGAGACATTCAGCGACATCGCATGGTCGAACATCAAAGGTTCAGACAGATCTGATCTGATCATAAACGGTAATCCTCCCAACTCCTCTTATATTGCGCAGGGATAAACAGAAAGCGCCGGATTATTTGTATTATATATTAATTATTGCTTTAGTTATATGTGCTATTTGCATAATTATATCTTATATTTTTTGTATGTATGTACTAAGCGAATAAAATTAGTGTATCATTATAAGAAATATAGCGCAATTTCCTATATCTATACAGCAATAAATGAATAGAAATATTTGTATTGTGGATGTTATACTTGCACCATATAGCCCCAGGTCTTTGATTCCATTATAGCCATGAGGCCCGCTGAGCGGCAGGCTTTGCATATGTAAGTTCAGGACGTCTGGACACCATAATCTGCAAAGAAAATGCCCAGATCCATCCACGGGAATCTGCGGAAGGGCTCTTCGATATTCTGGAGCAGAAAACCATATCCCGCCCATAGACGTTCCCTTCATCAATTACAAAGGATAACCGATGCCTTATTAACATTCAAAACCTGCGGAAAGGAAAGGAAGGACTATCTATGCAACAAACAAGGATCGGTATTATCGGATGCGGCGTGATCAGCAACACGTATATCCGGGATATCCAAAGATTCTATGATAAGCTGTATATCTGTGCATGCGCAGACATCAACACGGCGCTTGCCAAAGAACATGCCGCGAAATACAATATCCCTACAGGCTGTTCCGTGGACGAACTACTCTCCGCAGACGAGATCGAGATCGTGGTCAATCTCACTCCGCCGCAGTTTCACACAGAGATCAACCGTAAGATCCTGCTTGCCGGTAAACATCTTTTCTGCGAAAAACCTTTTGCCCTGACGCTGTCCGACGCAGACGAGATCCTGCGGCTGGCCAATGAAAAGGGACTGGCAGTGGGCAGCGCCCCGGACACCTTTATGGGTTCTTCCCTGCAGACTTGCAATAAGCTCCTGCAAGACGGCTGGATCGGCACACCGCTGTATGCAACGGCCAATATGATGTCCTGCGGCGTGGAGACCTGGCATCCAGCCCCGGCTAATTTCTATAAAGAAGGCGCCGGTCCGCTGTATGATATGGGACCATATTATTTCACGGCATTGGCGACTCTGCTGGGACCACTCAAAAGCGTATGCGCTTTTTCCGGAACCGGCTTTTCCAGCCGCAAGGTCTACACCGGTCCTCATAAAGGTTCCTCCGTACCGGTGGAAACGCCTACCCATTATTCCGGTATGGCACAGCTTCAAAGCGGTGTGATCGTGAGCATGAATTTCAGCTTTGATATCTGGCACTCCAACCTGCCTATGCTGGAAATCTATGGTACGGACGGTACATTGGAAGTACCCGATCCCAATATGTCCGGCGGAAGACCGAAAGTCTACCGGAAAGAAAGAACGTTGGATACGCTCTATTGCGACAGCGCGAAGACGAAAGCAAAACAACACGTCAGCGCGGAAATGCCGGAACTTTTCCCGGACATCGGGGAGTATACGAGAGGCGCAGGTATCCTGGACCTGGCTTATGCCATCCGGGCAGGCCGCACACCCAGAGCAGGCGGTGTTCTGGCCCGCCACGTGATTGAGGCGATCACCGGCATGATGAGATCTGCCGAAACCCATGAAATCTATAACATGACGACTTCCTGCACCATACCTGAGAGGCTGCGCATGGGCATGACACCGGGAGAATTATAGATTTCTTATGACCGCAAAAGTAAGTTTGCTTCGCAGACTCATATGATCCGAAGCAATTTCTTAATAATTTAAAGGAAGAGAGGAAAGATTGAAAATGAGAAGTAGAGGGTATCCATTCCCTTAATCGCATCA
>CAJUQJ010000083.1 GCA_910588215.1 uncultured Lachnospiraceae bacterium
TGCCATCTTTCCAGCAGTAAGCCTTATGCTGCTGGTGCTAACTTAATGACATTGGACCGTGAACTGTAACTATTCTAGTAGAACATTACGACCGGCGTGCCCACTTCTACACTGTCATACAATTCTACCATCACATCCCGCGGCGTATTGATGCAGCCATGGGAGCCGTTTGTCTGGTAGATCGTTCCGCCGTACTTGCTTCTCCAGGATGCGTCATGTATCCCGATCCCACCCTTGACAGGCATCCAGAAATCAACCGGTGAAGCGTAGCCCGGGCCTCGCAGCACACGGTTTTTCTGTTTCAGATAGACATAATTGACACCGGAAGGCGTTCCCATTCTGCGGGAAGTATTGCCCGTCACAACAGGTGTCTTGAGCTTTAACATACCGTCCGCATAATAGTACATCATCTGCTCCCCCATATCGACTTCCACATAAGTATCGCCAATATCGTCTTTTCCCTGTCTCCAGGCTTTTTGTGTATATGCCGGTTCGTGTGTCTCTTTTGTGCCGCTTAAAAATGCATCGGTGAGATAGGCTATCTCCGCCTTCCTATCCAGCTTATTGCCGTATATGCCTCCTTCAATGGTGACCGTCTCTCCTCTTGTCGCTTTAAATTGCCTGCTGGCGCCTACGGTATCATATTCCTTGGCCAGCGTATCGATAAATTCCTCCACAGCGCTTTCTCGCAGCTTCAGATTCCCTTGGTCATCCAACGCGAAGCTGCCGTCCTCTTGCAATTCGATCCAGTCACAGACAACTGATGCGTCCACGGGAATCTGTTCCTCACCCATCTGATAGATGATGCCACACTGTTGGAAAGCATTTACTTTCTCCCAAAGCTTCAAAGTGTCTTCCATCTGCGTGGACAGTTCAAGATCGTGATAGCAGCCTTCTTCTTCTAAGTAAACTTCCGGCCGGGATTCTTCCACGGCACATAAGATCGCGGCTTCCGCCTCTGACAGAGACAAAACATCTGTTCTTTCATTTAGCAGTTCATATCCCTGTTTTGTTTTGATGATCGCTAGCCTTCTCTCTTCATCCGACTGTGCTCCTGCTTCCGAAAGGAAAGGAATATCGTTTAAAATATCTTTAAGCACCTGTCTGTCAAAGGTTACCACAGGCATAAGTTCTACATTCTCACTGTGGAACAGACTGTCGATCCACACCCATGCATTCTGCTGCTGCAGGTAAATCTCCAGTGCTCTCGCGAAATCATACTGATAGTCGATTTCCTCTGCGGATATCTGCCAGGTATTGCCGTCCTTATCGTAGATCACAATACCGTCATAGGAGAATCCTTTTGCCAGTTCTTTATTCACATCGTTAATACTTCTCCCGGTACAATACACACCGTTGATCCATGTACCATATGCGAAGGCATTATGGTAGTAAATGGCCAGTCCGATATAAGTTCCCATCAGACTGACCAGAATAATGCACATAATAATCAATAAATGCTTTATGAATCTTTTCCCCATAAGACGTTTCCAGTCACCTTAAATTCAGTTTATCTTCCGTTCTTTGTAGCAGGACGTTTATCGAGCACTGATATCTTACGCTTTCTCCTGCTTCAGATCCAGTGCATCAAAAGCGTCTGTGATCGGAGCGCCTGCCGGTACCATCGGGAATACTTTGTCATCTTCCGGGATCAGGCATTCGATCAATACCGGTCCCTTCAAGGCGATCGCTCTCTCAATGGCAGGAGCGACCTCATCCATCTTCGTCACACGGATGGCCTCACAGCCCAAGCCTTCCGCAACTTTACAGAAATCTACGCCGTCGTTCAACACGGTCTGAGAATATCTCTTGCCATAGAAAAGAGTCTGCCACTGTCTGACCATACCGAGTACATGATTGTTGATCACCACCTGGATGATCGGAATATGGTAACGGCTTGCCGTTGCCAGTTCGTTCATATTCATTCTGAAACAGCCGTCGCCCGCGATGTTAATACAGATCTTATCCGGACGCCCCATTTTTGCGCCCAGACACGCACCCAGACCGTATCCCATCGTGCCGAGGCCGCCGGATGTCAGAAGCGTCCGTGGCATGGAATATTTGTAATACTGAGCAGCCCACATCTGATGCTGTCCAACATCCGTCGTGATCACTGCATCGCCGCCGGTGATCCTGTCAATCTCCTCCATAATGTACGGACAGGACAATGCCGAATGATCATAATTGAGTGGGAACTTTTCCTGCAGGTCAGCAATGTGCTGCATCCATGCCGTATGTTCCTGTTGTTCCAACTCTTTGTTGATCCTGCTGAGCACTTCCTTTAAGTCGCCTACCAGAGAAACATCTGTCCTGATATTCTTATTGATCTCAGCCGCATCGATATCGATCTGCAGTACTTTCGCGTTCTGGGCAAATTTCTGAGGATTTCCCACTACACGATCGGAAAATCTTGCGCCCAACGCGATCAGCACGTCACATTCACTGACACCGAAGTTGGAGATCTTCGTGCCGTGCATTCCGATCATACCAGTATAGCGCGGATCGTGTCCGTCCATCACTCCTTTACCCATAAGAGTATCACAGACAGGCGTATCCATGATCTGCGCAAATTCTCTGACTTCCCTATAGGCACCGGAGATCACTGCGCCGCCGCCAACATAGACAAAAGGTTTCTTTGCATTGCGCAGCAGAGACAACGCTTCCTGCAGCTCTTCCTCGGTATAGCAGGACGGCTGACTTGGCATCTGCGGTTCTTTTCTCTCATATGCACAGCTGTTAGAAGTCACATCCTTTGTGATATCTACCAGCACCGGACCAGGTCGACCGCTTCCCGCAATAGCGAAGGCCCGACGAAGTGTGTCGGCCAGGATCGTCACATCTTTAACGATATAATTATGCTTCGTGATCGGCATGGTGACACCAGCGATGTCTACCTCCTGAAAGGAATCCTTGCCAAGAGACGGAAGCACGACATTACAAGTAATAGCCACCATCGGTACTGAATCCATATAGGCAGTCGCGATACCGGTCACCAGATTCGTGGCCCCCGGGCCACTTGTTGCCAGACATACGCCCACCTTACCTGTCGCCCTGGCATATCCATCTGCCGCATGTGCCGCCCCCTGCTCATGGGACGTAAGAATATGATTTATTTCATTACTATGTTGGTATAAAGCGTCATATACATTAAGAATCGTTCCTCCCGGATACCCAAATACAGTATCTACTCCCTGCTCTTTCAGGCATTCCACAACGATTTCTGCTCCTGTCAATATCATGTTATCCTCCATTCCGAAGCGTTATGCCGATCATCTCGGGATCTCTAAAATAGCGCCTCTGTTGCCACTGGTCACCAGTTCACGGTATCTTGCCAGATATCCACTCGTAATCTTCGGTTCTCTTGGCTGCCATCTTTCTTTTCTGGCTGCCATCTCTTCCTCTGATACCTTGACATCCAGCTTCATATTCGGAATATCTATACAGATGATATCCCCCTCCTCGACCAACGCGATGGGCCCGCCTACGGCTGCTTCCGGAGATACATGGCCGATAGAGGCGCCACGGGAAGCACCGGAGAATCTTCCATCTGTGATCAATGCAACACTGGAGCCCAATCCCATACCGGCAATAGCCGACGTAGGATTTAACATTTCCCGCATACCGGGTCCTCCCTTTGGTCCTTCATACCTGATGACCACCACATCACCGGCTACTATCTTACCGCTCTTGATCGCCGCGATCGCATCTTCTTCACATTCAAATACGCGTGCCGGCCCCTCATGGACCATCATTTCCTCCACCACGGCCGAGCGTTTCACCACGCTGCCGTCCGGAGCCAGATTCCCCTTGAGCACTGCAAGGCCACCGGTTTTGCTGTACGGATCATCCACAGTTCTGATGACCTCTGTATTCTTGTTGACTGCATCCTTAATATTCTCTCCAAGCGTATTGCCGGTTACTGTCATACAGTCCGTATGTAACAGACCGATATCTGCCAGCTCTTTCATGACCGCATAGACACCGCCCGCCTCATTCAAGTCTTCCATATAGGTAGGACCTGCCGGAGCAAGATGGCATACATTCGGCGTTTTCTCACTGATCTCATTTGCAAAGGCAATATCAAAATCAAATCCGATCTCATGGGCGATCGCCGGAAGATGCAGCATGGAATTTGTCGAACATCCGAGAGCCATGTCAACCGTCAATGCATTTAAGACAGCTTCCTTGGTCATGATATCTCTCGGGCGGATGTCTTTCTTCCACAGTTCCATGACTGCCATGCCGGCATGTTTTGCCAGTTTGATCCTTTCCGAATAGACTGCCGGGATCGTTCCATTGCCGCGCAGGCCCATGCCCAGAACTTCTGTCAGGCAGTTCATGGAATTAGCGGTATACATCCCGGAACAGGAACCGCAGGTGGGGCAGGTCTTCTCTTCAAATTCCCGCAGTTCTTCATCACTCATGGTGCCTGCCGCATGGGACCCCACTGCCTCAAACATGGAGGAAAGACTTCTCTTCTGCCCTTTTACGTGTCCGGCCAACATGGGACCGCCTGACACAAACACGGTGGGCACATTGATCCGCGCTGCCGCCATCAACAGACCCGGTACATTCTTATCGCAGTTAGGCACCATCACCAGGGCGTCAAACTGATGGGCCAGCGCCATACATTCCGTAGAATCCGCGATCAGGTCTCTCGTCACCAGAGAATATTTCATACCGATATGTCCCATGGCAATACCGTCGCACACCGCGATCGCCGGAAAGACTACCGGCACACCGCCGGCCTGTGCCACACCAAGCTTCACGGCATCAACGATCTTATCCAGGTTCATATGGCCCGGAACGATTTCATTGTAGGAACTTACGATGCCGACCATCGGCTTTGTCATCTCTTCTTCCGTAAAGCCGAGTGCATTGAATAAACTTCTGTGAGGCGCCTGCTGAATACCGGCCTTAACATTATCACTTCTCATATTCCTTCTCCTTTATCTTAAAATATAGTACTTCGTCAACATTTTCTCCGGAATGCGCAGGCAATGCACATTCCTCGTTGTACAAAATGTACATTATTCAAACAAGATAAATCTGTCATTTTCATAGACCGCTGACAAATTAGCTTCTTCCAAGAAGCGGGTAAATTCCGTTTCTGACAAATACAGCTTCCATGCATCCCCTGTAGGATCAAAACCTGTGTCACTCATTTCTGTCCCAAGTAAAAGGTATTTATCAGCCAGGACGATGTCGGCCTCCTTTGGCTGTTGTGTAATGCGCTCCGGCCCGATACCATTTAAGAATAACAGAAGATATTCCTGGTCACAGTCCGTAACTGCTACCCGCTCGACCTGCTCCCAGTCTACCTGTGCATAGGCATCCTCTATCGCAGATTCCCTGTCGCTGTATTGGGCCATATAAGAAGCGGAAAATAACAACGTCACACACAGTATACCACACAGAACAGATGCTGTTCCGGGAAGATACTTCCACATACTCCGCCGTCTGTCTGTCTGTTCGCCAAGCCCGTGCAGCAGGCATTCTGCCAGATATTTGACCAGCCATGCAGCGGCAAACGCCAATATGACCCCGGCAAAAGAAAAAACACGGTAATAAGGCAGGGAACATTGCAGGAACAGCATAAACGGTATACAGAGAAAGTTTACTATGAGGAAGATTTCCATTATCCTTCCACGATCCTGCACTGTTTTCTCCGGCATATATACACCATGCCTTAGATCACGCAAGAGCCGATACAGTAAAATGATCACACATAGAGCCGACAGCATCGCCAGCAGCACTGCACCGCCCATATAATATTCATTCAGCATATTCCGCTGCCAGTCTATGAATTTATGCATAAAACCTTCTCTGCCGACGCTCTGTATATATGGTGTCGCCAACATATATTCTATGCCGGCTCCCAGCGCATCAAAGGGCGCCTGCAGCAGAGCTGAGACATGTCCCATACCATAGTAACTGCTTCCTTCCGTCTTCACGAGCAGATTGGAGCCGATCGCCAACCAGACGATCCCATAGAGACCTAGGGTACAGACCGCGCTTGCCAGAGATGTAAGAATAAGCCGTACAAGGCTGCTATACTTTCTTTGAATGACCAGGATGACGCCGCCGGCCAGACATACAGGCACCACCGCGTACACACTGCTTGGTATGGCATACAGCATCAGGATAAGACTGCCTCCAAAAAGCAGATGATCCCTGAGCAGCATACGTTGTCCCGATATAATGTGAAATAACGCATGGATAGATAACAAATAACAAAATGTCACCAGGGCGTAACCCCGGCCCTGCACGGCCAACTGGTTGACGATCTTCATCCCGGCATAGATAAATACAGGAATAAGTGCCATCCCCCGACCAAAGCATTGCCTACTGATCACAAAAAGCAGTACCAGGCTCCCCAACGAAGACAGATAAGATATTCCCCGCAGTGCGATGATCGGATTGCCTAAAAAGCCGAGAAATGCCGACAATACCGAATACCCGATATGATTATTCGGCAGGGGCCAGTGAATCGCTGCATAGACAGGCCCCCTGCTTATAAAGTAGTAATAAGTATACAGTTCATCATACCATGGTGTCAGCGCAAACATCCGCCATCCATAATAACATGTCATAAAGACGAGAAACAGGACGAATCCCCACTTCTCTATATCAATTTTGTGTCGCTCACAGCATTGTTCCATAGCAACATTAAATCCTCTCTGCAAGAAGATCTCCCATCTGTCTGCAGCCTACCAGCGTACATCCCTCTGACATGATATCCGATGTGCGGTAGCCATCTTTCAATACCTGCTTCACTGCTTTCTCGACAGCATCTGCTTCCACATCAAGATCAAAGCTGTAACGCAGCATCATAGCTGCCGAAAGCACCGTAGCGATCGGATTCGCAATATCCTTCCCGGCTATGTCGGGTGCCGAACCGTGACTTGGTTCATAAAGCCCAAATTTCGTGTCGTTTAAGGAAGCGGAAGCCAGCATACCGATGGATCCGGTTACCATGCTTGCCTCGTCGGACAGGATATCACCGAACATATTCTCCGTTAAGATCACATCAAACTGTGCCGGATCCTTCACAAGCTGCATCGCACAATTATCCACCAGCATATGTTCCAGCGTCACTTCCGGATAGTCTCTGGCAACTTCCTCAACAACCTGACGCCACAGACGGGAAGAATCCAGTACGTTGGCCTTATCAACACTGGTCACTTTCCCACGCCTCTTTCGGGCGATCTCAAAGCCTTTGACGGCGATCCGTCTGATCTCATTTTCATTGTAGACCAGCGTATCGACTGCCGTCTTCACGCCGTCTGACTCAGTCGTTTGACGTTTACCAAAATAAAGTCCGCCGGTCAGTTCTCTCATGATCATCATATCAAAACCAGCTGCGGATATCTCTTCCTTCAGAGGACAAGCGCCTACCAATTCGTCATACAGCACAGCCGGCCGCAGATTAGCGAACAGATTCAGCGCTTTCCGGATCGCAAGGAGTCCGGCTTCCGGACGAAGATCGGGAGATAGTTTATACCATGGTGATGTGGAAGCATCTCCTCCGATGGAACCCATAAGAACCGCATCTGCACTCTTCGCCGCAGCGACTGCTTCCTCAGTCAGGGGAACGCCGTAGGCATCAATCGATGCGCCGCCCATCAAGATATCCGTATAGCGTATCACATGTCCATATTTCCTGGCAACAACGTCTAAGATCTTTCTGGCTTCTCCCACGATCTCCGGTCCGATACCGTCACCAGGAATACAAGTAATCTTTAAATCCATTATTTCCTCCATTCCGAAGCGCTCTGCTCTAAGTACGCGAGCAAAATTTCAGATTCTGCTCTGCGATCAATAGAATCTGTGGCGCTTCGACACAAATTCTTGGATGAATAAATTGTTCATTTTAGTAATAATAGCTGTATAAAAATTCATATTTACGCCGTTTTCTATCTATAAATATTCATTTTATACACGCATTACAGGAAACCAAAATATCACTTATCTATCATAGTCTATTCTCACTCAAATTTCAAGAGAAAGAACAGATCGGAACACAGAACAAAGTGGGCAAGGTTACAGTTCACGGCCCAACCGGCCGCAAACTGTAACGCATCCAACCCATTCCAAGTGTCTACGTTCCACTCCGGTCGGCGCTTAGCAAACGTCCCCCGGACGTTTAGCGCCCTTCGGCGAGAGGCTGGATGCCTGAAACCGTAAAGTTATCGGCGAGTACTACGTACTCAATGCCCATGCAGCAAGGTGCAGGGCACCGTGAATCAATGTCATTAAGTTAATATGAACTGCCTAAAATGGCTAGATTCTTTTTATGAGG
>CAJUQJ010000084.1 GCA_910588215.1 uncultured Lachnospiraceae bacterium
GACCCCGGAGGGGTTATAGCAAACCACCAGCAGAGCTGGTGGTACTGACTTAGGAAAGTTTGGATTTGGGATGCTGCGAAGCGGAACCATAGAGATCAGGTTGAAAATAGACGTGACTTTTTATGAGATGGGCGTTAAAATGGGGATGTATAGGTGAGATTTTAATGGAAATTATAGAAAAATGCAGACTATATGAAATAGGGAAACTAAGTGGAGATAATGGAAACTAAGTGCGATAGAAGTTTAGAGCGATTTGGGACAGGCGCTATATGTTTGAGGGATGATGAGCTATGAAATATTCCATGAAAAGACAGTTTGTGTTTATTTTTATATTGTTGATCACAAGTACGATCTTGCTGTGCCTTCTGGCCAACAGCACACTGCTGGAGAAATACTATATCAATAATAAGAAAAATGTGCTGATCAAATCTTATGCGAGTATCAATGCAGCATCCAATGCCGGAGACATCACGTCGGAGTTATATGATATCGAGCTACAGAAGATACGTGACAAGTATAATATTAATGTTCTTGTTCTGGACAGTGATTCCAAGATGGTCAAAACGACTATGATAGATCAGGAGTTTGCGATCAAACATCTGTTGAATAATATTTTCTATGGGGTGAATAAAGAGGATATCCTTGTGGATTGCAAGAACTATATGATACAGATCGTTACGGATGGACGGACGCAGACTGAATATATTGAAATGTGGGGGATGCTGGATAATGGTTATTTCTTTATTTTGAGGAGTGCGCTGGAAAGTATTCAGGAGAGTGTTTCGATATCCAATCGCTTTATGGCTTATGTGGGTTGTATCGCGATCGTTGTCAGCATACTGCTGGTGATCGGGCTGGCGAACCGCATTACCAAGCCGATCATGGAGCTGGCGGGTATTTCGGAAAGAATGAAACACTTGGATTTTAATGCAAAGTATACAGGAAATGACAGAACGGAAATTGCTATACTGGGCCATAACATCAATGAAATGTCAGAAGCGCTGGAATCCACGATCTCCGAATTAAAGACGGCGAACAATCAGCTGCTTAAGGATATCGAGAAGAAAGACCAGATTGATGAGATGCGCAGAGAATTTCTATCCAATGTGTCTCACGAGTTAAAGACACCGATTGCTTTGATCCAGGGATATGCGGAAGGGTTAAGGGAAGGAATCAATGACGATGCAGAGAGCAGAGAATTTTATTGTGATGTGATCATAGATGAAGCGGCTAAGATGAATATTATGGTGAGGAAATTGTTGACTCTGAATCAGCTGGAGTCCGGCAGTGAAGTCGTAAGTATGGAGCGGTTTGATATTACGGCGCTGATCAGAAACTATATCTCATCTTCGGATATTTTACTGAAGGAAAGAGACATTTCCGTGCGGATGGAAGACTATGAGGCGATTTATGTCTGGGGCGATGAGTTTAAAGTGGAAGAAGTATTTATGAATTACTTTACAAATGCCATCCATTATGCACAGGGCGAGAATATCATAGATGTCAAGCTTCGTTCTACGGATCAGCAGGTAAGAATTTCTGTTTTCAATACAGGAGCACCGATCCCGCAGGACAGCATAGGACATATCTGGGAAAAGTTCTATAAAGTTGACAAGGCGCGTACCAGAGAGTATGGCGGCAGCGGCATCGGTTTGTCCATCGTTAAGGCCATAGTAGAGTCCATGAACCAGAAGTATGGGGTGGTCAACTACGAAAACGGAGTGGAATTCTGGTTTACTTTGGACATCGCTTAGTGTACTTTTGCTTTTGATATTTTGTGTGTAGAAAAGATTTGTCAGATGAGAGATATTACGCTATAATAGAAAACGGTATGACAGGTTTGCTGCTTGGCGGTGCACCTTATGCCAGATAGAATATAGAATTATAGGAGCGATAGGAGAATAGACGTGAGAAGAGTGGGAGCATTTCTGTGTGGTATCACGGCAGCGATATTAATGACCGGATGTGGTTCGGTCATGCCTGATCTGACAGAGGAAGAGACGGAGATTATTTCGGAGTATGCTGCAGGTGTATTGTTAAAGTATGATCGGGTTCACGGTGGACGGCTGATGAGTGAAGCTGAATACGAAATGGAAGAGAACAAGAAAGCGGAACGGGAGGCGGCCGCTTCTGCTGCGGAACAGCAGAATGAGGAAGAGAATGCTGCGGAAGAAAGCGCTGCATCGGATACAGAGGTAGTTGATGTCAGCCAGGATGCAGAGGTGGTAGTTCCTTCTACCATAGAGGAATATTATGATATTCAGGATATCACATTCCAATATACGGGATATGAGTTGACGGATTCCTATCCTTCCGACAGTGAGGAAGACAATGTCTTTTTTGCAATGGATGCTACAGAGGGAATGCAGCTGCTGGTCCTGAAGTTTACGGCGACCAATGTTAGTTCCGCGGATCAGACACTGGATATGATAGGATATGGGGTAAGATTTAAAGTTTCGGTCAACGGCGGCTCCGGAGAGAATGTGTTGTCTACCATGCTTTTGAACGATATGCAGAATTATAAGGGCGTGATTTCGGCAGGCACAGGTACAGAACTGGTCAGCATTGTGGAAGTTCCTCAGGCGACTACGGTAGAGTCGATTGATTTTATATTGCGCGGTGATGCAGGTAATTCGGTGATAAATCTACAGTGATCACTGTAGTATATGTGTTAACGTGACAGAAATATTGGGCGTAGATGAACGAAACAGTAAGGTTCATCTATGCCTTTTTTATAAAATCTTTATTAAGAGTAAAAGGGAGAGGTTGACAGTAAAACACTTTCAAAATATACTGAAAAACAGTTGACCGACCGGTCGGACGGTAATCAGAAAGAGGAGTGTCATATTATGTTGGGAAAATTCAGTGTTAAAAAGCCATATACGGTGTTGGTCGCAGTTATCCTGGTCATTGTTCTTGGTGTAGTATCTTTTACGAAGATGTCTACGGATCTGCTGCCGAACATCAGCCTGCCGTATGTTATTGTCATGACGACTTATCCGGGAGCAAGTCCGGAGACGGTGGAAATGGTGGTGACGAAACCGGTGGAGGCATCCATGGCAACGGTGAGTAATATCGAGGGGATCAGTTCCGTTTCCAGTGAGAATTACTCCACGGTCATTCTGGAATTCGCACAGTCAACAGATATGAATGCGGTTTCTCTGGAAATTCGGGAAAATCTTGATCAGATCAAGAGCTATTGGAGTGATGACATCGGAAGTCCCATCATTATGAAACTGAATCCGGATATGCTTCCGATCATGATCGCTGCTGTGGGCAGCACAGGCATGACGGATGCGCAGGTAAGCGAAATGACGCAGAATCTGGTGATTCCGGAACTGGAAAGTATAGAGGGTGTGGCCTCTGCGAGTGCGACAGGCTTGTTTGAGGAGAGCGTGAATGTGATCATCCGTCAGGAAAAGATTGATGCGATCAATAAGCAGGTATTTGCCTACATAGATGATGAGATGAAAGAAGCAGAGCAAGAACTTGCCGATGGCAGACAGGAGATCTATGACGGTCAGGCGGAGCTTGCCGAAGCCCGAACAGAGCTGGAAGAGAGTAAGCAAGAACTGGTGGACAGTGGGCTGGAACTGGATGATACGAGCAAAGAACTGGATGAGAATAAACAGAAGTTAAAGGACGGGAAAGCGGAGATCGCCGAAAACAAATCAAAGCTGGAAGAAGGCAAGACGGAGCTTGCAAATAAGAAAAGCGAGACTACGGCACAGTTGGCTGCGGCGGAGACGAAGATACTGACGGCGAAGACAGATCTGGAAGCGACGAAGATGCACCTTACGCTGGAGATCGCGACGGCACAAGCAACGATAGAGGCCTCGCAGAGTGCGATGGATCAGATAGATGAAGGGTTGAAACAATACCAGGAAGCGATACAGGCGATCAATAGTATTGACACTATGATGGGACTCCTTGATACAATTCCCTCCGTAGATGTCATGCCGGAAGAGATGAAAAGCGCTATTTCGCAGCTTTTACAGAAAGATATCAGCGGCATGGATATCGGGACAATAAAAGCAGAACTTCAGGCTGTCAAGGCAGCTATGAATATGGCCCTGACTACGATATTGGAGGCTCTTGGCGGAGAAGAGGGTATCGCCTCCATGGAGAGCAAGCGGGCAGAACTTGCAGCTACGATCGAGATGCAGAAGGCAGCTGTATCTGCAATGGAGACACAGCTTACCGCGATCGAGAAGAACATTTCTTCTCTGGATAAAGCATTGGAACAACTCTATGCCGGCAATCTGACGGCAGCGATTGAATTTGCCAATGCCCAGACTACCATCAGCGTTGGAGAAATGCAGTTAAATGCGGCCGAAACGCAGCTGGAGGCAAGTGAGAAACAGCTGGAGGCCGGTGAGGATCAGTTGGAAGCGGGACGGGAGCAGCTTGAGGCGGCCTGGGAACAGATCAGAGATGGTGAAGAACAGTTAAATGATTCGGCAGAGCAGCTGAAAGATGCACTGCAGCAGATTCTGGACGGAGAGGAGGAACTGGAGGAAGCAAGAGAGGATGCTTATGAGCAGGCCGATATGAATGATATCCTTACGGTCGATACCGTAAAATCGCTTCTGGCGGCCCAGAATTTCTCCATGCCCGCGGGGTATGTGACGGAAGAGGGGATTGACTATCTGGTCAGAGTGGGTGATAAGCCGGCGGATATCGAAGAATTAAAGAAGATGCCGCTGCTCAATCCCGAAATGGACGGCGTGGATATCATTACGTTGGCCGATGTGGCGGATGTATTCATGACCGACAATTCCGAGGAAATCTATGCGAACGTAAACGGGGAATCCGGCATTATGATAACGATCCAGAAGCAGACGGGCTACTCCACCGGCGATGTTTCCGACAGGATTCTGGATAAGTTCGAGGAATTGAAGGAAGAGAATGAGAATCTGATCCTGATCACTTTGATGGATCAGGGAATATACATAGACCTTGTTATGGATTCCATTATCAATAACGTGTTGTTTGGCGCGGTTCTGGCAGTTCTGATCCTGATCGTGTTCCTGAAAGACTGGCGTCCTACAGCAGTGGTGGCCTGCTCCATTCCGGTCAGTTTGATCACGGCAATTGTGTGCATGTATTTCAGTGGTGTTACGCTGAATGTGATTTCTCTGTCGGGGCTGGCGCTGGGAGTCGGAATGCTGGTGGATAATTCCATTGTGGTAATTGAGAATATCTTCAGAATGCGCAGTGAGGGATGTTCGGCGAAGGAGGCGGCGATCAAAGGTGCGGGTGAGGTGGCAGGAGCGATCCTGGCTTCTACACTTACGACTGTTTGTGTATTCCTGCCTATTGTTTTTACGGATGGAATCGTCAGACAATTATTTGTGGATCTGGGACTTACAATCGCATATTCACTGTTTGCCAGTCTGCTGATCGCATTGACAGTAGTTCCGGCAATGTCGGCAGGTGTCTTTTCCAAAGTCAGACCGAAGAAAGAGAGTGGTGTTTTTGGAGGCTTGATGAAGGGGTATGGCAGGACACTGGAACTGGCACTGCGGTTTAAAGCTCTCGTACTTGTTTTCGCTCTTGTATTGCTGGCGGTCAGCGCCAAGGCGGCTTTTTCCAAGGGAACCGCTTTTATGCCGGATATGGACAGTACACAGATCACGATGACGCTGAGCCTGCCCAAGGATACGCCGCTTTATGAGACGGCTGACGTGACGGACCGTGTGATCGACCGGATAAGGGAAATGGAGGACGTGACGGATGTTGGCGCCATGGCAAGCACCTCTTCTATGAGTATGCTTTCCGGAGGAGGAAATTCCGCCACGAACGAGACGGTGATGTACATATCACTGCGTGAAGATAAAGAGAAAGACAATGTGGAGATAGCGCGGGATATGCAGGAACGCATTGCAGATATTCTGGAAGAGAATCAGGCAGAAGCTTCAATTGAGACTTCGACCATGGATATGAGCGCTATGGGTGGAAGCGGCATTACCATCCAGATAAAAGGGCGTGAGCTGGATACATTGCAGGAGATAGCAAGGGATATTGCAGCGATTGTAGACAGTGTGGAGGGAACAACGGAAGTGTCAGACGGCTTGGAAGAGTCTACCGGAGAACTGCGTATCCTAATCGACCGTGACAAGACGATCGAACACGGTATTACCGTAGCGCAGGTTTTTCAGCAGATACAGGCCAGACTGGCAGACGCAGCCAGTGCGACCACGCTCGAAACAGAGATCGAGGAATACAGCGTGTATGTGAAACATGCGAATGACATAGAGCTGACAAGAGATCTGGTGAAAGATCTGGAACTTGACCGTCAGAAACAGGATGGTACAAAGGAAACGATCAAACTTTCGGATATTGCCCGTTTTGAGAGCACTGAGGCACCGAAGGCTGTCAATAGAGTTGACCAGACCAGATATATTGCTGTATCGGCTGCTATTGCCGAAGGCTATAATATCGGATTTGTATCGGAGGATGTGGAAGCAGCCCTCAGGAATTATGATATGCCGGGCGGATACAGTTATACGATGAGTGGAGAGAATGAAACGATTAATGAAGCGATGGGCCAGGTTTTCTTAATGCTGATCCTTGCCCTGGTCTTTATGTATTTGATCATGGTAGCGCAGTTCCAGTCACTTTTATCACCGTTTATCATTATGTTTACGATTCCGCTGGCATTTACGGGAGGTCTTCTGGGATTGTATATCAGTGGAAGTGAAGTAAGCGTTATTGCACTGATCGGTTTTGTCATGCTTTCCGGTATTATTGTAAACAATGGTATCGTGCTGGTAGATTATATCAATCAGCTCCGCGAAAGCGGTATGGAGAAAAAAGAAGCCATTGTCACAGCAGGCAGAACCAGGATCCGTCCTGTTTTGATGACTGCACTGACAACGATTCTGGCGCTCAGCACTATGGCATTCAGCGATGATATGGGAGCGGATATGTCTAAACCTATGTCTGTCGTTACAATTGGAGGATTGGTCTATGGTACTTTACTGACATTGATCGTGATTCCCTGTATCTACGATATATTTATGAGGGAGAAAGACAAAACAGGAAGTATAGAGGTTACGGATAATGAGTAGAGAAGAATACTTACCGAAAGAAAAAGCTGTATATAAGGCTGTAATAGAACTCTTTGAGGAGGGTGCAGATATTAATAATCTTACCGTAGCGGAGATTACCGGGCGGGCCGGTATCGGCAAAGGCACGGCATATGAATATTTTTCCGGAAAAGAAGAAATGATAGCAAAAGCTTTTTTCTATAATGGCGAAATGTTCTGTAACCAGTTGTATGAAGGTGTCAGCAAGGAGAATACCCTTTATGATAAGGTGAATTACGTACTACTTGAGATGGAGAATCAAGTTGCCAGAATGGACTGTATTTTTCGTCTGCTTCATATGTTGTCAGAGAATTCTTCGGTGAGCAGATGGATCCGGGAGCTGCTGAAACAGAAAGAACTGTCAGCAGAGGTACCGGTAGCCGGTTTGATACGTCAGATATTGTATGATGAACTGGGAGACAGAGAAATGCCTTCAGAGGAAAATATGACATATCTTGTATGCAGTATTTATTCCAGGATTTTCTGTTATGGAATGATGCTGAAAGCTGAAATATATAAGAAGGAAGAACAAAGAGAGACGGTGAGGAAATTGACTAGCCGGGGAATATGTCGGGAGGTGGAAGAAATAATCACAACGTAAAATGCTTGTCGAGATTATCGCAATTACGTAGTAATGCGAAGCTGTTGAAAAAAAACAAAAAAAATATCAAAAAATGTGTTGACATTCCGAAATGGTAATGATATACTCAGATTCGTTGCTGAGGACAACACAGTGATTCGGCGGCAGACATACATAGAGAAGTATGTAACAGAACCTTGACAAATAAACAGTAATGCAACCCTGAAAATTCAAGAGAAAAAATTCTTAAAGATTTTTCAGAGAGTATCGAACAGATACGACCAGACAGTAAATGTTTAGGGAAACGGATACGAAAGAAGCCAAGCTTGTTTTGATCCGGATCAGACGAAAAAGTAGATTTACTAAAGTTGATCTATGAAGCAGAATTACTAAAGTTAATCTGCGAAGTGGATTTACTAAAGTTGATCTACAAAGTAGATTTACTTTTATTTTCGAGAGTTTGATCCTGGCTCAGGATGAACGCTGGCGGCGTGCTTAACACATGC
>CAJUQJ010000085.1 GCA_910588215.1 uncultured Lachnospiraceae bacterium
CTGGATGCCTGAAACCGTAAAGTTATCGGCGAGTACTACGTACTCAATGCCCATGTAGCAAGGTGCAGGGCACCGTGAATAGTAACCGTGAATAGCAACCTTTGGTCTTTTCTATATAAATTAGGTGGCGGGAATGGGAGGGTTCATGATATAATAAGACATAGAGTTCTGCTAAGGCTGCAAAGAACGTTGTCTAAGCAGAACTAAATCATGTTTAACTCCGCCTGTATATGCAGGCCAAGCAAAATCATATCGTTAAGGAAGAAAGGCACAAGAGCAAGGATGGACATTATTTTAAAACTCAAGGATGAACTGAAAGTGGAGAAATGGCAGGTGGAAGCTGCCGTAAAGCTGATCGATGAAGGGAATACCATTCCTTTTATCTCCAGATACCGTAAGGAGGCGACGGGGTCCCTCAATGATGAGGTGCTGCGCGACCTGCATGAGCGGCTGACTTATCTGCGGAATCTGGAAGAGAAGAAGGAACAGGTTTTAAAGAGTATAGAGGAACAGGGCAAGCTGACCGAGGAACTGCAGGCGAAGATCGTTGCAGCGGAAACCATGGTGGTAGTGGAAGATCTTTACAGGCCTTACCGTCCGAAGCGTAAGACCAGGGCCAGCGTGGCTAAGGAGAAAGGATTGGACGGCCTGGCGCAGTTTATTCTGGCGCAGGAGACGACGGCTCCCATTGAGGAGGAAGCGGCCAAATACGTCCACGAGGATGAAGATGCCGCCAAGACGGTGGCTACCGTGGAAGATGCCATTCAGGGCGCTAAGGATATCATCGCCGAGATGATCTCGGACGAGGCGGATTATCGTATCTATATCCGTAATATCACGACAGAGGAAGGTAAGCTGACAAGCGTTGCCAAGGATGAGAAGGCTGAGAGCGTGTACGAGATGTACTATCAGTACGAAGAACCGGTGAAAAAGGTTGCCGGCCACAGGACGCTTGCCCTAAACCGCGGGGAGAATGAGAAATTCCTGGTGGTGAAGGTGGAGGCGCCGGTGGAGCGCATCTTACAGTATCTGCGCACGAAGGTGATCACCAGGGACAATGAGGTCACTTCCCCGATTCTGGAGGATGTGATCGAAGACAGCTACAGCAGGCTGATCGCACCGGCCATCGAGCGGGAGATCCGCAACGATCTGACGGAAAAGGCGGAGGACGGCGCGATCTCCGTATTTGGCAAGAACTTAGAGCAGCTTCTGCTGCAGCCGCCCATTGCCGGGAAGGTAGTTCTGGGCTGGGATCCGGCTTTCCGTACCGGCTGTAAACTGGCGGTGGTGGACGAGACAGGCAAAGTGCTTGACACGAAAGTGATCTATCCCACTGCACCGCAGAACAAGGTGACGGAGGCCAAGGCAGAACTGAAGAGACTGATCAAGAAATATAATGTATCCCTGATTTCCGTCGGCAACGGTACGGCTTCCAGAGAATCCGAGCAGGTGATCGTGGAGCTGTTGAAAGAACTGGATACGCCGGTACAGTATGTGATCGTCAACGAGGCGGGCGCGTCGGTGTATTCTGCGAGTAAGCTGGCCACGGAGGAGTTCCCCAACTTCGACGTGGGACAAAGAAGCGCCGCTTCCATTGCCAGAAGACTGCAGGATCCGCTGGCGGAACTGGTGAAGATCGATCCGAAATCCATCGGTGTGGGCCAGTACCAGCACGATATGAACCAGAAGAAATTGAGCGAGGCGCTGCACGGCGTGGTGGAAGACAGTGTGAATAAAGTAGGCGTGGACTTGAATACCGCTTCTGCCTCCCTTCTGGAATATGTCTCCGGCGTGAGCAAGGTGGTCGCCAGAAATATCGTGGATTACCGGGAGACCAACGGCAGATTTTCCAACCGGGCGCAGCTGCTTAAAGTGGCCAAGCTGGGGCCGAAGGCTTACGAACAGTGTGCGGGCTTTATGCGCATTGCGGACGGCGACAATCCGTTAGATGCCACCAGTGTGCATCCGGAGTCATACGAGGCGGCAAAGAAGCTGCTTGACAGGATGGGCCTGACCATGGAAGATGTGAAGGAAGCCCAGAAAAAGGCGGCTGCTCAGAAGGCGTCGGGTAAGAAGGCAGCAGCACCGGTTAAAGAAAAGAAAAAACCGCAGCCGAAGGTGGTCATCCGCAATACCAACACCGCCATGGGCAAGGCGTTGGCGGCTGCTATGGGCGGCATGACGCTGGAAGGGGCAGATACTGACAGGAATACCGACGGGAAGGCTGCTAAAGGCGGCGATAAGCCGGATATGACGGTCAGCAGCTTAGAGAAGAAGATCAAGGATAAAAAGAAGCTGGCGGAGGAACTTGGCATCGGTGAGATCACGCTGACTGATATTCTCAAAGAGCTGGAGAAGCCGGCCAGAGATCCTCGTGACGATATGCCGGCGCCGATCCTGCGCAGCGATGTGCTGGATATGAAGGACTTAAAACCGGGCATGATTTTAAAGGGTACGGTGCGGAACGTGATAGACTTCGGGGTGTTTGTGGATATCGGCGTGCACCAGGACGGACTTGTACATATTTCACAGATCACCAATCGCTATATCAAGCATCCACTGGAGGCAGTCAGCGTGGGCGACGTGGTGGATGTGCAGGTGCTTACGGTGGATGTGGCCAAGAAGAGAATCGGGCTGACCATGAAGATCAAGCAGGAAGCCTGAGAACCGAGAAAGACGTGGTAGTTATGGTGGTATGTTTATGGCTATACAAGAAGTCAGGCGTATTACGCCTGACTTCTTGTATAGGTCACGGGAATATGGTTATATTGAATGGCCAGTTCCCATTCTGCATCCGGGTCAGCCGGAGTGTAGGAAAAGGCCAACAGCACATAATGATTGGCAGCTTCTATTCTTTGAAGGTGCGGCGAATCTGACTTGATATCCACAATACTGACGGTAATCAGGCTGCCCTTTTCACTGTCGGTGAACTGCGGCTCGTAGGCGTAGGTGTGGGGCAGGCCGTTGTAGTAGATGTATTGGCAGCCGTCCGATTCGATCACGTACCACTTGCCGTCCTCGCAGGCGCTCAGGGTATTACGGATTTTATCAGATACTTCGCTCTGCGTGACACGGTTCAGATCCACAACGGTAGGTTTGGATATACTGTTCTTGTTATACGCATCCCAATTGTCAAGGTTATCGAAATCATTAAAATCATCAAATTTGTCAAAATTATCAAAGTCATCAAAATTATCAAAGTCTTCAAAATCATCAAATTTATCAAAGCTATCAAAGTCTTCAAAGTCAGCAGAATCACCAAAAAGGTGGAGATAGTTGGCAGCGTTGTCTTTCTGGCACCTTTCCAGCCACTCAACCTTGCTTTCCGCATCCATCATTCCGATCAGGACGGCGAAAAAGGAGATAACATCTTCCTGATAGGCTTTCAGGGCATAGCGTTCCACCGCTTCCTCCTGTTTTTCGTTATCTTCCAGTTCACCGATACAGCAGGCGAAGAAGGAAACGTTTCTCTCAGTAAACATCTGCTCCAGATATTGTGTCTGAGTCTGGCTGTCAAGTTCACGGAAAATGGCGGAAAACTGCGGAAGTTTCTGTGTCTCCCAGTACTTTTCTGCCAAAGCGGGGAAGTTGTCGTTTCCTGCGTATTCTATGTCTGTAACGATGATAGAAGCTGTATAGACCGATTCAGGGTCTACCCGCACAAGCATACGACTGGATGCAGCCGTAACGGCATTTTGCGTTTCCGGATCCTCCAGGAGAGGGATATATTCAGGAGCGGAGTAGACTTGTACAGTGCTTTCGTCCGACAAAGCGATCTGCGTCTTGTCGTAGGAATCTGCCTGGAATCTGTCAGGCGAATTGCTGTAGCAAAGCCCGATTAGATAGGGCTGTTGGTAAAAGAAGCACTGTACACTGAAGTGATGCTCGGCCTCGGGAACTTCTTCCTCAGGGACTTCATTCTCAGAGAATTCCTCTTCGGTGAGAAAGGTATCTTGTATGTCGCCGGCAGCCAGCAGGTAGAAATCTGCATCTGCCTGTGTGATCATGCCATTTTCTACCATTGTACGGCACTGCTCACCAATATGTCTGACAAGACCGGACATATCTTTTTCCCGAAATGAACCGAAGGTAGAGTAGCGGTCTTCGTAGACAAAAACCAGTTTGTAGAAGCCGTTGGTAACGTTGGAAAGTGGTCTGTCTGTTTCGTCCGCACCGTCCACATAGATGTAGTAGATGGTGTCCTCGCGTTCTATGCGGTAGTCGTGCAGGGGGATCGCGTCGGCAGCGCCGTCACTGCTGTTGTGGGCGGACTTTGTCTGATCAGTGTCAGCGCCTGCAGGTATGTACGGTTGGGCACTACTGTCGGCAGAACTGTCCGAGTGGCTGCCGGGTGCGGCATATGCGCCGAGAACGATGGCGCCGCCGACCAGGATTCCGGTAACAAATAAAGTGATAAATTGTATGGTTTTCGTAAATTTCTTATAGTTCATGATCGCATCCAACCTTCTTTTTAGTAATTCTTTGCTCTCATGCAAGGTGACAGAGGCCAGGGTATCTTTGTAGGAGCCGCCGACAGCAGCGGCATTCAGCAGCGCATCACCATAGGATATGCGCGCATTTTCGGGAATCAATTTAATAACTCTCTCGTCACAGGAGAGTTCGCAGAGCCGGTTGACTTCATTTTTCATCAAATAGACAAAAGGATTGAACCAGTGCACACAGAGGGTAAACTGCATCAGCCATTTGTAGAGCATATCCCGCCGCCTGTAATGGATCAGTTCATGAAGCACGGTATAGTAGAAATCGCGCTCGGACAACTCTGCATTCGGTAGGATGATACGAGGACGGAACAGCCCGATCAACAGAGGAGAGGACACGAGACTGTTGGTATAGAGATCCAGGGAACCCTTTATATGATTTTCTTCTATGATACGTCCGAAATATTCTAACAACTGCATGTCATTGAGCGGACTGCATCCGGCATCAATGTACTTCCGAAAACTTTGGTAGATGGTGATCTTGCGCACTAGGAGCAGCAGCGCCACGATCAGCCAGAGGGCGAAGATAAGGGCTATGGCGGAGATGGGCCTGTCGGCAGCATCTTCTGCATCTGTCATGGCAGCAGCGTCAGGCAGGGGTGCAGCAGGCTGTTGGACATTCTGCATCCTGCCGGACTGCTCGCTATCGGATTTCACATTGGAAATGCTTTCGGGTGAAGAGATTCCGGTGTCCTGCGGTAGAGGGACAGATGTGGTAATGCCGGTCAGAATCTGTTCTGCTGTCAGTATAAGATTCCCCGTCAAACTAGTCTGCGGCGTTATGGGCAGGAGCAGGCGCCAGATCACGATCAGCCAGATATAGTATTGCCATTTCTTACTTAGCCGACTCCGATACAGGGGACGGAACAGCAGCAATAGTATGATCAGTGCAGTTCCGGATAAAGATAATGATAATATCAATTTCATGATTTCGCTCATTTTCTCAAAATACTCCATTTCTCAGCCAATAGAGAGCCGTCTTCCGGCAGGATATTTTCCGGCGTTGTTCCTTTACTTTTCGGCTATGGCTGTTATCAGATCATGCAACAGGAGAGACTTAGCTGCAAAGCAGGCTATACTATTTGTCGGACAGAGTGTCAGCGGTGATAGTCTGCCAGTGCTTTTTCAGATCATCGTAGTCTGAGGCGGACAGCAGATCTTTCTGGATCAGTGTGGCAACCAGGTCTTTGGCATTTCCTTCATAGATCTTGTCGAGAAAGGTTTCGGTCTGGGAAGACTGGTATTCATCGGCGGAAACGATCGCAGTATAGCGGTTGCGGTGCCCGATCTTATTGGTCTTAAGCAAGCCCTTGTCGATCAGGCGGGAGAGCAGGGTGATGATTGTGTTCTTGGTCCAGTTCAGGCCTTTGGCCGACAGGGCGGTTACGATCTCTGCATAAAGCGCTGAGCCGTCGTTGCTCCAGATCGTCTTCATTAATTCCAATTCGTAGTCTGATATTTGCTGCATAGGTTCCTCCTTGGTCAGTTTCGGTCTGCATTTTAGGTATATATAAGAGTACAATGTGTAATCTATAATCCCAAGATAACACGACGTACGCTTAAAGTCAATGGATGATACTATAAAATTTTATTGTTCACGGTGCCTTGTACTTTGCAGTGAGGAATTGGCTGTTACCATTCATGGGTCAGAAATGCGCCAAACTACGCATTCCGTGAGAACATGATTCAGGAGTGATAATACTCATGTACGGTAAAGAAGCAAGAAACCGAAAACAAGAGATAGACCGTCAGCACCACACTATTCTAGTATAATCCACACTAATTACCGCTACCTTACACGCAGGATAAATTCTCATATGCAAGGCGGCTGAATGAGGCGATGCCGGTAGCATCGTCGATTGAAGCCAACGCGGCAGATGGAAATATAGACAAGTGAAAGATGTGGTTAATTAGCGTGGGTTATACTAGTATAAATCCCGCATTTCCAAATCGAAATGGAAAAACTATACAATAAATGTTATAATTTGAAAATCTCTGGAATGGGTTAAATCTGAAACAGAGATAATTGCGGTTTTTTTCGTGATGTCGCCATATTGAGCGCAAATGTAAAGATATGTTGATAGAAAAATAACTAAAATCATTTAGAATCACGATTAAGGAGGACAACGAAAATGAAAATTGGAAATAAACTCAACCAATTAAGAAAACTTTCAGGAATGACCCAGGAACAATTAGCTGAAAAAATTGACGTGTCCAGACAGACAATTTCCAAATGGGAGTCAGACAGCACCTCTCCCGATTTAGAAAGTATCGTTAAAATAAGCAGAATTTTTCATGTGTCATTAGATGATTTGCTTAAGGAGGCGGAAACAAGTGTGACAAACAGAAATGATGAACAGATTACTTTAGAAGATTTGATGAAAATAAATCTTCATAACAGAAAAATGACGCTGTTACTCATTGGCGGTTTGATTTTTGTTATGGTCAGCGTATTAAATTTTGCCTATGTGATTGCGTTACAAAGCACAACGCTCAGTACCCAGTATATGCTGTACCGATATATTGCAACAGGGCAATATGCTGACGCTCCCGTTGATTATATGCGATTAATGATTCCGTCTATGATTACCGGTGCGATCGGACTGGTACTGTTTGTAAGTTATGTCATTGAAAATAGAAAAAAGGAGACTGAAAAATATGTATAAGACAAAAAAGGTTGTTTCATGTTTCGTTTTATGTGTGCTCATCTTTTCGCTATGTGCGTGTGGGAAAGAAAGTAAAGATAACGCTGACATTTACGGGGAAACCATTGGAGGATTGGAGGACAATGAACTTTTTGTAACGATTGATACGAATGCCCATTTGCCGGTTTTACTTGTTACATCACAGGTGTATGATGAAGGTACAGGAAAACAGGCGGCACTTGATTGTGATGTGTATTATTTGGTAGACAAAGAAGTTAAAAACATAGGATCGATAGAGAGTATGGGAACAGCATATCCTATATCCTATGATGAAACAGGCATCTATACGGCTTCCGGTCACGCTATGCAGCGTTTTGAGGTTGAGAAATCCGGTACACTTAAGTTGGCAGAAGTAATTAACGAACAATTTGATGAAAACGGAAACGCTGCTTATACCATGACAAAGGAGAATGAAACAAAAACAATTTCAGAAGAAGATTATTATGCCGTATTTGAGAAATACAGCAATGCTACAATTGTAAGTTTTGCTTATGGTGCATCAGACGCAGCAAAATCCCGCTTTTGAAACTAAAGATATTGACATAAACCTCTATTTTCTTAGAGCAAGATCTACCACAGTACCAAATTTCGCCTATCGGCTTATTTTGTCCTATGGGAATCTTGTTAGGGTTGCCACCACAAGCCCACCTTTTGCGGCTTGTGCCGCTTGAAAAAATCCACCCACAAAAGGAGGTTCACAGCCATGAAAAGGTACAACACGCTCCACCGCCGCCGGGTAATCAAAACACGCTTGACCGAGGAAGAATACGTCGAGTTTGCAGAGCGTGTCACACTCTGTAAAATGAACTAAGCCGAGTTTATCCGGCAAGCCCTCATTAAGTCAAACATACGCCCGGTCATTGTTACAGTTCACGGCCTAACCGGCCGCAAACTGTAACGCATCCAGCCCATTC
>CAJUQJ010000086.1 GCA_910588215.1 uncultured Lachnospiraceae bacterium
AAAATGAAAGCGGAAACGAAGCCATAGGAATAGTTTTCGGACAGTCTGGGGGGTTAAACTATATATAGGACTTGCAGATTTTAAAGTGGCCGAAGCAGAGAATAGTAGCAGTCCGTGGTACAATGGTACGGAACTATGCAGGCAGATGAATGCTTGTGCAATGTCTCCTGAGATTAATGGCACCATTCACTTCAGATATATGTTTATTAAAGAAAATCTTATATTACAGCAGATATTTCTTCGTTCTATGACGCAGAGGGTATTATCAGAACCGTAGTATGCGTCTTATTCATGATGTCAGAGCCGATATCTGAATGGCTGTTCGAACTGTTGAAAATGGATAGCCCAGGGAAGAAATTTGTTACAAGACAACAGAGGAGAATCATAACATGAGAATTTATGCAAACAGAAGCATGCTTAAGGTTGCAGTGTTGATCACTTATGTTTTCTTTGTAATACATATACAATTTTACATTTCATGCAGTGGGCAGTGGTCATTGGCATATGCTTTGAGTCATATTCTTGTATTTGTGGTTCTGCTTGTTATTTGTCCTTATCTGCTGGCCGGCGTGGGAAGGTTTAGAATACCGATAAAGGACAGGGTACAAAGCGTAGTTAATGCAGACAGTACAAATGGCAGGATAAGTATTGTTTGGGGGATTGGTTACTTTGTGACAGCATTCTGTATCTTGTATTTCTGGTATCAGGCTTATTATCCAGGCGCACTTTCTTCGGAGTCTTTTGAGCAGTATAATCAGGTGCTGTCAGGAATATATACGGATTCTAAACCGATTCTACATACTTTATTTACGTTTACGCTTCCTCTTAAGCTGACAGGAGAGATCAGCTCGATTGTGCTGTTTCAAATAATAGAATATGCGGCAGTGATTGGTTATATGTGTTATATGCTTTTCAAGTATGGCGGAAAGTTTGTTTCGGCTGCGGCTTTTTTATTTGTTATATTGAATCCGGCGACAGGGTGCATGGTGGTATGTCCGCGGGAAGATGTGACATTTGCTATGGGTGCGGTGCTCTTGATGACATTAGGGCTGCAGATTCATATGACTGATGGAAAATGGCTGAAATCGAGGTGGTCGGTGGCGTTTTTCATATTGACCTTATGTTTCACGACTCTGGTAAAGCATAATGGTATTTTGTTTACACTACCTTTTTTGATCGTTGTTTTGCGTTGTATTGACAGCAAGAAAAAAGCTCGGTTTATCATTTTCTTTATTTTGGCCATTGACCTGATCAAAGGTGTGCTCTATCCAATGTTGACGGATAGTGCAGAGACCTATGAAATGGAATCGCTCCGAATTCCAGTGACTTTGGAAGAACTGAAGGAGACTGATCTGGTATATGCCATAGACGGCGCGACAGATTGGGGAATCTGGCCAGGGATAGCGGAAAATGATCTTGGCTTGGAACTGCAGGAGAATAGTGAAAGAGATTTGTTAGTACGATATACGGAATATTCCAGGAACAGTGTTATCAAGTATCTCTTCTGGTATGTTGGTGTGATTAATTTGGTCATAATGGTTGTTGCCCTGGGAAAGGGTGGGAACAAAAGTTTGTATGTGCTTCCGCTCCTATGTCATAATTTTGCTTCTTTGATCTTACAGACAGGGAGTAAATATCGGGATCTCTATATGAATTTTCCCATACTGCCTGTGCTGCTGTTTTTGCTACTCGGTGAAAGAGAAGGAGAGCAGGAGGATGGTAGGAAAGTCAAAAAGGTTGCGGTTAGTGACAGTGTATCTGAAGAAGGAAAAGGCGAGTGCAGAAGGATATCGTATACCTATGGGATTGCCATACTGTATACACTGATTCTGTTCGCGCTTAACTTTCTCCAGGTGTATAACAGCGATTTCTGGTCGGATGAAGGATATTCTATTATGCTATCAAGAATGTCTTTCTCGGATATGCTTGGTGCTACTGCTAATGACGTGCATCCGCCATTGTATTATACTCTGCTGCAGATCATATGCAGGATTATGGACTTTCGGTGGAGTTCTTATCGTCTGCTTTCGATCATTCCCTATGGAATTATGCTGGTCTTTGCATTGACTGTGGTATGGAAGAAGTTTGGGAAAGAAACAGCACTCATATTGATCACTTGTTCGTCATTGTTAAATACGGCAGTGGAATATAATGTTCAGACTAGAATGTATTCCTGGGGTGCTTTGTTTGTGCTGCTGAGTTTCTATTATCTGAGAGGGATTCTGGAATATAACAGGATAAGGGATTATGCAGGTTTTGTTGCGATGTCGCTGGGAGCGGCCTATACACATTATTATTGTCTGATCTCGGTTGCTTTCTTTTATCTGGTGCTGCTGGTGGTTGCGGTAGTCAGAAGAAAGGAATATTTGGTCAGGGTTTTCGTAGCATGTGGGATTACGGTGGCGGCTTATCTGCCATGGTTCATTATATTGTTACAGACTTTTGTACGGACGTCAGAATATTATTGGATGACGGAGATCCCATCTTTTTGGGACTGTATGTTGTATCTGTTCAGCAGCAGGTGTGAGAAGATTCTTCTTCTGCTTTTCCTGGTTATGACAGTGGTGCCGATCGCCTATAAGACAGGAATCGTGCAATATGCAAAATCAGAGAAGTGGAATTTTACAGTCTCGTTTGGCATTTCCGGTTTTCGTCTGAGCAGGGAGACAGTCTGGTCGATTGCAGGATTACTTGGCATTCTGGGCACGGTATTGACCGGGATAGCAGTCTCCATGATCTTTCGGCCTATGTTTTCAGTCCGTTATGTATATCCGGTATCAGCCGTTGCGTGGCTCATGTTGGGAATCGTCTTGTCCAAATGCAGAAGGAAGACGGCCTGTACGGCGATCATAGTTGTTCTGATCGTGAGGAATTGTCTGCCGTTTTACCTGGAAAATTATCATTGGCGGAGATATTGCGAAGATAAATTAGAAACGGTATTGAAGGTGACAGAAGAGATATCAGAAGATGATGTGATTTTGACAGATGCTCCGCTGATGGACTGGACGATCATAAATACTTACTATCCGGGTGTATGTCATGGCGTGTTTACTGCGGAGAATATGGGGGTACTACAGTGGTACGATGACTACTGGCTGTTCCTTGGGAATGAAATGGATGCTGACAAAGTACTCTTTTTGGAAGAGAGCGGATATGAAGTGACAGAGCGCATAAATGACGGCAATCTGGGGCGCATGGCGGTTTATATATATGAAGTAAAAAGAGCGACAAATGAATGAAATAATAAGATGGAGGGGCAGCTACAATGGAGAAATTCAGGAGGAATATAAAAGAAAAACCTGTCAGGACAATAGGCAAGATTTTATTGATCTTATTTATTCTTATCGATGTCAGCCGCGCATTGGGGATTTCTTTTAGGATTCCTTTTCAGCATGGAAAGGACTTGTCCAGGATTGAGAAGCCGACGTACATGGTATATTATGGGGAACTGGACGATGCGATCATTGACGCTGCAAAGCAATATGATATTGTGATCTTGCATCCTGATTCCGGAAATACTACCCGCGAACAGGTAGAGAGGATACAGGAAAGCGGCACCCGTGTTTTTGGATATATTTCCATTGGAGAGGATCAGAGAACGAATGGAATGACACCGGAACAGATGCAGGAAGATTCAAGATTTACGGGAGACGGGACAGGGCCGCGGGTTGATCCGCGGGAAGTCGGAGCAGTGGATCTGATTGCTGAAAATTTTCAGGGAGATGCGTCTCCCGGGGGCAGCGGATTTGCTTCTTATTATTTAGACGATAATGATCATGACGGAAAACCTGATTTTAATCCTAATTTTAATTGTGCCTTCACGAACATAGGCGATCCCGCGTGGTTTGATGTGTTAGATGGCATGTGTATAGATGGCGTGGACAAAATAGCTGGTATTCGGGAGATCCTTACAAGAGAGTACGGACGTGGGTTAGGGTGCGATGGTCTGTTTCTGGATACGATCGATACTTGCGCGCCCAATCTGTACACGGCAGATGATGAGTTGAACAAGACGAGATTTGAGTGGACGGCTCCGGGTGTGGCAAAATTTATGGAGCGCTTAAAGGAGAAATATCCGGATAAATATATCTTACAAAACAGGGGAATTTTTTTCTATAATTACAATTATCCGCATTATGAGTATGCACCTCGCAGTTATGTAGATTTCTTGATGTATGAAAGTTATATGCTGGATTCCAGTCCGGATAATTTATACTATGAAGGGTATTTTGCAGATAACAAAAACGTATATGCGCCTAAGATCTGCGCAGAAGCAGATCGCCCTGACGGATTTCGGGTGTTGTCCCTTGGATATGCAGAAGGACCGGGGGAATTTCAGTTGAAAAAGACTCTGCTGGGTGAAACAGATGTTGGTCTGGATATACTTATGGAGGATATCGGTCAAGCACAGGATTTAGCCGGATTTTCTCACTATATTACAGATGGAAGCGTAACGCTTGTCAATGATTTTGTGTTGAAACACAGCGATGAGGCAGATGAAGTGCCACCGAGATGGAGCAGCGTTCACAACAGTTCTGAGACGTATCCACGTGAGGAAGCAATCCCGCGCGTCGGAATCGGGCAGGTGGAATCAGTGAAGAACGGGGTGATCGTGCGATGGGATGTTGCCATGGACAAGAGCGGTGTAGTGTATACGCTTTATTATCAAAAAAGTCCTTTTGAGTTTGAGGCAGATCCGGATCTTAAGAAGGCTGACAGGATAGAATTGATTCCGGAAGTGGGAGAAGGATACGGCTACGGAGCAAGCCCGGATACCTATCCGTATCAGGCTGTAATTGAAGGATTGGATGGTGGAGAAACTTATTATTTTGTGATCAGAGCCAGAGACTGTTCAGTAGATGAGAATGAAGAAAAGAACACGATAGTTATGACGGCAATACCCGGTTGCTAAGAGTACAGTGAGCCGTGCCTGCTTGACGGTGGAGTAAAGTGCTATAGAGTTACATGTTTTACACATCGCGGAGTTTTCACTGCGTTACCAAATACCTGAAAGCAGAAATTTCTTATCGGGGAGTTACGAGGGTAGAAACTTATCCGTAAAGAGCAATCGTCTCCCGGGAAAGTTAGGTTCTTGTCATTGCCAAAATCTCCACATATAATTGTAATGTGACTGTAATCTCGGCATATGGATGTATAATTTGATGAACGGAGGAACGTCAATAATGAACAGGATTTTGATTATAGATGATGACAAGGAACTTTGTGTACTAATCAAGCAGAGTGTTTTACAGGAAAGCATAGAAGCCGACTGCTGTTATTCCGGAAAATCCGGTCTACTGCAACTGAAGGAAAAAGAATACCAGCTTGTCATATTGGATGTCATGATGCCCGGCTTTGACGGCTTTGAAACTTTGGAGCAGATCAGAAAAGAAAGCAGCCTGCCAATCCTGATGTTTACATCAAAAAATGATAGTGCTTCAAAAGTGCGTGGTTTACGGGCGGGGGCTGATGACTATCTAACAAAACCTTTTGACATGGACGAGCTGATCGCCCGTATTCTGTCATTGATTAGACGCTATACTCGCTTTAACCCAAAAGACGGACAATTACAGACATTTGATTTTGACGGGCTGATTATTGACTTTAATAACCGTTCTATCCATGCGGTAAATGGTGATTTTGAACTGCCGCCGAAAGAATTTGATTTACTATTGCTTCTTGCAAAAAATCAGGGAAAGATACTGACAAAGCAGCAAATTTATGAAAATGTATGGGGAGAAGATTATGTCTATGATGACAGCAATATTATGGCAATTATCAGCCGTCTGCGGAAAAAGATAGAAGAGAATCCGGGCAATCCACGGTATATACAGACAGTGAAGGGGATTGGCTATCGTTTCAATAGGGAGGTGTGAATATTGTATACAGAAGCAGTTACAATGATTGCACTGAGTGTTGCGTTTGCTTCGGTTTGCGGGGCTTTTTTTATAGTCCGGCGTGTGAAAAAGCAGCTATTAGAAATGTCTGACGTTTTGGAAGATGTAAAAAATGGAAATGGAAACAGGCGTATCTTATCGGAAACACATGAACTTGTGGCTCCGCTTGCTTATGCAATCAACGATATTATCCTGTCCTACGAGAACAGGCTTTCTGCCTATCGTCAAACAGAAGAAACCAACAGGCAGCTTATGACGAGCCTTTCCCATGATGTAAGGACACCGCTTACCACACTGATTGGGTATTTGGACGCTGCACACAAAGGGATTGTTGACGGAAAAGAACGTGATGACTATATAGAAACTGCCCGCCGGAAAGCCCACGATTTAAAAGAATATATAGATGTGCTTTTTGACTGGTTCAAGTTGGGTTCAAATGAATTTTCGATGAATATATCTATTGTTGATTTAACGGAACTGACACGGAACATACTGATTGACTGGATACCCATATTTGAAGATACGCAGATAGATTTCACAGTGGACATTCCAGAGCAGCCGTTCCGGGTGCAGATTGACCCGGACGGATATATGCGGATATTAAACAATCTGATACAGAATGTGATTTCCCACAGCCATGCGGATAAAATAAAAATAGCCTTATCACAGCAGGGGAGAAATGTAAAAATCCTTTTGTCTGATAACGGCGTGGGGATTGATAAAGAGGATTTAAAGCATATTTTTGAGCGGCTTTATAAATGCGATAAAGGGCGGTCCGAAAAAGGCAGCGGACTTGGTCTGTCTATCGTACATCAGCTTGTAGCCAAATTGAATGGAACAATAACAGTGGAAAGCACACCGGGAGAGGGAACCGTTTTTACCCTGATTTTCCCACTGACAGAATGAATCAGCACTGCTTTTTATGGTAGCAATAGAATCTCCGCCTTGCGGGGATTTTATTTTTCAGAAATTTGTTATGTCGTTTACTATAAATGCAAGGTTAATGCAAGGTTCGTGCAAGGTTAATGCAAGGCTGGCGTGATAGAATAGCAGACATGAAAAACTTTTATTTCATTAAAAGGAGGTTTCGCAATGAGCAAATATGTAATTGAAACAAAAAATCTTACAAAACAATATGGAACACAGAAAAGTGTTGCCAATCTGAATATCCATGTTCAGAAAGGGCGTATCTATGGTCTGCTTGGCAGAAATGGAGCCGGAAAAACGACGACAATGAAAATGCTGCTTGGACTTACACAACCGACTTCCGGGGAAGTGTCGATTTGGGGAAAGCCTTTACAGGCATATGAAAAGAAGCTGCTCCCCCGTATTGGCAGCCTGATTGAATCCCCTGGATTTTATCCTAATCTTACCGCTACGGAAAACCTGCGCATTTTTGCTACCTTGCGGGGCGTGCCGAACCGGGACGCAATTAAAAACGCACTTGATTTGGTTGGTCTGCCTTACAAAGATAAGAAACTGTTTTCCCAATATTCACTTGGCATGAAACAGCGGCTGGCGATTGCCCTTGCCATTATGCATGATCCGGAACTTTTGATTTTGGACGAACCGATTAACGGTCTTGACCCGATTGGAATCGCAGAAGTCCGTTCCTTTATCCGTGACCTCTGCAATGAGCGTGGAAAAACAATTTTGATTTCCAGCCATATCCTTTCCGAGATTGCACTTTTGGCAGACGATATAGGCATTATCGACCACGGTACATTGCTGGAAGAAGAAAGTCTTGCAGAACTGGAAGCAAAGAGCAGCAAACATATTCGGTTTATTGTTTCTGATACGGCACAGGCGGCAAGAATTTTAGAACGTATCTTCCATGAGAGCCAGTTTACCATACAGGACGACCACAATATACAGGTGCATAATCTTGATTTACCAATAGGAAGAATTGTTACTGCTTTTGTGGAAAATGGCTTAGAAATATCGGAAGCCGCAACTTCAGAAGAAAGCCTTGAAGATTACTTCAAACGTGTAACAGGGGGTGAGGGGATTGCTTAAACT
>CAJUQJ010000087.1 GCA_910588215.1 uncultured Lachnospiraceae bacterium
AGCCAATATTTATTCAGGCAATGTTCGGTAATTTGTGCTGGGAAAGTTGAGTAAAGTTTCAATCTTGATAATTCAAATATATAAAATCCATGCTTAAGTTTATGATGTTGCGCATAGCAGGTGGTTTATTTGTTCTCTAAAGTTCCGTTTTTCGGAACAGCGAAAAACTCCTCAAATGAGAACAGGGCCATGCCCTAACAAAAAAACCTCTCTTCCAGTTATGGATGAGAGGCCCTCCTTTTGTTGTTCAGTCTTTCTTCAGTGGCACCCAAATATACACCTTCATATCATCTGATCCCTCTTCCGGAGGAAGATATACTTCAATATCATATTCTCCTGCAAGAGAGTATCCTTGAAGTGCAGGCAACCACTCTGACCAGATCCTGGTGTTCGTATCCTGAAGTGTTTTAATCGTGCACGGAAATTGTGCCCATGCGCTGCCAGGAATCACCCTGGTCTCACAACCTTCCGGGATATCTTCCCACGGGAAATACAAATCCGCAATCCAGTAATCAAAGTCCTTTCCTTTCATATCAAGGCAAACCCCAAAGGTTCCCATTATAGGACGCTTCTCACCCTGAGTCAGCCATTCATCCCAAAACTTTGGTATTTCCTGATAACTGCTATCCGAATTGAACGGTCTTTTCACTCCGACAATAGTAAACGGTGCTTTTTCAACAATACGATAATCCATCATAGTTCCACCCTCCATAGTGATTTTGATATGCAGTGGAGCAAAAGATCTGAGCGGTGCCCCCGGTTCTTTAGCTTGTGACGGTGTAATCCCATGAAACCTCTGAAAGGCTTTGGAGAAACTATCCGGCGAATCATAGCTGTATTTAACGGCAACATCAATCACCTTCACATCTTTCCCGTTAAGCTCCTGAGCTGCCAGCGTCATCCTGCGCGCACGGATGTATTCTCCGACAGTCACACCACACAGTGCCCCGAAAATGCGTTGGTAATAGAAAGGTGACAAGGCTGCTTTAGCAGCAATATCCTCAATGTCCAGTTCCTCCGTCAAATTCTTTTCTATGAAGTCGATGGATTCTTGGAATCCCTCTATCCAGCCTTGCATCTTACCCACTCCTTTCACTCACTGTATTATCAGTATATCAGTCTGAAGGACTAACACCCGACATTCTGTGCTCTCTTGATCGGGTATCTATAATTTCAGAACAGCTATCATTTCTTCGCCATCCATATCACCCGTTTCAGTAAATCCGAATGAGCTGTATAACTTTCTTGCGACCTCATTTTCGGGCTCGTATGACAACCAACAGTATTCTGCCGATCCGCATGGTAATGTTTTGATAAAGTCCAGTGCAAGCTTGACTGCCTCTTTCCCATATCCTCTGCCCTGATATGCCTTATCAATCATCAGCCGCCACAGATTGTAATTACCTTTTGCTATAGCAGGTGCATCTTCCCAATAATCATCAACGCCAAAGCCAATCATAAGGAATCCGACCGGTGTATCTTCTTTATAAATCCCAAACGGGAAAGCGTATCCATTTCCGGTAATCGCTGTGTATGCCTCAATGATACTGGTCTCATTACTGGCTACGAAGCTTCTTTGGTCATCTGAAACATTCAGTTTCAAAAGATCCCATACATTATTTCCTGTAACCTTATCTAATCTGATCATAGATTTATCTCCATATCCTGTCGAAAGGAAATTCACGCCTTCCAGACACCTTTACTGATTTTATAAACCCCGTCATGATATGCTCCTTCTCCGGTAAAGAACATCTGAAAACCACATTTTTCAAGTACACACCCGGATGCCATACACCTCAATGGCACCAACCCGTTCAGCCATCACAGGCAGAAATGCCGTTACCGCTTCTGTCGCATAGCCCTTCCCTGTAAATGCTTTTGCAACATGATATCCGATTTCCCATTTGCCATCTCCAATAGGAACCAGCTGAACATAGCCGATGTTTTTGCTCTCATCTTTTTTGATCACTGCATAGACCAGCGGCCCTTCTTCGGATCCATACTGAGATATCAGTAATTTAAGCGTTTCTTTTGCATCTTCCAAAGTCTCGAAGACTTTAGCTGATACAAATCTTCTTGTATCCTCATCCAATGAATTCTCATGGACATCCATCGCCATTTCAGTAATTATCAATCTATCTGTTTCTAAACCCCCATATCCTACATTATGATACCACCATGAATAGAAGTGGGTGTTTAGAAAAATATGCACACAAAATCGGAGATTTTGGCGCGTTCACGGAGTCCGCAGTGTAATGCGTACTCCTGATTGACAGGTTACTTCTACGGCAAATAATACATTCATGCTTTTAACCTCAACAATTCTTCTACTATTTCCAATGTTTCTTTGACAGTTCTGTTATCATCGCGTAGCAACACCTTAAACCCTGAATTAAAGAACTTGTCATATGCTTCTTTTGAATTAACCCGCATAAGCATCTCTCTGAAGTTGACCATCGCCGCATCAGGATCCGGTTCTTGCATCAGAAGCTGATAAAGAAACTGCTTTTCTCTATCCGGACGCTCGAAAAATCTATTAACAGAAATCATCTGATCAGACAACATCACAAGAACATGGTCTGTATCAGATATCTTCTTAAGTGTTTCTATTGAAATGTTGGTATCGGCAAAAATCCTGTGTCCTTGTTTCTTTAACTCTTTCAGAATCTGAAGTTCCAGAATCTCACATTCTTTGGCAACACCATCTATCCAGGAAGCATATTCCTCCGGTGTTCTCCGAATAAACTCACGCCAGTCCTGAAGATCTCTGGTGTAACAAAGACATGGGAATTCATTCTTATCAAGTTTTTCATCCACTAACCGATCATGATAATTCTCTTCACAGGCAATACCTTCATATTTTTCTGCCAGAAGCTTTACCATAGTAGATTTACCGGCATAAGCAGTTCCGATTATATAGTATATGTCATCCATTTAGAATCTCCGTCATCACTTTCCCGTAATCATCATTTATAAGAATAATCTGTTCTCCCATACGCCGGAATCCATCTATGATTTTCTGATTCTCCTTTTTTAACCAAGCAGCCGTGCAGTCAGAAGCATTCCCGCAAATGGCGCTGCCCGCTCGCCTGCGGCAAAGTGGCTTCCTGCCCCTGTAAGGAAAAATGTTCTTCCTCTTCTTACGGCCGCTGTGTCACACAAAGCCAGACTGGGACATCCGGTTTTACCCGCCGGTTTCTCGCGGAACTGACGAATATAAGAAGATTTACAACAACCGCACTTCCTGCGAAAGGGTAAATAACCGGGTGTTAAATGATTACCACCTTCATGATATGGGCATCCACACCAGAAAGCGTTATTCCTTCTTCACCATGATAATCTGTATCCACCTGGATGCACGGCTAAAGAAGCACACAAAACCGAAAACGTAAATTTAGCTTTTAACTTACAAAATCTTCTTTCAAAGCCTGCCACAAGGGAGGTTTCCAAGTCATGCCCTTCATTGAATTCTTCCGCTCCAATGTCAGACACGTTGACGTCCTGGTTATTCTTTTCTCATTTTTCCACTCGACAACCCTATTTTTTCGATTCACCTATCTACTTTCCGAGACTACTCGTAATTTTGATTATATCTCATTAACCACTATCGTTGCAACTTTAGTATAGCACTTCATACCGACCTCAAAGGCGACACGCATTTCCGGAAGATCCCGAACATACACTCTTTCAATGGTGGCATCGATCATCTCTGCATGCCCAACGCGGTGAACGTTCCGGGTATAAAGATCCATCGACTCCCAGTTTTCGTTAACGTAGTCTTCAGCCGTCTGGTACAAGCCGTTATAGCATTTATCTTTTACAAACTCAGCGAACGAACGGCCTGTTGCCATACGCATTCCCTCCTATAACTCAAGCATACTGATTTCCATCTTCCGCCCTGACAGATAATGCTCATAAACCATATCAGCGGGTAGGAAACGCACCTTGATATTCTGTAATCCGAGAGCAGAAAGCATCTGCAAAGACGCCTCGCCCTTGTGTATTATATTCTTTGCTTCTGTCGGCATCAGAAAACAATTCTCGACACCTTCAAAGGCATGATCAGTGATGAACTTCTGGTATGCTAACTGATACAGATACTGCTTTGTAACTGACTCAATTCCCGGCTGCGCCTTTGGAGGCTGTCCAGGTTCAAGTACTGCATTATAATACTTTGCGTCAAATATAATAAACTTATTTCCTTTTATGCTTACCAGGTCAGGGATAAGCGTATCCGATGCCGTTTTCCCAGTCACCGACCACAGCGGCTTCTCTATCAAATCAATCAGTTTTTGCTTTCGGTCATATTCCGGCTTAAGCGGTGTCGGCAACTGCAAAGCACCCAGTCTGACATCAAGCTGATTGTCCATAATATCAGCACATATGCCCTCCCATACAAGATTGAAGCTGTTTGTACCGAAGAGCGACAGGCAATCAGTATCATAAAGGCTGCCGCTGTGAGCAATATAGGCATAGATGGTTTTCAGCAAAAGCTGTTTCCTGGTATTGAACTGAGTATTCAATTCTTTCTCTATACGATAGAGGATGTACTCCTCTTCACCGAAATCATCGAGGACTTCATCAGTCAGATCCACTCCTGTCATTTCAAAGAGATCAAGAAGCTCAGCTTCCCTCAGTTCTTCAGAAGCCCTGGTTAAGATGCATTCATGCAACCTCTTGAAATAATCAAAGTCATCAGTAACGCGCTTCTTTGTTTGGAAATCGGTATAGTATGGGCGATTATTTGAGAGCATAGTAAATGTCTCGTTTATCGTTTTATCCCACAAAATCTCGCCAGAACCGTTACTCTCAATAATGTCTTCGGTATTGTTATAAACGCCATTCTCGAAATAATCCTGCAACAGGAACAGCAGCACCGCAAGAAGATTAAATGCGTTGCTTTCGCTGCTGTCATTGAACATACGAACAATCTGTTCTTTTGTGTTGTATTTTTCAAGAACCTTCAGCACTTGGCGAAGCTCTTCCTTGGGCTGATTCGCATGAAGCAGGTACTTTGGATAGCATTTCATGACACGTCCAGCAACTACTATTACACCCACGAAAGTGAACACATAGTAGTATTCATCCTCACCTGCCTCTACATCAGCGACTTCTATGTCTTCGTCAAGAAGATCAGACATATCCCTTTGAATATCTGATGCCCGGACCGCTTTCAAAACGCCGAACTCCTTTAATTTCCGAATCAACGGGATTGCCTTTTCTTCAAAATACTCCAGTATCCTGCACAGGTCTTTTTGTGTATATCTTTTTTGCTCTCTTACAAATTCAGAGATTATTTATTGCGACCTCCTCAGTTTTCTTCGTTAGGCGGTGTCCACTGCGGCTCCTCCGGCTCGGTTTCAAGCTGAATATCATGGTTGAAGATGCCGATGCCCTTCATGTCAAATTCTCTGCATATTTCGGAGTAACGTGTGCTGTTCTGGAAACAGCCCTCAGACAACTTGGCTCGTTTTTGCCTTGCAGCATCCTCAAAGAGATACATGATAACCTTGTTCTTAAAAACACGGATGAATCTCTCTCTGTCAATTTCATCCCCTTCTGCTGGAGCCACGATGCTCCTCGAAATGAAATAAGGTCCAAGCTGTTTATCCTCATTGATTTTCTCTTTTGCAAGGAAACGGTTGATGGCCTTGCGTAGTTTATTCCATTCAACCTTTTGTGACTTGTCATCCGCAAGGTATACATATTTCCTGCGAATCTTCTCATCGCTATCATCTATGCCAAGATAGGTGAAGTCCCAACGTCTCTTAAACGCAGTATCCATCGGGAAAACACCCTGGTCGGCGCTGTTCATAGTTGCCCAAATAAACATATTATCGGGGATACGAATCTTGGTATAATCCTCTGGCCTGCCACCCAGTTCCTTTGCAAGATATGCCTTAATATCCTCTGATGCCTGAATCGGATACTCGCTGACTTCATCATCACCACGATCAAGAAGCTGGAATATATCCCCAAAAACGGCGGCTACATTTGCACGATTTATCTCCTCGATGATGAGAAGAAATGGCCTGACATTCGCATTTCGACTATTTTTCAGGGCTTTAACATACACCCGCATGAACGATCCCGGAACATAGGCATAAGTAATGGTGTCATTGCCTTGACTATCTTTGGATGGAACGGGCTTATATGTCCCCACGAAATGAGCATAAGCATAATCAGGATGGAATGTAACGCGCTCATAGTCATCCTCATTATTTTCACCAATAAGTTCTTTCGCTTCCTTGTTTATCGTATAGCTCTTGCCAGTGCCAGGTGCGCCAAACAGGATACGATTCCTCTCAAAAGAGGATTGATAACCCGTGTTGAATCTAATCGGTATGTATTCGTCAGCAGTAGCAGAAGAATCCTCTGAGCCGTTCGACCAGTAATATTTTTTATACAGGAACAAAAGGTTTTCGGGCTTTTTGATTTCATAACAGGTCGTCAGGTACCCCTCATCTTCCGGGAGTCTATCCGATTCGTCGAACGAAGAATGCCATACTCCAGATTTCTGATGCGCCATATTCTCATTCGCATCATAAAAATACGGAGAGAGACCATCCACAAAAGCTATCAATTGCGATCCATCCATCACGGTAATAACGGAAGGTGACGATGTCTCATAGAAGGACTTTATTTCTCCAGCTTTTCTTGATGCAGTCTTTTTGTCGCTCTGATAATAATGTGTCGACAAGGCTTCAGCCACTTTGTCCCTGTCAAGAGTGCCATTCTTGATATAGTTAAGTAAATCGCCAGTTTCTTTCCAGCCTATAGCGACAATACCTTTCTCTTTCCATTTTTCAGCATAATGTTCAGAATCATCATAAGAACCCAGTCTAAAGAAATGACGGATTTCTCCAAACATCGCATAGCAGATATCCTGGAAATGCGGCGACATATAGCTTGTCCTCTTTTTGATGAGAGTAAGCTGTCCGTTCATTCCATAATATTTTTCACTTGGATTAATTCCAAACCCAAACAGAATGTGCTTGAGCCAATCGGTTACATACCATCCGATAAACTGATCCGGAAAAATCATGTGGAAATACTTCTGTACCCATGCATAGGTAGCAAACTTTCCCATCAACGCATTCAAGTCATCATCCAGTTTTTCATAAGCCTCGACAGAATCGAGTGCTCTGGATTGAATCATCTCACAAGCATTCACAAGGTTGTCACGGATCGTTTTCCCGAACTGCAGCGCTTCTGCCTCTGAAAGAACTTGAGGTGTCTTAGGGGCACCTGTTGTCCATTTCCCATCTTCTTGACGTTGGAAAAGCCCGAACTTGAAAGATGAACCGCCCGAAATACTTCCGAAGGTTCTCTTCAATTTCGGATTAAACTCCAAATGATAGCAAAGGCTGTCATTGTTTCCATCCGCTGTCAGGAAAATGTAGCCCAGCAGCTCATCATCGCTCAATGATTTCAGGACTTCCGGGGAAAATTTCTCTTTGAAATCATTAAGCAAACTAATGATTTCATCCTTTGGAGTCTCGAACTTGACGGTGTGGTTATTGGGATAATCCATCACCAAGTTCGCGGCCTGTTCATATATCATGGATTCTTGTTGCATGATTCAATCCTCCCTATTTAGTCAAGTCTTTTTTCTTTATTTTTCAAGGATTTTTTAATT
>CAJUQJ010000088.1 GCA_910588215.1 uncultured Lachnospiraceae bacterium
CCCTTATCAATGGGAAATACAAAATGACAATTCTTTATACGCTTATGGAATTTGGTATTGTCCGGTTTAATGAAATGAAAAAATATATTGGGGAAATTTCTTTCAAAACCCTTAGTTCTACTTTAAAAGAATTAGAAGCAGATCAGTTAGTACACAGAAAAGAATATCCCCAGATTCCCCCAAAGGTAGAATACAGCCTTACAGAGCGCGGAAAATCTTTAATACCAATTCTTGACGGAATGTGCGAATGGGGAGACAAAAACAGGCTATAATGAATTTAAACTTATCCTAAATCTTTTTAAAAGGAGTACCCCTTCATCCTGTCTTTGGACCTCAACATCGTAGTTTTTACCCTCTGAATCTTTTGCGAATATATCAAGGACTATTGACCGTCCGCCGATGATGGGATTTCTCTCTTCTTTTTGTGTGATGACTTCCATAACCTCTATATCTCTCCGCTTCAGGAGAATATTGAGCAGAAGTCCCATTGCCTCTTTATTCTCGGAACACCATCATCATAAAATCATCATCCAAAAGCCGGAAACCTTCCAGTATCTGTAAATCTTCCTTGTTTATCTGTAATTCTCTGCTGTACTCCCTGCCTTACTTTAGAAACATCGGAAGTTCAATGATCCTGCTGCTGTATTTTCCTTATTCTTCAACCACTTTCAGTTCCATATTGCCTGTTGATCCATCCTCGCTATACAGGTAATACCATCCTCCCTGCGATAACAGGGCCTGCGTAGAATATCGCTCATCAGCCTCCGGTATAATATCCGCAATATCCTGAAAACGTTCCAGATATGCGTCGTAACCAGCCCAGGGCCAGAATGTTTCCGCTTCCAGCGCCTGCATGCTCCTATCGGCGATCGTGTACAGATAGATCTCTCTGCTTCCTGTCTTTGGCAGTATCTGTATCTGGCCTTTCTGGCTCATACCGATCTCTCCTCCCTGCTCCCAGGAAAAATCACACTCCTCAAGAGAAATCAATTCCTCCTTCCTGTCGCACCATGCATCCCAGAGCCAGACTGATCGCCCTTCCTCATATACTACATTGCCATATGAGACAGACAAGATCCGCACGTCCGATATCTGTCCTCCGCCGCCGTTTTCTGCAGTCTGTGTATTGCGCTCTGACTCTTTACCAGCCGTATCCCCGGCTGTTTCGGCCTGCGCCGCCTTTGTCTGTCCGAGAACAATCTCCCTCTCTGTTCCGCCGTCATGGAGCAAAAGCGCTGCCGTTTTATCCGGATCTATGGCCGTATCCAGAGAAATCTCAAAGCAAAATTCTTCCGCCTCGTCCATATGCCCGGACATGCTTAACTGCATTCCGTTCTCTTCTATGACACTCCCGTCCTCATACCGCACACCTGTCAGATACACCGTCTTTCCCCATACGGCATGTTGTGCGGTTTCTTTTTCCGTATACATCCGAATCCGAAAAGGACTGATCTCCATCTTACTGAAAAGCAGTTCATGTCCCCCCAGCACACAAGTCTCCTTCGGATAGAACTGCACCAGATCCGCCGTTGCCGGCAGACTCAGAGGAATCTCCCACTCCCCTTCTGCCAGACAGGCAACAGTTTCCGTCTGCTCTGTCTGCACCAGATCTTTAAATCTTACACGGATCTTTGCTCCATCCGGCAGCTTTTCTTCATAATACATGATCTGCAGTTCCAACAGTACCTTCTGCTCTGCAAACGAATCCTCCACGAATCTGTGAACACATCCGAGATCTGTCCCTACGACTTCACATTCTTCAAACAGAATATCTCCATTCCATTCTTCTATGCCGTCCGGCACTGTCATTTCGATCAGAAAATAACCATAGGAATCTGTCCTGACTGCCTGCAGGGCCTCGAATTTCATTCCATTTCCTTCCGTTACGGTATCCTGTACCGACGCCACATGTTCCATGGAAAGCTTATCTTCCAATTCCTTATCCGTTCCGAAATGAGTAGACAGGCTTTTATGCCATTCCATCACACCGGCTGCCACTGCCGTCACGGATGCGCAGGCAAGAATTGCCGCCGCAAGGATCAATCCATACTTTCGACGTCCTCTCCTTATGCCGGAGGGATTCTCTTCCAACTGCGACAGGGTCTGTTCAAACTGTCTGTGAAAATTTTCGGGTAATTCTTTATAAATATCTCTCTTCATTCCTGACCTCCTAATCCTTCAACCTGTCCTTCAACTGTATTCTGGCCCTGCGCAGCCTGCTTTTGACGGTACCATCGGGCATCTGCATGATACGCGCGATCTGTCTGATGGAATAACCTTCAATATAGTACAAAAGCACGCAGATCCTGTCTTTCTCCTTCAGGGCATCGATCGCCTTATACAGATCCAGATATTCTTCCTGCACATAATTGCCAAAATCTACCTGTGCATCCAGCATCTGTTCTTCCATGGGAATCAAGCGCTTCTGCCGACGCAGCAGGGAATAGCATTCGTTGAGCAGGATCCTCATGATCCAGGTCTTGAAATACTCTTGCTTCTTCAACGTATTCCGTCCTGCATATGCTTTGACCACTGCTTCCTGCACCGCATCAGCACATTCCTGTTCCCTGCGCAGAACAGAGAAGGCAAGGTGAAACATGTCAGCCTCTACCTGAGACATAAGATTTACAAATTGTTCTTTTTCCATTGTCTTTCCTCGTTTTCCAATATGTCATTTTGACCCGCTGCATCCCATGTCATTCCATATAGCGTGCGAAGTACTTCCCCGGGTGTTTGTATCAAAGTCTGTCAAGGAATGCAAGTATGTAAAGAATATCTATGGCAACAGCTCTGCGCATTTACTGCGTTGAGCGTACACGCGCCTTGCATACATGCAGCTTGTCTGCATGTATGCATTGTGTGCATCTTATACTTGCACCATACTTTTCGCAGAACATTAGTATCTGGATAAACATGAGGTGCACGTATGAAACTTCAAACTTGTTTGTTGTTTCTTACTAATTAGATGCAGCAGAACCTCAAACGGTTTAAAAAAACAAAAACCTCATAAAAGAAGATTTCACATCCTCTTCTATGAGGTTATCTCATCTAAATGGCACGTACATTACCCGGTACCGGTTCTGCTTCCTTTAACTTTATTGCAGGCAAGCAGCGGGGTCTTTGATTAGCTTGTCCTGAAATTATATATATAAGGAACGGCTGTTGCTGTTCCATGAACAATCTCAGTTACCTCTTCCCAGAGTTCCTGAATAGAACCTTCACCTTCCCGAATATCCTCCAGTTCTATTCCGCCATTATGCTCAAGAATATATAATGCATCTGTATAGCTTCCCATTTTAGCCAATGCGAATGCATAATAAAATTTTAGTTTTCCGATTTCCTGCTCCTGCTTTTCGAGAAGCCTGTAGAAATCACACAGGGGCTCAAAGGCTTCGTTTTGAATCAGAATACGGAATCCTTCTTTAAGATAGGAAGTATCCTTGCTGCGCGCTTTCATTCCCTCCAGAATATTATAAACAGCTTCATCCCTATTCCCCATCTTCATATAAGAGCAGCTTAGCGCATGTCTGGCCCACGGGTTCTGCGCCAGAGAACACGATCTTTCAAAGGCTCTGATGGCACGTTCATATTCCTTGCTGTCAAAGTATCCCAGTCCCAGATGATAAAAGGCATACCAGTTCTGCTTATTTTCCTCTTTCAGACATGCCTGCTCCATGAAAGAAACATTCGTCCGTTCTATCATAAACTCGTCCGGGCGGTCATCCGGCGAGGGGGTATGCAGAATACCTGTCTCAAAAAAATCTTTCCATTTCAGAAGATTTTCTGATGTTAATTCAAACTGCAGATGGCCCGTATTTTTCCTTTGCAGCTCCATTGCGCCATACTGCCTGCCTGTGTAAACTAAAGCGGCTTCCTTTTTGGCAAATGACTGCCAACGCGAGGCAATCTCATCCAATGCCTCCGGGATTCGCTGTTCAAGAATAGCTTTTGTCAAATTATTGGTTCTTTCCGAGTGAGATCTCTCCATATCTTCCTTTGGAATCTGAACTGCTCCATATCGTTCCAGCCATTCCCATGTGGTATGGGGAGCCATCGGTATACATCCATATTGTGTTTTCCCCAGGCCGGCCTGGATTTCAACATAGGGATCCTTATGCTCAGTTAAGAATTCCTGCCAGCGCATCGATGCAGTCTGGTGCCCCCAGCTAAACAGCTTCCTGCTTCTGAGTCTGTCCGACGAAACATGCAGCAGTCCGTAACCTTCTGCATTAACATTCGCTATGTACTTAGGAGATTTTTCCGGTATATCAAAAAAATAGTCTACTGCATAGGGAATTTCCTGGTAATTGGTTATATCCACTCCTTCCACAACAGGAATGTCTACTTTATAGACTAATCCTTCCTTATTGGTATAAGCGCTGTCCGCAGGGACAATGATCCTGCCTCCCATATGCTCCGGTACGGCTATATTGCTCCACCAGTACATAGGGATTACGTTTTCGCTTTCGTTGTAAATCCGCATTGCACAGTTTAAATACGGCTCATCTTCAAGCCAGAAATCCATCTGCCAAATTACTTTTCTGATCCTTTCGTACTGGTACATTCGTAAAACCGGAAAATTCTCGTCCGTCTTTGTTTCCGCAATATGTAATGCCTCTGTCGTGAAAGGGCTATGCCCGATCACACCTATATTCCATTCAACACCGCCGCTAAACCACGCATTGCGGCAAGCCAGGTTGCTGAACCTTAATACATCATTAGTGTATAATAGATTTTCTCCTTTACTCTTATCCCATAATTCCCAGAGCCTTCCTCCATATTCGGTTAAGAAAACAGCTTTTATATGCTCATTTTCTAAAATGGCAACATCGACTGTCCCCTCTTTGAGTCCCCTCTTGTAATTGTCGTACTGACGGTAAGGATACATATTGTCTACGCGACCATATCCTTCAAATATTTCTTCTTTTTCGCCCAGCGAAAATTGAAGTTCATTCTGTAATATTGAAATGCCGAGAAGATCCGGTAAGGAGGACTCTTCTCCTAATCCGGCCATTCGCATTTCCTTTTTTTGAAATTTTAATGTCTGCACCAGTGTCTCCAATCCTTCTATTGTTTTTATGTTGATTATAATAAATCCCTCACTTGATTACAAGAGCAAGACCGCAGGATAAAAAAAGGAGCAATGGTCGCCCACTGCCCCTTTCTTGTTTCCAACTATTCCTTATATTGTATCATCTCTTCGCTTTGTCAAGGGGGACTGTATCATTCGCGTACAACGCTGAGATCTGATCTTCTAACTCCCTCTCCTGCTGCTTCATATCATGATGCTTCCAGGCAACTACCACGATCACCAGAATCAGTATGATGGCCGCCGGCAGATCCCACCAGCAGAAGCCGAGTGTGGTATGTTCCAAAATATATGACATATTCATTCCTCCTTCTCGTTACATTGTTGCTGCGGTGTCTCCCGCCGCGTCCTTCTGCATGGCTTCCAGTCTCTGTGTCCTCTCTTTGTCAAAACGTTCATCCCGTTTCTTCTGATTCCGGCTGTGTACCAAAAGCTCCACCAGTGTGATCACTCCTGCGATCAGCGCCGGTATTTCCCAGAAGTGCATGCCTAAGTTGTGTACAGATTCAAATAAATTCATCCACATATTATATACCTCCTTCTTACCTGCGCATCTTTACATTCTGGATTTCCGGTCATTGGTTATGCCCAGTCTTCTCTTCAATGTCTCTTCCGCCAGCTGATCTTTCAGTTCTGCCAGTTTCTCCTGCCGTTTCTTCATGCTGTGTGTATAGCATGTATAGATGATCAGGGTCGCCAGCATCAGCAGGAAGCTGAGTGCACAACACTTATGATCGTCAAGATCTCTGTTCGCCAACGGTATCTCTTCCTCTGTGATCGGTGTCAGTGTGATATTTCCGTCCTCATCTTCACCAATAAGAGTGCCTGCTAAAGGTACTTCTTCATCATCGATCGCAACCAATCCAGGATCTGCAGCTTCTACCGGAACCGCTCCTGCCGGTACAACTGCCGGCGCTGCTCCTGCCGGTACTGCAGCCGGTGTCGGCGGTACAGGCGGTACGCCAGGTACTGTTTCCTCAACGATCGGTGTGGGGATCGGCGTAGGATCCGGTGTCGGCGGTGTCGGTGTCGGATCCGGGTCCGGCGTAGGTGTCGGTGTAGGATCCGGGTCTGGTGTAGGCGTCGGCGTAGGATCTGTCGTCGTCTCTACTGCCGTATAATACACGATAAGGTCAAGATCCTTCTCCGGCATCGTTCCTGTGATAAATGCAGTGCTTCTTCTATAACCTGCAATGCGAGGTGGACGGTGTGTATAGCCCTCCTCCGCTTTAAGATATCTCACCATAGTATCAGCTGCTGTAGCGCCGTTTCTGTACAGATGATAGACAGATAACCGATAAAGTTTCTCCAATGTAACCGTATCTGTATTCTCATACCCTTTGCCGTTGCTGAATGCTACTTCTACCTTATTCTGGTAAGTTCCGCTGTAGGCATCGGCTTCCGTAACCGTATAGTACGCTTTGATCGTTCTGGTCCCACCAGCTTCAACATCGTTAAATACTACCGAATGTACATCCTCTCCGAAGCCTTCAAATGTTACTGTCTCCAGCTCTTTGATCGTGATTGTCTGTACTGTGTCATAAATATTTGTTACTCAACTTTCCCACCTGCATAGTTGGCGTAAATGCTTGATTTTTCAGGCAAA
>CAJUQJ010000089.1 GCA_910588215.1 uncultured Lachnospiraceae bacterium
ATCCTATCGCCTCCAATTTTTCCTTTAACTGTTTCTTTGCTTTCCGCATCCGGCTCTTGACGGTTCCTTCCGGTAATCCGAGAATTTCGGCCACCTCATTGATCTGCATATCTGCCGAATAATACAAATAGATCGGTATTCTGTACTTCTCAGGCAGAGAAGCAACAAATCTCTGAATCATATCCACCTCATTTTGCTGCAATACAATGTGTTCCGGTGATACCGCATTGTCCTGACCGGCAACTTCATATCCTTCCTCAGACATCTCATCCATGCTGTCGATCGGAACCAGCCTCATACGGTTTGCATATTTTTTCTTTTTATTCTTCCAAAGATAAATCGAAGTGGATAAAGCGTAACTCTTTGTATTCTGCGAAGAATCCAGTCTTTTCTTTTTCTCCAACAGTTTGAGCATCGTGTCCTGATACAGTTCGTCCCCGTCTTCCGCATCCCCGGCCGTCATCCGGCAAAACCGCAGAATATCCTTTCCAAACTTCAGGACAAACCTCTCGAATTCATCATGATTCATAGCAGCTATCCTCCTTCTTCTTCCAAGTCGACTTGCAAAGATTTGCCCTTGCATATATATGTTGTCATGGCACCGAAAAAAGTTTCCACCTGTGCGGTTGAATGCAGGAAACCACGCCGCCAAAAAGCGGCGTTACTTTATTATAAGGCACAGGATTTGACGATTACAAATACGCTGTACTATCTGCCGCAACTATCTATGCGTTAGTCAGAAACCTGATATAATGAGATTTGATTGTAACAAAATAGAAAGTTTTGGTACTAACGAACAGGAAGGAGGTTAAAAGTACAATTGATCGAAGAAATATATGCGCTGTATTCAAAGAAAGTTTTTTTGTTTTTATTGAGCAAGACAAATAATGAACATCTCGCAGAAGAGCTTACGCAGGAGACTTTTTTCCAGGCTGTTCAAAGCATTGACCGATTTAAAGGAAACAGCTCCATCTTGACCTGGCTGTGTGGAATCGCTAAAAATGTCTGGTTGAAATATTTAAGAAATCACCAGGAAACTTTGCCCATGGAATACGCTGATCTGGAAATAGCAGATTCACAAGATATAAATGTACAATGGGAGCAAAAAGAAATATTACAGTTGATCCATGCTATGAATGAGCCTGTACGTGAAGTAATGTATTTAAGGCTGATCAGCAACTTATCTTTTGCCGAAATCGGAGAGATAATCGGCAAAACGGAAAACTGGACAAGAGTCACTTTCTTTAGAGGAAAGCAGAAAATCGTAAAGGAGATTTTAAAAGATGAATAAGAACATTCCATGTTATATGATTTCGGATTTATTACCGCTCTATCAAGATGACCTGCTGTCAGAACAGACGAAAAAGGATGTTGATGATCACTTAAGCGAATGCCGGGATTGTAAAAAGAAGATGGATGCCGCGAAAATGCATATAGGCGTTCACACTACAAACACTGAACCGAAAACCGATCCCTTAAGAAAAGTAAGGTTTTATCAGAAAGCGCTGACTGTGTTAGGCGCCGTTATGACTTTTATATTAGGCGCAAGTTATCCCATTGCTGTATTAGGATTTACCGTTCTCGAACGTGGAGAAATAGCCCCTTTTCAAATTGAAAGAATCAAAGGTCTTTGGTATGTATTCGCATTAAAGAGCTGCATCGCAGGCATCATAGTATGTGCCGCCTATTTCCTGCTAGTACTGCTTATCAGGAAAATGATCAGTAAGCATACCGCATAAAAATAGTTGTATACTCTATCCGGTAAAGATAAAATAGCAGAAATCCGTCCGGTCAACAGCGGAAAGGATTGAAAGTTCAACACATTAGTGTGATTTTCAATCCTTAATCCTCTGATCCCATGATTCCGATTCGCGGTTATTCTGCGACTCTCGTTGTCCACGTTATTGTATAGCCCTCAATCTCTTCTGCCTCAATCTCCTCTGCCTCACTAAACTTCTCTTCTCCCACGGTCCTCTCCAGTGCAGATTCCGTTACTGTCCGCGAAGTGTCTGTGAGCAACCCTAAAAACATCTGGTCATACCTTGAAAAAGACATATTGATACTTTCACCGTTCTCACCGATGACATCCACTGCGATCGTCGGATCGTTTCCGGAATATCCCTGGCAGTTATACTCTACCCTGTCTACCGGGCAATCCATCAGCTTACATTCCTCTATTTTCGTTTGAGCAAGTTCTTCATATAGATGATAGTCCTTTTCCAGTGCTGCGTCATAATCAAGCGAGACATTTGCATCTAATCGTCTGTCGTGACAAGTAGTAAAAAGCTCACCTGTCACAGCGTCTATCATATATGTCCATTTTGTACTCTCAGGTTTCTGCTCTTTCTGGAACAAGACAACTCCTGACCAAAAGGCCCGGGGAAAAGTTACGGTGCCCGGATTATAGCTCATGTATACATAAGCGCCCTCTAGATCCAGCCCGTAAATATTCTTCAGATATTGATTCCCTGTTTCAGCCGCTTCTTCCATTGTCAGATCCGTATCCGTAGGCGTTCCGGTATTCAGACTGTCCATACTTACGGAATAATTTACTTTTTCGCCGACATCCTTGGTTGTTTCAAGGTTCAGCACTGCCGTCTCCAGGCTGTCTGAGACTTGATAACTGGTGGGAACTTTCTCCACCTTTCCATTGTTTGCCGCCAGCGCTATTTCTGCCGCCGCATTAAAGAGGATGATACCTGCACCAATAATGCCAAATGTTGCCACTGTCAATTTTAATACGTTCTTTTTCATAGTGAAACTCCTTCCTGCTCTGTTTTGATAGATACACTATAAGCTTTCTCCGTATCAAAAAAATATCGATGTTATTACGGACTTGTAAAATAATCCGCATTTCATTTAAGAAGTTCTCCTTACACTGGAAAGGACAGTTTCACGATCGTTCCTACTCCCGGTTCAGAAATAAATGACATATCTGCATGATGAATCTGTACGATCCTTTCGCAGATAGCAAGTCCAAGCCCTGCCCCGCCTGCTGCGCGGCTTCGAGCTTTATCAACACGATAAAAAGCTTCTCTAATATGTGATATCTGCTCTATCTCCATACCGGTCCCATGATCTTCGACTTTAACTACAACGGCAGATTCCTCCGTATATGCATAGATGCGAATTTCATCTTCCTGTCGGCTTGCCTTTATAGCATTATCGATCAGGTTATTCGTTAATATCAGAAGCTGTTCCATATTTCCCCTGACTACGCAATTTGGGGATGAATCATAAGTCAGTCTTATCTTCCTTTCTGCTGCCCTCATATACATGATCTTTTCCGACTCAGCAAAAAGCTCTTTCACTGAACAATCACTATCTTTCATGTCATCCCTGCGAAGCAATGCCATATCAAGAAGCTGATACGCCATGTTTTGTAGCCTGCTGCACTCCGACATGATAAACTGCGTGCATTCATAGCGTTCTTCTTCTGACAAGAGCGCTTTTTGGATATATTCTGCATATCCATAAATCGCAGTCAACGGAATGCGTAGTTCATGGGAAAAGTTGTCTATAAACTGCTGTTTCTGCTCTGCGCCGTCCTCAAGCTGTCTGATCTGATTCTCTATCTGATCTGCCATAAGATTAAAGTTATGCGCCACACCGGAGATCTCGTCTTTTCCATGCACCGGAATCCTGCTGCCATAATTTCCATTTGCGATCTCTGCGGATGTACCGGAAATCTGCCTTAACGGCCGGAAAATGATATTCAGAAATTGAAACAGAAAAAAAGACATTATAAGTATTACCACTGCGCCTGTTAGAAAAAGAATGTTTTTCGTATGACGCCATGACGAAACGGTCTCGTCCAGATTTCCGATATACATGAGTCCGTAATCCTGCCACGGAGCCGGAAAGATTCCATAGACACACAGGACAGGATGCTCCCCATTTTCCATATAGACAATCCGCTCCTGACTGTATCCGGTATCCGGCGGACAGATCATGGCTGCCTTTGATGCAAACACAGGACTTTCATAGATCCATTCCCCTGCAAAAGACACTGCAAGTCCACTGCCCCTTCCCTGTAGATACCGCGAATACACACGCATCAAGTTGTCCATATTATCTTCCACATGATTCCTCCTCTGCTCCAGTGCCTGCATATCTCCGATCAAAGAGGAGGCAATGACATAATGCTCTGCCAGGCATTTGTCCCGGACAGCGGAAAGTTTATCTTTCAGGATAACGATCGATACAATCAGGATCATCGAATTGAGAAATACAATAAAAAGAAACAGCGCAACGAGAAAAATCTTCTTTTTCATCCATAGACCTCCAACCGATATCCCAGTTTGTACACTGTCCTGATCCGCTCTTCCAAATGCAGTTTATGGCGCAGTCTCTGTATATGGACATCCACGGTACGGGTACCTCCGTCAAAATCATATCCCCATACCATATCCAACAACTTTTCTCTGGAAAGAGCAATGTTCCGGTTTCTGATCAGCGCCTCCAACAATTCAAACTCTTTCGGTGTACATTCGACAACCGTGCCATTTAGATAAACTTGATGCCCTTCAAAATCGCATTTCAAGTCACCCATCACAAATTCTGACTCAACTTTTTTCGTCCGTCGCAGTACCGCTTCCACCCTCGCTGCCAGTTCCAGCATCTGGAACGGTTTTGTCAGATAATCATCTGCCCCCATAGCCAGTCCCTTCAGCTTGTCAACCAATTCACTTTTCGCTGTCAGGAAAATGGTCGGCGTTCCCAAGACTCTCTCAAACACCTGATACCCATCCAGTCCGGGCAGCATGATATCCAGCACGATCAAGTCATACTTTCCATTCTCCAGCAGAGAGACCGCAGATGTTCCATCGAAAGCCTGCGTGCAATGATGCCCTGTGAGGCTCAAATTTCTGCGTATCAACTCGTTAATGGACAATTCATCCTCTACAATCAATATTTCAGCCAATTTTACCTCCGTTCCGAAGCGCTTTACTTCCTTTTCAAATAATAAAAAGTATATCTCAAAAATGTTTCTAAATTGTTAATTGTAGGATTTTCCCCTTTACACCATTTTTACGCCACCGCTTTACAACTTTATTATAGCACTTCACCCCTCACAAACAAATTACTATCTTGTTTCCATCAGATCTCGCCGTTTTCTCTTGTCCTCACATTCCTCTCTTTGGGGCAAAGCGGATGCATGGGTGCCACCTGGAAGAATTGGCACGACTGACGCAGATTTTTATGAGATGTTGCGCTTCTGAAAAGCGGCCGGAGAAAGAAACGAAAAAAAGAAAACCGCTGTTGCATGGTATATGTATCCATGTAGCAACGGTTTTGTGCTGGTGGTATTTAGTTTAAGCGCGTGGCTTAATAAACTGGAATTTGCCAATGTTTTAATTTTTCTTCATGTCCAGCCTTTTTGCACTTTCTTCAGCCATGTCTGCTTCAATATCAAAGCCATTTTTACGAAGTTTCTCAGCAATTTCCTGATACAGCTTATATGCATCCTTGTTCTTCCCTATTTTTTCATATAGCATCGCCTTACAATATAACTCATCATAAAAAGGTGTTCCTATTGCACCGGCTCTATCAAAATATTGGATTGCCTCATCATATTTTTTAAGTTTCCCACAAACTTCTCCGCCATGGATATATAACTCCCAGGCCTCCGGAAATTTTTCTACGGCCTTTAAAAAGCATTCGTAAGCTTCCTCTATTTTATCCGCATAAATATACGACACAATCAATAAATCCAATTCTTTGGGATTCTCCGGCTCTGATTCTGCCCTTGCTTTTTGCTGACGGACAGCTTCCTCCCCTTTCCCCACTGCAAAAAGGAAAGAAATACGGCAGGCACACGCTCTGTAGAATGCATTTTCATCAAAGTCGGAACCTTCTTTCAAAATGGTATCATACCACTCCATCGCCGTATTTTTACAATATTCAAACATCCACTGATGAATGATTGCATAATTCCATTTATCTTCCACGGAAAGTACACCGCCATGCATAAGCTTTTTAAACTCCAAAAGACAATGTATAAAATCTTCCGGGTCCCGTGTCTTTTCATACACGGCGGTCAAACGTTGTGCATAGTTATTGTATGCAACTGCACTCTTTTTGTAAAAATCATCTACCGTTACTCCATAGAGCCTTGCTAAAACAGGAAGAGTCAAAACATCCGGCAAAGTTGT
>CAJUQJ010000090.1 GCA_910588215.1 uncultured Lachnospiraceae bacterium
TCATAATAAGAATCTAACCATTTCAGACAGTTCGCTATTAACTTAATGACATTGAGAGGTGAATATGAAGAGGAGAGCAGGTAAATACCGGAAAACATACTGGGTGGCAGGTGTGGCGGCTGCATTGGCAGTCATGGGATCTGGCGGCTGCGGACGAAGAGAAAGCAGTCCGCAGCCGCTTATGGATACCGCAGAGAGCATGTGGGAAGACGAGATCACGATCATGCATGTGGACGCAGGAGATGAGAGTTTCAGGGCCTATATTGAAGAACTGCAGACAAGGCTGCAGATGAAGATCAACCTGCTGCCGTATCCTGCCAATGCCGATTCCCGTCATGCCAAAGCGTCGTCTCTTTTGGCGGCAGGAGATTCTTCGGTGGATGTGTTTGCGGTGAATGACGAAATGATAAATGCCTTCAAGAACGAAGGGTATCTGGAACCGCTGCAGGACGATGTCATGGACGAAGAAACCGCGCGGGCATTTGAGCAGGAGTATCTGCAGGAGACTACCATGGCCGGCGGGCAGATTTACTCTGCGCCTTATGTGCTGGATATTCTTGCGCTCTGGGTCAATGAGGAGTGGATGAGGGAGGCTGGACTTACCGGGATAGAAACAGAAGAAGATTTCTATCGGTTTCTGGCTTATGACTGGGGTGAGGGGCGCTATGCATACGGCGGTTCCTGGGAGAAAACCTATGTATATAATGAACTGGGAGAGCTGATCAATCTTTTCGGCGGAGATTACTTTGACTGGAGCAATGAAAAGACCAGGGCGGCCGTCCGATTCTCCAAGGAGTGCGTCGATAAAGGGTATACGCCGAAAGAACAGATGATCGACCAGCACGAACAGATGAACCAGAAATTTATAGACGGTAAATACGGGATGGTGTTTATGTACACCGGCGGTATCAAGAAATATGCCGATGCCGGCGTGTATGGAGAGGACAGGATCCATATGGCGCCGCTGCCGGATCTGGGCGGCAGGCATGTGACCTATATCGGCACCTGGCAGTATGCGTTGAACAAGGCTTCGCAGCACAAGGAGGCGGCCAGACGGTTTATGAGTTATGCAGTGAGCCGGGAAGGAAACAGGCTCTATGCGGAGATGACAAACAGTATTCCGGCCAGAAAGGATCTTCTGGAAGAGGAATTGCATATTATCGGCTATGCAGAAATCAGAGAGCTGCTGCGTTCGGTGGAGATGGAGGTGAGGCCGATCCCGGCCAATTCCATGGAATATATCGAGACGGTGGGAGAACTGTTCCAGAAGTATATGCTGGAGGAATTGGATTTGGACAGCTACTGTGAGCAGATGCAGGAGCTTGTGGATGAGAATATCAAATAAGGATCTGTAGAGAGGTTTATGGGTCCAATATCCTGTATGCGCAGCTGTACGATATAACCGGAACCTATACCATCTTTCCGATCACGGCTTTTCTCTTAAGTGTGGCGGCGGTGGTAATGGTTCCGATGATCGCTGTTCTGGCAAACAGGTCAAAATTTCTATACTTTTTTCTGTGCGGCCATCCATTCCAGGATCGTGACGGGATTACCGTCGATGGTCACGGGGGATCCGTCATAGTCCAGCGTACATTCATTGTTCAGCATGGGGATCCAGGACCAATGGCCTATGTATTCAAAGGGTGCGCCGGCTTCCGTAGTATACAGACCGGTGGAATCGAGCACCTTGTCCCAGAAGGTGAAGTGTACGTTGGTATTGCCTGCCTCGACAAGACGTTTATAAGTGGGAATGACGAATTGAGACGGCCTTACCGTGGTGTCTGTTTTGGCGTGGGTGAACCAGATCGGCAGATGGGCGATGCTCTGGATATCCTCGTCAGTGATCACGGCATCCGGCAGATCTTCACAGATCGGGAAGGCGGCAGCGAAACGGTCAGGCGTATGCAGGATCATCTTCATGGTCATAAAGCCGCCGTTGAAACAGCCGCCTTCTCCTGCATAGTAGAACCGACTCCCTTCGTGGGGTGGCAGTACATTTCCAGTGACAAATAGATACCGGACAAGTAATCTTCTGGTTTGGCTCCCATGAACTGGGGACTCCATATTTTTATATAAAGTATTTTTATCCATTGTACTAAAGGATAAGGAAGAAAAAAGTGGTTTATAGACCGGTTTACCCTAGAGTTCTTTCATCATGCGTGTGGACATCAGGCAGGTTTCTCCGTTGATAAAATGGATGATCCGGTTTTTGGTGTCTATTTCCTTTATGTTCTTTTTGTTGACCAGAAAGGATCGGTGGCAGCGCACAAAATCATCGCCAAATGCCTTGAGCAGATCTTTAATGGTGCTGAAAAATTCAATTTGTCGATCCTTCGCATGGAGAATGACTTTATGGATGTTGCTGGAAGTCTCAAAGAATAAAATATCATCATAATCTATGCTGATCTTTCGGCCGCCGGTTTCGATCGTATAGACTTTGTGTGTTCGACTGGTCTGCAGGGTATAGCGTTCCATTGCATTAAGCAGGCATTGCCTGATCTTCACTTTCGCTTCGTCGGGAGTGTCTTTTAGTACAAAGTCCATTGCCTCCACCTGGTACTGGAAGGTCATGTAGCTTAGTTCAGAGTGTGCGGTTATGAATATGATGAAACCACGGGGGTCATATAACCTGATCAGCTGCGCCAGTTTCATGCCGTTTATATCACTTCCCAAGTCTATATCAAGGAAATAAATGCCTGTGTTCTGGCTGTTCTTGATCTTTTCCAGCAGCACATAAGGGTCTCCTGTATTTAGCACAAGCTGCATATCCAGCTCTTCTATCAGAATGGTATTTTGAATGGTCTGTACGATAGTCTGCCGCTGTGCGGCATTATCCTCGCACACAAAAATATCCAGCATATGATGTCATTCCTTTCTGTCAGTAAGTTCCAGATGTTGCGTGAAACGGCCGTTTTGCATGGAGGTTTCCAGCAGAGCGTTGTCATAGGAACTGATGATCTTCCGGGCATTGGAAAGCCCGATTCCCTGATGTCCGGTCTTTGTAGTAAAGCCTTTTTGCTTTAATTTGTGTAATACTGCGCCCTGATCCTGAAAGCTGTTGGAGATGGTGATGGATACGCCGGCCTCGTGCCGAATGATGTTTAAGCCTGTTTGCGGCTGTTGCGCTAAAGGCGCGGCTTCGATCGCGTTGTCCAGAAAAATTCCCAGTATTCGGGCGAGGTCTACGGTATTCATCGGAAAACTGTCCACTCTGCAGGGAATGTCGATCGTGACATCAATCCCCGATTCATGGGCGTAGATCATCTTTGCACAGAGCAGGCTTTTGATCTCCAATACATCAATATTACCGAGTTGATTCAGCTTGTAATCCCCCTGGTCGATCAAATTCTTTGTGGGGTAGATCTTTGTTTCAAAATATTGCTTTAGTTCGTCTATATCACGGTTTGCAATATAGCCGGACATGGAGAGTAAAATATTGATATAGTCATGCTTAAAGGAGCGCAGACCGTTATACATGGCTTCCAGATTGTGTGTGTAATCCTGTAAGTCCTGCATGGCTTTCTGCTTCGCCTCTGTCTGCATTTTTTCCAGATAGGAGCAGTGCATAGCCAGAAGCAGAAAGAGCATAACGAATAGATACCCTGAAATATGCAGGACATTATTGTATATCATTTTACCGACAGAGCCGTTTTGTCCCGGAATCAGATCGTCGAACAGATAGATGGTGATAAGGAGCAGCAATCCGGCGTCGATCAGATACCATGTCTGTTGAAGGCGCAAAAGACTTTTTCCTGAAAGCAGCAGTTTCCTGAGCAGCCTGCCGCAAAAAAGCGTCGCCCAGTAAAACAGCAGAATATGAATCATATGGACAATGGAAGAAACATACGGCTGCTCGATGAAAGATGTGGGGATCAGCATATGCAGAAAGCCTGACACCAGGTTATCCGTCACGAGTGCAAGCACAAATCCGATCATACCCATACAGACATTTTGGGCGGTGGTATCCCGGCAGAAAACCAGCCCGTAAATACAAATGACCGCCGGAATACCGAACAGGCCGTAGGGTATACAGGACAGGAGCTTTATGGGCATTCCGGCAAGCAGCAGCGACAGATAAAGAACGATAAATGCTTTGAGGCTCATACGTCCGGGCCATACATTGCGAACAGCAAGGGAAAGCTGAAAAAAAGACAATAACATTTAGGTAGATTCCTTCTTTTGGTATTTGCACGCCTAATTATACTTTATATCATTCTTCGTAGCAAGCACTGTCCGGCGAAAATGAAGAATAAGTGTGTATTCAGGAAAGAAAAAACTGCACTTATTCATGAAATAAGGTATTTTATGACTGTTTTGGGAGAACTGCTGTTTTCCTTGGTATACTGTTTGATAGAAAATAAATATATTTGGAAAGGAAACAGGAAGTTATGAAGTATTTTCTAAAAGGAGCTGCCGCGGTGGCGATCGTAATGTTTATCTTGATGTTGATCCACATTATTTTCAATATGATGGGCATTGACCTGAATAAATACATAAATAATGCTGTGGAAATTCTGCTGGCATCAAGTTTTGCTACGATAATTTATCATGTATTGATCAGGAAAGAGAAGGCTGAATAAATTCTCTGATGAGCAATTTATGACCATGAGCATGACAGCGGAGGCTGATAACAGTCCCCGCTGTCATGCTGTTTTAAGTAGGCTAAATACTATAAGATTGACGAAATTATAAATAAATTCTTTTTAAAATCTAGAGAACTATCCCGCAAAAGTATTTCTGTAAGTTTCTTGAAAGGTTATTCTAAGCATATCCCAGGTTATTTTGTGATGAGACAGAAAATGACAAAGCAGATTGATAAAATGGAGAATAGTACAAAAACTATGCTATAATAGGATAGTTTTATCGATTTGGATTCCACAATAGAAATTGCACATGGGTATGGATATTTGCTATACTGTATTCCGGTAGAAAAGTGCTTGGCTGTTTCCTGCTCTGTGATAGTGATATCTGTTCATGACAACAGCAATACAAAGGAAGACCAGCAGGAAATGAGAGAGAAGACTGGAGTGCTTCGGAATGGAAAAATAAGGAAGAAGCAGCAAAGAAATAGCAAAGAAAAGGGAAGAGTGTAATGGACATCCTTAACAGTGTAACGATACGTCATGTAAAGAAATATTACGGCAGTGGCAACAGTCAGGTCAAGGCACTGGACGGTGTGGATCTGTCGGTTGCGCAGGGGGAGTTCGTCGCCATTGTGGGAGCGTCGGGCAGCGGTAAGACGACGCTTCTGAATATGATGGGAGCTCTGGATGTGCCCACGGAGGGCGAGGTGATCGTGGACGGCGTGAATCTGGGCGGTCTGCGGGAGGAACAGCGGGCGGTCTTTCGCCGGAAGAAGGTTGGCTTTATCTTCCAGAATTATAATCTGGTCCCCACGCTCACCGTGGAGGAGAATATCCTGTTTCCGCTGGACCTGGACGGCTCTGCACCTGATTTTAAGTTTCTGGAGGAGATGACAGAGCTTCTGGGGCTTAGGGATAAGCTGCAGGTCTATCCGGGGGCGTTGTCCGGGGGACAGCAGCAGCGGGCGGCCATTGCCCGGGCGCTTCTGGCGAAGCCTGCCATTATTCTGGCGGATGAGCCTACGGG
>CAJUQJ010000091.1 GCA_910588215.1 uncultured Lachnospiraceae bacterium
TTGGAATGGGCTGGATGCGTTACAGTTTGCGGCCGGTTAGGCCGTGAACTGTAACGTAAACTATGGAAAAATTGACGGTGAGGGGAGGATAGTATAGTATTATATGTTATAATTTATTCTGAGAGTTCATAAGAAGTGTAAGGAGGAGTTAGAATCATGCGCAATAGGACAAGATGGATGGCATTCATGCTTGCGCTGACAATGGTATTTAGCGACTGCGGCTGTATTCCTGCGTTTGCGATGGAGAGTGCCGATAGGACAGAGGATGTGATGCAGATCTCTGAGAATCCTGAGGAGAATTTGCAGACAGGGGAAACGGGAACCGCGATCTTGGATGTACCGTCGGATAATAAGAAGGTTTCGGATGATGAGACATCTGCAGGCGGTGAGACAGGTTCGGATGATGAGACACCTGCAAGTAGTGGGACTGTATCGGATGATGAGACATCTGCAGACGGTGAGACAGGTTCGGATGATGAGACACCTGCAAGTAGTGGGACTGTATCGGATGATGAGACATCTGCAGACGGTGAGACAGGTTCAGACGATGAGATACCTGCAGACGGTGAGACAGGTTCGGACGATGAGATACCTGCAGACGGTGAGACAGGTTCGGATGACGAGACTGTTTCCGGCAATGACACTGCCCTGGAAAACGGGACAGAGAAGCAGGAGGAAAAGGCAGAATTACCGGAGCTACATATCGGACAGATCAATAAGAAAGAAACGTTCCCCGATCCGGAGGACTCTTCATTTGTATACGATCAGCCTATTTCCTTTGAAACATCGGACAGCCTGATTTTGTTTGTTAATTACGGCATAGATGTGAAACCGGAAGTTGTGGAGAACGGCATATTGTGCTGGAATATTTTGCGCGGTGGGAAAGAATTGACTGCCGGCAGCACGAGCCTGATCAATGAGGAGGATGATTGGATCGGCTTTGAAGTCGTGGAGGATTCCCCTTATTTCACGATGACAGAGAACGAAGAGGAGAGCGGCTGTCGTCAAACGGTGGAGCTTATTCCGGAGATGCCGTCAGAGGGCGGAGAATATGACTACTATATCAGGGCCTCTTATTATTTGGGAACGGAAGAGGAGCAGCAGGGGACGTTCTATGCGGCAGTGACTGTACCGTTTCTACCCGGGGAGGATGATATGACCCCGGACGATGCGGAAGAAGTTCCGGTGGAAGGAAGCGAGGATGATACATCCGACAGAGAGGATGTGGAGCAGGAGGAAGTGCAGGACGATGCACTGACGGAAGAAGATGGTGCAGAGGAGACGGAGTCGGTTGACGATATGGAGCAGGAGGAACTTGAAACAGAGGAAATGACGGAAGAAGCTCCTTTGCTTTCTGCGTTTTCCGAAAGCAGTGAAGTACAGCCGGCGGCAGAGGAACAGATCAGCGAATTGCTGGTGGATCCGACGAGTATCACCATGCAGCCCGGCGCCACGCAGCAGGTGACTGCAATGACTATACCGGAAAATGCTCCGGTCAGGATTACGTGGGACAGCAGCGATGAAACTGTCGCGACGGTAAGTGAGAACGGTGAGATCAGGGCAGTGGCGGAAGGCTATGCGCAGATTACCGCAGTTTGTGGTGATAAGACAGCGGCTGTAAGTGTAGACGTCGTGCAGGCGGCCGATACGAATAATAAACTGCTGGATCTTTCGGGGGATATCTGGGTAGCCGGTTTCCAGAAGGAAAGTGAGGATTTTGTATATACGGGACAGAAGATCACCCAGGATATCCGGGTTTATCATAAGTCCACGCTTTTAAAAGAAAAGACAGACTATACGCTGAGTTACAAGAATAACATCAATGCCGCAGACTCCAATGCGGTCAATGCACCCAGCGTTACTATTAAGCTCAAAGGACAGTACAGCGGCAGTGTAACGTTATTCTATGGCATCAAACCGCTGGATATCAATCAGATTGACGGCTACGGCATGGATCAGGATGCTCATTCGCCCGGGTATGAGCAGACGGTTCCTTACAGCGCGAATTTGAAGATACCGACGCCGGCGCTGACGTTCGGTAAGAAGAAACTGGCAGTCAATAAAGATTTTGTCTGTGATTATACGACCCTGCCGACGGATTATAAAAAAGGAGATTCTTATAAAGCGGGAGAAGTTTATCAGTATACCGTGAACGGAATTGGCAATTATACCGGTTCTTTTCAGATGCAGCTTGTGGTGTTGAATGATAAAACCCGTAATTTCAGTGCCGCATCGGTGACGTTGGGACAGAAACAATATGAGTACCACGGGACAGCTTTGGACAAATCGGAAGTGACGATCGATCAGGTCAAGGTAAGTGGTCAGATCCTGGATCCGAGCCTCTATGATTATCAAGTCTGTGCAACCGGGTTAACGGGTGCTTATGTGACGGTATACCCTTCAGAAGCCGGAAGAACGGCAGGTTACCGCGGTTGTAAAAAAGTAAATTTGAAAATGGTAGGTGATCGGAAGATCACAGAGGCCTCAGCGGGAGAGAATTGGAAAGAAAGTTTTACTTTTTCTCAAAAAGAGGTGGATAAGTATGGTGGTATGTTCCAGGAAAAAACGGGTGTGCTGATATTTGGAGAAACGAAGGAGGCACTCACGGAAGGCGAAGACTATACTGTAAAATACAGCAATGCTAAAAAAGTCGGAAAAGTGACAGCCACCTTTACCGGTAAAGGCAGATATAAGGGAACGCTTAAGCTGAAATATGAGATCGTTCCCAACAAGGAGAATTTAGAGATCGTCTGGGGGAAGAATGTGACGATGCAGGACGGAATGCCTGCGGTGACGTACCAAAAGGGCGGCGCGGCGCCGGAACTGAGCATCAGGGATCAGGACAGTAATATACTGAAAAACAAGACCGATTATACGGTAAAACTGCTGGATAACAAGACGCCAGGGTCGACCATGAGTTGTGAGATCACCGGCAAAGGGAATTATAAGGGATATACCCGGATCGTACAGCTTAAGGTGTTGACGGGAGACATTTCCCTGGCAACTCTGTCGGTAGCGGATAAGCAATACAGCACGAAGCAAGACGCGTGGAAATCCAAGATCACGATCACGGACGGGAACGGTAAGAAGTTGAAGGCGGGCGTGGACTATGACGATCAGCCTGTGTATACTTATGATGGTATGGAAAGTGGGGAACCTCCGAAAGCCGGTATGGTTGTGAAGGTGAGCGTGAATGGAAAGGGTTGTTATGAGAATTCTTTGATCACCGGCAGTTATCGGATATATGAGAAGAATATCAGCAAGCTGAAATTTGTCTTTGACCCGCAGGAGTATACCGGCAAGGAGATAGAATTGTCGCGGAGTGATATTCACGTTTATGCTTCCAGCGCCGATGCAAAAAACAAGAAAAACGAAATAATAGGGGAAACCTGTTTTGAAATTGCAGGATATCAGAATAATATCAAAGCAGGCACGGCTAAGGTGACCTTGCGCGGACTGGGAAATTATGGCGGAACGAAGACATATTCCTTCAAGATTCAGAAGAAAGCGTATCAGATCAATCGCGTGAAAGCAATCGAACTGGACAAAACAAGTCTTACACTCGCTCTTGCCGAAAGGGAAAAGAGACGGACGCTTACGGCCACGTTAACGGCAGAAACAGGAGAAACGATAGCCAATCCGACGGTAGCCTGGACAACGTCTGACAGCAGTATCGCTACGGTAGAAGACAGAGTGATCAACGATACCACGATCGCGGCGGTGATCACGCTCAAGAAAGAAGGAACCGTAACGATCACGGCGACGACGCAGGAGGGCAGCAAGAAGGCACAGTGCAAGGTTACGATCGTAGATGCGCCGCTTCTCATACAGGCTGAGCAGACGATCGAGGGCGAAGCGGGCCAGACGGCCAGGTTGGAATTGGAGAAACAGGAAGGCCAGCAGGTAGATCCCGCGAAAGTCGTGTGGGAGACCAGTAACTCTGCGGTAGTATCCGTAGCAAAGGACGAAGAGAACGGTCTTTATGGAAATCTTACCATGAAGAAGCAGGGAGCTGCTATCATTAAGGTCACTTATAATGGCAAGTACACCCAGCAATGTTATGTTGTCGTTAAGGGCGAAGAAACACTTCCGGAGGGCAGGGCGCTTGTCTATGAACGTTCAGCCGATTGCACGGATGATACGCCGTATATCAATGCGCTTCTGAGAGACTGGGAGTGGAATAAGCGTGATGTCTACGACTATATGTATCTGCCGGCCGGTGTTTATTGGATCGATGCTGTAGAAGGCGGTAAGGACAGCCTGGGGAATAACAGGTTTGGCGGCATCGTACTGACGGATAACCAGAAGCTGATCATGTCGCCCAGCGCATTGCTGATGACGATCGGGAACAGCAGCAACAAATATCATGTGATCTATGCTTTTGGCCGCGATAACATTACTATTTCCGGTGGTCAGATCGTAGGAGAGCGCAGGGAACATAGAGGCAAAGACGGCGAATGGGGACACGGGATCCAGATCGACGGGTGTACTAATGTCACCATCAAGGATGTCGATATCTCACAGTGCTGGGGAGACGGAATCTATCTGGGCTATTATGGCGTTCAAAGTAAATACACTGAGCATGTCACGATCACGAACTGTAACCTGCACCATAACCGGAGAAACAATCTGTCTATTACGGATGCCAGCTATATTAACATAGACCGCTGTAAGTTTAATAATGCCAGCGGGACGGATCCGCAGTATGGTATCGATATCGAACCGAATCAAAGCAGACCCTGTGAGCACGTTGTCATATCGAATTCTGAATTTAAGGGAAATGAAAAGGGCAGCATGGGAATCATAAAGTCGGCAAACGATATCAGACTGGAGAATTGTACGATGGACGGCGCCTTCTATAATATGGCAGGAAAGAATGTAGTTCTCAAAAATACGAAGCCCAAGGAAGTAGTTGATCCTAATAATGGCATAACCTATAAATAGACGCCTGGAGGTTCAGAAGTTGGCTTCTTGAATATGGAAAGGATCCGGCCTGTGACATGTTATAGTTAACAAAGGGCCGGATTCTTTGAAACCGTAAAGCTATTGGCGAGTACTCCGTACCCAATGCGCTTGCAGCGGGAGACGGGGCATCATGAATAGCAAGTTACAGTTCACGGCCTAACCGGCCGCAAACTGTAACGCATCCAATCCATTCCAAGTCGCCTTCGGCGAGAGGCTGGATGCCTGAAACCGTAAAGTTATCGGCCGGATGCCCTGCAGCAAGGTGCAGGGCACCGTGAATCAATGTCATTAAGTTAGCACCAGCAGCA
>CAJUQJ010000092.1 GCA_910588215.1 uncultured Lachnospiraceae bacterium
CAGCCAATATTTATTCAGGCAATGTTCGGTAATTTGTGCTGGGAAAGTTGAGTTAGAAAATATTGAAATTTGTGAATATTGCTTAAGTAAGAATCTCCGGTATAAAAGAAATAAGTAATATTTACTGTCGCTCCCCTCGCGGGAGCGTGGATTGAAATAGTAAATTCTCTGACGCAGCACGTTTTTGTCAGGCCATTTCCCCGGGAGCATAACTCGTAATCATATTGATAAAAGCTCGATGATAGAACAGAGCGAGTATCTAATTTGTTACTAACAAAGCATTTCAGTTGCTGGCATATATATGAGATGATTTTATCAGAAACATAGCGATATGGTTTTCTCTCAAAGATTGTTTTAAACAACATCAATATATGCTATACTGTCACTAATGGATTACACATATTGATAAATTAATCTTAAGGAAAAGGGATTTTCCGATTGGTATCGAGAATTTTAAAGAACTGAGGAAAGGTAAAATTCTTTACGTGATACAGGAAGTTTGGTAAGACTTTAAATATGGACATGCAGATATACTTTTTTGAGTTTGGCTGTGATGAGGAGCTTTTTGCAGGACTTTTGAGTGAGGAGGAAAGAGAACTGTGTAACAGGCATATGGGGAAGTATCCTGTGAGCTTTGTCTATTTGAAGGAAGTGACGGGAAGCATTTGCAAGAAGAGAAAAGAATGTTGCGCAAAATCAGTGGAAAAGAAATCTGGCGATTTTAATTTATCCTGCAGCGCGAAAAGCTGATAGAGATTGAACGCTAACAGTATTAAGCTCTGGTGCGTGTAAACGAATGCATTGCGGCAGATTAGGGACAGAAAGTACGAGGAAACACTTGTCAGGAACGGTATGAAGATTAGTTTCAATTACGGGATTACGTGTTATAAAGAGCGCTGTCGAGTGGTCTGCGGAAAGGAGAAGGGCATATGAGGTACAGAGAACTTGGAAAGACCGGCCTGATGGTCAGCGAGATCGGACTGGGCGGGGAGTGGCTGGAGCGTCACAATACGGAGGAAGTAAGGGACATTATCGAGACCTGTGAAAAGGAAGGAATCAACATTCTGGACTGCTGGATGTCGGAACCTAACGTTCGCTCGAATATTGGTCTGGCCATTAAAGGACGGCGGGAGAAATGGCTCATCCAGGGCCATATCGGCTCAACCTGGGAGAACGGGCAGTATGTGAGGACGAGGGATATGGCGAAAGTAAAGCCTGCCTTTGAGGATTTGCTGACGAGGCTGCAGACGGATTACATAGATTTGGGGATGATCCACTTTATCGATACAACGGAGGAGTTCGACAGGGTCATCGGTGGGGAATTCATGGAGTATGTGCGGCAGTTGAAGAGAGACGGTGTGATCCGGCATATCGGTATGAGTACTCACAATCCGGAGACAGCGAAGCTGGCGGCTTGTCAGGGCGAGATCGAGATGATCTTATTCAGTGTTAATCCGGCCTTTGATATGCTGCCGCCGATCACGAATATAGACGATTATTTCGCAGAGAGTTTTGATGAGCATCTGGGTGGTATTGCACCGGAGCGGGAGGAGTTGTATAAGCTGTGTGAACAGAATGGTGTGGGAATTACCGTGATGAAGGGGTATGCCGGCGGTCGCCTGTTTGATGCACACAGATCGCCGTTCGGAGTTGCCCTGACGCCGGTGCAGTGTCTGCACTATTCTCTGACAAGGCCGGCAGTCGCGGCGGTAATGGTAGGTTATGATACACCACAGCATGTGTATGAGGCGACAGCTTACGAGACAGCGTCGGAGGAGGAGAAGGACTACGCCAGCGTTCTGGCATTGGCCCCGCGTCATGCCTTTTCCACAGGACAGTGTACATACTGTGGGCACTGTGCGCCGTGTCCGGCAAAGATTGATATTGCCATGGTAAACAAACTGTATGATCTGGCCACGATGCAGGAGGATGTGCCGGGAACGGTCCGGGCACATTATGCGCAGCTTGAGGCGAACGCGTCGGATTGTATCGGCTGTAAGACTTGTGAAGGCAGATGTCCGTTCCATGTGCCAATCGCGGAGCGGATGCAGAAGACGAGAGAGCTGCTGTAAGAATTACGGTGCAATGGATACGGAAGGTTGTAACCGTAAAGCTTATTGGTCGGATACCCGGCAGCAGGGGGCAGGACATCGTGTATAGTAATGAATTCTTATAAGCCGATACGAATTAAGAATGATTTTATAGTCTGCGTCTTGAAAATATGATATACTGAGTGAGTCGTACGAGCTTTTGGCAGTTTTATGAGCGCTTGACAGGAACAAAATAAGAATTATGGGGGACAGAAATTATGGAAGAGACAATGAAGGACTATGAAAAAGAACTGGAGGCATCCTTCCGCACCATTCAGGAGGGAGATGTGATCAAGGGCACCGTGATTGGTGTGAATGAGGAAGAAGTGACTTTGGATCTCAAGTACTACACCCAGGGAATCATCAAGGCCACCGATATGAGTAATGATCCCGCCTTTTCCGTGATGACGGACGTGCATGAGGGAGATGTGATCGAAGCTTCGGTGGTGAAGATGGATGACGGGCAGGGCAATATCCTGCTTTCCAGGAAGGAAGCTAACGAGGTGCTCGCATGGGATGTGCTCACGGGTTATCTGGAGGAGAAGAAGGCTGTCACGGTTAAGGTCAATGAAGTCGTAAATGCGGGCGTGGTTGCTTATCTGGAAGGTATCCGCGGTTTTATACCGGCTTCTCACCTTGCACTTTCCTATGTGGAGAACCTGGATGAATATAAGGGAAAGATGCTGGAAGTCAGAGTCATAACGGTGGATCAGGAGAAAGAGAAACTGGTCATGTCAGCAAGAGAGATTCTGCGGGAGAAGGAAAAAGAGGCGCACGATCATAAGGTAGCCATGATCGTTCCGGGTACGGTGATGGAAGGAACGGTAGAAAGCCTGCAGCCCTACGGTGCATTTGTAGATCTGAAAGATGGGCTGAGCGGTCTGGTACATATTTCCCAGATCAGCCAGAGAAGAATTAAGAAGCCTTCCGAGGTTCTTAAGGTCGGTGATAAAGTTAAGGTCAAGATCCTGAACACAAACGATGGCAAGATCTCCCTGAGCATGAAGGCTTTGGAGGAAATGCAGGTAGATGAAGTAGAGAAGGTTGACGTGAAGCAATACGGAAACAGTGAGAGCCTGGGAACAAGCCTGGGAGATCTGTTTGCGAAGCTGAATATCAAGTAGACAGATATTGAATTGGACGTATGGGCTGCTGTAAAACTATCGTTTTGCGGCGGCCCAAGCTTATATCTACGATATGATAAGGTCGGAAGATGATCTGCAAGCGCTTCACTCACCGATAAGACGTCGCAGAATCTGGTCTCGATTCTCAATAAACATCTTCGTGATCTGGTAGCTGTCAGTCTCCTCATAGGTGCATGGATGCACCAGGCCATCGTCAAAGGTCAGAATCAGGGCATCCGGGATACTCAGCAGAATCGGGGAATGGCTGACAATGATGAACTGGGAACCATTCTTGGCACAATTATAGATTTCCATCAGCAGTGTCAGCTGGCGTTGGGGAGAAAGGGCGGCTTCCGGCTCGTCTAAGATGTAGATGCCGTCCGGGTTTAGCCGCTTCTGTGCAAGGGCAAGGAAACTTTCACCGTGAGATTTTTCGTGATAATGCTCGGAGGGATGGAGTCGGTCGGCGTAGTCCTCTTCCTTTGTAGCCACATTATAGAAACTCTCCGCCCGTAGGAAGTAGCCGCTTCGCGCCGGGCGGTATCCCTTCGATATGGTGATGGCTTCATACAAGTTTGAGTGGGAATCGTAGGTAGAGAAGCTATAGTTTCTCGTGCCGCCCTCCGGGTTAAAGCCGTAGGCGACGGCGATCGCTTCTAACAGTGTGGACTTCCCGCTGCCGTTCTCACCGACGAAGAAGGTGATGGGCCGGGTGAGTTCCAGCGTACTTAGTTTGTGGAGCGCAGGGATGCTCCTTAAGTAGCTTTGTTTTTCTATTTTGTTCCAGTCAATGGCGATCTGTCGGATGAATTGGTTGTTCAAGGTTGTGTCGTGCCTTTCTGTTAGCATATTGGATTGACATGCTGCCCTATGATGCAGTCGGAGCCGGAAGTAGTGCATGATAATATTGTAACACAGGCTGGTCCTGTAGAGGAAAGAATTTTTGCCCTATGTAAAAGTGCGTGATGATTATCATGAGCTTGTTTTGCAGGTTCGTAAGGAAGATTGGATCGGTATGCTAGTGTACTGACTTGGGTAATCATTCACGGTGGCCTGCACGTCGCTGTAGGGTATCCGAACGATAGCTTTACGGTTTCAGGCATCCAGCCACTTGCCGAAAGCAACTTAAAATGGGTTGGATGCGTTACAGTTTGCGGCCTGTTAAGCTGTGAACTGTAACAGACTTGAGTGAAAAGTATCAGAATAATGATATAGAAGTAAAAGGTGCAGGCGCGTAATCTGCGGAGGAGTCAGAATGGATACAAAGGATCTGAGAGCGTTTTTGCGGGTATACGAGGAGAAGAGTGTCAATAAGGCGGCGAAGCAGCTTTTTATTACGCCGCAGGGTTTAAGCAGGGTGATCCATAATCTGGAGACAGATCTGGGCACCACTTTGTTTATGCGCACACCGAGTGGAATGCTGCCGACGGACAGTGGCGTATATCTGTATGAGAACAGCCGTACGCTGCTGCAGGAGCTGGATGCGCTGGAGACCGGGATCCGGCGGTTTCAGAATCAGGGCAGCAGGATGGAGATCGGGTTTTCCTGTGGAGTGTTGAATGTGTTTCCGCTGCAGAAGCTGGAAGCGTATAAGCAGCAATGTCCGGCGCTGGTGATTCAGTGGGAGGAGGCCTCGAATCAGGAAGTGATTGACAAAGTGCTGAAAAGAGAACTGGATGTCGGGTTCGTGATCGGGCAGATGGGCAGCCGGGAACTTTGGGGGAAGGAATTGTTTCACATCCAGCTGTCCGTGTTAGTCTACGAGGGGCAGCCGAAGGACTTCAAGTAACACGTCAGCGGGCGCCCCAATTCTTCGGACTTCT
>CAJUQJ010000093.1 GCA_910588215.1 uncultured Lachnospiraceae bacterium
AGAAAGCAAGAAAACAGCAGCTTAAAAACCGTATGCAGTATGGCGAACTCTATCATAGCAATTTCTACAAAGAAGTTACGGAAAAGAACAGGGTTCATTATGAGTATTACAGCTTGGGAATGACAGAAGATGTGCCAAAGGACTATACGGAAATTTCCTTTGTATGTTTGAGGGAAGATGGCTGTCTTGAACTTCCTGCCACCGTAGAAACAGCCTGCCGGACAGCGGCAGGGAAAGTGCCGGAGTTAGAGGGTTTCCACTTCCACACATTAAGGCACACCTACACAACGAACCTGTTATCAAACGGGGCGCAGCCGAAAGATGTGCAGGAGCTTTTAGGACATTCGGACGTAAGCACAACCATGAATGTCTATGCACACGCTACAAGGGAGGCGAAGCGGGATTCCGCAAAGCTATTGGATAAGGTTGTGGGAATGAGTTAAAAACAAAAACTGAATATCAAAAACTTTCCCTTGTAACTTGCTGATAAGGGCAAAAACAAGGGAAAAGGATACATATTTTGAGGTTGGGCATACCGCAAAGCCTTGAAAATAAAGGAAAGTTAGGACAGTTATAGTTAACGACATTAGAAATTTCGTTTTTGGCCTCGCAGGGGCTACCGTATATGGCTCCTGCAAGAGCCGGAAACAGAAATTTGTTATGTCGTTTACTATAGTAGATAAACAGGAATTTTACCATTTTAATTTTTCCCATTCTTCACGCTTTATGGCGTATGCATATGATATCCCATTCTTTTCATCGTGATATTCTTTCACTTTCTTCATACCGATTGCAACGGCAGTAGAATATGAACCAATATTTGTATATTTCATGTAAGAATATAGACAATCGTATTCTGTATTCATAAAGGCCCAATCCCTAACCGCGCTTACGGCCTCACTTCCAAAACCTTTCCTCCAATGATTTTTATGAATGTGATACCCTATTTCAGGCAGGGATTCCCCATCAATATCCTGTATTGTCAGCCCGCAGTCGCCGATAAATTCAACCGTTTCTTTTAAAACAACAGCCCACAGGCCAAATCCATATACCTTGTAGTTTTGGAGATTCCATTCAATCCAATCCTTTGTACGGTTCTCATCAAAAGATTTGGGATAGTGTCGCATGGTTTCTGGGTCTGAAAAGATTTCAAATAATGCTGGAAAATCCTCATGAGTAAATTCTCTTAACAGTAGATTTTCCGTTTCAATGACCATTGTTGTTTCTCCTCGATTTTTCTTTATATTTCTTCAGAAATTTCTTTGCTGCAGCTCTCAATAAATTCTGTCATGCTCTCAAAATGCTTTGGACAAATTCCCACTTTTTCATATTCTACAAGATACTTATTTAGAGCCTGATTGAAGACATCCATATTCTCCTCCAGATTTTTGGGGTTAAATTTATCCATAATTTCAAAGCCATCCACTGCGATGCCTTCTGCAATCTCATAGAACATCCATTGTAAAGACAATAAATTCATAAAGGAAGAATATACATCGTCTCTGTCTGCCGCCTCGGCCATTTTGTTTTTCCAGTTAGAATACATTTCCTCATACGTTCCACGCAGGTTTTCTGCAGAAGGGCGTTCCTTTTTCTTCGGAACCCGCAGATATTCGTCTGTCAGAATGAAAACTTCCGTCAGCTCTGCCCGTATCCTTTCTACTGTTTCTGCCTGAATGACGGCAAGGATCCTGGTTTCTAGGTCAAAAGGAAACCCAAGCTGTTTCAGCTCATCCAAAGCCCTTTTCGTTCCTTTTCTGAAATGCCGTCCGTTATGCAGCATGACGGCATTTTCTATCAATTCAATAGCCGCTCCAGCGCTGCTTCTGGCTTTTGACAAAGATTTTGCCAGATATACCTCTGCAAGCATCTTTTTTGCATCGCTATACGCCTGGTCTGCCTTCTCATACCGCCTATCCGATGCAAGCAGCTCTGCCGCCTTTCTTCTAATCTCATCCAGCCTTTGCAATGCGTTTTTATCCTTGCAGTAGACAATCACCGAATCGAACAGCTTGGATAAATGTGCGTGGTCACACTGTGCATCTTTTTCAAGCATATCCCAGCTGGTACAGTAAAGGTCATATCCTATACCGACATCATCTATGATAAATCCGTCAGCCAAAACCCATCCGTTTTCGTCATTGATCAAAATCATCAAATCCAAATCGGATTTTTCGTACTCCTCTCCGGTAATCACCGAGCCATACACACCGATTAGCGCCAGAGAATCCGGGCACAGAGCTTCCGCCTTTTTAATGATAGCATCTACCATCGTCCTATTCATCTCATTCATTCCATATCCCTCCTCTATCCGCAGCATATTGGCAATTTCCCCTTCTCCAGCTCAATATAAAAAATTATCAGGGATACGAATATACCCTCGAATATGGCTGTCCTTTTTACGTTCTAAAATGCTGGAGACATTTTCAACATTTCCCTCCGCAGTTATAATGTGATTATCACAATTTTCAAGCACAATTCCCATATGGTCATGATCTGTGTTGTTGAATACCCTGTCACAAAGAACAACATCCCCAGCCGCAGGATGAAAAGCCTTGTCATTCCCACTATGGTACTCAATACGGCTGTCTGCCTGCGCCCACTCTTCCCAGGCTGCACAACCTGCAAGGGAACAGGAAGATTCTTTCGGATGTACAGGGATTTTGAATCCCGCTAATATCACACATATTTTTCTGCCCCTGACCTTTAAGAAAACGGAAGCAATCAGTCAACCTTATGAAAACACACCGTCTGCTCTTTCATGGATATTTTCCCGACCTGCCAGCCATATTCTGCAAGATCTTTCTTATATTTCAGAAACGAGTGGTCAATCGGTATCCCCGCAATCTCCTGAATCTCCTCAAAGGTCAGCTGAAAAGATTCCTTTCCGCTTTTCTGAACATATTCCCATAATGTATTATATTTACTCATTGCCTTTCTTCCCTCTCTTTTTCTTAAAAAAATAAATGACAGTATTGATGATACATAACAGAACAAAAAGGCTCGTAAAGTTAATCCAAATATCCCTGTACGCCGTTTTCGCCAAAGGTTCCCGCAGTCCGCTGAACCAGACATAGGCGAACACCAACATCTGAGAGGGAATATATGCAATCAAATATCTGAGAGCCAAAGGCTTAACAGGCAGATTCGTACATAACTCAAATGCCGCTATCCCGATCAGGAGAATAATAGCCCTGTCTAATTCGTGCCAGTTACCGCTTGGGTCTTCATATACGCCGTTACAAAGATACAAAACGCTGCTTAACAATGTAATTGCTGTATATATCACCGAATAAATCGACACCATACGAATTAATTTTTTCTTATTCATTTTATTTCCTTCCCATTATATCTGCAACGGCAAATGAAAAACTTTTGCCGTTGCCACAGAATGACATTTTATTATAAGCCTGTCCGAAATGCCATAACAATTTAATTGCTGTGAAATGTTTATCTGTTGCCGCGAAATGCTTAACTTTGCGCCCTCATCTGCCAACCAGGGATTGCTTTTTCTGCCTGCGTACCATCCAGACAGACAGGACTAGTACTCCGTACTTGAAGTTCCTGTGCAAATTTTCGAGGATATTTTTTCGAGTGTACAAGTTCAGAAACGGAGGCGTAGCGGGCTACGTTGAGTATTCTGGGCTTGTGCAATCGGGAAAATAGACCGAAATATTTGCACAAGGGTTTTCAGTACGGAGTACTAGCTCCATGCCAAACAACACCAGGAGGAACAGCCCCATTTGCAGGAACGGGAACTGGTATGGGACAACTGCGCCGGCAAAGGATTTCTTACTGACCTCCGCACAGACTGCCATGGAAATCGGCAGCCCCAGGATTAAAACAGTAAGCGCCGCAAAAAGCGCATGGCACATCCCCTCGGTGATACTCATCCGGCACAGCTGCTTCCCGGTCAGGCCAACGGAGCGCCGGATCTGTCTGGGTGTTGCGCCGATGGTGCGGAGCTGTCCATAGCTTTGTATTTTATCGTTCACAGAGATACGGAAAATACTCTGGATGACTACATATCCGCCGGCAAGCACAAGGGCGGCTATACCGAAAACAGTCACAAAGTCAATAGACTTTGAGTTAGAAGCAAAATAATTGCTGTTCATCCCTACATGCGCAGAGCCAAACTGTGCGGCAATCTCCCTGCAGCGGTCAGCCATGGTTTCCTGGCTAAACTGCCTGTCATTTTTGAAATGCACATAGGCACGGTATAGTCGCCATGAAAGCTCTCGGTATCCAACCGGACCGTCTCACCGATTCTGGCATTGGAACCGTAAGCGGAGAGAAAATATTCACTGACAGCGACTTCATTCGCCTGTGCCGGGAGTTCTCCTTTTA
>CAJUQJ010000094.1 GCA_910588215.1 uncultured Lachnospiraceae bacterium
TTTCCCATCTATCTGTTTCCACACAATGACCTTATAGGTCAGGGATGTGTAGGTCCGCGTCCCTCCATCTTCATAAACCTTTCTGACCGGAATCAATAACAGAACCGCTGTTATCACTGCAAAAACAATAATGAGTTTCTTTTTCACATTTGCCTCCTCACGCCCTCGCGTCAAAACCGCCCGGCATTTCCACCGCCCCGGAATTTATCTCCTGCCTTGCCGCATGGTACGCATCAAAGTAGGCAGCCTTCAAAGCCCCGTGTACCTGCGTCTCCGTCTTCGACTCCTTCTCATGCCAGCCCACGCCCGCCGTGTAGGTCCGTACCTCGTCGCCGTTCCCGTCATACACATGGACGGCCCCGGACTGGAACTCTGCTTCATACGGCTCCCCGAACAGGAGAGGCAGCCACCTCTCGTCCGCCTCCCGTATCGTTTTCATGTCCGCCATTTCCTGACTGACCTTCCCCATCAGCGCCGCCCTGTCCGGCGCAACTTTGGCGACCTCGCTTTTCCGCAGGGCGAGGAACTTATTCCCCATATAGACGTTCTGTTGTCTTCTCCCGGAGGGAATCGGACATCTTCCATTCCTGTTCTCCCAATTTGTTTATTTGTACCTACTGACTATTTTCACCCTACGCAGTGCATAAGTATACTTCAAAGAAATATTTGCACTTCACTCTCTTTCAAATCCTTCACGAACCCATTTTATATAAGCCCACTGACGTTTTGTAGAATCAACCGTGTTCTCATCAACAGGTGTTCCGCATTCTTGATATACATAAAACTCAACAAAGGAACTTAGGTATTTATTTACATAATATTTGCAGCCTTGCAAACCTGTGCCGTTTGCCTCTTCCTCTGTTATTTCTCCCATGCACTCAAAATCATCCGGAAGTTCAGATATTGGCATATCATATGCAATAAAATGTTGTTCTCTCATAATAAGTATCGGTGGCAAATCCCCAGAAACCACTTCGTCTTTATTTTTCAGAGTTGCTCCGCAACCAACCAAACCTAATGCACATACTAAGGTTAAAACTAATGCTACTAATTTTTTCATAAATATAACCACTCCCTATTAAAGTTATTTATATCATACATTACTTAACTGCACATTTTAAGGCACATAAACCATACACAAAATTGTATATTTATACACATATTTTATCGGACACAATAAAACGAACTGAGACTTCCTGTTTGGGATGATGCCTTTCCCGTCTTTTGGCTGTATGTCTGATAGCTTTTTGCTATTCCTGCTATATCCATTTCGAATCTTGTTTGTGAAATTTACCATTTTCACTTAGTCAAAAAACAGAAAAGGCACAATGCGTTCAATATATTTTACCTATTCTAAATATGATAAAATATATTTTGCTATCTCCTCTGACACTTGATAATGTGTTATAGAATCTCCCCGATCACTATATTCACCCGGAATTATTTCCTCAATATAATAATTGCCGTTGCTTTTATAAAGTATTGTTAGCGTCGGGAGAAATTAGCCACTTAGAGTCGGAAGAAAATGACCAATCTCCGCCGAACAGAAACGACCAATGCACCAGCTTTTCCTTTCTTTAATGTTGTGGTTTAGGCAATGCCGATGGTGCACCGGCTGATAACGCTATTGTTTCACACTTTTGGCCACGATAGCTGTTGCCTTTGATTATAAATACTGTGGCATCATCAAATATACGGTCAAGGGCACATAGCAGAGAGGAATCTTCGTTGAAGAATTCTCCCCATTTATCAGGACCCTTATTACTGGTAAATATCATCATATTGGGACCTTCTTTATTGTATCTACGGTCGATGATATCGAAAAACATTCTTGTGTTTTCTTTATCAAATACACATCTTCCCACCTCATCGATGATTAGGCAGGAGGGTTTTACCAGGCCGTTAATCGTACTGCTTTCCCGTCCATACCTGCGCGCATCTGTCAGACGCTGGTTCAGTTCAGTTGCTTTTAGGAAATACGCTTTCAGGCCGTTCTGGCAGCATTATCGCCCATAGGCCATTGCGAGATGCGTTTTGCCAACTCCCTGCGGTCCTATAAATGCCAGATTTTTATGTGCATAGAGGGCGGACAATGCGGGCAGGTTTTTAAGGGCATCCGCCTGTTTTCCGTTAAGCTGCCCAAAATCAAAGCCTTCAAAGGTTTTTGGCTCTTTTAATGGCAGACGGCTCAGACGCAACAGGGTTGAAACGATGTTCTCTTTCTTCTTCTGCTGCAGATACATAAGCATTTCAGCAACCGCCTGTATATTTTCTTCACTGTATCCACGGTTAACGGCAAGCTGTGCCATTTCCTGTGCATTAAGATCAAGATTCAGATATTTAGCAGCGTTCTGGATCTGTCCGAAAAGCGACTCATTCATCCCACAGCCCCTCCTCGAAGTTAAATCTGCTAAAACCGGGGTCATACGGCGGTGGGGCAAGCTGTTTGATCTGTACCTTTACCGGTGCGGTAGGTTTTTCCTCCGGCTGTTCTGTAGTATACTGGTCTCTGCAGAAGCTGTCCCGGCGGCTCCATGTCACATCATGTGTGGTAAGTACCTTTGTCATGCCGGAATCGTATACATAAAGGATGTAGCCGTCTCTTTTTACGCGGCAGGTTTTTCCGGTATACCAGTAAGGAACGCCAAAACGGCGCCCGTCATAGTGGACAAAGCCATCAAAGGATATCTTACGCTCCGGGCACAGGTAGTACGATAATTCGACCGTTTCCTCAAGTACAGCAGCATTCTTCATACACTCCATCGTATGTTTATCATCCGGGATGCAGTCAACTGCACGATGGTAAATGCTGTTCTGGGTATCACACCAGCGGACTGCTTCATAATTCAGATCGGTGATCTCATTGAAGATGCGTCCCGGTAGGAAGTTGTCTTTTACGAACCGTACCAGACGCTCGACGGCTCCTTTGGTAAACGGATGCCTTGGTTTACACAGTTTTGTTTTGAAGCAGAGATTGCCCATAAACAGCTCATAATCTTTCTGCCAGATTGGGTGTCCCTGTTCATCACGCCGGATTACAACACTCTTCATGTTGTCTGTCAGGATATACTCAGGTATCCCCATATACAAAAATGCATGGATCATTCCGATAAACAGATTCTCCTGTTTTGCATTTGGGAAAAATTCAATATACCGCTGCCCGCAGCAGTGACAGATCATGGCAAAACAGGCAACTTTAAAAGTGTTGCCGGAAGCATCTTCCACTTCGACAAATCCCCAGTCCATCTGGTAAGATTCTCCCGGCGCGGTATGGTAACGACGCCCACGGCGGCCTTGGGGAGCTACAAGCTGCCTTTTAGGAGGGATAAGTTCTTTATGGTTGGAAATATACTCTTTAACGATGGTCAGGCCACCTTGAAAACCATTCTCTTTTAATCTGTCATAGCAGACAGAAGAATTGGTGACTCCTTTCCGGAGCAGTTCGTCAATAATACCTGTAAAGCCCGTCAAAAGAGTATGCTCGGCTTTCCGTCCGGTAAGGGCATGTGGAAGGTCGATAAATCCTGATTTCTTGATCCTGCGCAGTTTGGCCCGTGAAATACCTGTCCTGCGTTCTAACTCCGCAAGGTTGACCTTGCCAGGATCAAATTTTCCCCCTGCTCCATCTTCATTTCAGAGAGGGTTTGTGCTATTATTTCAGTTAAGTCATTGTGTTTTTCTCCCATAGTGATTTCTACTGATGCATTGGCACACATCATTTTAGAACACAAAAGGAAAAATGCAATGGCTTTTTCTATCCGACTAGAAATGGTCAATTCTAAGTGACTCTGGGTGGTCAATTCTGCCCGACCCTAACAGTATCTCAGTATACATTTCTTTTAACTCTTTTTTATTATCCCTTAATAACATAAATCTAACAATCTGGCATTCAACTTCTTCTGGATTTGGTGCATCATCTGCATATTCCCACTGATCCAAAGCCAACCCGTTTAGATATTGCGCTATTTCAGAAATATCGTCTATTTCATTCAGCAACGTATTTTGGTCTGCTCCGTAAAACTGTATCTTCTGCTCTTTAGAAGTCCTGCGCAGTTCCTCTTCTGTAAATGATGTTTCTCCCTGATAATATCGGGCAGTCCCGATATCATCTGTTTTTTCAATATCACTGTCTGGCACATAAAAATCAAGTCCCCATCCATCCAGTATTTCCTTCGCTGTTATATCCTTATTCAGCTCCAGGTCTTCCGGCGCATTAAGAAACTGTCCCGCCTTTTCTGATATTCTGGCTATTGTTTCTATTTCCTGATCATAATCTCGTATAATATATTCACCTTTATCGGAAATATATAATTCTAAGG
>CAJUQJ010000095.1:0-2784 GCA_910588215.1 uncultured Lachnospiraceae bacterium
TGATAAGAGAAAACTCCCTGTTTTGCAAGCTGATCCGCATAAAAAGTTCATCAAAATTTCCCCTTTAAACTGCATGGATGCATTGGTGGGCATCTTTCAGCCTTATCATCAATATAAAATTTATTGAAGATGCAGGCTTTTTTAGTATATTTAAGACACCATAAGAGTAAGTTATGCCGTATCCACCGTTACAGCATTAAAAGTCGAGGTGATAAGGGTGCCGGACGAAAGAAAACAGATATAGCAACTTACAGAAGTGACAATCACAAACGATCCTGCATGAGATACCCGTGATATTCGTCACATTTCATTTCTGTTCCGTAGCGACTTTTCCTTTTTCTTTTTTTGATAGGGAAATAAAAATTTTGTGAATGGTTATATTTATAAATATACTTATGTGTCTATATTTTCGAACTGACAAAAGTTATATTTATAAGAAGAAAATAAAGTGAGAGGTGCCCATTTTGTTTCTGATCGATAAACCACTTGCCAAACCCAATGTCTCTAAAACAATACGTTTCACCGAACGTCTGGATGAACAGCTCACCGTTCTGGCCAAAGGAGAGGGAATCTCTTTTAACGAACTCGTCCTGCGCTGCTGTGAGTATGCCCTGAAAGACTATGGCGGGAATGTTGAACTGACAGAACAGGGAGAGATGGATAATGATTAACATCGCCATATGTGATGATGACCGCATGGCAACGGAATCCTTAGAGAAAATGCTGTATGAAATAGCTGCGGAATCAAACATCACAATTCGTTGTGAATCGTTCTATGGCGGTACCGCGCTTACAGGGGTGATTTCCGAACAGCGATCCTATTTCGAACTGATCTATCTGGACATTGAAATGGACGATATGAGCGGCATACATACGGCCCTGCAGCTGCGGGATCTGGCACTCCCGGTACTGATTGTCTATGTGTCCGCCCATGAGGAATATCTGAAAGAACTGTTCCGTACCGAACCTTTCCGCTTCCTGTCAAAGCCGGTTAAAAAGACGGAACTCCGCGAGGTCTTTCATGCGGCGTGCCGAAGGATGTTTTCACGCATTCTTACTCTGTTTCATACTCCCCAAACAGCTCCTCATAGGTATATCCTTCCTCCCTCATTCTATCCCTCGCCTGTTCGCGTGCCTCCCTATATGGCCGCTCAAGTTCCTTAAATTGTTCGTCAGTTATTCTGAAAAACCATTGCCCGCTGCTTTCCTCAAAAACACCCTGTCGTTTCATTTCTTCCGTGATTTTCCACCGCTTTGCCGTATCCGCATAATTTGGAAACATCACCATGTTAATATCATCATGATATAAGTCAGCGTGCTCCGCCCAGAACAAGGTGTCTAATTCCAAGTCTCCATTCGGATTCAGTTGGAAAAATTCATATATATCCACATCATAGTCGGGGGTCCACATACCCTTACAAGTCCCAACTATATTCATACCAATAATCCTTGTCCAAAGTACACATTGATCCCTATCTGAATCATATGCAAAGACCGATATTTGTCCATAATTATCTATGCACAATTCCGGAAAGCTGTCTCCATTCATGTCAAAAAAATAGTATGGACAACTTTTAATATCATTCACCATAGTTTTTCCTTTAGAATCAGTCCAGTCTTTTATATATATTTCCTCGTCCGTTTTTCTGTCCATAAAGGGAATCTCATTTTGGAGCAAACACCAGAATTTTTGTTTATATATTTCATAATCTTCCGAGTTCCCTTTCTCAAATTCGGCTGAATACTCCACTTCCTCATAGGCTTCCCTAATTAATACAAAAGTTTCATCATCTACAAAAGGGATCTCTTCCGCCTCGTAATACATCCACATACGGCCCAACAAAGTATGATCATATAAAATCTCTTCTTTTTCTCCTTCGGTCTCCCCCTGTTCAATTATGTCATCTGATTCTGCATTTACCGTCTCCTCTGCTTCCTTTACTGCTATTTCTTCTGACGATTTTTCTTCCTGTAATGACACTTCTTCTCGCAGTCTTTTCTGTTCATGTTTCACAGATAACAAAACGGTAAATCCAATCAGGGACATGACTATTAGGATACATCCATATTTTCTTACCCTCATATTTTCTTTTTTCCTCATTTTAAACATCACGCTGCCTAGTATATAACTCCAACAACCGTGTACTCACCATTTGGATTTCCCTCTTCATCCGCTCCATTCTGTGTATTTTCAAACCTCACTTGTTTATCCACCTCTATTCCTTTTTCATCTGCAATTTCCGAGAAAATACTTTCATCTAATGTGAGAATATAATCCGTATATTTCCCAGTTTTTTTTGGTACATTTAAATCCACAAGTTCGCTATATATATATCTTACTTTACTGTGCCATCGAATATCTGCAGCATATTCTCCACTTTCGAATCCTTCCGAATTAAGTAATAACCGAGGGGTTTCCCAATTCAGATAATGTAAAATATCAACATCTTCTACCATTTCCATTCCTGGATAACCAGCACTACGGGCCCCCTGTACGGCAGCTTTAAAATCATTACAATATTTCGGATACGCTATTATTTTCCCGCCCAATAAATCTCTACAATATCTTCCTCCTGCTCTTTATACCGCTTGGAACAGTTAAAAATGCCATGAAGGACTTTTTCACGTATTCTTACTCTGTTTCATACTCTCCAAACAGCTCCTCATAGGTATATACTTCCTCTTTCTTTCTATCCCTTGCTTGTCTGAGAGCTTCCTTATATGGCTGTTCAAGTTCCTTAAATTGTTCGTCAGTTATTCTGAAAAACCATTGCCCGCTGCTTT
>CAJUQJ010000095.1:2884-4237 GCA_910588215.1 uncultured Lachnospiraceae bacterium
AAGTCAGCGTGCTCCGCCCAGAACAAGGTGTCTAATTCCAAGTCTCCATTCGGATCCAGTTGGAAAAATTCATATATATCCACATCATAGTCTGGGTTCCACATAGCCTTTCGGGTTCCGACTATTTCCTTTCCATTAAGCCATGCCCACAGTATACATTGATCCGTATCAGGATCATATGCAAAGACACAGTAATCTACGCACAATTCCGGCAAACCATCTCCATTCATGTCAAAAAAATAATAACTGTAATAAGAAGATTTGAAATCTTCCAGCACATACCATCTGTTTGACGCATACCAATCTTTTATATATACTTCTTCTTCCGTCTCCCTATTCAGAAAAGGAATTTCATTTTTAATCAGCTTCCAGAATCTTTGTTTATACTCCCCATATACCTCCATGATCCCTTTCTCAAATTCTGCAGAATATTCCACCTCCTCATAGGCTTCCCTGATTAACGCAAAAGTTTCATCATCTACAAAAGGAACCTTTTCCGCCTCGTAATACATCCACATATGGCCTGACAAAGTATGATCATATAGAATCTCTTCCTTTTTTCCTGCTGATTCCTCCTGTTCAATCATGGCACCCGATTCTGCATTTACTGACTCCACTTCTTCCTTTACTGATATCTCTTCTGACGGTTCTTCCTCCTGTAATGACACTTCTTCTGGCAGTCTTTTCTGTTCATGCTTCACAGACAACAAAACGGTAAATCCAATCAGGGACATGATTATTAGGATACATCCATATTTTCTTAGCCTCATATTTTCTCTTTTCCTCACTTTAAGCAACTTGCTTCCTAATATATAATTCCAATAACCGTGTACTCACCATTTGGATTTCCTTTTGCATCCGCTCCATTTTGTGCATCTTCAAACCTCACTTGTTTATCCACCTCTATTCCTTTTTCATCTACAATTTCCGAGAAAATACTTTCATCTAATGTGAGAATATATTCCGTATATTTCCCAGCCTTTTTTTCTGCATCTATATCCACCAGATCACTATATATTTGTCTTACCTTACTATTCCAATGATTATCCGCCGCATAATTGCCACTTTCAAATTTTTCTGAATTAAGCCATAATCGAGGGGTTTCCCAATTCAAATAATGTAACTCAAACTTCCCACACCGATTGGTGTGCTGAACCTTGAAAAATCAATACTTTAGTCCATAAAAAAGGCACAAACCTGCACTTGATGGTATAATTGAATTGCGAATAACAATCACACAGCAAGGAGATTTATGCCATGTCAAGTATACCATATAATGCTGAAAACGGAAATGAGATTTCTAGTGTACTGTATCATTGATAAATAGTTAAATATTGCTGGTTTGCCAAGTCG
>CAJUQJ010000096.1 GCA_910588215.1 uncultured Lachnospiraceae bacterium
GCGTACACGATTCTCCCCAGCTCTGCTGGGGGTTTGGGATTGTTTCAATCAGTCGCTGCTGAAGACTGCACAGAAGTATGATCAATGTCTACATTATCTAAAGCCAGATCAGCTACTGAAGAGATTTTTTCAAACGCGATATCTGCCGCATCATCATCCAAGTAATTTAACAGATACGCAACATATGCTTCACCACCATTTTCAATGGCTGTAATGTCACCTATAGAATTAAGTTCACTCGTTACAATTTTATAAGCTGAGGAATAGCCACCATCTGCATTATCGCTCTTATAAATATTATATTGAATAATATTCATAGCTGAGATGGAAGAACCTGCCCACAATACACTATTATCATTTGTAATGCAGAAATTAGATGAAGCGGCTACGGCTCCCTCAGGAAGCACCGCATTCACACTGGCCCCCGCAGTATTACCTGTCACATAATAGATCTGGCCATCCGCATACCAGTACAGAGCCATTCCATCCGGCGAAAATTGAGGATTTTCATCACATATATCATTTGATGTTTTAAATCCTACGGAGTCAGTCGACGCATCCCACAAGTAAAGATCATGATCCTCAATTGTGTTCAAATTCTTATCATTGTCCAATACATATGCCACTGTAAGCTTATTACCCAAACTCCCAATATCAACAGATACAACGGGGGTTCCCTCCAGACTACAGATTGTACTGATGATTCCTGTAAATATTTTTTCATTTATATCTACTGACTCTTCATCACTGCCATCAATACCACTTTGTACTGTCCTTTCTTCATCAAGTTCTTTTTCAGAGCCGTCTTCATTGGAATTTTCTTCTGCTTCTGAGTCGTCTCCGGTCTCTGCATTTTCTTCCTCGGAATGTTCCTCATCTGTTTCTAATTTTTCATCTTGATCTTCTGTTTCTGAGTTCGACTCGTCTTCGGTCTCTTCTTCTGAGTCGCCTCCGGTCTCTGCATTTTCTTCCTCAGAATGTTCCTCATCTGTCTCTGATTTTTCATCTTGATCTTCTGTTTCTGAGTTCGACTCGTCTTCGGTCTCTGCATTTTCTTCCTTGTCAGTCGTATCGTCTAAAGAATCAGGTTCCTCCCGCTCAGATTCAAAAACATATAAGCGAAACGCTGCTTCGGAATCTATCTCTTCAGTATCCATATCTCCGGAACTTTCTTCTTCGGTGTTAGTGCCTTCTGGAACTTCTTCTCTCCCATCTGTATCCTCGGTATCCGTATCTCCGGAACTCTCTTCTTCAGTATCAGCGCTTTCAAAATCTTCCTCTCTCGTATCTGTATCCTCGGTATCCGTATCTCCGGTATCCTCTTCCGCTTCGCCATCCTCCTCTTCCATATCCTCTTCTTCAGTATCAATCTCTTCTTGATCAATTTCTTCTTCATCTTCCGATGAATAGTTGGCTACGCTGACAGAATCATATGTGATCGCTGCCATATTTAAGGTTGTATTACCGCTTTGTGTTAAGATATCATTACTTTCATTTGTGTACCAGACTACATATGGCAGTCCACTATTAACGGTAATCTTCGGCAGCATATCGGCATAGCCATTCTGACTGGTAACCTTTGTGGACACAGCCATATCCGCAGAAGTATCGATGCAGGCATAAGAAATATCGCTGTTTCTAGCCATTTCCGTAAGTCGATCAGCATCACTCATATTGTTCCAGCTGCTACCACCAAACTCGACAGCCATATCCTGCCATACTATATGTATCTTAGATCCGTCAGAAACCACATCGAAATTAAAGTCAGCCGTTCCGTCATCTTTCACTGCCACCGGTTCTGACCATTCTCCATCATACTTTGAATATACCAGACTGGTCCTATTCGCCTCTGTACGGTTAATATCATCAGCAAGCCAAAACATGTATGGCGTACCATCTACCATTACAATTTTCTGAGATGCACCCGGGTATACATTTTGAAAAAAGCTTTCCATTTCCGCAGCAACATCTGACCTGTTTGGGTTGGCCGACAGGTACTCTCTGCTCATCATAGAGTACGAAGATCGATCATAGAATACTTCATATATGCTCTGTTGATCTGCACTGGATTTTGTAATATATCCACTTGTAATATTCCATGTTCTTTCTGCGATCACATACTTGGCCGAGAACATAAAGGCCTTCGCACTTAATGCAATACTACCTTTAACTTTTGCATCATAATATTGTTGCTGAAAATCATACCCTAACAGTAAATGAGCTTCCCCTTCACCGCCAACAGTCAATACTCCGACGAGTCCCAATCCTCCATAAAGACTTGCATAAATGTCAATATCTATCTTCCCCTTATTTCCTGTAAAATCAAAAACCCTTTCATTAGCCAGATTCTTTCCTACAGTCAGAGTACCGCCTACCGTATAGGTACCTTTTACTCCCACCTTAAACTCAAAACCAAGGGGGATATAACCTACAATATACTGCTGAGTATATTCATACTCCCCCTTCACTCCCAATATAAGCATCAGGTCTACATTACAGTTGCCATAATCATCGATTTTTCCTTCTGCGTACCCCTTGCCGACAAAAGATACATCAAACCCTCCTGCTACCTTCCAGCTTGTAGTTCCCTGATCATTCGTGAATACACTCTGCAGGTTACTACCTCTCTCATATTTTGCAAACAGTTCATCCCATTTCTCTTCTTTCTCTTCCCAGGTATTTCCAAACTCATCCAGTCCTACCGAAACCTTTACCGTTCCATCATCAAAGGCTTCAAATTCTATCGGCAGACCCGGCATGTCCATATTCAGTTCCATACCGCCAAAGGCTACCGCATCATTCGGAATTTTAAAGCCTACACCGGAGCCTCCCAGCTTAATACTACCCTCTGTGTCTTTTGAATCTTCGCCGAGTATAGTTTTTTGTGGATTTACAAGTAGTGTGGTCGCAATCTTATCTGATAAAGAGCCATCAGTCGTCTCAATCTGAACATACACACGTTTCCCCGCTTTCAGCTTGCTTTTCATCAGTCTGACTGTCCGAGTATCCCTGGTAATGTCTTCCTGTAAAATAACTACATTATCCTGTATAATTTTATATCTTCCTACATTGCCCTTTCCGTTACTCGTTGCTGTTATCCTAATTTCATAATAAGAAGTTTCCGCAGCTTTTGAATCAGCTTCCACAGAATAATTCTCCGACATAAGATCTACATATTCTGAAAAACTACCGCCGTCTGTTCCTATTAGACTAATTGATTTTACATAGGGTTTCCCGTTATCCGCAACCATGCCAACAGCACTGCTTCTGTCTTTTGAAACCATGCGGAAAACATCTTTGGTTCTATACCCATTACAACTTATCGTCATTTGCTTTCTGGAAGCATACGAACTTATCGGCAGATTACTGCTAAACGTTGCAATACCGTTTTCATTTGTAACTGCGGTTCCGACTCCTTCAATCTGTACCGTTGCTCCGGCTAGTAATTCTTTCCCGGAATTTTTTGTGACAAAAACCACATATTTATCTTTCGTATCAAACTCTATCGGAACATCATCTATCCCCCCATTACTGCTTAATCCTACCCCATAATACGTTTCAACAGTATTGGTACTTCCTGACGCCAAAGTGATCGGATTCCAGTAAAATGCTACCGCGCTATCATTTGTCACTTTACGGTCTGTATTTATTGTATAGTCCCATGTTGTTGCGTAAATGCCACCCCAGGAAGCAAATTGTACCTTATCTGGCTTTCTGCTCTGATTTCCTTTATAAATCGTTCCTATTGCAAATACGGAAGGATCCGACAGATTGTCAAACGCCTGCCAATATGCAGGCACCTGACTTCCTACAAGTTCTAATTCTTTGGTCACCTCACCTCTCGACGGTATTCTAAAGGGAGCTCCATCATTATTTCCAAGCATTGTATCCATCATGATACGGACACCTACACGTTTAGATGTAGATGTTAGATTAATTGTCGCATAGCTGATATGTACAGTATCTTCCAGACCTGTACTATCGTTTTTGACTATCTGCAATGTTTGTACTACTTTCACACCTGACACAGTCATCGTGGAGGTTGCTTTTCTATTCTCCATATCATAAACAGTACTATCTGCTTTAAATATGTAATTTGTACCATTAATCTGAATCGTGGTAAAAGAGGACCATGGATTAGGATGACCAAATAACAATATTTGACCCGAATTATTCACAGCAGTATAAACATATAAAAAATCTGTCGTAGTTACTGTTA
>CAJUQJ010000097.1 GCA_910588215.1 uncultured Lachnospiraceae bacterium
CATTCCAGTCCTTGAATATCCATCCCTGCCCCCAAAACTCCCTTTGCAGCTTCGTTATTCTGCCGTGCTTGTCTGTCTTACAGACGCCAATACATTTACAGCCTTTTTCATTCACAGTAAACCACCTTCCTCTTCCGCACCGGGCACCCATTAGCTTTTGCTGGCAGATTTCATTTCTCCCTTCATTATATCTGCGGCTTTCGATACCGCTTTTCATAATTGATTCCCAAAACTGCTGACCTCCATACGCTGAACCTGTTCATCTGTATAAAAGCCTGATCTTTCAATCCGCCGTGTCTCTCCTGTCACCGGATCACATACAAGATCGTCCGCATCCAGTACAATCCTCCCGTCAGCATATGCCTGCTCCACATTTGATACTGCCTGTTCAAGACTGTCACTTTTGAGGATAATCTCCTTTCTCAAAGTCTCAGTAACCGTTATACAGAATTTTTTTGCATCATTTTCTGAACTGTTCAGCTCCTGCAAAAAGGTCTTTTCTTTCCTTGTCGCATTGTCCCGCACGACAACCTTTGGATACTTTTCCAGCAGTCTGTCTTTTTTGGTTAATGCGTCCTCCATTGTGCTGTATGTAAATCCCAAGCCGCATTGTTTTCCATCCTTGTCAAACGCATAAATATCCACGCCTTCCCAAGTAAAGTCGTCGAGGTGCGCATTCACATAAGCAGATTCCTCAATGATAAAATCAGCAAGCAGTCCAGCCATTGTGCGCATTGCATCGCTGCTCTCATGCAGCGTTTTAAATACCCCCAGCTTCTGCCTTGGTTTTTCCCTGATCGATGAATACTCTATCCAAAGGTCCAGATAAATGCCCTCGTTTCCGCCATAGGCTAGTTTACTGCCCAGCTCATACTCATACGTCGTGACAGGGACGGGATTTCTTGTCGCTGATTCATATTCAAGAATGTCTGGAAGTCTGCCTTTTTCTTTTAAAATGTTACAGATCTTGTTAAACAGTTCCTCGGTTGTCATTGGTTTGTTCATTGTGTTGTTCCTCCTTTGTCCATCAAAAAAGGAGCATCCGGTTATTTGGAATGCTCCCTAATTGCTATGATTAATGTAATTTCATATTTTGAATTTTTTGTTCTGCCAGCTGCAAAAACAGACCTTTATACAAGCTGCTTTCCGTACTCTGTTAAATATGCCTCTGCTTTTTCCAAAGAGACACCAATTTTCTCTTGAAGCCTTGTCAGGATCACCGTGTCATCAAGACCATCTTCCTGTCCCATCTCAATTATTATTTGTGCTTTCCCCCGTTTCATCCACTTTTCGGATTCCGTTTCAATAATTGTTCCACCCATAATACTCACCAGCCTTTCTTCATTCTTATTTCCATTTGTTATATGTGTAATAATCGTATTTACAAATCCCATCAGATCTGTCATTTCAAGATCAGATAACTCATTCTCCTGATGCAGCCTTAGCATTTCATCACGAAAGTATATTAAATCTTCCACTGCCTGATTTACTGCTCCCTCTGACGCAACATCCTGCTCATACCTTGCAATATAAAATGGTATATACGGAAACAGCTGCTTCTCAATGATATGCTCCCTTGTTAAATTCTCTAAGATCACGTTGTCTGATACGTAATCAACTGTCTGTCCATCTGGAAACGTAAAAGTAATTGTTGTTGCTTTTGGCGTTTTATCAGTCTTTTTGATATAAATAACAGAAAACTGCGGCATTGGAATCACTGCATGACCAATGTCCCATACTGCGGACTGTCTGGCGACGATAAAAGCATATTCTGCAATTCTAATCGTCATAGAGTCGTCATCATAGCTCTGACATTCCAACAGATATACCTCTCCTCCAATCTTAATCAGAAAATCTGAAATCTGTTCTTCAATCTTCTTGCTTCCATCTTCTGTTTCATTTTCAGTCAGATACCCTTCTGAGGGTAAAATCTCTACTTTCGCATTCATTGGATAATTCTTCTTGAACACGTCATTAATGACAGAAATGAACAGTCTTTTGTGTTTCATCTTCATGGTCTTAAACACGTTGTCATAATCTGGTGTCTTTTTCATCTGTTTTCTCCTTTCCTTATATTATAAACAGCTTATCAAAAAAGTGCAATCATTTTTCCAGCAGCTGTTCTAATGCAAAATCCGAAGCATTTTGACTATCCTGAATATAAGCTATTATCTTCCTAATCTCTGTAATCTGATATTCATTCTCTGGTTCTAAAGGATACGATTACGTCTACATTATAGAGCAAATATGTTTTGCCAGATATTGAGATATGAGAATACATTCTGTTTTTAGAACCAGAATAGAACCACAGACAAATTAAAACGCTGGAAACCTGCATAAATACAGGATTTCAGCGTTAAAATCATCTATTCGAACTCAATCGTCCCCGGCGGCTTACTAGTCAAATCGTAAAATACCCGGTTCACCCCCCGCACCTCATTAATAATCCGGCTCATCACCGTCTGCAACATCTCAAACGGCACCTCTGCACTCTCCGCTGTCATAAAATCAACCGTATTCACAGCCCTGAGCGCTATTGCATAATCATACGTCCGCTCATCCCCCATAACGCCAACAGACCGCATATTCGTCAGCGCCGCAAAATACTGCCCGATACTCTTGTCCAGTCCTGCTTTCGCAATCTCCTCACGGTAGATCGCATCCGCATCTTGCACAATCCGCACTTTTTCGGCAGTAACTTCCCCGATAATCCGAATGCCAAGACCCGGTCCCGGAAACGGCTGGCGGTATACCAGTCTCTCCGGTATCCCCAGTTCCAGTCCTGCCTTGCGAACCTCATCCTTAAACAAATCCCGCAGCGGCTCAATAATCTCCTTAAAATCCACATAATCCGGCAGTCCGCCAACATTGTGATGCGACTTAATCACAGCCGATTCTCCTCCAAGACCGCTTTCCACCACATCTGGGTAAATCGTTCCCTGCGCAAGGAAATCCACTGCACCAATTTTCTTTGCTTCCTCCTCAAATACGCGGATAAATTCCTCGCCAATAATCTTTCTCTTTGTCTCGGGCTCTGTCACGCCGGCAAGCTTCGCATAATACCGCTCTTGTGCATTGACGCGGATAAAGTTCAAATCAAAATCTCCAGACGGACCAAAGACAGCTTCCACTTCGTCCCCTTCATTTTTGCGCAAAAGGCCGTGGTCTACAAAAACACAGGTAAGCTGCTTTCCGATTGCGCGAGACAACAGACCCGCAGCAACAGATGAATCCACTCCGCCAGACAGCGCGAGCAGCACCTTGCCGTCACCCACTTTTTCACGGATCTGTTTTACAGACTCTTCCACAAACGAATCCATCCGCCATGTGCCCGCACATCCGCAGACGCCACGCACAAAGTTATCAATCATTTTTGTTCCCTCGACAGTATGCAGCACCTCAGGATGAAACTGGATGGCATACAGTTTCTTGTCCGCACACTCCGCTGCTGCCACAGGGCAGTCTGACGTGTGTGCACTGATCTGAAATCCGGGTGCTATCTGTGAAATATAATCATTATGACTCATCCAGCATGTTGTTTTTTGAGAGATATTTTTAAACATCAGACTTTCATGGTTCACGTCTACTTCTGTCTTTCCATATTCTTTTACCGGAGCTTTTTCAACTTTGCCGCCAAGTATATGCATCATAAGCTGCGCACCATAACAAAGACCCAGCACCGGAATACCAAGCTCAAAAAGTTCCTTTTTATATGTAGGTGCATTCTGTTCATAACAACTGTTAGGACCTCCTGTTAAAATGATACCTTTAGGTGCCATCTGCTTTATCAATGCTATATCAGTTTTATAGGAATAAATTTCACAATATACATTACATTCTCTAACGCGCCTTGCAACAAGTTGATTATACTGACCCCCGAAATCAATAACAATGACCTTTTCGTTCGATAGTCCTTTTTCTATAGAACTATTTTTCAATATCCCCACCTTTTTTCCTCCTCGTCTACATAAATAATTGGTCTCTTAATATATGTTCTATAGTATCATGAATATATGATTAAATCAATAATGATCATGTTTTATAAAACTTTTCGACATAGTTTAACTCATACTTCGCATACTGAAATATGATAAAAAAATAAAATCAATACTTTCA
>CAJUQJ010000098.1 GCA_910588215.1 uncultured Lachnospiraceae bacterium
TCTATCATACAGGTTTGCTCCAGTTTTGTATAGGTACTCATTATCTACCGTTTACACTCATTCTGAAATTAGCAGTATAATTATTCCGGTTTAGCGGTACGCATTTTCTGCTCCACCGATACGCGCTTTCCTTTATTATTGTGATGTAACTATTATTTCACAGTGTAAAGAAAGGAGCAGATTATGCACGATCACACTACTATCATTGGTGTCATAGAACTGAGGGCTGACCAGCAAAGCTATGATACAGTTCAAAAGCGGTACCGTATTGGGAGAAGCGGGATATCGCTTATCATGAACCGGTTCAAAGACTCAGGGTTATCCCTGGAGGATCTGAAGCAGATGTCCCCTGGAAAGGTTGTCGATCTGATCTATCCCCGCGATAATCTTCGTCATAAGAGTATCCCTCTGCCGGATTTTGAAAAGATCCATGCGCAGATGATACAGATGGGAAAGCATGCGGACCTGAGTTATCTCTGGATCGATTATAAGAAAGAAAATCCTGATGGATACCAGCTGTCCCAGTTTTATAAGCTGTACGGTGACTTTGTGAAAGAAACTTATGGGACTGACCGGGCATCCATGCCGGTCGAACGGATTCCAGGTGAAAAGATGTATATCGACTGGGTTGGAGACCAGCCTGAGCTTTTGCTCGATACATCTACCGGTGAACTGCAAAGGGTCCATATCTTCACAACAACGCTTGGTTTCAGCAGCCTTATTTATGCTGAGATATTTCTGGATGAAAAGCTTCCGCAGTTTATAGCAGGAACCGTACACGCACTGTCATTCTATGGCGCTGTTCCTAAATATCTTGTCCCGGATAACCTTAAAACTGCTGTTACAAAGCATACAAAGGATGAACTTGTGCTTCAGTCTGCATTCTCCGATCTGGAGAGCTTCTATGATACGATCATTCTTCCGCCACCGCCACGCAAGCCCAAGGGAAAGCCGACTGTTGAAAATCATGTCCGTTTTCTGGAGACCCATCTGGTGGAAGAACTCAAGAAAGAAACTTATACTTCACTTGAAGCCCTGAATGCTGCTGCAAGAAGGATAGTAGCAGACATCAACCGGTGACCCTTTCAGAAAAGATCCGATATCCGCGGATCACGGAGCAACGGATACGAGAAGTATGACAGACCGCGTATGAACCAGCTTCCAGGCGAGAACTACACGCTTTGTGATCACAAGTACTTCCTTAAAGTTCCTGATAATCATCATCTTGAGTATGATGCCCACTACTACTCAGTATTGTATGCTTATCTGGGAAAACCTGCAATTCTAAAAGCGACTATGACAGAGATCCGTATCTGCGATGAATACAACCGTCTGATCTGTACCCCCCCAAGATCCTACCGGGATTTTTCATTGTATATTACCGACAGCAGCCATATGCCGCAAGAGCATCTGTACTACAAAGAGGTCAATGCGCACGATGGGGCTTATTACCGCCGCTGGGCCTCCGTATACGGCGATTCCATGGTTACGCTGATCGACCGTATCCTCCGCAGTCCAAAGCATGAGGAACAGGCCTATAACAGCTGTGCAGGCGTACTGCACTCCTGTAAGGATGTTCCGCATAACCTGATCCGGGAAGCAGCTGATAAATGTGTTGCTGCCAATGCCTGCAAGTATTCTTACTTCAAGAAGGTTCTTGGCATGATGAAAAAGGAACATGCCTCCGGCACAGCAGATGTCTCCGGAAAACTTCCTTCCCATTCAAACATCCGGGGAAAGGAGGCCTATAAATGAGCATCAAAGTTGAGACAGCATTATCAGCGGAAGAACAGATCCTGCTGGCTCGTTTGAAAAGCTTCCGTGTACCTGGGATGGCCAGAGCCCTTGAATCGCAATTGAAAGACCCAAATGCAGACCTGAACACGTTCATGGAACGGATATCCCAGCTTATAGATGCTGAATGGCAGGCAAGGGCAGATAAGCGGTTTGACCGCCTGATGAAAGAAGCCCATCTCCGGTATCCTGCAGCGGATCTGGATGAAACGATCTACCATCCGGAACGCCGGCTGGATACCCAGACCATAGAGCGCCTGAGCACTTGCCACTGGATTGATGAAGGTAAAAATCTCATTGTGACCGGTTCTTCAGCAAGTAGGAAAACTTACCTGATCAATGCGATCTGCATCGCGGCCATGCGCCAGTCCAGGCATGTCAGGTATATCAAAGCAAATACTCTTATGAGTGAAATGGAGCAGGCCCGGATCAAATCCACAAATCTGGATTACCTCAACAGGCTTACCCGTCTGGATCTTCTTGTGATAGACGATTTTGGTCTTATGGATCTTGACTTGGATAAATGCCGTGATCTCTTTGAGATCCTGGATAGCAGGGATGGCCGAAAGTCCACTGTGGTCATCTCACAGTTCCCGGTGAGTTCATGGTTTGATATGTTCTCAGATAACACTTATGCTGATGCCTGCCTGACCAGGATCACCGATAAGCATCATACCTATCGCCTGGAGATGAATGGCATAAACATGAGAGAAACAGACTGATCTTAAACAAAGCGGTGCTTCGTACCGGTCAAAATGGAATAGCCGTTCCGTCGAGGTGGAACGGATGTCCCATTACACCGAAATTTGCACTGATTTATCATTGGAAAAAGGGTATTATGTATTTATGATGATTTCAAGGAGGGAATTTGATGCAAAAAAGTGTGCAAGACCTTATGAAAAAAATAGGAATTAAGGAGTTATTTACAGTTCCACATGGGAAATTGCAGGGTAGCACCGTGCTTGCTACAAATGGAAAAGAGAATATGACGGTTTCACAAATGCTGAAGTTAACAGCATATTTAATTAAGTTTATAAAAGATAACTTTGATGTTGACGAAAACCGATATTCGGTTACTATAATTTTCTTAAAATCCGTGCAATTGGTCTTAAATAATGGAAGTGCAGATAAGCCGACTAAAGAAGATGCACATATCATTATAGATGTTATGCGTGAGATGGCTGACATACATGCTAAGAGCGAAGGCGAAAAGAAATTAAATGAAGAAATAGCGGTAGCATTAAATCTTTTGATTGAGGCGTTGAAGTAGAAAAATATTTGAATTTTAAATTACAGTATTTGAATATTCAAATTGATTATTTGAGAAAATAATGCTATGATTTTAAATATATTATGAAGCTCTGATTTGTAGAAAGTAAGAGGACTATATTATGGCAATCAGTTATAACGGACTATGGAAGTTATTGATCGATAAGGG
>CAJUQJ010000099.1 GCA_910588215.1 uncultured Lachnospiraceae bacterium
GGAATGGGTTGGATGCGTTACAGTTTGCGGCCGGTTAGGCCGTGAACTGTAACAACGAAATTTGTTATGTCGTTTACTATAAAAATAAGGATTGCAGTTTGCAAATGAATGTGCTATGTTGTTGATGTTTTATTTGTGCTACATGTCACAAATTCTAACTGAACTTGTTCAGTTTGTTGAATTAAATTGCTCATCAGAGAATTTATTCAACCTTATACACTGAGAAAGGAATATGATTGTACTTATGGAAAAAGATATGACAAAAGGCAGCCCCATGCGGCTGATATTGGGATTTGCGGTGCCGCTTTTGTTCGGCCTGCTTTTCCAACAGTTTTACAGTATGGTCGATACGATCATTGTCGGGCATTATCTGGGTGTGGATGCGTTGGCTGCGGTGGGCGCCACGGGTTCCGTGAATTTCATGATCATTGGTTTCTGCATGGGGGTGTGCAATGGCTTTGCCATTCCGATCGCCCAGGAGTTCGGTGCGGGGCATGACGACAACCTGCGTAGATTTGTAGGGAACTGTGTGCGCTTGTCGGTGGTATTTGCGGCGTCCATGACAGTTCTGGTGGTGTTACTATGCCGGCCAATCCTGCAGCTCATGCGGACGCCGGAGAATATCATCGACGCATCTTATGCGTATATCGTCATTATTTTCATCGGTATTCCGGTGACATTCTTATATAATATGACGGCGGCGATCATCCGTTCCCTGGGGGACAGTCGGACACCGGTCATCTTCCTGATGGTGTCTGCGGTGATGAATATCTTCCTTGATCTGCTGTGTATCATCGTATTACATATGGGTGTTTCGGGAGCGGCAGTGGCTACGGTGGTATCGCAGGCTGTTGCCGGTGTGAGCTGTCTTATTTATATGAAGAAGAAGTATGCCATCCTGAAGCTGGAAAGAGACGATTGGAGATGGGACAGGGGCTTTGCGCTTAAGCTGTGCAATATGGGTATTCCCATGGGATTGCAGTATTCGATCACAGCGATCGGCAGCGTTGTGCTGCAGAGTGCCGTGAACGGGATTGGTTCCGATGCTGTGGCGGCAGTGACGGCAGGCAGTAAGCTGAGTATGTTGATGGCATGTCCCATCGACGCCATGGGGTCTACGATGGCGACTTACGGCGGACAGAACATGGGCGCGGGAAATCTGGAACGTGTGGAAAAAGGGCTGAAATCCTGCACGATCCTGGGACTGCTCTATTCCTTCTTTGCCATGGCGGTAGTCTTTCTGGCGGGAAGACAGCTTCTGATGCTGTTTTTGGATGCAGGGGAAGGGGCAGTCCTGGAGAATGCTTTCTTCTATATCCGCAGGAATGTAATATTCTATTTCCCGCTGGCGCTGGTGAATATCGTCCGTTTTCTCATTCAGGGAATGGGATTTAGCAGGCTGGCGGTGTTTGCCGGGGCGTTTGAGATGCTGGCCCGGGGATTGGCCGGATTTGTGCTGGTACCGCTGTTTGGATTTACCGCAGTGTGCTTTGCGAATCCGCTGGCGTGGATCTTTGCGGATCTGTTTTTGATTCCGGCTTTTTTCTTCGTCAGGAAGAAAGCCGGCAGTAAACTGTCCGGTTATGCCATATAATGCCTAAATGCTGCATTTTATGGATTGAGACATAAGGAACTTCATGGTAGAATATAGAAAATCCTAACATGGTAATACTATCTGTGATCATCTATTGATCGCAGAGCATGACAGAAAACAGTGTTATTTTCAGGAGAAAAGGGGAACGGTAACGGAAAACAAATCGTGGAAAAGGGAGAAGAACATGGGATATCAGGAGGCTTACGACAAACTGGAGAAATATGGACAACTACATGTCTTACAGTATTATGACGAGCTGAGTGGTCATGAGAAGGAGGCGCTGCTTGAACAGATCATGGGTACGGATCTGGCGATGCTGGCGCAGTGTCTGCATAAGGAGGAACTGAATCCGCGGGGCGAGATCACACCGATCGAGGTGATGAAGCTTGCGCAGATCGAAGAGAGACGGGATGAATTTGTACAGGCCGGATTGGATGCCATCCGTGCTGGTAAGATTGGCGCGGTCATGCTGGCGGGCGGTATGGGCACCAGGCTGGGAGCGGATGTGCCGAAGGGAACCTATAATATCGGCCTGACAAAAGAGGTCTATATTTTTCAGCGGCAGGTGGAGAATCTGCTGGACGTGGTGCACCAGGCGGAGGCGTGGATCCCGCTGTATGTGATGACCAGTGACAAGAATCATGAGGTGACGAAAGCTTTTTTTGAGGAAAAGAAATATTTTGGGTATAATCCGGACTATGTGACTTTCTTCATGCAGGATATGGCGCCGGCATCGGATTATAACGGTAGAGTATATATGGAAGAGAAATATAAGATGTCCACGTCTCCTAACGGTAATGCGGGGTGGTTCCTGTCGATGATCAAATGGGGTGTGGCGGATCAGGTGAAGGAAGCCGGGATCGAGTGGCTGAATGTGTTTGCGGTGGACAATGTGCTGCAGCGGATCGCCGATCCTTGTTTCTTAGGGGCGACGATCGTCACGGGCAGCGCGTCAGGCGCCAAGGTGGTGAAGAAGAATGCGCCCGATGAACGGGTGGGTGCGATCTGCCTGGAAGACGGCAGGCCCTCCATCGTGGAGTACTATGATATGACGCAGGAGTTGATGGAAGCCGTTGACGAGCAGGGAGAACCGGCCTATGATTACGGTGTGATCCTGAATTATCTTTTTAGACAGAAAGATCTGTGGGAGATCGCGGCAGGGCGTCTGCCCCTGCATATCGTGGAGAAGAAGATTCCTTATCTGGATGAGCAGGGAAGACATGTGAAGCCGGAAGAGCCGAATGGCTATAAGTTTGAGCAGCTGGCGCTGGATTTGGTGCATGAGATGGATTCCTGTCTGCCCTATGAGGTGGTGAGGAACCGTGAGTTTGCACCGATCAAGAATGAGACGGGGATTGATTCTGTAGAGACCGCACGGGTGCTGTGCCTGGAGAACGGCATAGAATTATAATTTTGGACCGTGGCAGCATTTATTCTCCCAAGCAGCAACCGCACAAGATGGAGGCATTTCCGCCTGTGCGGTTGAATGCTCCAAAGAGCATCCAACCTGACTTCCGCATTCGTAAAA
>CAJUQJ010000100.1 GCA_910588215.1 uncultured Lachnospiraceae bacterium
TGCTCATACCGCAGGCATACAACTGTGTCAAAAAAGGAAGCCTGAAAATCACGGACGACATCTCTTACGGCAGCACACTTGAAGAACATCAGGCTGCATTTGAAAAGTGGGGAGATACCGAGATGGATGCCGACAGGAGAGCCCGGTATCCTGAAGATTTTGTCCCCCTCACCCCACAGGAGCAGTCCCTGCTGAATAAACTGGACAGCATGACAGAGGATATGCTGCTGGGCGATGATGGGGATGAAGGTCCTCTGATTACAAGAACTATTGAAACAGACCGCAGGACAAACGAATCCTATGCCATGCTGCTATGCCGCACGGCATTCAGATATAACAGGAAGCTTGCCTACATGGAAAACGGTGCGGACTGGGGCGGGGGCATTGTCCCGTCAGACAGATGTCCCAAAGGCATGGCAGGACTGACCGGAATCGGAAACCCCGAATATATCCAAATGCTTTATATGTATACTTTTGGATATGTCCCTGAAGGACTCATGGACATGGAAAGAATTTCCGAAACCTGTAATAAAATAGCTCCCGAAGAGCTCAAAACAGGCGATATTGCCGTCATGGAACTTGAAGATGGCAGAATTGCGCATTGTGTCAACACGGCAGACAGCAGTTTTCCAGGTGGATGCGCCAGAATATGCTTTATGACATCACAGACCGACAGCTATTACAGAGGCAGCGGACCAACAGATTTCACCACATTTTACCAGTCCCCCGTCGGATTCTGGGGAAACCCTGACAACACTGACAGCACTGGTGAAATCCTAACTACTCAGACATCTAACGAAGCAACTACCTGGTTAGCCCTATCTCAATACCTTCAACATATATTGGCTAAATCTTTTATCCTTCAACACACAAATTCTAAAAGCTTATCAACATTAAGAGTATAAATCTCATATGATTGATGCTCTGCGCCAAAGACCCTGACAAGCCAATCCATCACGTACTGATTCACCTTATCCCACTCATAGTACATCCTCTTCAGCTTTGAAGTGCTATAATAAAGTTGTAACGGGAGTGGCTAATGAGATATAATCAATAACACAAGGAAAGAGGTACTTATTATGTCGCAAAACTACACTCCCGAATTTAAGAAGAAGATCGTCCGTCTCCATGAGGAAGAAGGACGGACCTACAAAAGCATCACCGCAGAGTATGGGGTATCCAAAGCCAGCATCTCTAAGTGGTGCAGCGAATTCAGCAAAGAATGCCAGACAGACCCGCAAGCCAAAGAAGATTATGACTCTATGAAGGAGAACCTCCGTTTAAAACGGGAGAATGAAGAATTACGCAAGGAGATTGCATTCCTAAAAAAGCGGCGGCATTCTTTGCAAAGGAAATCGGTTAGGAGCTTACCAGTTTATTGACCAATACCATGAAGAGTTCGGCACCCGCTGGCTGCTCCGGCGCCTGGGGATCTGCCCGAATGCCTACTATAACTACCGGAAACACCGGAAGGCGGATTATTTTGCCCAAAAAGCAAAAGTCCGGGAGAAGATTGATGAGATTTACCACAGGCACAACGGTGTTGACGGCTATCGCAGCATGGCGGCCTATTTGGAGCGTGAAGGATACCACTACAGCACCACAACCATCCATAAATATATGAATATTGAAATGGGCCTGCATTCCATCGTCCGCCCTAAAAAACCGGGGACGAAGCCAGGGAAGCCGCATAAAATATTCGAAAACAGGCTGAGGCAGGACTTCCATGCGGACAAGCCAAACCAAAAGTGGTGTACAGATTTCACATATCTATTTCTGAAAACTGGGAAGGTCCGTTATAACTGCACCATCATAGACCTCTATGACCGCAGTGTGATCGCCAGCATAACAGACCAGCATATCACCAGTGACCTGGCAATCCGCACGCTGAAGAAGGCGTTGGATTCACAGCACCTTTCAAAAGACGGGCTGATCCTGCACAGTGACCAGGGAAGCCAGTATACGTCAAAGGCTTTTGTAGAGTTCTGTGAGTCTGCCCATGTGTCCCAGAGCATGAGTAAAGCCGGATACCCATACGATAATACGCCAATGGAGAGGTACTTCAACACCTTGAAGAATGAATGCACCAACCTGTACGAATTCCGGACAGATGAGGAACTGTACCAGACGGTGGAGGAATTCGCCTATGCGACCTACAACCATGTGCGCCCACACAGCTATAACGGCTATTGCACACCATACCAGGCACGGACAGCAACATAAGGAGAGGGGAAATCATACCTCCTGATGGGAAACAATGATCAGACAATAAGTCCAATAGAAAAGCATCATGTAACGCCACATGTGCGCATAAGGCACTGGCAAAGTTACTGGGTGGGAAAGAAAGACGGCTCAGAGGAGCGGAGACTGATAAACTGCATACAAGAATGAAATACAGAACTATAAGTAAGAGGAGTATCCTGTCTGTGGCAGAGATTCCTCTTACTTATAGTTCTGTTTAATATGCATTGATATCACTATACCTGCACAAATCCTACAGCCTGTTCAAACTCATCTATAGACGTTGCTTTTGCGGCGACTTTAAGCCATTTTCTCAGCAATTCGGTATCGGTTTGTTCCATAATGCAGGTTTTGAGTGAATCTGGAAGTTCTCCAAGATCTTCAAGGAGTTCAATTACAGCTTCTGCTTTGCCCTCGGTTTTTTCCTTATTTAACAGTCTTTCAAATGAACTACACATATCCTTTTCATCTCCTTCTTTTAACTGCGTTATCAATTCCCCACGTTCGTCTTCGTTCAGTTTCCGTATTACATTTGAAAACCATGTAATCCATT
>CAJUQJ010000101.1 GCA_910588215.1 uncultured Lachnospiraceae bacterium
CATGAAAATATAAGGTTTGTAATAAAAAACATAGGGGTAGATTTGACACTACCCTGCCCATGAAGAAGGAAATTCCTATCATACTTATATCATCGACTGGCAGATGCCTGAGATGAGCGGCTTGGAAACTACAAGAAAAATCCGCAGTCTGGTAGGAAATGACGTCCCGATCATCATCCTCACTGCCTACGACTGGTCTGATATCGAAGAAGATGCCAAAGCGGCAGGCGTAACCGGTTTCTGTGCAAAACCGCTCTTTATGTCCGACCTCAAATCAGCACTTCTGGCGGCCAATAATCCCACGGGCAAAAACGAGCAAGCCGCAGCCTGGACTCTTGCTGACTTTGGCGGTAAACGTGTCCTTCTTGTGGAAGATATTGAACTTAACCGTGAGATCGCAGAGATGATCCTCACTGAAGCCGGTTTTGTTGTAGAGTCCGCACCTGACGGAACCGACGCGGTAGCCATGATGGAGAAAGCGGAAGAGAACTACTATGATGTAGTACTGATGGATATCCAGATGCCTGTGATGAACGGTTACGAGGCAACCCGGATTATCCGCAACATGCCAAGGAATGATGTCAAGGATTTACCCATCATCGCCATGACAGCCAACGCTTTGGAGGAAGATAAGGAAGCTGCCTTGAAAAACGGCATGAACGCTCATATTGCAAAACCAATTGATATGGATGTCTTTATATCAGTTTTAGAGCAATTTGTACACTAATGCACGAACTGTTGCACAGTTGAGATATTTATACCGGAAATCATACAGCACAACTATAAATAAGATTCTTAGAGGTGATTACCCAATGAATATTTTATTGATCGCCATCAATGCCAAATATATCCACTCCAATCCAGCTGTTTTCTCCCTGAAAGCCTGTACCGGCGTGTACAGATCTCATGTGGATATCGTAGAGTTTACGATCAATCAGCAACCATCCTATATCCTACAGGAAATTTATAAAAGGCGACCCGATGTGGCCGCTTTCTCCTGTTATATATGGAACCGCAATATATTGGATGTCATCATCCCGGATCTGCACAAGATTCTGCCCTATACAGACCTTTGGGCCGGCGGACCGGAAGTATCCTATAACCCGGAAGAGATGATAGACAGATGGCAGCTGCGTGGCGTTATGACAGGACCTGGAGAAGGGACTTTTGCCCAATTAGTATACAATTATGTAAAAGGTACTGCCCATAGCTTGCCTGCGATTTTGGATGGCATTCGCTCTGACAAACTTTCTCTCAATCAAATCCCATTCTGGTATGATAATTCTGAAGAAGAAAACGACGCACATGATACAACGTACTTTAATAATCGCATCATTTATTATGAAAGCAGCAGAGGCTGCCCCTTCTGTTGTAGTTACTGCCTTTCTTCTATAGATAAAGTCATGGACTTCCGTGACGTGTCACGCGTCTTAAGAGAACTTTCCTTTTTCCTGGATAAAAAGGTGCCACAAGTCAAATTCGTCGATCGTACTTTTAACTGTAAGAAGGATCATGCACTGCCAATCCTGCAGCATATCCTCGAACACGACAACAAGATCACCAACTTTCACTTTGAAATCGCTGCGGATCTGCTGGACGAGGACTATTTCGCACTGCTTAGACAAATGCGCCCCGGTGCCGTGCAGTTGGAGATCGGTGTGCAATCCACCAACCCGGAAACTATCGCCGCGATCGAACGCCGGATGGATTTTGCGAAAACTGCCGCGATCGTCAGAGAGATCATTTCCTGGAATAACATTCATATTCATCTGGACCTGATTGCGGGACTTCCTTTTGAAGATATGGATTCTTTCCGAAATTCCTTCAATGAAGTCTATGCATTACGGCCTGAACAGCTGCAGCTTGGATTTTTAAAAGTACTGAAAGGATCTGCCATGGAGCAGCGTGCCCTACAGTATGATCTTCTCTATAACAGTCTGTCACCTTACGAGGTATTGTCAACCAAATGGTTGTCATATGAGAATATCTGCCAATTAAAGCAGGTGGAAGAAATTCTGGAAATCTACTATAACAGTGGACAATTTACGCACACATTAGATTTTTTGTGTAGTTATTTTGCTACGCCTTTTTCCATGTATGAAAGTCTTGCCCATTGGTATGAAGAACATGACCTGTTCGGCGTTCAATCTTCACGGATCCGAAAATATGAAATCATACTTGATTTTGGAATTTACAATATATCAAATACAAATATGGAAAATATACAGCAGATTTCTCTCCTCAGAGAATACGTCACCTATGATCTGTATCTGCGGGAACACATGAAGAACCGACCTGGATTTACTGCCCCAATAGACAAGTGGAAAGATACTATACACAGTATTCTGCATCATGAAGCAGAGACACATGTCCTGTTTCCGGAACTGGCAAGATACAATTATCGGGAATTGACAAAGGCTTTACACGTGGAGGTGTTTGAATCTATTTTTGACAATCCCTATGCCGTTCTCTTCTGTTATGAAAGATTAAATCCACTGACAAACAACTGTTTTCCTGTAAAAATATCAGTTGAATCCGCAGAAAAACCTCATTAAGTACCGGCGTTTTGAGGCAGTCTTCAAGAGAAACATAAATGACAGACACCATGTATCGGAGATTTTGGCGCATTCACGGAGTACGCAGTGTAATGCGTACTCCTGATTGACATGTTACTTCTACAGTAAACCCCCATCATGCTCAGCCTGCCGTCGGGCGGGCCGCATGGCCATCCATG
>CAJUQJ010000102.1 GCA_910588215.1 uncultured Lachnospiraceae bacterium
TGGACCTATGTCAATACTTTGGACACAAAAAGTTGAAAGTTTATGTTGATTTTTTTAATTCCTCATCCTCCTTCTGCTGTGGTGTCTTATAGCCGATGGCACTATGGATCCTTTTACGGTTATACCAGCCCTCTATGTACTCAAAGATTGCCATCCGGGCTTCTCTGGAATCCCGATATGTGTGAAGATATATTTCTTCCTTTTTTAATACGGAATGAAAGGATTCTATACAGGCATTGTCATAAGGATTTCCTTTGCGGCTGAATGAATGGAGCATTCCATGACTGCTCAGATAGTTCTCAAATACCTGGCTTGTGTACTGGCTTCCAAGATCACTATGGAGAATGAGCCCCTGTGTATCCCTGACATTCAGGCAGGCATTCTTTACCGCCTCTACAGCCAGCTCCGCCGTCATAGACGTGCCATAGGCATACCCGATGATCTTGCGGCTGCACAGATCCATCACGGAGGCCAGGTAGGTCCATCCTTCTTTCTGTACATGGATGTAAGTAATGTCCGTACACCATTTTTGATTAATGGTTTCGGCTTCAAACTCACGTTTCAGAATATTGTCTTTATTATCCGGAACAGTTCCATGGTTGGCATGGTGGTTATACTTTTTTGCTACAACGGAACGCAGACCCTGTTCTGCCATATGCCTCTGGACACGCTTTATACTGCAGGGAGTCCCGTTGTCATTGAGGGTACGGCATATTTTGACAGCGCCATACCTTTGTTTTGAATCATCGTAAGCCTGTTTCACTTTACGGCTGAATTCTTCATATTCCTCCTGCCTGTTTGAGGGCACACTGATCAAAGCTTTGTAATACGTACTCCTTGGAAATTTCAAGACACTGCAAAGCTGGGATACCGTGTAATGGTTTAGGTTGTCCTGGATAAAAGTCACAATCTCGGCTATTGTTCTTTTGCGAATATGGCGGTCGCTTTTTTTAGTATTTCATTCTCGATTTTAAGGCGCTGGTTCTCTTTCTGGAGAGCCTTGTACTCCTTGAGGGTAACAGTTTCCTCCTCCGATACTTTGATTGGGGAAAGTTGCTTAACCCAGTTACTGAGTGTGCTCCGATTTACGCCATATTCACGTTCCAGTTGTGGATACGAGGTTCCTCCGGCATTATACAGATCCACGATTTGCTGCTTGAATTCCGGAGTATAAGATTTCTGGTTTTTCGCCATGTTGAACATCTCCTTTGCTCTTTCATTTTATAGTATAGGTTGTTCAACTTTTTCTGTCCACACTTATATACTAACACCATATTAACTTTTCTTTTAAAATTTCCTCTGTATCTGAATCTTTACATTCGATTCCCATTTCTACAGCTTTTTTCAAAAGTTCTTTCTTTTTCATTCCTTGAATTGCTTTTCTTTCCGCTTCTTTTTTCTCTTTGGCTTCTTGATATTCTGCCTGTTCCTTTTTATAGCGTTCTATGGCTTCTTTTTCAATTTTTTCTCGTTCTGCCTGATGGATATTTGAATCAAAAGAAATCTTTCTTTCTGAATCAGCATCAGAAAGAATTCCCTGTTTTAAATAAAATTGAATCATTGGATGCTGTTCCTCTCCCTGTTTTAATGTCAATTTTTCTCCAGGAAGTAATGTTTTCCCCTGAATGCCAATTACTTTTCTTGAACTGTTTACAATCCTCATTTTTCACTTCTCCTTTCCTATTTCCTAAATCCCATATGCTAACAGCATAGATAATGGATAATAAATAATTAATCCTGCGGTTCTCGTTTCACAAGGCACTTCGGTTTCCAATTTCTGCACTTGTAATGGATATTGATAAAATGGCAATGGAATTTCTAAGCTGAACTTTTCTTCACTTTTTGTATACATAAATGCCACATTTTTCCCAGTTGGATTGATATCGGTAACTGTATCTTGTAACTCTGCCATAGATTCAAAATTCTTTAAATAAGGAGCATGAGCTTTCAGGAAACTAAGAACCGTTGTTTCTGTATCTGGAATCCTTCTTGTAGCCAAATCCATATAGATATAAGCAGGTAATGCAAGCGTATCTGGCTTTTCAATTGACATGGTAATTTTATCAATAAACATCTGCATTCCATTAATATCTTCCAAAATTTGATCAGCTGTCTTATATTTCCATTCCGTATGTTCTGTTTCTGTAGTATCTCCATCTCCTTTTACCTTAACAGAGGATAGGGTATACAATGGAATGTCGTTCCCTTCCGAAAAAATTCCAATCAGATGATGTTTCTTATCTCCTGCAAATGCAATCTTATTGACCATATAATCAGAGGCTCTCCTTGCCGCTGCTCCTTTTCTGGCATCTAAGTGTTTGCCAGCCATACGAGAGGCTCTCATTTCCTGCACATTATATCCATAACTATCCCCAATCGATTTGATAGAGGCTGTATGAGATTCTCCCTTGACATCCACTCTTGGTAAATCCGTTGCATAATTATTAATAATGGAAGCCATACCTGTAATATCATAATTATAATAAGTAGTGGTTTCTGCCCCTTCATTTACCTCGGAAGTAATTGGGAAATATGCTAAGCCAGACAGCTCTGGATATTGTTTATCATAGGTTTTTGCCTTGACCTGATCTAATTCACGAGCAAAAAATATGGTTGCTGATTCCACTCCATCAAAAT
>CAJUQJ010000103.1 GCA_910588215.1 uncultured Lachnospiraceae bacterium
AAGGGCTGGATATACAGATATAATCCTTACACCGTATTCCGCAGAGGCGCATAAAACTTTGCCTCTGCGGACTGCAAGGGGCATGGGTGGCTCTGAACGGGAGAGCAGCGAAGGGAGGTGTTTGTCATGAAGTTTGACAGGGGAAGTTAGGAGACATGAAACAATAAACTGCTTGGACTTATTATGAGAGAGCAGAGATGGCTCTGAATGACAGATGAGCCGCAATACTAAAAATAATGGAGGAGATTTAGAGATGAATGTTAATGGAATAGGAACAGCAGGGTATCCGGCATGGCAGGGAGCAAGAAAAGCAGAAAGCAGTACGAAGGGTGACTTCGGGGCGAATGTGAAAGCAACAGGAAATGTGGTACATATTGACCCGGACGCATTATTTTCTATCCATCATGTAAAGACAGGGGAGAGCGCAAATGTATACAGAGCGGATGATTATTCAGAGGATAATCCGGTTTATCTTGTGAAGGGCACTGACAAAAACGGAAAAGAGTATGAGCAGATAGTGGATGTGAGCAAGGTAAATCCGAGTAGCTGTTCTTATACGGAGATGCTTGCGTTAAACGCTCATACCGGGAATAAATCAGACAGTAATTTCATGACTATGTCAATATTGAAGGATAAGATGAGTGGTACTTCCTACCACAAAAAAGCAGACTATATGGCAATGGCGCACGAGCTTATGAACGATATGAAAACACTTGGGAATTGGGACGGGTATCTGCGGTATGGAAAATGGATCAATGATATCCTTACTTTCTGTAAAAGCAAATCATGATTGAAAACAGCCTGCCCTACGGACGGCATATCCACAATAAGCCACAGCCGGACAAAGACAGGGCAGGCTTCCCCGGTTTCCGGCAGATTGGGAAGATGCACAAACGATAAAAAGGAACCAGGCAGAGCGTAACTATTGCCTGTCTGGTTCCCTTGTGTATGTCAGTGTGGGGATGAGGTGCATTATGGGAGTTTGCTCATTCTTTATTATTGGAAGTTGAATGTAACTGTCTCTCAAGAATAGCCTGTTCTTCTCCCCATTTTTTCAGTTCATGTAAAGCGGGAACCAGTTTTTGGCCAGATTTTGTTAAGCAATACTCTACATGGGGAGGTATCTCTGAATATTGGATGCGGCTGACTAAACCATGAGCTTCCAATTCCTGTAGAGAACGAGTTAGCATTATATTGGTAATGCCATGAACCTGCCGTTTGAGTTCATTGTACCGTATATTTCCATAAGATAGTTTCCACAAAATTGGCAGTTTCCAGCGGCCACTAAGAAGGTTAAGGGCGTTTACGACTTCACATGAACCATTGTATAAGTTATTGTCAGACATTTTATCCTCACTATTTTAAGGCACAAAAATGTGCGTACTTGTATTTTTGTATCTTACAGTTACACTTAGATTATAGCAAAAAATTTTAAAATGTAAATAGAAAGGGATTTTTATGAAGGCAATAGCAATTAACGGAAGTCCAAGAAAAAACTGGAACACAGCTACTTTACTAAAGAAAGCCCTTGATGGGGCGGCATCTGCAGGTGCAGAGATAGAATTGATTCATCTTTATGATTTAGAGTTCAAAGGCTGTTGTAGTTGTTTTAGCTGTAAGAGGAAAGCAGGTAAAGTGGCTGAGTGCTGTGTAATGAAGGATGATATGACAGAAGTGTTGAGGCGGATAATGTCAAGTGATATTTTGCTGCTTGGATCACCAATATATTTGGGTAATATTACCGGAGAAATGAAATCATTTATAGAGCGACTAATATTTGCTAATCTTTCCTATGATTCTGCGGAACGCACAAATTTTACAGGTGTGATACAGACTGGCTTTGTTTATACAATGGGATTGCCACATGAAATGTTGGAATCATTTGGGTATCAATATATATTTGAGAACAATAAGAGTTATTTACAGCTTTTAAATGGTCAATCGGAATATGTAGTTTCGGCAGACTGCTATCAGTTTGATGATTATTCGGAATATGCGGCATCTAACTTTAGTGAGAAACATAAAGCAAAGATAAGAAGGGAACGATTTCCGATAGATTGTCAAAACGCATTTGATATGGGAAAAAGATTAGTTTTACATGTGGAAAATTAAGAGTGGACTGTTCTATAGTTTTCCATAAAAAGAAATGCGAGTAATATGCGTATGCTTTTTTGATATGGTCTTAAAGCAGTATATCTCCAATAATCTACAGAGGAAAGACAGGGCAGGCAGCCCCGTTTTCCAGCAGATAGGGGAATCGGGGAGCAGTGATGTGTTAGCATCAATGCAGCTAACATACGAGGGGGAGGAATGATAGGGTGACAGTTTTAGATGTGTTTTCATGGCTGCCCGCAAAGGAGATAAGCATAGAGGAATTGGAACAGATATTTATAGGGCATCTCAATGGAACATATAAAGGGGAATACAAGATACTGCTGGAAGTGCCGGATAATGCAGATAAGAACATCCTTAACAGCAGGGCAGCGCTGATAGGAGAAGGGAAGGATGTTGCCTGCATTTTGAAAGGTGGAAATGTTATAGCTGTTGTAGGGTATAAGGAATA
>CAJUQJ010000104.1 GCA_910588215.1 uncultured Lachnospiraceae bacterium
CTACAGCTTACTCTATTCTCCCCAGCATAGCTGGGGGATTAGCTATTTCATTTATAATGTCTACTTGAACTCAAAAAGGAACCTGCTCACTTACTTCCACACTCCGCTTAAACTCCACATACGTTACTGCAAAATACACCAGATAGATTCCGAAAAACAGCCCAGTGCTTTTCCCGAAGAATCCTCCCACAACGGTGGGCACCCCTGTCATCATGATAAACCGGTCGCTGGCAAATAGGATCATCCGTCCGCTGATCACCACTGCCAGCAACGCCGGACACAGATAAAAGGCCGCCAGCTGCTTGAAGATCAGCCGTTCTATCCGCGTACGGCTCAGTCCCAGTTTCGACAGCACGTCATAGCGGTGCCTGTACCTGGCCGCGTCGCTCACCTGCTGCACGGACAGCACCGTCACCGCCACGCAGACAAATACCAGACCGATATAGAACAGCGGAAGTATAATGGAAGCCAGCATATATTTCAGTTCCGGCAGTAGATTATCCCGTACCAGGCAGAGTTCCGCAACACTGATGATAGTGTCGGAACCGCAACACAGATCGCCCGCCAAATGCCCCTCCGCATCCGGATCTTCCTCCGGCAACAGCTCCTCCAGCTTAAGCTGCAGCCCGAACGGCGCCGTCCCGTCAAGATCCGCCACCAGCTCCGTATAATAGGGCCGCATCCGCGTCAGCACCTCATCTGGAACCACCACCATATAATCCGCTCCGTTGTGTCCGTCCTGAGAAAAAGGCTCCGCCCAAATGCCCGCGCAGGTCAGGAACCCGTCGCCCGCCGCATTCCAGATTGCCAGCTCTTCCCCTATCTTCTGCACTTCCTGCTCCAGCCGGGGCTTAATCTGTACCAGATACTCCTGCTGTCCAAGTTCTACCCTCTTATAGCCCAGCATCTCCCGCAGACGGTTATAATCCGTAAGTCCCATATACGTATCGTACGTATAATAGGTGCCGTCTCCGCCTTCGTCCCGCAGGGTTCTCTCGATGGCCGCCTCATCCGGCGTACCGCCCGCATTCCTGTACATGGCGCCCCATGCCTGCAAATGGGTCAGCATCCAGGTATTGACCGCATTCCTGCCATCCGTATAGATATGATAGGTATAATAGGACGATACTGCGGCCTCCTCCCCGATCACCTTTTTTTCCTCTGCAAAATCATACCCAATCTCCTGACTGTAAATCTGCACGTCGAAGGGAAATTTCCCGTCCAGCACCGTATCCTCGTAATCACTGAACATCAACGCAAAAGATGCCCCCAACAGGGCAAGCGTAAACAGCGATGTCAATGTTCCCATGGTAAACTGCATCGTCCGCACCTTAGAAGCAAACTGCCGCAGCAGGAACAAATTCTGCCCTCGATAAATCGCCGCCCCACCTCGGCGCACATAACAGACGATCCAGGCCGACAGGCCCATATAGAAAAGATAGATTGTGATCACCAACCCCACCACAAACACCGTCGTCTGCATTGTGTCAGCCAGTCGTCCGAACAGCTGCCAGAATAACAGGATAAAAATAACCGAAAGAGGGAACAGCATCTGTTTGGCCCGCTCGAACTTCTCTTTGATCTCCTCATTGCGTCGTCTGGCGCTCATAAGCACCTGAATATTCATCTTCTTAAACTTCCGCCTGCAGCGAAAAAGCGCCAGCAGATAACAGCTGCCGTAACAACACAGCGTCATAAGCAATGTCCCGCCATCCGGCCTGATCCGCAGATGATACTTCATCCTTACCATAGAGCACATCACCGACGTCAAAACCTGCTGCAGTAAAATACCTGCCGCTGTTCCAATCACAAAGGCCAAACCGCCAAGCAGAATATTTTCCCGCATATACAGTCTGGCAATGGTTCTTTTTTTCATGCCCAACAGTAAATAAATGCCAAACTCCGTACTGCGCTTCTCCAACATGAACCGCACCATGTAATTAATCAGCCAGGACACAATCAGGATGATAAAAAAGGTCGAAAGCCCCACCATTATCTCCATAAGTCCATTGAGTTTCATGGTAAACTGCCGTTCCAGTTCATTCTGGAAAAGAAGGCTGCTAAAGGCATACATCAGGGCCGTCACCAGGACCATGGTGAGCATATAGACCAGATAATCCCGTGCGGAACGCCTCATATTGCGCACGCTGAGCTTGTCGTAAAAAGAACCATATTTCTTATCCTCTCTCATCGGACAATACACCTCCTGTCAGCGACAAAACATCCAGAATCTCCTGCAGAAAGACCTTCCTGCTCTTTGTACCCCGCACCAACTCATGAAAGATCTTTCCGTCCTGCAAAAACAGGATCCGGCCGCAGTAGCTGGCCGAAAAGGCGTCATGTGTCACCATCAGGATGGTGGCCTGCATCTCCCGGTTCAAATCCGTAAACGTCTCCAGAAGTATCTGCGCCGATCGGGAATCCAGCGCTCCCGTAGGCTCATCCGCCAGCAGCAGCTTAGGCTGGTTCACCATGGCCCGACCGC
>CAJUQJ010000105.1 GCA_910588215.1 uncultured Lachnospiraceae bacterium
TGATTTCTTTCCACAAAGATACGGGAATAAAATGCACCAGTTCATAATAATCAAGCGTTGCGTACTCCTCTCTTAAAACAGGCACTTTCTCCGTATAGGACAAAACCGGGACCTCTGCTGTCATTTCTTCCTTGCCGGACTGTCTTAAAATGCTTACTGCATTTTCCCCTTTCACATAGGGCATATATCGTGGATGCCTGAAATCCGGATTTGTAACATCACGTATCTGATTCCATATAACTGCCCCATTAAGCTGCGGCGTGATGCCAATCTGTTCACAGTACGCTAAAAAACTCGCATCATCCAGTATGACAATGGGAACATTTACAAGCCATCCCCCATCCGTCTTCCTCACATAATTATCCCCGGCTACAGTAAAACCGCCGAGGGACTTCATATCTTCGCTTATTTCATCCTCTGCAATGATTCTTTTTGCCATTGCTTTCTGATATACAATAGCGCTTCTTATTCCGGAAATCTCCTGTAATTTTTGTGCCTCACTAAAAGAATCCACATCCGTGTCCTTTACTGTAACCATAATGTCCCAAACACCCTGATAACGTTCAAAATAAGTTTCCCTTGTACTGATTCCTGAAAGTGCAAAAAAGGACTGCATAATAGTAAAGGCAAGAAAAGAGAATATCAGACTAAGCGATGCTGTCCGTAAGGCTCTTTTCTGTGCTTTCAATGCTCCACCTGCCAATTCTCCTTCCAATCCAAAAATGCAGGTAAGCAGTGGAGATTTTTTCTTACGCTTTAGCTGTAACTCGCCTGTATTTTTAATCGCTTCAAGCGGCGTCAGTCTGCTTAATTTTCTGGCTGGCATCCATGCGGAAATCCATATTGTCGCCACTGTCAAAAGAAGTGTCGCCACTAAGACTAACGGATGATAGCCAAAGACTGCTTCATGCCTGCCTGCCACATCACTCCCCAGTAAATCATTCGCCATATGTATAATTCCCATACTGATTAGAATGCCAAGCAGATTCCCAATTAAAATCGGCAGAATACATAATGCAGCCGCTTCCTGCAAAAGACATGAGCGTATCTGTTTCGGTGTGGCTCCGATGCTGGAAAAAATACCAAACTGATGGATTCTTGCATTCATAGACACTGCAAAAGAATTATGGATTACTATAATTAATGAAAAAGATGCAAGTCCGGTTATCAGTATAAACAACGGAAAAAGCAGTCTTGGCGCAGTATCCTGAGGATCACGTATCATGTACATTGCCAGAAGCTCATGGTTATAAATAACCTTTTCCGATGAAACACCCAAAACTCCGGCTATCTGCATCGTATCGTCGAGGACAGCCCCCATGTCATCAAAATAAATATCTATCACAGGTTCCGGAATCTGCGCTCCTTTTTCACTGATGACGACATCTTTGACATTGGCAAAATTCTTTATGGATTCCATATCTTCCTGAGTAAATTCCCCGACAATCCTGCTCTGCCAGCCTCCTTCTTCCTGTTCAATGCTTTCAATTTGGTACTTCCATGCGTTATAAAATAACCCTAAGAGCAGCGATAACAGCAAAGCTGATATAAATGCCGCTATCATAACAGACATGCCCGATGAACGGTTATTTTTAATATAGCCTGATGAATAATCTTTCCACATAGCTCATTACCTCCGCTTCTCATCGCTTATGATATGCCCGTCCTCTATGGTTATGATACGGTCTGCTTCTAAAGCCACCTTCTCATCATGGGTAATCAACACAATCGTCTGTTCCAGATTACGATTCGATAATTTCAGCATATCAATAATTTCTTTGGAATTTTTCTGATCCAGATTTCCAGTCGGCTCATCCGCCAAAAGCAGAGCCGGGCGGTAAATCAATGAACGAGCTATGGCAACCCTTTGCTGCTGCCCGCCTGATAACTGGTTTGGCAGGGCTTCAAGCCGTTCAGCAATTCCAAGCGAACGGACGATCTTTTCAAAATACTCTTTATTTGGTTTCTTCTTATCAAGGGCAAGCGGCATAAGAATGTTTTTTTGCACGGTAAGTGTTGGAATTAGGTTATAGAACTGATACACCAAACCCACTTTTCTTCTGCGGAAAATCGCTGCCTGTGTCTGATTCAGTTTTGACAAATCCGTTCCGTCTATTGTAACTTTTCCGCTTGTAGGTTTATCCACGCTTCCCAGAATATGTAACAATGTGGATTTACCTGAACCGGACGCTCCGATAACCGCCACAAATTCTCCCTTGCCTACCGTCAGATCAATTCCATCCAGTGCAGTCACCTGATTATTGCCGGAGCCATACATTTTGCAGACTCCTTCGCATGTTAAGATATTCATTTTTGTTTCCTCCTTTGGATGTTTTGAATTTCTAC
>CAJUQJ010000106.1 GCA_910588215.1 uncultured Lachnospiraceae bacterium
ATGGTTGTAAGTGACGTAAGCGAATTCCTCCACTGTGCGGTACAGTTCTTCTTCCGTCCGGAACCCATGCAGGTTGGTGCATTCATTCTTCAGGGTGTTGAAGTATCTCTCCATCGGCGCATTGTCGTATGGGTATCCGGCTTTGCTCATGCTCTGAGTCACGTGGACAGATTCGCAGAACTCTATAAAAGCCTTCGATGTATACTGGCTCCCCTGGTCGCTGTGCAGGATCAGGCCATCCTTTGCCGGATGCTGGTAATCCAGCGCCTTGCGCAGGGTGCGGACAGCCAGGTCGCTGGTGATGTGCCGATCCGTTATGCTGGACACCACGCTCCGGTCATAAAGGTCTATGATAGTACAGTTATATCGGACATCTCCATTCTTCAGGAACAGATATGTGAAATCCGTACACCATTTCTGGTTCGGCCTGTCCGCATGGAAGTCCTGTTTCAGCCTGTTCCCGAACACCTTATGGGGCCGCCCGGGCTTTGTCCCCGGCTTTTTAGGACGGACAATGGAATGCAGCCCCATCTCGATGTTCATATATTTATGGATAGTCGTCTGGCTGTAGCGGTAGCCTTTGCGCTCCAGATAGGCCCTCATGCTGCGGTAGCCGTCCACTCCGCTGTGGCTGTGGTAAATTTCGTCAATCTGCTTCTTGACTTCTGCTTTTTGGGCATAATACCCCGCCTTCCGGTGTTTCCGGTAGTTATAGTAGGCATTCGGGCAGATCCTCAGCCGCCTCAGTAACCAGCGAATGCCGAATTCTTCATAATGTTGGTCGATGAACCGGTAAGCCTCTAACCGATCTCCTTCGCAAAGAATGCCGCCGCTTTTTTTAAGAATGCAATCTCCTTCCGTAATTCTTCATTTTCCCGTTTTAATCTGAGGTTCTCCTTCATGGAGTCATAATCTTCTTTGGCTTGAGGGTCTGTCTGGCATTCTTTGCTGAATTCGCTGCACCACTTGGAGATACTGGCTTTGGATACGCCATACTCAGCGGTGATGCTTTTGTAGGTTCGTCCTTCCTCCTCATGGAGTCGGATGATCTTCTTTTTAAATTCGGGAGTGTAGTTTTGTGACATAATGAGTACCTCTTTTCTTGTAATTTTGATTATATCTCATTAGCCACTCCCGTTACAACTTTAGTATAGCACTTCATATCTTCCCGGAGTCCCGCCTCATACTACACAGCATACCATTTGCCGGCTATAAGCCAAAATCTTCCAATTTCCGTAATGCAGTATCATTGAGGAACTGCCTGGAATACATGCTGCCAGCTTTGTATCGTATTTCCCATCTGCGGCATTCATTCCTGCATCTGACTGTCGCCATTTCAACCAGTCTTAGCGGAAAAGAATGTTTCCAGCCGAAGGACTATTACGCCGCTCTGATTAGCCCCATCTCCTGCAGCAGTGACACGCAGTCATGAAACCCTTTCCTGTAAGCTGCCCTTCCATAGCATGCCCCGCTTGCCGTATATGTTCTTCTTACTATTATCCATTGCTGCTCCACCTTGCAAAACGGGCAAAATAAAAAGAGAATACTCTGTTCTACCAGAATACCCTCTTATCCTACATTTTGTTATACTGTCTGCCAACAGCATCTATAACACTTTTACAGCGCCATCATCCTAAACCATGTCATATATTCATGTCTCCTGCACTATATACCAGAATCCAGCACATATTGCTCTGCTTCTTCATGTGACAAATGAAACTTTATCTGCAGCTTTTCTAAAATTTCATCTCCACTCAACCCCAGATCATAGCACATGGATATCGCCCCATATATTTTACCTTTTTCTATTCCTTTTTCTATATTTTCCTGATCCCTCATCAATAACGTCATATACTCATGCCTCCATTCCCGGTTCTTTCTTGCCTGTTCTACTGCCTCTTCCAGTCTTTGTACAAAATCATCCGCCGGCACTTTTCCAGCTACATAATCAAGAAAGGCCTTTAACTCTTGACTGACATCATCCTGGTCGCTGTCGGCATTTAAGAAAATTTTTACTGCACCATCTTTCAGGAAAACACTGTTATCCTCTTTACATATATTTTCAAAAGTATAGATATGCCTTCCTTTATCAAACAAGTCAAACGGGCAGATAAAGATGATATAACTCGGCTTTAATTTCTTA
>CAJUQJ010000107.1 GCA_910588215.1 uncultured Lachnospiraceae bacterium
TGAAGCGGGTAAGGGAGGATGTGCTCTTTATTTTAGTTTAAATGAAAGAGCCGTGTGTGAGAGCCAGGATTTTTCGTTAACTTTGCACTATGAATCAAGAAAATCAAAACGTTGAGCATAAGCGTATATGGAAAGACGAATACCTGAAATGGGTGTCCGGCTTTGCTAACGCTCAAGGCGGAAAGATATATATTGGCATTGACGATGATCTGACTGTTGTTGGCGTGGATAATCTTCATAAGCAGTTGGAGGATATTCCTAACAAGATTATCAACAATACCGGCGTGTTTCCAGAGACAAACCATATTAAGGTGGATGGCAAGGATGTCATTGAGATTGTCATTGAACCTTGTGGGATGCCTATTTCTTATCGCGGAGCATATTATTATCGGAGCGGGGCTACGAAACAAGAGTTGCGTGGAAATGCCCTCCATCAGTTTCTATTGAAGAAGATGGGGTTGAATTGGGAGGATATTCCTTGTGATGGAGTTACATTGGATGATATTGACGACGGCGCGATTGAATATTTCTTGGATCATGCTATCGGGGAGGGACGTATGGAACCCGAATCTCGTAAATCTTCCAAAGAAGAAGTCTTGTCCAATCTGGGACTTATCAAGGACGGAATCCCCACAAACGGAGCTGTTCTGCTGTTTGGAAAATATCCCCAACGCAGATTTGTAACCTCCAGCTTCAAGATAGGCCGGTTTGGTGCGGATGATGCTGACTTGTTGAGCCAAGACCAAATCGAAGGGAATCTGATTCAAATGACTGATAAGATAATGCAGGTGTTAAGCAGCAAATATCTTATCCGCCCCATACACTATGAGGGTTTACAACGAAAGGAACCGTTGGAAATTCCAGAAGATGCTCTCCGTGAAATCATCTTCAACAGCATTGTACACAAATTGCAATTCGGTACGTGGAATCAGATGAGTATCTATGACGACCATATCCGCTTATGGAATGAAGGAGTGTTGCCGGAAAATTATACCGTAGAAACTCTGATGAGTAAGCATACCTCCAAACCGCGCAATCCAAAGATGGCACAGGTTTTCTATCGTACCGGATTCATCGAGGCTTGGGGACGTGGTTATGAAAAGATTATGAAGGCTTTTGATAAAGCCAATCTTAAACGGCCTGAATTTGCAGTAGAGCAGGGTGGATTCACAGCCACCATTTATCGTGAGATTTTCATGTCTGTCAGGGGCGATGCAAAACTGAACCAAACCCGAATCAAACCCGATACAGAACCGATACAAACAGAACAAGATACTAAGAAAGGTTCAGAGAAAAGTTCAGAGAAAGGTTCAAAGAAAACACGCGACAGAATAGTATGCGAAATGAAGGAGAATCCGTCAGTGACTATTAATGAACTTGCTAAGATGCTTTCCATCTCCGATCGAGCCGTCTCCAAACATCTAAAGAAATTGCAAGAACAAGGTATTATTAGACGTGTGGGCGCAGATCGTGGAGGTTCTTGGGTGGTAATGGATCATTCATCATAGGGTTGCGACTTTTTGTTATAGTGCTAGTGGTTATTTTGTAAAAATGGGGGATAGTGACAAAAATATCCAAATACTTTTGGAAGACAGCGTCATTTTAGGGTCGTGTTCTTTGCATTTTCTGCACTTTCTGCATTATTGCTTTCCTCGGAGTTTCTTTTGCTCGGCTTCGAAGGCTTCGATGAAGTGAATCTCGACTGGGGAGAGTTGATATTGGGTACGTTCGCGGAATTTCTCATACTCAGTGTCAGCATTCAGTTTTGCCACTTCTGCCGATATGCTTCCGGCATGTGTGAGCAATTCTTTTCCCGACAGAGTAAGGAAATCATCGAGCTTCTTAATCCAGTCTTTCATATACATAGGCACATGACTCTTAGCCTGTAGCTCGGCAAAGTTGGAAAAACCGGAGCAGACTGGGACAGTGCGCCGGAGCAGACTGGGACACTTT
>CAJUQJ010000108.1 GCA_910588215.1 uncultured Lachnospiraceae bacterium
GTGTTTCATAATGACTGTTCAATGCAACTTCCAAAATTGTTTTTTTTGTATTCAATAATTCATTTGCGCTATCCGTTAAACAAACTGCACTAACATATTCTTGTAATGTTTTGTTCAGATACTTCTTGAAAATTCTGTCAACTTGTCGCCTTGAATACCCAATCTTAGAACAGATATCATTTATATTGAAATTAGCATCTTTATGATGTATGCGTATATAGTCCTGTATTTTCTGTACCGTTTCTATTTCTCTCATTCAATCATACCCACCTCTAATATACATAATTAACAACGTGCTTATCTTGATTTATTTAGACAAATTGTCATTTGTCGCTTTGCTGTTTCCATTCTACCACAATTCCGAGAGCGTGGAAATAGAAAGTTTTCCGGGCTGATTTCCGACATTATGGATATACGGGACGGGCGGTCATTTAGGTGTAGACTTATCTTAGTTCATCGATGAGCCGCACCTTGAAAACTGGATCTATGTCAATACTTTGGACAAAAAAAGTCGAAAGATTATGCTGTTTTTTTAAGTTCCTCATCCTCCTTTTGCTGTGGTGTCAAATAACCAATAGAGCTATGTATCCGCTTACGATTATACCAGCCTTCTATGTATTCAAAGATTGCTCTGCGGGCTTCCTTTGAATCTTGGTAAGTATGAAGATATATTTCTTCTTTTTTCAGTACAGAATGAAAGGATTCCATGCAGGCATTATCGTATGGATTTCCCTTACGGCTAAAGGAATGCAGGATTTCTTTCCTGGTCAGGCAGTCTTCAAATGCCTGGCTCGTATACTGGCTTCCAAGGTCGCTGTGCAAAATGATCCCTTTTGTATCCCTGACGTTCAGGCACGCATTCTCTACCGCTTTCACTGCCAGTTCCGCTGTCATAGATGTGCCATAGGCATAGCCGATGATTTTACGGCTGCACAAATCCATGACAGACGCCAGATAAGTCCATCCTTCTTTCTGCACATGGATGTAGGTAATATCTGTGCACCATTTTTGTTGATGGTTTCCGTTCTAAAATCACGTTTCAAGATATTCACTTTATCATCTGGGATACTGCCATGATTGGCATGGTGGTTGTACTTCTTTACTACCACAGAGCGCAGTCCCTGCTCTGCCATATGCCTCTGGACCCGCTTGATACTGCAGGGTGTCCCAGCGCCATTGAGTACACGGCATAGTTTGACAGCCCCGTATCTGCGTTTGGAATCCTCAAAGGCCTGTTTCACTTTCCTGCTGAATTCCTCATACTCCATGTTCTTATTTGAAGGTACACAAACCAGAGCCTTGTAATAGGTACTCCTTGGAAATTTCAAGGCACTGCAAAGCTGTGATACAGAGTAGTTGGTTAAGTTGTTCTGGATAAATGCAACAATCTCGGCTATTGTTCTTTTGCGAATATGGCGGTCGCTTTTTTTAATATTTCATTCTCGATCTTAAGGCGCTGGATTTCTTTCTGGAGAGCCTTATACTCCTTGAGGGTGACCGTTTCCTCCTCTGATACCTTGATAGGGGAAAGCTGCTTTACCCAGCCGCTAATCGTACTCCGATTTACGCCATATTCACGTTCCAGTTGTGGATACGAGGTTCCTCCGG
>CAJUQJ010000109.1 GCA_910588215.1 uncultured Lachnospiraceae bacterium
CGGAAGAAATTTTAATGCATTATGGAATGCCAAGACGTTCCGGCCGCTATCCTTGGGGTTCCGGCGATAATCCTTATCAACATAGTGGCGATTTCCTCAGTCGTATTGATGAACTGAAAAGTCAGGGGCTTCGTGAAACAGAAATTGCGGCACAACTCGGACTAACTACGACACAGTTGCGGACCCAGATGAGTCTTGCAAAAGATGAGCGGCGTTCTCTTCAGGTTTCGACAGCAAAGGGACTAAGAGAAAAGGGTTACAGCCTTAACGAAATTGCCGAAAAGATGGGGTTTGCAAATGATTCATCTGTAAGGTCTCTTCTTAATGAAAATTCCGAAGCTCGTATGAACCAGGCTAAAACTACTGCTGATTTCCTGAAAAAAATGATTGATGAAAAAGGAATGATTGATGTAGGCACTGGTGTTGAACGGGAACTTGGAATCTCCAGAGAGAAATTGAACCAAGCACTTTATATTTTGGAGATGGAGGGATATCCGGTTTATGGCGGTGGTGTTCCGCAAGTAACGAATCCTGGCAAACAGACAAATATTAAAGTTATATGTCCTCCTGGAACAGAGCATAGAGAAATTTACGATTTTGATAATGTTCATTCGGTAAAGGACTACGATCAGATTCTCAGTGAAGATGGACAGAAAGTCAGACCAGCATTTCAATATCCGGAAAGCATGGATTCCAGCCGCCTGAAAATTAACTACGCAGAGGATGGCGGTATTCAGAAAGATGGCGTAATCGAGATTCGGAGAGGCGTGGATGATTTGTCGCTTGGTGATTCCCATTATGCCCAGGTTCGCATCATGGTTGATGGAACGCATTATCTGAAAGGAATGGCGGTATATTCTGATGACCTCCCGGATGGTGTTGATGTATTGTTCAACACAAACAAGAAAACTGGAACACCGATGACCGATGTTCTTAAGAAAATCAAAGATGATCCTGACAATCCATTTGGCTCTTTGATTAAGGAACATGGAGGACAGAGCTATTATATTGACAAAGATGGGAATGAAAAACTTTCCCTTATCAACAAGCGTGCTGAAGAAGGAGATTGGGGAGAATGGAGCGACCATCTTCCGTCCCAGTTCTTGTCGAAGCAAAGCATGACCCTTATCAATAAGCAGCTTGGACTTGCCACTGCTGATAAAGTTGCAGAGTATGACGAAATTTGTGCGCTTACCAACCCTACTGTCAAGAAGACATTGCTTAAATCATTTGCTGATGATTGCGATTCGGCGGCAGTGCATCTTCAGGCAGCAGCATTACCAAGACAGAAGTACCAGGTCATATTACCTTTGACCACAATCAAAGATACAGAAGTCTATGCTCCAAATTATAAGAATGGAGAGCAGGTCGCTTTGATTCGGTATCCGCATGGTGGTACTTTTGAAATTCCGGTTCTTACCGTGAACAATAAGCAACCAGAAGGTAAGAAGGTACTTGGTAATACACCAAAAGATGCAATCGGTATTAACAGTAAAGTTGCGGAACGTTTGTCGGGTGCCGATTTCGATGGCGACACTGTTATGGTAATTCCGACAGGCGG